>NZ_JBNHFF010000001.1:0-604971 GCF_059089965.1 Arthrobacter sp. SPT-J7
GGCGGGGCGGGCGGGCGTGCCGCCGCGAGTGGTACCAGCCCGAGGCGCGTTGGCCGGCTGCGGGCGGGTGCCCGGCCGCGGCGTTTTAGGTGTACTCACTCGTTACCTCCGTTTTCCGGCGCCGGCGTTTCGGCTGCGGACTGCGTCATGTCTGCGTCCAACGGTACTTCATCGTTGGCCTGCGGCGCAGTTTCGGCGTCGGTTTCGGCATCGGTTTCCGCGTCGATCCCGGCGTCGATTACGGTGCCGTTTTCGGCGTCGATTGCGGTGCCGTTTTCCGGAGCTTCCGGAGCATCCGGATTCTCGGTATCTTCCTCGTCGCCGCCCAGACCCCGCTCGGAATTCCGTGCCACGGCAATGATGCGGTCCTTCTTGTCCGGCTTGGCGAAAATGACGCCCATGGTGTCGCGGCCGCGTGCGGGAACGCCGGCGACGGACGAGCGGACCACCTTGCCGCTTTCCATCACCACCAGCACCTCATCCTCTTCCTGGACAATCAGTGCGCCGACCAAGTGGCCGCGTTCTTCTTGGTACTTGCCCACCTTGATACCCAGGCCGCCGCGGCCCTGGACACGGTACTCGTCGGCCAAAGTCCGCTTGGCGTAGCCGCCTTCGGTGACGATGAAGACGTAGGAGTCGTCGCGCACCACGCCGGCCACCAGCAGCTCGTCGTCCTCGCGGAACTTCATGCCGGTCACGCCCGAGGTGGCCCGGCCCATCGGCCGCAGGGCTTCGTCCGTGGCGGTGAAGCGCAGCGACTGGCCCCGGCGGGATACCAGCATCATGTCGTCGGTTTCGGAGACCAACCGTGCCGACACGAGTTCGTCGCCTTCGCGCAGGTTGATCGCGATGACACCGGCTGAACGGTTGGTGTCATAGTCTTCCAGCCGGGTCTTCTTGATCAGCCCGCGTTTGGTGGCCAGCACCAGGTAGGGAGCCTGCTGGTAATCCTTCAGGTCCATCACCTGGGCAATGTGCTCATCCGGCTGGAACGCAAGCAGGTTCGCTACGTGCTGCCCCTTGGCGTCGCGTCCGGCTTCGGCCAGCTCGTAGGTTTTGGCCCGGTACACCCGGCCCAGGTTGGTGAAGAACAGCAGCCAGTGGTGCGTCGTCGTGACAAAGAAGTGCTCGACGACGTCGTCCCCCCTCAGCTGGGCGCCGCGCACGCCCTTGCCGCCGCGCTGCTGCGACCGGTAGTTGTCGCTGCGGGTGCGCTTGACGTAGCCGCCGCGGGTAATGGTGACCACCATTTCCTCTTCGGGAATGAGGTCCTCCACGCTCATGTCCCCGCCGTAGCCCATCATGATCTGGGTCCGCCGGTCGTCACCGAACTTCTCGGTAATCTCGGCCAGTTCCTCGCTGACAATGCTGCGCTGGAGTTCTTCGGAGGCCAGGATGCGGTTGAACTCTTCGATCATGCGTTCCAGTTCCGCGTGGCGGTCCTGGATCTTTTGCCGTTCCAGCGCGGCCAGGCGGCGCAGCTGCATGTCCAGGATGGCCCGTGCCTGGTCTTCGTCAATATCGAGCAGCCGCATCAGGCCCTCGCGGGCTTCTTCGGTGGTGGAGGAGGCACGGATCAGCGCAATGACTTCGTCCAGGGCATCAAGAGCCTTAAGCAGGCCGCGCAGGATGTGCGCTTCTTGCTCGGCCTTGTTCAGCCGGAAGCGGGTGCGGCGGACAATGACTTCCAACTGGTGCGTGACCCAGTGCCGGATGAAGGCATCCAGGGTCAGCGTGCGCGGCACGCCGTCGACGATCGCCAGCATGTTGGCCGCGAAGTTTTCCTGCAGCGAGGTGTGCTTGTAGAGGTTGTTCAGCACCACCTTGGCCACGGCGTCGCGCTTGAGCACGATGACCAGGCGCTGGCCGGTACGGCCTGACGTCTCGTCACGCAGGTCTGCGATGCCGGCGACCTTGCCGTCCTTGGCCAGTTCGGCGATCTTCATCGCCAGGTTGTCCGGGTTGGCCTGGTAGGGAAGTTCGGTGACCACCAGGCAGGTGCGGCCCTGGATCTCCTCCACATTGACCACGGCCCGCATGGTGATCGAACCACGGCCGGTGCGGTAGGCGTCTTCGATGCCCTTGTGCCCCAGGATCTGCGCCCCGGTGGGGAAGTCAGGTCCCTTGATCCGCTGGATCAGGGCCTCGAGGAGCTCTTCGCGGCTGGCGGTCGGGTTTTCCAGATACCACTGGACGCCGGCGGCCACTTCGCGCAGGTTGTGCGGCGGAATGTTGGTGGCCATGCCGACGGCGATGCCCGAGGAGCCATTGACCAGCAGGTTCGGGAAGCGGGCCGGCAGGACGGTGGGTTCCTGGTTCTTGCCGTCATAGTTGTCCTGGAAATCGACGGTGTCTTCGTCGATGTCGCGGACCATTTCCAGCGCCAGCGGGGCCATCTTGGTTTCGGTATACCGCGGGGCGGCAGCGCCGTCGTTGCCGGGCGAACCGAAGTTGCCCTGTCCCAGCGCCAGCGGGTACCGCATGGTCCAGTCCTGGATCAGGCGGACCAGGGCATCGTAGATGGCCATGTCGCCGTGCGGGTGGTACTGGCCCATGACCTCGCCCACCACACGCGCGCACTTGTTGAAGGAGCGCTCCGGCCGGTAGCCGCCGTCGAACATCGCGTAAAGCACGCGCCGGTGCACCGGCTTGAGGCCGTCCCGGACGTCCGGCAGGGCGCGGCCCACGATAACCGCCATGGCATAGTCCAGGTAGGACCGCTGCATTTCGGTCTGCAGGTCGACCTGCTCTACCCGGTCGGTCAGGATTTCGCCCTCGATCGGCTCTTCGCCGATGCCTTCCGGAAGGTCCGGCGTCTCTTCGTCGCTCATCGTTTAAGTTCCTTTACGTCAAAGCCTGGTCGCGGTCCGCTGCTAGGGCCCGCCAGCGGCGGACCCCAGGGGACACGCTAGATATCGAGGAAGCGGACGTCCTTGGCATTCTGCTGGATGAAGGAGCGCCGGGATTCGACGTCTTCGCCCATCAGCACCGAGAAGATCTGGTCCGCTGCGGCGGCGTCCTCCATGGTCACCTGCAGCAGCGTGCGGTGGTCCGGGTCCATGGTGGTGTCCCACAGTTCCGTGTAGTCCATCTCGCCCAGGCCCTTGTACCGCTGGATGCCGTTTTCCTTGGGCAGCCGCTGGTTGTTCGCCAGGCCGCGGCGTACGGTTTCGTCCCGTTCGCGGTCGCTGAACACATAGTCGTGCGCGTGGTTCGACCACTTGATCCGGTACAGCGGCGGCTGCGCCAGGTACACGTAGCCGTGTTCGATCAGCGGACGCATGTACCGGAACAGCAGGGTCAGCAGCAGCGTGGTGATGTGCTGGCCGTCCACGTCGGCATCCGCCATTAGGATGATCTTGTGGTAGCGGGCCTTCTCGACGTCGAAGTCCTCACCGATGCCGGCGCCGAACGCGGTAATCATGGACTGGACTTCGGCGTTGCTCAGGGCCCGGTCCAGTCTGGCCCGCTCCACGTTCAGGATCTTGCCGCGCAAGGGCAGGATGGCCTGGGTTTCCGGGTTCCGGCCGCGGACGGCCGAGCCGCCGGCCGAGTCGCCCTCCACGATGTAAATTTCCGACTTGGATGGGTCACGGGACGAGCAGTCCTTGAGCTTGCCCGGCATGCCGCCGGATTCCAGCAGACCCTTGCGCCTGGTGGACTCGCGGGCCTTCCGCGCGGCCAGCCGGGCCTGCGATGCCTGGATCGACTTGCGGATCACGTCGCGGGCGGGACCCGGGTTGCGCTCCAGCCAGTCGCCGAGCCCGTCCGTGACAACGCGCTGCACAAAGCCCTTGGCCTCGGAGTTGCCCAGTTTGGTCTTGGTCTGGCCCTCGAACTGGGGCTCGCCCAGCTTCATCGAGACGACGGCGGTCAGGCCCTCGCGGATGTCGTCCCCGGTGAGGTTGTCGTCCTTCTCCTTGATCAGGTTCTTTTCCCGCGCGTAGCGGTTGATCAAGGACGTCATCGCGGCGCGGAAACCTTCTTCGTGGGTGCCGCCTTCATGCGTGTTGATGGTGTTGGCGTAGGTGTGGACGCTTTCCGAGTAGGAGGTGGTCCACTGCATCGCGATTTCCACCGAGAGCTTCCGCTCCGTGTCCTCGGTTTCGAAGGCAATGACTTCGGGGTGGATGACTTCCACCTTTTTGGAGGAGTTCAGGTGGGTGACGTAGTCCAGCAACCCGTTGTCGTACTTGTAGACGACTTGGCGGTGTTCCTGCGTGGTCTCGACCTCGGAACCGGCGGAGTCCAGGTCCACGTCTTCGCTGGACGGGGCGTGGGTTTCCGGGTGGCGTTCATCGGTCAGGATGATCTTCAGGCCCTTGTTCAGGAAGGCCATCTGCTGGAACCGGGCGCGCAGCGTCTCGAAGTCGTACTCGGTGGATTCAAAAATTTCCGGATCGGCCCAGAAGGTCTGCGACGTGCCGGTCTCGGTGGTTTCCTCACCGCGGCGCAGATCGCCCACCGGCATGCCGCCGTTGGCGAACGACTGCTGCCAGACGTAGCCCTGGCGGCGGATCTCAGTTTCCACCCGTGCGGACAAGGCGTTCACCACGGAGATGCCGACGCCGTGCAGGCCGCCGGAGACCGCGTACCCGCCGCCGCCGAATTTGCCGCCGGCGTGCAGGATGGTCATGACCACCTGGACCGTCGGCTTGCCTTCGGTCGGATGCATGTCCACGGGGATGCCGCGGCCGTTGTCCACCACCCGGACACCGCCGTCGGCCAGCAGCGTGACTTCGATGGTGTCGCAGTAGCCCGCAAGTGCTTCATCAACGGAGTTGTCTACGACTTCATAGACCAGGTGGTGCAGACCACGCGGACCGGTGGAACCGATGTACATGCCTGGCCGCTTGCGGACGGCTTCCAGACCTTCGAGGACGGTGATGTCGCTGGCGTCGTAATGCGTGCCGTCGTTGCCCTCTGCCATTGCGGGTTCTGCGCCGGTGTTTTCCAGCTCGTTGTCCTCTGCCACAGTTGCCGTTGACTCCTTGTGTTCCGTCCGGATGGACTCGTGTGTCGGCGCCCCTCCAGCGTGAGGACGGGCGCCGCCCAGTCAATTCTACCGTGTCGGGACGGTGAATCCTGCACGAACATGGCTCTAAGCGGCACGGAAACCGGCTTTTAACGCCGCCACCGGGTGCCGTATGGGACGGTGTATGTCCGTAGGCCCCCGCAGCGCTCTGCATGCCGTTTACGCAAGCGCGTCCCGGATGGTTCCGGAAAGCACGCTTCGTCGGTTCGAATCAGCCGTAGGTATCCCGCGGTCCGCGGCCGCTGACGGTGCGTTTACCCTTGCGCCAGTTGGGCGCGGCGGGCGCCAGTACCTGAATTTTGGTCACGACGCCGGGGCCCAACTTGTCGGCGAAGCGCTTCAGTAAGTCACTGTTTAGCAGTCTCAACTGCGTGGCCCAGGCGGTGGAATCGCAGCGCACTTGCACCGTCGTGTCCTCGAAGCTTTCGGGCCGGCAGTGGGCCGCAATGTCCGGGCCAACCAATTCATCCCACCGCGAAATCACTGACCCAACCGCCACGGGGGAGTTCCAGCCGCGTTCTGCGATGAACCGGTCGAACACCCTGCCCAAGCCCTGCGGATCGCGGCCGAAGTCCTGGGTCGCAGCAGCGGGCCGGTTACCTCGGGATTGACGACGGCGGCTGCTGGCCCGGGTGCGCACGTCGCCGCGCGCCGCTGCAGCCAGGCGCACTCTGTTAAGGACCGCTTTCGCCGCGTCCAGGTCTTCCTCTGCATCTGCTCCGTCGGCGGGCTCCACTGCCGGCGTCCCGGCCGGCTGTGGACGCCCGGCAATCTCCGGCAGGCCGGATTGGACCGGCTGGCCTGCCTGTTCCTGCGGGTTCAGCCGTCGCTCAGACGGTTTCCTGGCCACTGGCCACGCCTCCCGGAACCACCTTGAACTGTTCGCCGCTCAGCGCTTCGGGGATGTCTTCGGCCACGGCGGCGGTCACGATCACTTGCTCGGCGCCGGCAACGATGCCGGCGAGCTTAGACCGGCGCTGGCTGTCCAGTTCGGCAAAGACGTCGTCCAGAATCAGGACCGGGGCCGCGCCGGGGGCAGGATCGTCTTCGCAGAACACGTAGTAGGACGCCAGCCGCAGGGCCAGCGCCAAGGACCAGGTTTCGCCGTGGGAGGCATAGCCTCTGGCCGGCGCCTGTCCCAGCATTAGTTCGAGCTCATCGCGATGGGGACCCACCAGCGAGATGCCGCGCTCCACTTCGCGCTTGCGTTGCTGTTTGAAGGCGGCAAGGTAGAGCTCTGCCAGTTCCGCAGTGCTCAGGGTCGCCAACGGCGGAAGGCCGGCGCCGCCGTCGTTCTCCACCTCGCCGTCATCCGATAATTGGCTGTGGATGGTGGACCGGTACACGGCGGCAGCCCGCTTGGAGCCATCCGTCAGCGCCGCATAGGCCGCGTCCAGGTGCGGCTGCAGGAGGTCCACAAGGTCCAGCCTCGCCTTCAGCAGCGCGGCTCCGGCCTCCGCCATGTGCTGGTCCCACACCTCCAGTGTCGCTTCATGGGCGGCGGTGAACCGTCCGCTGGCGCGGGCGGACTTGAGCAGCGCATTGCGCTGTTTGAGGACGCGTTCGAAGTCGCTGCGGGTGGCCGCGTGATGCGGAACCAGGCTGGCCAGGAGCTCGTCCAGGAAGCGTCGGCGGTTGGACGGGTCGCCTTTGACGAGTGCCAGGTCCTCGGGAGCAAAGAGCACCGTGCGCAGGTGGCCCAAAATGTCGCGGGCCCGCACCGGAGCGCCCCGGTTGATGCGCGCCCTGTTGGCCTTGCCGGCGGTGATTTCAAGTTCCAGCGCGGTGCTGCGTCCGCCGCGGTCTACCCTGGCGCGCACCAAGGATCGCGGGCTGTCGAATCGGATCAGCGGTGCGTCATTGCTGACCCGGTGCGAGGAGAGGGAGGCCAGATAGCCGATGGCCTCGACGATATTGGTCTTGCCGACCCCGTTGGACCCGACAAACACGGTGACGCCCGGTTTCAGGGCGATGTCCAGCTGCGGGTAGGTGCGGAAATCAGTCAGCGAAAGGAATTCAACAAACAATGCGGTACTGCTACTTCGGCTCGGGGCCGTGGTTGGGCTGGGGCTGGCCGGGCTTTCGGACGGCATGCCCGCCAAACTGATTGCGCAGGGCAGCCACCATTTTCATGGCGGGGGCATCTTCTTCGCGTGATGCGAACCGGGCAAACAACGCGGCGGTGATGGCCGGGGCGGGAACGGCGTGCGCAATGGCTTCTTCGACCGTCCACCGTCCTTCGCCGGAGTCCTCGACGTAACCGCTGATCTGGCTCAAGCCGGGGTCCTCTTCGAGGGCCTTCACCATCAGGTCCAGCAGCCAGGACCGGACCACCGTCCCTTTTTGCCAGGCTCGGAAGGTGCCCGGGACGTCCTTGATGATGTCCTTGGCTTCCAACAGTTCGTAGCCCTCGGCGTACGCCTGCATCAGTCCGTATTCGATCCCGTTGTGCACCATTTTGGCGTAGTGGCCGGCACCGACGTCGCCCACGTGGACGAAGCTTTCCTCCCGTGGACCTTCCGGCCGCAAGGCGTCGAAGAGCGGCATCGCTGCCTCGACCAGCTCGGCACGTCCGCCGGCCATCAAGCCGTAGCCGTTCGCCAGACCCCACACACCGCCCGATACACCGACATCGAGGAAGCCGATCTGCCGGTCGGCCAGAAGCGCTTCATGGTCCCGGTCCGCGGTGAACTTGGAGTTCCCGCCGTCTATGACCAGGTCCCCGGCGGAGAGCTTGTCCGCCAGTTCGATAATGACTGAGTCGGTAACCGAACCAGAAGGTACCATCACCCACACGGTGCGCGGGACCGGCAGCGCCTGGAGCAGTTCGTCAACGGATGCGGTGTCGCTGACCTCGGGGTTGCGGTCATACCCGGTCACCTTGATGCCGCCGTCCCGAAGCCGCTGCCGCATGTTGAAACCCATCCGGCCCAAGCCGATCAGTCCGATGTGCATGGTACTCACTCTTTCCTCTCGTCGATGGGCGGCTGGGGCGGCTACTGGTTGGGCAACCTCACTGGCATCAGCAGGTACCGGTAGTCTTCCTTGTCCTCGCCCTCGAGATCGTCTTGGGCGGATATGACCGCAGGCTTAGGCGGCGTGGTGAAGGAAAACCGGACATATTTGCTGTCGAACGCGCTCAAGCCTTCGGAAAGGTAGTGCGGGTTGAAGGCGACAGTGATCTCATCGCCCGACAGCGCGGCTTCAATCGCCTCGGAAGCCTGGGCGTCTTCGCCGGTTCCGGCGTCCAACGTCAAGAGGCCGTCCGTGAAGGCCAAGCGGACCGGGGTGTTGCGCTCGGCCACCAGCGAAACGCGGCGGACGGCTTCGATCAGGGTGGTCGTCTCAACGGTCGCGTGGATCGGCGTGTTGTCCGGGAACAATGAACGGATCTTCGGATAGTCACCGTCCACCAGCAACGACGTGGTGCGGCGGCCGCCGCTTTCGAACCCGATCAGTTCGCTGTTGTCGGACAGGGCAATGTTGAGATCGCCGGATCCACCCAGGGTCTTGGCCACCTCGCTCAGCGTCTTGGCTTTCACCAGGGCGCTGGTGGAAATGCCCGGAGTGCTCGGGCGCCAGTGAAGTTCCCGCAGTGCCAGCCGGTAGCGGTCGGTGGACAGCAAGGTGATCAGATCGCCTTCGATTTCCATCCGGACACCGGTCAGGATGGGCAGCGTGTCGTCACGGCTCGCCGCAATAATCACCTGGCTGACGGCTTGGGCGAAAGCTTCTCCGTCCACCACTCCGCTGACATCGGGCAGGGCCGGCAGTTCCGGATAATCCCCCTCCGGCATGGTGGCCAGGTTGAACCGGCTGTTCCGGCAGGTCAGCGCGACTTTTGAGCCATCGGTTTCGATGTCGACCGGGGCTGAAGGCAAGCTGCGGCAGATATCGGCCAAGAGGCGTCCGGATACCAGGATTGTTCCCTCAGCGGAAACGTCCGCCGGAATCTGCAGACGCGCCGAAATCTCGTAGTCGAAACTGGCAAGGCTGACCATCCCGCCTTCAGCACGAATGAGCAGGCCCGACAGCACGGGCACCGGCGGACGAGGTGACAGGGAACGGGCTGTCCATGTCACGGCTTCCGCCAGAACATCCCGATCAACTCTGAACTTCACTGAAGTAAGCCGCCTTTCACAACGAACATGCTGGGGAAGGCCGCCTGCGGTGGCCTGGTGCAAATGCTTGGACTACGGCATCAGGCTGAAGCAGATGGCAACAATTCTCTGTGCAAGCTTAGCCGCAGCAACGGTCAATGCGCACCGGGAGCACGGCGACGTTCGCTTCAGCTGTTCTGCGGGGCGTCCGGGAACTGGGACAGGGTCAAATGTTATTTGAAAGAACTTCAAATATTGGGATTCGTAGTGTTAATAACAGCTGTGGATACTGTGGATAACCTCGGTCTTGCTTGCTGCCGCGCGGAAGTTGCCTGTTCACAAGATGTGTAGGGAGATCGAAGACCGTGCTGGGCGGCTGTGGACGAAAATCCGTGGGATTTCGCGCATCCACAGGCAACAGGGTAGTTGTCCTCTTAAGTACCGGGGTTCTCCACTTAACTATCCACAGCCTTATCCACACCTGTTAATTTCAGCGGTGTAGTTCGAGTCTGCAGGCGCCGGTGAGGCTAACTGTCGCGCTGCTGCTGCTTAATGCGGTTAGTCAGCTCCGTGACCTGGTTGTAGATCGCGCGGCGTTCCGCCATCAGCTCGCGGATCTTTCGGTCTGCGTGGATGACGGTGGTGTGGTCGCGTCCGCCAAGCTCCTGGCCGATCTTCGGCAAGGACATGTCGGTCAGTTCCCTGCACAAGTACATGGCGATCTGGCGTGCTGTCACCAGGGTCCGGGTACGGGACTTACTGGTCAGTTCCTCCATGCTGAGCTTGAAGTAGGCCGCCGTCTGGCCAAGGATCGTCGCCGAAGTGATCTCCTGCGCGCCCTCGTCGGTGATGAGGTCTTTGAGCACGATCTCGGCAAGGCCCATGTCCACTGCCTGTTGATTCAGGCTGGCAAACGCAGTCACCCGGATCAGTGCGCCCTCTAGCTCGCGGATGTTGGTGGAGATCTTTGAGGCGATGTATTCGAGGACCTCATCGGGCACGGACAGCCCCTCGCTGATGGCCTTCTTGCGCAGAATAGCGATACGGGTCTCCAGCTCTGGCGGCTGGATGTCCGTCAACAGCCCCCATTCGAAGCGGGACCGCATCCGTTCTTCGAATCCGGAGAGCTGCTTCGGCGGCAGGTCCGAAGTGATCACTACTTGCTTGCTGTGGTTGTGGAGAGCGTTGAACGTATGGAAGAACTCTTCCTGGGTCGCATCCTTGTTGGCCAGGAACTGGATGTCGTCGATCAGCAAGATGTCGACGTTGCGGTACAACTGCTTGAAGCTGGCGCCTTCATCGTCGCGGATGGAGTTGATGAAGTCGTTGGTGAATTCTTCGGAGTTGACGTACCGGACACGAATGCCGTTGTAGAGATGGCGGGCATAATGCCCGATTGCGTGCAGCAGGTGCGTTTTGCCCAGTCCGGAGTCCCCGTAAATGAACAGTGGGTTGTACGCCTTGGCCGGGGCTTCGGCCACCGCTACAGCAGCCGCGTGTGCAAAGCGGTTGGACGAGCCAATGACGAAGGTATCGAAAATGTACTTAGGGTTGAGCCGGCCCAGTTCCTGGGATGTGCTCTCCTTCGGCGGTTGGGGCAGTGCCTCGTTCCGCACGACTGACGGAGCCGACCGAGGCTCTTGTTCGGGTTCTGGTTCGGCCTGCGGAGCCATATCCGTGTCGACGCTGAAAGCGCACAGGATATCGTCCTTGAAAACTTCGAACAGCGCGTCGTGCAGCGGTTCCTTGAGCTGCTGCGACTGGAAGACTTCGCGGGTCAGTTCGTTGGGGAGTGCAACCAGCAACGTCGTCCCGATCAGTCCCTTTGCTTGGGCCAACACGATGAACCCGCGCTGCCTGGGCGTGACGCGATCGTCCTGTTCCAAGGTGCGGACCACTTTGCGCCAGGAACTTCCGACGTCGTTTATTTGGTCCGTGTCCACCTAGATACCCCTCAGAAGCTCATCTTGCTTCGGCCTCTGCCGACAGCGTGCCCGAAATCCACAGACTTATTCACAGACGGTGGATAAGGGGCTCCTGCAAGCGTAGAGCATGATTCTGCTTGATAACAGCTGGGATGCAGGGGCCTGTGGACGCTGTGCCCGGAGTCCTAGGAACCGGGCGCATCGCGTTTTCGCTAGAGTTGTCCACAGGTGTTATCCACGGAAACGCCCGGGGGGCGAGACTGCTGGTTTGACGGTTCTTGCCGCCATCGCCTAACGTTGACTAGTCCTTCATGTCTACTTTGGTATCCGTGCACGCCTTGCGTCCAGGTCCTGAAGTAGGCGCCTATATAAGAGCGTCGACCTGTTCTTCCCCCTGTTGCAACGGGTCCAACCGCATCTGTCGATCGTCTTGGAGTAACCACCGTGAGCAAGCGGACTTTTCAGCCGAATAACCGCCGTCGTGCCAAGAAGCACGGCTTCCGCCTTCGCATGCGCACTCGCGCCGGCCGCGCCATCCTGGCAGCACGCCGCAGCAAGGGCCGTACCGAACTGTCGGCCTAAATAGCCGGTTTGTCGATCCGGCTGTGAGGTTCCGTTCCCGCAGCATCGCATCTCGGCCAGCTGCGTAGCGCCATGCTTTCCAGCCAGCACAGGATGCGCGCATCGGCGGACTTCTCAACAACTGTCCGTTCCGGCGTCCGATCAGGGCGCCGGAACTTGGTGTTATATGCGGCAGCTGTTAAGCCGGTCGAACCGACTGCCTTTGGCTTCATCGTCTCTAAGGCTGTAGGGAACGCCGTCATCCGCAACCGCGTTAAAAGAAGACTGCGGGAACTCGCAGCGGCTAGTCTGAGGGACAATCAGTATGCCCAAGGACTCGCGGTTGTTGTGCGCGCTCTTCCGGCAGCGGCCAGTGCGGACTTCGACGCGCTGGAACATGATTACCGGAAGGCGCTCAAAACGGCCGTGATCAAGTTGACTGCAACGTCTACTGCGCCTGCGCGCGTTGTGCCCGAGGAGAAGGGATGAGCGGCATGAGTTCCACCGCCCGTTGCACGCAGGCTTCCTCTCCCACCGCCACCGCCAAGCGGATCCAGACGATCCCGCAGTCCGTTTTGATTGGCGCTCTCGCCGCCTACCGCAAGACCATTTCGCCGCTGTATGGCCAGGTGTGCCGCTTTTTCCCGTCTTGTTCTGCCTATGCCCTTGAAGCTGTGACCGTTTATGGTGCCACCAAAGGCAGCTGGCTGGCTGCGCGGCGGTTATGCCGATGCCATCCCTGGAATCCCGGAGGCGTCGACCATGTTCCGGCATCGCCTTCCTTTGACCTGTGGCTGCAGGAAAACCCTGCCAGAATCCCCCGGATAATCGAACTTAATCACCCAGTGATTCCGGCCGACGATGAAGGCCGCGAAGCGGCTTGAGGAGTAAATAGACAATGGACTTCCTGAGCACGATCCTGCTGCCTTTCACTTGGGTAGTGTCGTGGATCCTGTGGGCGTTCCACGCCGGCCTGTCTTGGTTGGGGTTGGATCCGGCCAATGGCTGGACATGGACTTTTTCGATCATCGGCCTCGTGTTGGTGATCCGCGCCGCCCTCATCCCGGTCTTCGTTAAGCAGATCAAGGCCCAGCGGGGAATGCAGGCCCTGCAACCTGACCTGCGCAAGTTGCAGCAGAAGTACAAGGGAAAAACCGATCAGCTTTCGCGTCAGGCCATGACGCAGGAGCAGATGGCGCTGTACAAGAAGCACGGGACCAATCCGTTCTCGGCCTGCTTGCCGATGCTGGTCCAGATGCCATTCTTCTTCGCGCTGTTCCGGGTGCTCAGCACCGCCTCGCATGCCAGCGCAAATGGCGAGGGCATCGGCGCGCTTTCCCCCGAACTCATCCGGCAGTTCGATGCGTCATCGATCTTCGGCGCCCCGCTATCGGCGTCCTTGCTTCATGGCGGTGGTGGAGCCAACCAGGGCGCGGTTGTTGTCCTGTCGATCATCATGATCCTGGCGATGACGGCATCGCAGTTCATCACTCAGAAGCAGATCATGGCCAAGAACATGTCTGCCGAAGCCATGCAGTCACCGTTCATGAAGCAGCAGCAAATGATGTTGTACATCCTGCCGCTCGTCTTCGGCATCGGTGGCATCAACTTCCCGATCGGTGTTCTGATCTACTGGACGACCACCAACATTTGGACCATGGCACAGCAGTTCTTCGTTATCCGGCGCATGCCTACCCCTGGTTCGCAGGCTGCACGCGAGTTGGCGGATCGGCGCGCAAAGAAGGGCTTGCCGATGGTTCCGCTGCTCGGTGAGCGGAAGACAGAGGAGCCTGCTGTCGAAGCCCCTGCGGAGCCGAAGGGCCAGCGCCATCAGCCACAGCGTAAGAACAGGAAGAGAAAATGAGCAGCGAAAGCGTATCCGAAGTGACTGAAGAACTTTCCGGCGAAGCAGCTGCGGCAGACGAACAGGAGGAGGCTGCCGTTTCGAATTCTGCTAAGCGTTTGGACGAAGAGGGAGACGTAGCTGCGGACTACCTCGAGGAACTCCTCGACATCGCTGACATCGATGGCGACATCGACATCGAAGTACGCAATGGTCGCACCTACATCTCGATCGTTTCCGAAGACGAGGACAACGAGGCCCTCAAGGCGCTCGTAGGGACCGACGGAGAAGTACTCGAGGCCTTGCAGGAGCTGGCCCGGTTGTCTGTCCTGACGTCAACTGGCAGCCGTTCGCGGTTGGTTTTGGACATCACCGGCTACCGCGAAGGCCGCAGCAAGGAACTGCTCAAGATCGCCCAGGATGCGGTCGCCGAGGCAAAGGAATCCGGGCAGGATGTGGCACTGGAGCCGATGAGCGCCTATGAACGCAAGATCGTTCATGACGCCATCGCTGACCTTGGGCTGGTCAGCGAATCAGAGGGCGAAGGCTCCAACCGCCACATTGTGGTGTCGGTGGAGTCCTGACCTTGATCAGTTGCTGGTTGGATAGGGCATAGGTATGTCCATAGTTGAGATGACGGTAGCCGAGTCCAAAGCCGCCCAGGCCGTTTTCGGCGACCGGCTGGATCTGGCCGAACGCTACGTTGCGCATTTGGCCACGTCCGGAATCGAACGGGGGCTGTTGGGCCCCCGTGAAGTCCCGCGGTTGTGGAACCGGCACGTCCTGAACTGCGCGGTTGTCGCCACCCTGATAGGTCCAGACGCCGCGGTTGCTGATGTCGGGAGCGGCGCCGGCTTGCCGGGATTGACCTTGGCGTTGGCACGGCCCGACTTGCGCCTGACGCTCATCGAGCCCTTGGAGCGCCGCGTAGTCTGGCTCAATGAAGTGGTCGACGACTTGGGGCTAGACAACGTCACCGTAGTACGTACACGGGCTGAGCTTGCCGCGGACGACGTTTCAGCGGATGTCGTGACGTCGCGGGCAGTATCTGCCTTGGACAAACTTGCGCGACTGTCGATTCCACTGCTGCACGGTAGCGGTGAGATGCTCGCCATCAAGGGTCGCAGCGCTGCCGACGAAGTTGAGAAGGCATCGAAGGTCATTCGGAAGTTGGGTGGCCGCGAGACAGAGATCTTGACCGTCGGAGATGGACTCCTGGAAGAGCCGACAACGGTCGTTCGAATCCTTGTGGCAGCTTAACCTGTTGGTCCACACACCCTCGGATCGCCCGTGAAACCAGCCGCGCAACGATAGGCTAAGAGGGGTCGTGCCGGGAGAGTGAAAGCGGGCAAATCGAAAATGGCGATGAGCGAAATGGTTTCGGGAGTGGCCGAGGGCGTTGTCGATGAGCCGTCTTCTCTTGGAGACGCCGATCAATCAGATGCGGTTGTTTCGAGCACCGGAACCAGTCTTGTTTCACGTGAAACCTCCCGCGCAAATCAGGCCGAACTGGCCAACTCCGATGTCAAGATAGAGGCTACGGTTCCAAACGTTATGGATTCGATCGACGAAAGCACACCTCTCGCTCAAGAATTGGCGAGTGAAAACCGCAGGCGTGAACGATTGAAGGCCAAACAACTTCCCCGGCCAGCTCAAACCAGGGTGCTGACGGTCAGCAACCAAAAGGGCGGCGTCGGCAAAACCACTACCACGGTCAATATTGCGGCTGCTCTGGCTACGGCTGGCCTGAACGTTCTCGTCATCGACATCGACCCCCAGGGGAACGCGTCTACCGCCCTCGGCGTCGAGCATCACGCGGATGTTGACAGTATCTATGACGTCCTCATCAACGATATGCCGTTGGGCGAGGTGATTGCTCAATGCCCAGACATTAACCACCTGATCGTTGCGCCTGCCACCATTCACCTGGCCGGCGCAGAGATTGAGCTGGTCTCCCTGGTGGCACGAGAACAGCGCCTCCGCCGTGCCATCGAAGTTTATGCACAGGAGCGCGAGGCTGCCGGGTTGCCCCGGTTGGACTATGTCTTCATCGACTGCCCACCCAGCCTTGGCCTCCTCACGGTGAACGCGTTTGTTGCGGCCCAAGAGGTTCTGATTCCCATTCAATGTGAGTACTACGCCCTGGAAGGGTTGAGCCAGCTCCTCAAAAACATTGAGATGATTCAGAAGCACCTTAACGCTGGCTTGGTGGTTTCAACCATCCTGCTAACTATGTACGACGGCCGCACGAACCTCGCTGCCCAAGTGGCAGCCGAAGTCAGGGAACACTTCCCCAACGAGGTGCTGAGCGCTGTTGTTCCACGGTCCGTCCGCATTTCCGAGGCGCCGAGTTACCAGCAGACCGTTATTACTTATGACCCGTCCTCCAGCGGAGCCCTGTCTTATCAGGAGGCCGCGGCTGAAATCGCCGAGCGCGGCAAGTAACCGAGAATTCGATCAGTAAAACGTTAGAATTACGCCTTAAACGAGGTAGTGCGCGACAGCTCGGCGCATGACGGAAGAGGGTCCAGATGAGTGAAAAACGCCGTGGCTTAGGACGAGGCTTGGGCGCACTGATTCCCAGCACTCCTGCAAGCGAAGAGCCCGAAACAACCGAAGGCCAGGGGTCCTTAGCTAGGAAACGAACGCAGCGTCCTGTCGACGTCTTCTTCCCCGCGTCGTCCCGACGGGATGATGCGGATGCGGCAATTCTTACCACCACGGATTCAGATTCGGCTGCTGGGTCGAGTGCGGCGCAAATGGCCGAGGTTCTCAGGGCCCCACGGCGAACCACGCCGAACGGAACTAAGAAGCCTGCCTCTAAGAAGCCGGCGCCCAAAAAAACGGTCAAGAGCGAGGCCCCTGATCCGTCTCCGCAGACCGGCGGCCGGATCCCCGCACAGGACGCCAATGAGCCCGTACCCGAGACCAGGCAGCCAGCGGAAGACGCGGGTGCCGGAGAACAGCTGGTCTTCGGCACCAACGTTTCACGTGAAACAGCAGGTCCGGACTTGGTTGAAGTTCCAGGGGCGACCTTTGCAGAGGTTCTGGTTTCAGCGATTCAGCCAAACCGCAAACAGCCGCGTACCGTCTTCGATGAAGAAGACATGGCTGAGCTGGTGCATTCGATTCGGGAAATCGGTGTACTGCAGCCGATCGTTGTCCGTCCGGCTGATGGTGTGGAAGCCCAGTACGAGCTGGTCATGGGCGAACGCCGTTGGCGGGCTACCAAGGCTGCTGGCCTGGAAACCATTCCAGCAATCATCCGGTCCACCTCCGATGATGATCTTCTCCGCGACGCACTTCTTGAAAACCTGCACCGAAGCCAGCTCAACCCGCTGGAAGAGGCTGCAGCGTACCAGCAACTGCTGGATGACTTCGGCTGTACACACGACGAGCTCGCGGACCGAATCGGTCGGTCTCGGCCGCAGGTCTCCAACACTTTGCGATTGATGAAGCTGCCACCGCTGGTACAGCGGCGGGTAGCTGCGGGTGTTCTCAGCGCTGGTCACGCCCGTGCCCTTCTAGCCCTCACGGATCCCGCCGAAATGGAGAAGTTGGCCCAGCGGATTGTTGCTGAAGGGTTGTCTGTTCGTGCCACCGAAGAGATCGTCTCCCTTAGTGATGGCCTTCGCCGGCCGAAACGGGAGGGGCGACCCCGCGAGGGTGCCCGGCACGAGCGGCTCGATTACCTGGCCAACTCTCTATCCGACCGTTTGGACACCAGTGTGAAGATCACCTTGGGCGCCAAGAAGGGAAGAGTCAGCATTGAGTTCGCAAGCGTTGATGACTTGAACCGCATCATGGACGTCTTGAATCCGGCGGCTCCCTAGCCGTCTGTTTCACGTGAAACGGAGGGGCTCGTCCATCATGGACGGGCCCCTCCCTTTTCTCGGCCAACAGTCTCGGCACCCTCCTTGGGCTAATTCTTACTAGTAAGCCGAGGATCGGACTCGTGTATCGCCTTGCTTTCGTAGTCTGGTTTCCCTTCCAGGCTGCCGATGCAGTTCACTTCAGCGTGCGATTCCGTTCAGTGCCGGCCATGACTGACTGCTTCTCCGAAAATGGACCGTAGACTGGCATGTTGCGCGCGATCTTAGGGGCTCGAAGTGTTCCACGTGGAACGAATGAGCCAAATTCCTCCTCACTTGGGACGCGAGCCTCCGGCCATCATCGTTCCCTTTCAATTCTCGGGCGGGCCGCAAATCGGTCAAACGGGAGGCTGACGCCAGGAAGGAAGCCGTATTCCAATGCGCTCAACTGTATTCCGGTCTTACTGGCGGCTCCCCTCCGATTGCCACCAGACAGAGCTGTCGGCGATCTACGCGCACCCACTTGTCGTTCGCGCCCCTTCGTTTCACGTGAAACAGGGCAAAGCGGAGCCCCATGAGACCCCTTGGGAAGCGGAATGAGCACATGAGCGGACCCAAAGCCGACTTCTTCCACACCTGACGGGCGACCAGGAGCGGTTCCCAGACAGCTTTGGTTCAAGCCCCTGTTCTCAGTCGCAGCGATTATCTTGGCGATCCTGATGCGTTGCCGGCACAAGAAAAGCAACGGAACCACTGCAAGCGGGTAACAGCTTCTGCGCGGGGGCGCTGAAAAAGCATCGAGAATCGAAGGCTCCCGGAATTGTTCCACGTGAAACGCCCCGTCTATTTGTGTTTCTCTGAGGCAGAGGCCATAGACTAGCTCGTCCTGCAACGGACGGTATCGTCAGTGCCTTGCGAAATCGCAACCCAGCACTGTCTTCCTCGCCGAGTGCGGTTAAGTTGGCGGAATACCTCGACCTGTTTCCAGATAACTACGGCGTGCCCGAAACATGGATCATGCTCGCTATGTCCTCCGTTTCACGTGCAACCAGGGGGCAGATCCCGGGCCAGACGGGCAGGGAACGGAAGCAACGATGAGCGCCTGGTCGGAGGATTCTGGGCCGAGACGATCAGAGCCATCGAGCGACAACTCCGGCAAGAGCAACTGCCTTCAGCCGCAGGTGTAGCCGAAGCACTGACCAGAAGCCTGCGTGAGGGAACAGCGGCCATGCGGCAAAGAGCCCGGACCTGAACTGGAGCACTGTGAAGCTGGAAGTGAACCACTGAAGCGACCCGGCGGGGGGCGGGGTCAGCTCCTTCCATTAACTCGTACGGATTGCCCATCCGGATGTTTCACGTGAAGGGTGAAGGAGTATGTGCATCGCACGCTTGCTACGGCGTTCTTATGCCGGCTCGTGGTGGAGCGCGAAACCGCCCTGTTAGGGGAGACCTGTTTCCCCGGGCTCGCAATGCGCGGCCGCGTGTAGCCCAACGCCCATTCGAGTAGGCGCGTTCTGTGTGTGGTCCTGACGAAGGATTGTCTTCGTCCGAGGTGAGCAGAAGCAGGGCTCCTGCCTGTTCGACACATGCTGAGTACCGAGACCATGAGTATCTACGTGGCCTCGTTCCCGACGACAACCCCGCCTATCCATGACAGACTCCAAGCTGGGGTTGGACAAGAGAAGCGTTGCCCTGGATGGAAGCATGCAGCGGTACAGACGCGTTACTCGCGGAGTATTCAGTAGTCTACCCAGAACGTCTTCAGAGGTACGCCGAACTATCAGAGGGGCACGCCACTGAACTCAGCTCCTGTTCCACGTGAAACATCGGCACCTTCTTCATTGGTGGCCGCGGCGTGCACGGGGCTCGGTGGGGATTCCAGGGACGGTCACTACGACGCGATGCGTCCTGCTGTCCAGGCCGGCGGGACTGCATAGGGGTGAGTAATGCGCGGTTTCACGTGAAACAGGCGCCAAGGCACGTCAAGATGCCGCGTAGCTTGGTTCCTTGAATCGTGCCGTGCTTGGCGGTGGTCGGCGCGAGCAGCTCGGCGCGTACCGCCTGAACCTGAAGTCGAATTGCGGCCGGAATCGGGGCATGCTTTCTTTTGTTAGTTGCTTCTTGACGGCGAGGACACGCTGGTACGGGGTTGCAGGTGTGTCGCATTTTTTCCCTCTCGATGTGCTTGTGATGGGGAGCGAAGTGCTTCGTAAACGAACGCACCCAGTTCCCGGATCTTGTTCAGAAACTCCAGATCGGCCGGGTGTCATAGCGGTGGTATCCGACTGTCCAATTCATCTGTTCCACGTGTGCCCCGTCCTTCTTGTTTCCGGAAGGATATTCTTGGTGAACGTCAGTTCCTCCCGTTCGTTCCAGCGGAAAGCTCCCAGTTGATGAACTCGGAACCGATGTCCGAGTTGATCCCCAGGATCGGGAACGTGAACTTCGCGGCGGTGGTTTACAACGCGGCGAAACCCACTTCTGGGCCTGTTCTTCACCGAAACCGGTCTCGGCTTACCGCTCGGGATGTCAAGCGGTGCCAAGGGAGGCACAAAACTCGCACGGGGAGTTGCCGCCTACGTAGCCCACCAGGTCTATCTCCACGGAGCCTTCGCTTCGTTCCACCCGGCCCAGGTCCGCATTGGGATCGAGTCCTTCAGTAGCGCCTCGGACTTGGGATGAGTACGTCCCCGCGGCTGCAGGTTCGCTCGTTCGCCTTCAGCCGGCGGCCGAGGGTCGCAAGGCCAGCAGTACCTCTGTCGCATCGTTGACCTGCAGTTCCTTCAACCGGCGCAACCTCGGAACCAGATCAGGTAACGCCGCCCGAGCAGCAGTCCGCACGGCGCGCCCTGGACGGTCCAGCAAAACCGCAGCGCCCCTATTATCGGTTTGCCGTGGAGCGGCGGCCGGACCACGGACGGGACTTGGCCGGTTAGAGTACGAGTGGCTGCGGCAAAGCCTTGCGTGGATGATGCCGGAGCCATCCAATCTGCGCGCGCAGCTCATCCAAAGCCGTCTTCTTGGCGGCTCGGTAAGCCCGAGCAAGCCGGCGGGCAGCGGTTTTCATGACTGCTCGAAGTGCGCTCATCGAAATGTCCATGACCCACAATGCCGGGCCGGCGGGTACCGACCCAGCTGACCCGCCGCTACACAGGCACTCTCACAGGATTCTCCGATAGTCGTCACACAGGAATCCTTGTTGGGTCAACGCGCACGCTTTCACTGCTATGCGCTCATGGGGCGCTATGCCAATATGTTGCGATCACTGACCCACGCTGACTGGTCTGCTTTTGCTCAGATGCCACGTCCAGCTAGTTTTTGGTGGGTACCGAGCCACTTGGCGTCGGTCGGGCGCGAGCACGCTGCGACGACTTGTGTCATTCAAGATGCTTCAGCAAACGGCCCTTCATGTAACAACGGTCAGGGGAGGGTCACTAAGGGTGTTTCCCGCTCTGTTTCACGTGAAACAGAGCCGGAAACGTGTCTACGACGGGGGATTGAAGCGAAGTACGTCGTCGAGGGCAAGGGTCCCGGTAGGCTCGTCGTCCTCTTCTAAAAGGTAGAGGCGCTGAATCGCTATGACGATGGCATCGGCCAGGACTTGGCGGTAAATCGGATCGGCAAGTCGAGATGAATCGAGCTGACTGCTCAAATAACCGATATCCAGCTGAACAGACGGAGTGCTGGGGAGTCGCAAGATGTCCCAGCTGCGGCCATGAAGACCCAGCGACGTGGAACCCGTCCGGGCTACCACTTCCTTCAAAATCAGTTCTGCAGCACGATGACCGATGGGTGAGCGCACCTCGGCAGATTCCGGCCGGCCCCAGAAGAAGGCGCTCACACCATTGGCAGCTTGTTGAGGCAGCCAATCACAGTGGATAGCAATGCTCAGGCTTGGCGAAGCGGCCTTGATGGCTTCGGCGCGGTGGTCGCTTCCCTCCACGGGCACCTGTTCAATGATCTCAACGCGCGCACCCAGCTCGGTGAGGATCTTCCCCAATCGGTTGGACACATCCCCGGCGACGAGCTTCTCAGTGAGCGGCTCACCCGAGGACGTGTCGACGATTCCTGGTTGTGCGTCGACGCCGGATCCGGGTGCTATGGCGATAGTGCGGCCGCGCAGGGTTGCAGATGCCTGGCTAAGGCGTTCGTAGTCACGCAGCGAAAAGGCCTGACTGGGACTGATAGTCCGGTTGATGCGCTCCATCGACGCGATCAGTTGGGCATCCGCGACACCGGAGGCTTCGAGCCCTAAGTTCAATTGGAGTTCACGGACGGCCAGGTAGGTACGTTTTCCGTACTCGCCATCAATGTGGCCGTAGTAAAAGCCCAGAAAAGACAGCTGACGTTGCAGCTCGGTCACGTCGTCGCCACGAAGCGCCGAACCGTCGACGGTGTAGGCAAGTTGACGTGACCCCAGTTTGAACTGGGCCTCGGCCAGAGCTCCTTCCGTCTCCGGGCCTGCGATGCCGTCGACCTTTAATCCCCGGTCCTGTTGGAAGGTGCGCACCGCAGCATCCACATGGTCATCAAACACCATGGGGTTGTTTACCTGATCCGGAGCAAGGTACGCCATAGAAACACCAGCGCGTAGCAGCCCTTCCCGAAGGGCTACTACGCGCCGACTGATGTCTGAACGGCGCAGACTCTGGTCTGCCGCGTCGTTTTCCATCTTGTTAGTTGAGGAACTCAGCAAATTCCTGCTCAATGACCTGCTTAGGCTTCGCGCCGATAGAGGTCGCTGCAACTACTCCGTCCTTGAAAACGTAGACGGCAGGGATGGAGGTGATGCCGTACTGCGCGGCGGTGGCAGGATTGTCATCTACGTTGAGCTTGACTACGTCTACCTTGCCGGAGTGTTCGGCAGCGATGTCATCGAGGATCGGCGAGAGCATGCGGCAAGGGCCGCACCACTCTGCCCAGAAGTCAACGATTACGGGCTTGGTGGACTTCAGGACATCCGCTTCGAAAGTAGCGTCGGTGACATCTTTTGCGTTGCTCATGCTGTTCTCTCTTTCTCGAACCGGTCTCAGACGGTTGCGGGCTCAGCGATGCCGGCCTGGCTGCTAGCGAGGTCGGCCAGGTAGTGTTCCACGTCGATGGCGGCGGCGCAGCCGCTTCCCGACGCCGTGATTGCTTGGCGGTAGGTGGGGTCGATGACGTCCCCGGCGGCGAACACACCAGGCAGCGACGTCCTGGAGGACCGTCCCTGAACCGCGATGGTGCCCTCGGGCGTCAGTTCCAACTGGCCTTGGACGAGGGAAACCCGGGGATCATTGCCAATGGCGACAAAAACACCGGTCACAGGCAGCACCGTCTCCGAACCATCGACCGTGTTTTTGAGCTTCAGCGCGGTGACCTTGTTCTCACCTTCCAGGCCGACGACCTCCGAGTTCCACACGAACTTGATCTTTTCGTGCGCCAAAGCACGTTCCTGCATGATCTTTGAGGCACGCAGGGTATCGCGGCGGTGTACAACCGTGACAGAGTCCGCGAACTTAGTGAGGAAGAGGGCTTCCTCCATGGCAGAGTCGCCTCCGCCGATCACCGCGATGTCCTGGCCCTTGAAGAAGAAACCGTCGCAGGTTGCACACCAGCTGACGCCGTGTCCGGCGAGGCGCTTTTCGTCCGGAAGGCCGAGCTCACGGTAGGCAGAGCCGGTGGAAATAATGACCGAACGTGCCAAAAAGGTTTCACCGGAACCAATGGTGACCTTCTTGACGTCACCTTCCAGCTCGAGGCTGGTGACGTCTTCGAACAGAATCTCGGTGCCGAACCGCTCGGCCTGCTTCTGGAAGTTCTCCATGAGCTCAGGGCCCAGGATTCCACCGGGGAAGCCCGGGTAATTTTCAACGTCGGTGGTGTTCATCAGCTCTCCGCCTGCCTCAACAGAGCTGGCGATGAGCAGTGGTTTGAGGTTGGCTCGCGCGGTGTAGACAGCTGCCGTGTAGCCGGCCGGACCGGACCCAACAATGATGACGTCGCGGACGGACGGTGTGGTTTCTGTGCTCACTGCCTGCGAACCTCTTCCTCTGGTATTGACGTAAGCCTAGCCCGGCCGCCTTGAGCGGGCAGCAAGGCCATCACTTCTCTCAACGGCGCGCTGCGCCGGCTTATTCCGTGCCAGGGCGGCACGGACCTACCCTCAGCGGCTAGGAGACCTCGATCTCTGCCATCCGGATGCCGTAAGGCGGGCCTCCCATGGGGTTGGAGAGTCTGGGCAACTGAGTGAAGTTGATCAGCACGTACTGAGCCTTGGGGGCAGCTCCGTCCTGTTCAGGAACCGGAATGGTGGTTTTCTGTGCGGTAAAACTGCCCTGGGCGACCTGATTGGCGCCGTCCAGGGTCGGCCCGTCATTCAAGAGCACGGAGAAGTTTCCGCCGGTACCGCCCAGTTGTGTCAGCACCACGGAGCTGATGCTTGACGGTTCCTTCAGCTCGACGACCAGCGCCATGTTTCCGGCATAGCCACCGAACGTGTCCGACACGTACTGGAAGCTGGCCCAGTAGGTGGCGGGGTTGCCGTCGACGGCTTCGGAGAGCTTGCCGTCGTTCTCCGCGTCGAGGTCCGGCATGTCCGGGACCTGGCGGGTGAGATCGGCGATGACCGGCTTGACTACTTCAGCGGCGGGGGCAGATTCTTCTTCGGCATCGGTTTGCGCCGGGGTGGATGCGGTGGCCGTTTCATTTCCGGCCGCCGATCCATCGGCCACCGGGCCGCCGCGGAAAAGGTTCAACTGGCTGACGGCCACGACGATAGCGACCACCAACAAGACGGCCAGCAATCCGCCGACCAACAACTTGGAGGACCGCGGGCTGTTGCGTTCCTCGTCGTCGTATTCGTCGTACTCGTAGTCGTTGGTGTCGGGTTCGTTGCTCGTGCGGGCTGCCGCTGGGAACATGGCGGCCGATCGGACCTCGGGCCGGTCTGCGTCGTCCTCCGACCACAAGCTGACCTTGGGCCTTTCGGCCGGGGGCGGGGCGGCTGCCGGCCGGGAGGCCGGAACCTGCCGCGAGACAGGCGTTGTCGCCGGGCTTGCGGACGCAGGAGCGGGAGGCGCTGACGGCGGCGGCGGAACGTGCGCACCGGCAGAGGCAGCAGCGGCGGCGGCTCCGGCAGCGGATCCAGCACCAGAGGCCACGCCTTCCGGCTGGCGGCCGAACCGGGCTTTGGTGGTCCCTTCCAACGCGTTCTTTCCCAGCTTGGGCAAGTCGAGTTTGTTCAGGCGGTCGCGCAGGCTCTGCCGGGGCTCGTCGTCGTATTCCTCGTACTCGTACTCGTCCTCGTACGGCTCCGGTTCCGTGGAGCGCACCTGGCCGAAGATCTCGGAACCGAGAGTGTCCGTAAAGAAGGGCTCCACATACGGGCCGTCCCGCTGAATGACCAAGTCCAGCAGGTCGGCGGCCTGCGCCTCGTTGGTGACTAGATACGTGAACCCATCGGCATTGCCAAGGTCCAGTATCTGAACGTTGCTGGCACGCTCGCCGGTGGCGATTTCGCGGGCGCTCATGGCTACCTGGCTGGCATTTTCCGGTGCCGACACCAGAATGCTGACGGGCCGGTTAAGTACCTGGTCCACACCGTCGAGGACCAGATCGTGTTCGGCAGAGGCAAGCACTTGGGCTGTGACCTTATAACGGCCACCAAGCAGCATGCCCACATCAACTGGCTGCGGCACTAGTTCCTCCCGGCTGTCCTGGACTGGCGCCCCTGACTAGATAATTTGATTTCCATGCTAGCCGGTGCCGGCGCCGATTCCCGTTTCTGTCAGGCGCGTCCGGGCAGCCGTTTCAGGATGGGCGCCAGGAAATCATTCAACTCTTGGACACGCATGGCACGCAGCAGCAGCAGGTAAACCGCCGCCATCACCAGTCCGACGACGGCGATGGTCACCATGGCCGTAATGATGGACTGCCAAGCGAATCCGCCAGGAGCGTAACCCCCAAACAGCCACAGCACTGCCGCCCCGACCAGGCCGGAGCCCAAGGCCGAGTAGCCGAGGCGAATGTAGGTATCCACGACGCGCCCTGCGCCGTAGTCTCCCAGCCGGCGTCGGGCAAAGTGGTGCGCCAGCACCGCCGAGACCACGTGGAAGACCGCAAACAGCAAGGCCAACGCGTAGACCACCATGGTGGGGTCCACCAGCCAAGCGATCAGTACGGCCAGCACCACCGAAGCACCGGAACAGATGGCCTGCATGATCAGCGGCGTCCTGGCGTCTTCCTCCGCATAGAACACGCGTCCCAGGAAGAAGTAGATGCTCATGAACGGCATGCCGGCGGCCAGAATGGTGAGGACCTGGCCCATCGACGCGGCAGAGGCCGCAGCGGTGGGTCCGGATCCGGCGAACAGCCGGGCCAGCGGTCCGGCCAGCACCACCACGGCGGCTGCGCCAAAAACGCTGGCGACGCCGATGGTGCGCAGGCCCGAATTCACCGTCTGGCGCACGTCCTCCAAAGCGCCGGCCGATTGTTGGTGCGACAGTCGGTTGAACAGCACTGTGGCCACCGAGAGGACGAAGACCGAGTGAGGCAGCATGGCAATCAGCTGGGCAGTGTTCAGCGCATACTCGCCGGGGATCGAGGCGCCGGATCCAGCCAGTTCGGCACGCGCAGCGGTGGCGCCGGAGGCGATGGTCCCGTAGAAGAGGTAAGCGGTGTTGGCGATGACCATGGTGGCCAGGCTCCACAGCGCGACTTTTCCGATGGCCGCGAAGCCCATGCCGCGCCAGCCGAGCTTGAGCTTGAGGCCCAGCCCGAGCCGGCCCAGCGGCCACAGCAGCAGGAGGGCCTGCAACACGATGCCCAGGGTGGTGCCGCCGGCCAGCACCACCGTCTGCGCGCCGGTCCACAGCTCGGGATCGCCCCTGCCGGGCAGATAGCGGCCATACAGTGCGATGTACAGTCCCAGGGTGCCGATGGCCACCACGTTGTTCAGGGCAGGAGCCCACATGTACCAGCCGAAGCGCCCGTGAGCGTTGAGCACCTGGCCCACCACTGCGTACAGGCCGTAGAAGAAAATCTGGGGCAGGCACCAAATGGCGAACACAGTGCCCAGTTCCAGCATGACCGGTGTCCAACCCCGGGTCAGGACGGAAATAATCGGTCCGGCAAGGAGCGTCGCCAGCAGCGCAATGCCGGCCAGCACCAGCAGCGTCAGGCTCAGCAACCGGCTGACAAAGTCGGAGCCGCCGTCGCTCTTCCTGCTGGCTTTGATGATCTGCGGTACCAGCACCACATTGAACACCCCGCCCGCCAGCAGCAGGTAGATGATGTTCGGGATGGTGTTGGCCTTCTCGAAGATGTCGCCCATCGTCGTGTTGGCACCGATGGCGACCGCGAGCAAGGCGGTCCGGACGAAGCCCAGGATCCGGGACACCATGGTGCCGGCCGCCATGATGGCACTGGACTTAGCCGTGCTGTGCTGCGCGGGTTCTTGGGCGGGGAGCTTGGTCTCGGACATCGTCCTCTATGTTCTCACCTGAAGACCGGCCGAAGGGCCGCTCCCGGGCTGCGGCTCAGAGGTGGCCGGGCAGGACTTCGCGGGCCAGGTCAACGATCCGCCGCTCGTTCGGGAAGGAAAGCTTCCGGCCCAGATCCGCCAACGGCACCCACGCGACGTCGACTGCCTCATGGTCCGGGTCATTCTCGATGGTGAGCAGACCGCCGGTGGCTTCGAGCAGGAAGTGGTGCACGGTCTTGTGGACGCGGTGCCCGCTGACGGTGAACCAGTAGTCGATGCTGCCGAGCGTGGCCAGCACGCGTCCCTTGATTCCCGTTTCTTCCTCAACTTCGCGGACGGCGGCCTCTTCATTGGTTTCCCGGCCTTCGGGGTGTCCCTTGGGCAGGCACCACTCGAGCCGGCCGCCGCGGTTGAAGCGGGCGATGATTGCCACGTTCAGGTCGCTGGTGGAGGTATCCACCACGACGCCGCCGGCCGAGATTTCCTCCACTGTCGGCAGGGAATGGTGTCCGGGCGCGGCACTGCCCACTGACGCTGTCAGCGGAGTGCGCTTCGGGGCGCTCGGAACCGGGTGTGCCATGCGTCCACTCTAACGATTTTTGTCAGGACCCGAGGATCTCGACGCCGAGCCGCCGGACATTGTTAAACATCGTGCCCGGCATCTGGCACGCTTAAGTCACTATGGTTCACCTTTTTGGTTCGCAGTTCCCTTCCGCATCCGGCTCCAACGCCCCGTCCCTGCCGTTGCCGGCCGTAGTGATCGAACTGGGAGAGCTCTTTGCGGACGCGGGCCACGAGCTCTCGCTGGTCGGCGGACCGGTGCGCGATCTGTTCTTGGGCCGGATCTCCCCGGACCTCGATTTCACCACTGATGCGGATCCGGACGCCACCATCGCCGTCGTCAAAAAATGGGCGGACACGTTCTGGGAGATCGGCCGCGAATTCGGCACCATCGGCATGCGCAAGGGCCAGCACATGATCGAGGTGACCACGTACCGGGCGGAGGCCTACGACCCGGATTCCCGCAAGCCCGTGGTGGCGTTCGGAACGTCCCTGGAGGACGACCTGTTCCGCCGCGACTTCACCATGAACGCCATGGCGCTGCGGCTGCCTTCGTTGGAACTGGTGGACCCGTATGGCGGCGTGAAGGATCTGCACGCCGGACTGCTGCGCACCCCGGGCGCGCCGTCGTCGTCGTTCTCCGATGATCCCCTGCGGATGATGCGCGCAGCGCGGTTCGCCTCGCAGCTGGGGGTCACGGTGGCGCCCGAGGTCTCGGCGGCGATGAAGGATATGGCCGGCCGGATCGAAATCATTTCCGCCGAACGCGTCCGCGACGAACTGATCAAGCTGATCAACGGCAAAGACCCGCGCACCGGTGTGGACCTGTTGGTGGACACCGGGCTGGCCGACCATGTTCTGCCGGAAGTTGCCGCGCTGCGGCTGGAGATCGATGAGCACCACCGGCACAAGGACGTCTACCAGCACTCGCTCACCGTGCTGGAGCAGGCCTGCAACCTGGAGACGGACGACGACGGCGCGCTGCCGGGTCCGGACTTCGTCCTGCGGTTCGCCGCCCTGATGCACGACGTCGGGAAGCCGGCTACCCGCCGGTTCGAACCGTCCGGCGCGGTCAGCTTCCGCCACCACGACATGGTGGGCTCCAAACTCACCGCCAAGCGGATGAAGAAGCTGCGCTTCGACAATGACACCATTAAGGCGGTGTCGCGGCTGGTGGAACTGCACATGCGTTTCTACGGGTACGGCGAGGCGGGCTGGACGGATTCGGCCGTCCGCCGCTACGTCAACGACGCCGGGCCGCTGCTGGAACGCCTGCACCGGCTGACCCGCTCCGATGTCACCACGCGGAACAAGCGCAAGGCGGAGCAGCTTGCCTTTGCTTATGACGACCTGGAGCAGCGGATCGCCACCCTGCAGGAGCAGGAGCAGCTTGATGCCGTGAGGCCGGACCTGGACGGCGCCCGCATCATGGCGCTGCTGGGAATCAAGCCCGGGCCGTTGGTCGGCCGGGCCTACAGGTTCTTGTTGGAAGAACGGCTGGAAAACGGACCGGCGGCGCCGGAAGAGGCAGAGGCGAAGCTGATGGCCTGGTGGCGGGAGCAGCCGGAATTCGTCACGGTGGGCGAGCAAGGCGCACCGCCGCCGCGCGGAGACCAGGATCGGTGACCTAATGGGTCCGCACGACTTCCCGGTGCTGTGGCTGATGCGCCACGGCGAAACCGAGTGGTCGCGGGATCACCGCTACACCGGGCTGACCGATCTGGAGCTCACGCCGGCCGGCGTTCAACAGGCCCGCGACGCCGCTGCGAAGCTGGCAGGGGTTCGTTTCCGCACCGTGCTGACGTCCCCGTTGCTCCGTGCGCGCCGGACCGCCGAACTGGCCGGTTATCCGCAAGCGGAAGTCGTGCCGGAAGCGCACGAGTGGGACTACGGCGACTATGAAGGGCTGCAAAGCGCCGCAATCCGGGCCATAGACCCCTCCTATCTGATTTGGACCCACGGCGTCCGCGGCGGCGAGTCGCTGCAACAGGTGGCCGACCGGGCCGATTACGTGATCGCGAAGGTGCTCGACGGCGGCGACGGCGCGGCTTCCAGCGGCGGGATTTCCGGCGGTGCTTCTGCTGGTGCTTCCGCTGGCCGCCCGTCGGCTTCCGGTCCGTTGTCGTTTGAAACGGCGGGAGCCCGACCGCCGGCCTCCGGTGCGTTCCCGTCCGAACCGGCGGGTGGACCGCCGGCTTCCGGTCCGCCGTCGTCCGGGGGATCCGGACCGCGGCAGGTGCTGCTGGTGGCGCATGGACACTTCCTCCGCGTACTAGCCGCCCGGTGGCTCGGAATGGATCCGGTCGAGGGCCGGCATTTCGTTCTGGAGACCGCTGCCGTCTGCCGGTTGGGCTGGGACAAGAAGACACCTGCGATAGCCGGCTGGAACCTCTAGCCACCGAAGCTAACCGGGGTTGGGGTAGTCATTACCCTCGTTTGCGGTCAGGCTCGACGCACACGGGGTCCGCTTCCGCCTCCTGCCGGTGCACGGTCAGCATGCGCAGCCGCACCGGGAACGTGGTGACAATCGGCTGGAGGATAGATGCTGCGACACGCCGGTGAGAGCCGCAACTATTCTCCACTCGATGAGCTGCGGGCCTTCCGCGCCGTTGACTGTCTTGGGAAGGCCCAGGCCGAGCGTGCGCCGTCGTGCATCGTCGTGCTGCGGCGTGTTGCCGCGGACACGCCGGTGAAAAGAGGAAAAGCGCAACAAGTTTTTGGAACCGGCTAGGCAGAAGCAGCAGTCGTCGGGTAGGTTAAACACGTCCGATTGAACTTTCTCAATCATGAGAGTTGGATCTGGACGGGTTTCTATTGGCGCTATTAAGAAAGGGAGGTGGGATCTGTGATTATGACCAAGACGCCGGGCGGAGTGTTTAACTCCTTCGCCGCGCTCCGACGACCCGCCTCCGCCATTTCTGCGCATTAGAACGTCGCTGATTGAGCTGGTTCGCTTCTTGAACCGCATTTCCTCAGTCACCGCATTTCTCTAGCTCTCCCGCGCGGAGGCCTCACCTTCTGTTTGATGACTTCGCTATGAGCACTCGTACCGCATTTCCCTCTGCCCTTCCGGGCGCCTCTCTCGGTTCTTCAACCACCGCCAGGGGCTCCCTACCGGCAGCCGAAATCGCCGTGGAATCCGCCATACTTTTTGACCGAATTCCCGCCCGTCCCCGAGAGGAATCCCTCATGAAACCGCTGGATGCAGCCATGTCGCCTGCACCCGAACGATCCCTCCGTCCCTCCGAACCGCGTCCCTCCGATGTGCGCCAGTCCGTTGCGTGCCTGTCCGATGAGGGGCGGCGCGGCCACGGCCAGCTGATCAGCGCCGGAAGCTTGCGCGACCTTGATGCTGCGGCCGGTCCCGGCGGCAGCGTTGCCGAAGGTATCGACTCCGCCGCCGCCGGCTCCGACGCTGGCAGCACGGCCTGGCCGGCGCCCGAACAAGTCGCAGTTGCGGCGATGCCGAATTTCCTGGACAGGCAGGAGGTGAATGCCATGATCCGCAAGCTCCGCCAGAGTGTCTCGCTCTGGAAACGAATACAGAACGTGCGTGTTGATGATCAGCGCTTGGAACAAGTGCGCGACGATTTGCTGTCGCACCAGCAGCTCATTCGCTGAAGTTTCGCCCAGCAAGTGCAATTGAATACGCCGTCCTGTAGGGGACACTCTCGCGAGGAGGATCCGATGAAGCGCATTGGACCCGATGTAGCTGAGGCCCGCGCCCGGGTTGCTGCCCGGCGCGGGCTTCCGCCTTTAAGCTGGCAGCCACAGCCACAACTCCGCTCCGGCGAGGGCATTCGTGCGGGAGCAACGAGCGCTCTGCAAACGGCACATGCGTCCAAGCGTGCGGTGTGCGGCGCGTGGACGACTTAAGGGTTGTGGCGGGGATAGCGTCGTCGCTTTTTAGCTGGAGGGCAACCGGGCTTCAGAACCAGCATCCCCGCTGGCCATTCCCAGGATCCGCGGCAATTTCGCAGGGATGCGCGCCTCTCCACCAGGTTGCGCCCGCGGGCGTCGAGAGCTCGCCGGGGGTAATAAAACGTTTAGCCAATGGTCGGAACGTTTTGCCTCTGATCGGTAAGTATGCTTATCGTAGAGGCATCGCAACCTGAGGAGGCAACATGATCGGTTTCATTATCGCTGGACTAGTTATCGGAGCGCTTGCTCGCCTGATCAAGCCCGGCAAGCAGAACCTGGGGCTCCTGGCCACGCTGCTGCTGGGCATTGTCGGAGCGATTATCGGCGGTGTCATTGCGAACCTGCTGGGGACCGGGGACATCTTCGAGCTGAACGTTCTTGGATTCATCGTCGCGGTTATCGCAGCGGTGCTCCTGATTGGTGTGGCCGAGGGCCTGTCCGGTCGTCGCCGGGCGGTCCGCCGCTAACGGCTGCAACACCGAAAAACGCAGATGGCCTGCCGCGCGATTGCGCGGCAGGCCATCTCTGTGTTGCTGAGGAGTAGCGACGAAAGAACAGCCTGGTGGCATCTGAGCGACGGGGAGAGGTGCTCGTTCCAGTGCCGACATAGGAATGGCGGAACGAAAGAGCGATCAGCGAAGGCCGAACACGCTCTCGCCCGGCGCTCAGATTCCGCCTTTCGGGTGCTGTAGGCCCCCACGCCGTGCGGCCGGCGTTGTCCGGGAACGGCGGAGAAAGTCAGCAACCAGGCCCATGTGGACACGCCATCCCATGACTGGGCGGAAACGTTGCACCGCGCACGCTGTTTTTGCTTCAGCCCCAACCGGTGACGGGGGCGTTTGCGGCTGATACGTTGGCTGTGGCAGCAATGCTGCCCTGATGACCCATGCGAGGGAAGAAGGACGAAGATGTCTGAACCGGCTCCGCTGACCGATCTGGAGATTGCCCGCCGCGCTACCTTGCGGCCCATCACCGAGATTGCCGAGGAGGTGGGAATCCCGGCGGAGGCGCTGGAACTTTACGGCAGTTACAAGGCAAAGATCGATCCGGCCAAGCTCGGTGCGGGCTTCCAGGAACCCCGCGGCCAGGTGGTCTTGGTGACGGCGATGTCGCCGACTCCGGCCGGCGAAGGCAAGTCGACCCTGACGGTGGGATTGGCGGATGCCCTGTCCAAGGCGGGCCACAAGACGATGGTGGCCATCCGGGAACCTTCGCTCGGGCCGATTCTGGGCATGAAGGGCGGGGCGACCGGTGGCGGCTATTCGCAGGTGCTCCCGATGGATGACATCAACCTGCACTTCACCGGGGATTTCCACGCCATCACTTCGGCCAACAACGCGTTGATGGCGTTGGTAGATAACCACATCTACCAAGGCAACGCCCTGGGCATCGACCCGCGGCGGCTGACGTTCCGGCGGGTCCTGGACATGAACGACCGGGCGTTGCGCCAGGTTGTGATCGGGCTCGGCGGACCAACCCAGGGAGTGCCGCGTGAAGCGGGCTTCGACATCACAGTGGCCTCCGAAGTGATGGCTGTTTTCTGCCTCGCGTCCGGCCCGGCCGACTTGAAGGCCCGCCTGTCGCGCATCACAGTTGGCTACACCTATGACCGCCAGCCGGTCACCGTGGCTGACCTGGGCGTGCAGGGTGCCTTGGCCATGCTGCTCAAGGACGCGATCAAGCCGAACCTGGTGCAGACCATCGCCGGCACGCCCGCCTTCGTGCACGGCGGGCCGTTCGCCAACATCGCCCACGGCTGCAATTCGCTGCTCGCCACCCAGACCGCCCGGAGACTCGCCGACGTCGTGGTCACCGAGGCCGGGTTCGGTTCGGATTTGGGCGCGGAGAAGTTCATGGACATCAAGGCCCGCGCCGGGGGATTTGCGCCGTCGGCGATAGTGGTGCTGGCCACCATCCGCGCGCTGAAGATGCATGGCGGCATCCCCAAGGACCAACTGAAGGAGTCCAACCTGGAAGCCGTTCAGGCCGGCATCGCCAACCTCGAACGCCACGTGGACAACGCTGCCAAGTTCGGTCTCACACCGGTGGTGGCCATCAACAAGTTCACCACCGACAGCCCGGAGGAACTGGACTGGGTGCTGGACTGGTGCCGGCAGAAGGGGGTTGAGGCGGCGGTGGCCGATGTCTGGGCCCAGGGCGGCGGCGGAACCGGCGGCGACGCGCTGGCCGAGAAAGTGGCGCAGGTGCTGCAGCAGCAACAATCCTTCTCCCCGCTGTACGACCTGGACCAGACAGTGGAGAAAAAGATCGAGACCATCGCCCAGCAAATCTACGGCGCGGACCATGTGGAATTCACCAGTCCGGCGCGCAAACGGCTGGCGGAAATCGAAGCGAACGGCTGGGGCAAACTGCCGGTCTGCATGGCCAAGACGCAGTATTCCTTCACCGACGACCCCTCCGTCCTGGGCGCCCCCAGCGGTTTCAGCATCACGGTGCGCGACCTGATCCCCAAGACCGGTGCGGGCTTCATCGTGGCGCTGACGGGCGACGTGATGACCATGCCGGGTCTGCCGAAGGAGCCGGCGGCGGGCCGGATGGACGTGGACGACGACGGCGTGATCACCGGACTCTTCTAACGCCACCAAGGGTCCTCCCGCCGGGGCCGAGGAGCCGCCAGGGTGGTTCCTCGGCCCCGGCTCGGTTGAAGGTTCCGTGTTCTGAAGGCGTGCTGCGTTCAGAACACGCGGTTCAGCACCGGAGTTCGCTGCGCCAACAAGGCCAGGGCGAAGGAGCCGATGGTGGTGATGGAGAACTTCAGCGTTATCAGCGCCAGCGTGGGCTCCTGGTCGGGGAAGACCTTGAACGTCAGCCAGGTCAGCAACAGGTAGTGGCAGAGAAACACCCCGAAGGCGGCGTTCGATAGCTGGATCAGCGTTCGCCCCAGCCAGCTGGCCGGCTGCCACCCGGCCAGCAGGTGGTAGGTGGCGGTAAAGATGCAGAGGGAGGCCGTGGTCACGCCCAACCCCAGATAGCTGGACTGGGTGATGATGTTGAGCAACGGAGTAAAATCTTTGTTGATCCAGTGCCAGATGTTGAACACGGAAAGTACGACGGCGGCGCCTCCTGCCGCCATGGCGGCACCGCGGGGGACGCGCAGCTGCGTGATGACCCAGCCAGCCATGAAGTAGCCCAGATAGGGGAGCCACTGGGTCAAGATGTTCCACGGATACTTCCAGCCCCACTCGAACTGGATGCTGGCCGCCTGCAGGCTGAACAGCGCCAGGGTCAGCACCAGCACGGCGCAGGTGGCTGCGGCGGCGTGCTGCAGCGGTATCCGGTTCAGGTAGCTGGCCAGCGGCGGTGCCACCAGGTACAGGCCCAGGATCAGCCAGAGGAAGTAGAGGTGAGGAGACACCTGGGTGCCGAAGACTGACACCAGCACCTCGCGCGGATACAGTTCGCGGCCCAGGATCAGGTAATTGCCAATGAAGATGTAGACCAGATGCCACACCACCAGGGCGGGCAGCAGCCGCAACGCACGCTTCCGGTAAAAGGCTTTGGCGCCCTCGGCATGCGCACGCGGTGCCAGCAGCAAGGCACCGGAGATGATGACAAAGACCGGAACCACCCAGATGAAGGCGATGTCGATGATCGCCGCCGGCAGCCAATCGGGCTGCGAGCGTGCGTCGTCGTCGCCGGCCAACTCGCCGAAGGAGTGGATGGCCACCACTCCGACAATGCTGATGATGCGCAGGATGTCCAGCGCATAGTTGCGGCGCGGGCGAGGTGCCGCTCCGTCAAGGTTCCCGGACGGGGACGGGGAGGGTACGGCCATAAACCCAATCTACCCGGGCGCAGTTGCCACCCCGCCAAAAGGTAAGGGGCCGGTCCTTGCCGGACCGGCCCCTTACCCGATGCGTCTTAGTTGTCAGACTCGCCGCGGATGAAGGCTTCGACCTTCTCGCGGGCGGTCTCGTCGTCGTACTGTTCCGGCGGGGACTTCATGAAGTAGCTCGACGCCGAAAGGATCGGTCCGCCGACGCCGCGGTCCAGCGCGATCTTGGCCGCACGGATGGCGTCGATGATCACACCCGCGGAGTTCGGCGAGTCCCAGACTTCCAGCTTGTACTCCAGCGAGACCGGGGCATCGCCGAAGTTGCGGCCCTCCAGCCGAACGAACGCCCACTTGCGGTCATCCAGCCAGGACACGTAGTCGGAGGGGCCGATGTGGACGTCGTCGTCGCCGAGTACCGCGGAGGTGTTCGAGGTGACGGCCTGGGTCTTCGAAATCTTCTTGGACTCCAGGCGCTCGCGCTCGAGCATGTTCTTGAAGTCCATGTTGCCGCCGACGTTGAGCTGGTAGGTCCGGTCCAGGACCACGCCGCGGTCTTCGAACAGCTTGGCCATCACGCGGTGGGTGATGGTGGCCCCGATCTGGCTCTTGATGTCGTCGCCGACAATCGGAACGCCGGCGGCAGTGAACTTGTCGGCCCATTCCTGGGTGCCGGCGATGAAGACCGGCAGCGCGTTGACGAAGGCCACGCCGGCGTCAATGGCGCACTGGGCGTAGAACTTGGCCGCCTGCTCGGAACCCACCGGCAGGTAGCAGACCATGACGTCAACCTTGGCGTCACGCAAAGCCGCTACCATGTCCACGGGCTCCTCGTCGGATTCCACGATGGTCTCGCGGTAGTACTTGCCCAGACCGTCCAGCGTGTGGCCGCGCTGTACCTTGACGCCGGTAGCCGGAACGTCGGCGATCTTGATGGTGTTGTTCTCGCTGGCGCCGATCGCGTCGGCCAGGTCGAGGCCCACCTTCTTGCCGTCCACATCAAACGCCGCGACGAACTGCACGTCGTCGACGTGATAGGCGCCGAACGCGACGTGCATGAGTCCGGGGATCGTTGCGCTCGGGTCGGCGCCACGGTAGTAGTGGACGCCCTGGACCAGCGAGGCCGCACAGTTTCCAACACCGACGATCGCTACCCGGATGGGGTTCTCTGCCACGGTTCTCCTTCGAAACACTTCTGTCTGGCCGCCACGCCGATGGCGGGCAGCCTACCCAGTCTACGCCGTGTTTCAACACAACGCCGGGCCAGACCATTCCCGAGACGGCAGCGCCATGTCCGGGCGGGCCGTGGCTAACCGCTTACCCCAGTGGAATCGTGCGGCTGTCCCACCGGCTTGGACTCGGGCGAACCACGCTGGCGCAGGTAGACGGAGAGGATCACCATGGACCAGACGGCGAGGAATTCGGATTGCCAGTTCTGCAGGGTCCGGTTCCAGAACTCCGGGGAGCCCACGTATTCACTCCAGCTGCCCGGATCCTGCAGGTTGCCGATCTGGCTCTCGGCGAAGGCGCTGAAACCGCTGATCGACTGCACCAGCCATGAAGCCACGAAGATGGCACCCATCACCAGGCCCAGCGAGTTCGAGAACACTTTGGTGCGCCAGCCGCCTGCCTTGGCCCATGTGGGTGAATCCGACCGGGCGAACCGGCCCAGGAGTTGTTCCTTGTCCGACTCCTTGCCCCGTTTGTCCAGTTCCTTCGACTCGGGGGAGCCTTTCTGCACAAACCAAATGCTCAGCAAGATCAGCAGCAGGAACTGCAGATACTCGGACTGCCAGTTTTCGGATACGTCCACCGCAAAGCTGGACGACGTCACGTACTGCCAGAAGGAAATGGTTTCCAGGCCCGAGGCGACCTGCTCGTTATTGAAAAGGGCCAGCCCGGAGAACGCCTGGCCTACCAGCGAGGCGCCAAAGAGCAGCGCGAAAAAAGTGCTCAGGCCATTGGTAATGAGCGGGTTGAGTTTCACCTTGCCAACACCCCGATCGCGGCCATGTAGACCAGCCCTGCCGTGATGAGGCCCAGCAAGACCCAGAAAGACCAGCGCATCTCAGCTCCCGTCCACGGCGCAGTCGTAGGGGCGCTCGCCCCGGAACGTGCAGCCCGCGCCGAGGACCTTCCAGCGGTCTCCCGACCGGGTCAGGAACATGGTGTCCGTGTCCAGCACCACCTGCGCATTCCGTCCGAAGGCCTGGCTCCCGGTCACCTTTCCGGCAGCGGGCAGGTCCAGCTGCAGGATCTTCCGCGGGCAGCTGCCTGCTTCGCCGTCCTCGGTTGCTTCAACAGCCACCGGGGCCAGCAAGGCGCACGCGGCGTCGCCGTCGCCGGCCTGGACCGCGGTGAGGAACCCGTGCGCGGCGGCAGCGGCCTCCTCGCTGCCCGGGTTCAAGGACGAGCATCCGGCGGCGCCCAGTGCCAGCACCATGAGTGCTGCCAGCGACGGAAGGTGCCGCAGGCGCGGGCTGGAACGACTCGTGCGCATTTTTCCTCCTGCCCGGTCAGTACCCGGACACGAGCTGTTCCAAACCGTGTCTGTTTGTCTGCCCGACCCTCAGGCTAAAAGGCGGCGGGCATTGCGCAGCCGGCGCACCAGTTTCAAGGCCGGCGAGGGCAGCACGGTGCGCAGCTTCGAGCGCATCTTGCGGCGCTGCACCGCAGCCAGCCGTTCCGGGTCAGTCGTCAGTTTTCCGGCCCGGGCGCGCTCGGCGAAGTTCAGCAGCAGCTCGTCCAGCGGCACGGATTGGACGTGGAAGTAGTTGTCCCGCAGCCACCGATGGTCAGGGTGCCGGAACCGGCCGGCCACCAGATCCTCCAGATTCCCTACCAGTCCGGAGCCGTCGAAGACCTTGTTCAGCATCTGCTCGGAGAGGCCGAAGTCGTCCAGAATCAGCACCGGCAGGCCGGCGTCGAGCGCTTCCAAGGCAGCCGTGGAGCTGACCGTGACCATCGCCGCAGCCGGCGTAAGCTGAGCGGACATCGGGCCGGTGCTGAACTGCAGCTCGTGCCCGCCGACCGCGCGCGCCGCCACCAGATCCGACCAGAGCTGGTCGAAGGGGTACTGCTCCAAGTGCGTCTGCGGCTCGCCGGCCCACGCCCGCAACTTCACCCGCACCGACAGTTCCGGCCGGCGCCGTGCCAACGCCGCCAAGGCCTGCAGGATGGCCACGCGCTGGTCGCGCTCCACCGGAACCTTGGCCTGCGGCGCAAAAACCACCGAACGCAGCGGGACCTGCTGCGGTTCCGGACGGCCCGGCGAGGCCAGGAACGGCAGCCGTGAAACCAGGATCCGCTGCGGCAGCCCCATGGCATCGGCCAGCTCGCTGAACGCGCGGCATTCTGCATGGCTGTGTGTAATGAAAGCATCGCCAAGGGCGCGGTAGGTCAGCGCCTTGCGTGTCGCCGGGAAGGCAACGCCGGGCAGCGCGGACAGCAGCGCCGGCCGGTGTGGCATCCGGGAGGCCTGCGAGAAAACTTCTTCCACCACCGGCCCGGTGGCCGCTGCCAGCACGACGTCGGCGCCCGCCAGGGCGGTCCGCAGCCCCGAGGCGGGGATCACCCGGGGCGCCTTGCCGGCCAGGAACGTTCCGGCGGTTGCTGCCTGGATCTGTTCCAGCGTCGGCAGGATCGGGGAGCGCACCAGCAGCACTTCGCGCTCCCAGCCCTCGCCGAGGGATTCCAGCGTGGCGCAGGCGAACTTCAGGTAGGAATCGCTGTCTGCGACCGCCAGCGCGCGGGACGGCCGGCTGTTGCTCCCGCCGACCGAAGACCCGGCTGTGCTTTGTGGCCCGAGGGTCATCGTTGACCTCCCTCCCGCAGCGAACTGCTCAGATGCCGGCGCAGTTCTACCGTTGTCTCCGGTAACCACCAGTCGTCCGGTACCGGCTGTCCCTTCAGCGGAACCCCGGACGGGGCCAGGATCAAGCGCAGGGAGGCCAGTACCGTGGAGGGCAGTGCGCGGACAACCTGTCCGGGCCGCAGGCCGCGCAGGCGCATTTCCACCGGAATCGTGTGCTGCTTGACGTGGATCAGCGGGTGGCTGTCCAAGGCGTTGATCAGGTCCGGTTGTTCCCGGCGGTGTGGAAAATAGGCCACCGGGCCTTCCTCGGTCAACGACTGCACCCAGTCTAGATACGGCTCGGGGCGGATCAGTTTGTCGGCGGGCATGGCCGAACCAACGACGATGGTCGGTTCGGTGATGATCTCGGTGACCGGTTGCGTGCCCAGCCACTCGAACCGGTGCCGTTCCAAGTGGCCGCCGAGGGCCCTGAACTTCTTCTCCACGGCGTCAGGCACGGACAAAGCCGTGAACACCAGCAGCCGGCCCTGGCTTGCCATCCGGCGCAGGGTCCACCACGTGGCCAGGCCCAGCGCCTTGCGCCGCATGGTCGGCACCGCCCGCGGACGGATCAGCGGGGTAGGCCCGTCGCTGACCAGCATCTGCAACAGACTCAGCGTTGCCAGGCCGTCGTCCACAATGACCAGTTCGTCAGCGACCACGCCGCGCAAGAGTTCGGTCTGCACCCTGCCGGAGTAGGCATCTCCGGTGACCCAGCGGTCCAGCTTGCGGCTGCGCACCGCGGGCAGGGCGGATGCCGGCGGTGTGAACCGCACCCCGCTCGGCACCTGTTCCATCAGCGACTTCAGCGTACTGTCCATGCCGACGGCGTCGCTGCGCGGGTGGATCAGCGTTTCCTGGCCCAGCAGGCCTGCACCGTGGGCCTCGACGGCGCTGAGCAACTGCAGGGGCGATTCTGCCCAGACGGCGGCACGACCGAAGCGTGGACGAGTCAGTTCGCTCCGGTGCCCCCGCCTGGCTGCGGGCCCAGGTTTCGGGCGGGCCAGCCGGCGGTCCACCGCCGGACCCAACTGGGGGAGGAACGCTGCCGTGGCCACTGCCTCGGTCATCACTTCCGCCTCACGAGGCCACAGCCGACTTAAGTTTGCGGACGGCGCGACGGCCGATCCGCCCGATTGTGGCCAGCGGCCGCGGGCCGTCGGCCGCTGGCAGCCCGCCGGGGAGCTGAAGCTTGGTCAGCCGCCGCCGCTTGAAGTAGCGCATCTGCGGTCCGTCCTGAATGCTGTGCAGATAGGCTTCCGCGCCGGGGCGCACCGCCGCCAGCGTCTCTGCCTGCATGCAGTAGGAGACGGCCTCGATCAGCGGCTGGAGCCTCCGGGCTGCCGGAGTGTCTGCACCATCCTGGTCCGGTGCCTGCATGTTTTGTTCCAGGACGGCGTCGATGATGGTGACCGGCACGCGGTTGCTGTTTTCGTACGGACTCAGCCGTTCCAGCAGCAGCGCCGTCCCGACGGCTGCGGCGTCGATGTTGAACAGGTATTTGGCCGTCATCAGGGCGGTGGAGAAGCAGCTCACCACCAAGCGCGGCTGAAGCCGCTGCATGACCACTTCGGCCGGGGCGGAGGACTCCAGGATGTCCAGTTGCACACCGAGCTCCTGGGCCGCGGCCTCGATGGAGCGGACCGCTCCCGGCCCGGCGCTGGGGTGGGGTTTGAACACGCAGTGCAGGATTCCCTGGTCCTTAGCCTTCTGCATCATCTGGCGGTGCAGCTCCACTTCTTCCTCGGCCGAAAGGATCCCCAGGTCCGTCAGGTACTGGCCCAGCAGCAGGGCGGTTCCGGCCCCCTCCTGGTGGCGGGCTGCCGGAAGGGGAAGCGGCGGCAGTGACCGGTCCAGTTCTTCCATGGCGCGGCGCAGCGAAGCCGGTTCCACCGGAACCAGTTTCGGCTGGTGTTCGCGCAGCAACTGCGGGCGCAGTCCCGGCACCAGATCCACGTACAGCAGCGAATCGAGCCGCTGGGCTACGGCCAACGGCACGGGGTTCCGGGTGGGGCCGTAACTCATCAGGCCGTCCGAATGCACAGAAACCCGTGCGCTGGCAAAGATGCGGGCCAACGCAATCGCGGGATCCACCTGGATGGATTCGACGTACAGGTGGACCGGTTCGTCACCCAGCTCCCATTCCGAACGCAGCAGCTTCTGCCACAGGTTAAGGTCTTGCTCGCGCGGACTGAACTGGCCGGGCCGGCGGGGCCAGAGCAGGCTGCTCAGGTCCACGACGCGGTCGAACCGGCTGGCCGCCTCGGTGAAACCCGGCGACTCGTGGAACGGAACGGTGACCTCCGGAATCATGGCGTTGTTGGTGAGCACCAAAATGCGTTCATGGCCGGTTTCCGGCAAAGCGGCGTCGTCGATGGCCGCTGCCAGCGAGACACATTGATACAGGGTCGAGACGACAAATAGTTCTTTCACTTCGATGCTCCGATCGCTGTTTTCAGCGTCTCGCGCCGGCGCTCGCCCACGGCCTGCAGCCCGGCGGCCACCGCAGCGGCCGGTAAACCGGCCACGGCAGCACGCACGCCGGCCGCCAGCTCCTGGCGGACAGCCCGGGTCATGGAATCCGAACGGTCGAGGTGGTGGCATGCAATGGCCAGGAATTGGCGGATTGCTTTCGGTCGAAAACGGTCGGCCTCGCGGTCTTCCGCCACCAAGCGGAAGACTTCGGCGTAGCTGCGCAGGAAATCCAGCTGTCGGCGGTCAAAGACCTGGCTCAACGACGTCGCGACGCCGCGGCGATAGAACGCGCCCAGCTGATCCGAGACTGCGTAGGAGTCTGCCTTTAGATGCAGTCGCCAGATCCAGGGACGATCCTCGGCGGTATGGAGACCGTCGAGAAAGTGCAGCAGGCCGGCTTCCTTGAGCGCGCTGTCGAAGATGCCGAAGGGCGCGTACGGGTAGTCCACCATGGTCGAATTGTCCGAAGGCCCAATGTCCCGGCGGGGATCGAGGGGGATGCCGCGGACCGCTTGCGGGGCACGATGGACGGTCCGGACTCCGTTCGTGTGGCGGATGTGGTCCACCCGGAGGAAGTCCACGCCCAGCTGCCCGATTTCGTCGGTGATGCGGGACAGATGCCCGGGGGCGTACCAGTCATCCGGATCGAAGAAGGTGATGTAGCGTCCCGTCGCGGCGTCCAGGCCTTGGTTGCGTGCCGCGGCCAGGCCGCTGGCGGTGTCGTTGCGGTGGATCTGCAGGCCGGGGAGCTGGCCGGTGAAGGCGGCGGCCAGCTCCCCGGTCCGGTCGGTGGAACCGTCATCGATGACGATGATCTCCATCACCGAGGGATCATCGAACTGGCGGGTCAGGCTGGTCATCGCGTCGCGGATGAAAGGTGCCTGGTCTTTCGCCGGAATGATGACGCTCAGTAATGGCTGGTTCATGGGGTGTCCTTTAGCCGTCCACCCGGCGCAGCCGGGACAGCGGTGCCAGTTCGCCCGGGAAAACGCGCTTGACGCCGTCGCCCATGGCCTCTTCCAGGATCCGGATGTCGCGGATCAGCGCCTCGAAGCCCTTCGGCTCCAGCGAGGACGCCTGGTCCGAGCCCCACATGGTCCGATCCAGCGTGATGTGTCGCTCCACCGTGACCGCGCCCAGCGCCACCGCCGCGAGCGAGATCTGCAGCCCGCGCTCGTGCCCGGAGTAGCCCACAGGCACCTGGTAGCGCTCCTGCAGCGTGGAGATCATCCGCAGGTTCGCCTCTTCCGGCGGCAGCGGGTAGGTAGAGGTGGCGTGCATCAGGATCAGCCTCTCCGTGCCCAGCGTCTCCACGGCCTTGTCGATCTGCTCGATCGTGGACATGCCGGTGGAGAGGATCACCGGCTTGCCGGTCTCGCGCAGCGCCTTCAGCAGGTCCAGGTCGGTGACCGAGGCGGAGGCGACCTTGTGGGTCAGCGCGCCGGCGTCTTCCATGAACGCGACCGAGGGAACATCCCAGGGCGAGGCGAAGCAGTGCAGGCCGCGGTCGACGGCGTGCGAGATCAGCTTCTGGTAGATCGGCATGTCGAACTCCACCCGGTACCGGTAGTCCAGGTAGGTCATCTCGCCCCACGGGGTGGAGCGCATTTTGTCGCGCATGTCCGCCGGGGTGGAGATCTCCGGGGTACGCTTCTGGAACTTCACCGCGTTCGCGCCGGCCTCGGCGGCGACGTCGATCAGCTGCTTGGCGATCTCGATGTCGCCGTTGTGGTTGATCCCGATCTCGCCGATCACGTAGACCGGCTGCCCGGCACCGACCTGCACGTCACCGATCGCGACGGGAGCCGGCGCACCGGCGGGAACACTGTTCGAAACGGTAGCTTCGGTAGTCATGAGCTGCACTCTTTCTGTTATTGCTGTGGCTTGTTCTTGGCGGCCGCCGTCGTCGGCGGCACCGCTGCGCGCGGCGAGGATGAGTTCGCAGACCTCGCGGACTGCGCCTTCGCCGCCATGGTGCTGAAGCACAGTGCGTGCTGCAGCTTTGACCTCGGCGCGGGCATCGCCCACAGCCACCGGCCAACCAACGACGCCCATGGCGGGCAGGTCGTTGACGTCGTTGCCCACGTAGGCAACCCGATCGGGATCCAGCCGCTGGGCGGCCATCCAGGTGCGGACGGCTCCGGCTTTGTCCGAGACGTCCTGCAGGACGTCGACGCCGAGCTTGCGCGCCCGGGCACTGACCACCTTGTTGCGTTCGGTGGACAGGATCAGTTGGGGAATTCCGGTGCTGCGCAGCCGGGAGATTCCCATCCCGTCTTCGCGGCTCACGCGGACGAATTCCTCGCCGTCGGCATTCACGAAGGCGTGGTCGTCGGTGTGCACGCCGTCGAAGTCCATCACCAAGGCATCCACGTCGAGGACGCGGGTCCGGGGCACCGTTGCCTGGCCGGCCAACGCGCGGACCACGGCCAGGTCTTCCAGCGAGTCGATCTCGACGGCGTGCTCGGCGGGCACTTCCTGAAGCTTCAGCCGGCCGAAGAAACGGTGCTTGCGGGCCACAAAACCTTCGGTGCGCATGGCGTAGAACGCGCCGGTTTCGCGGTACTGGGGCGTACGGTCCTGCCGGCGGGGACGCACCTCGGCGCTGTGCCCGACGGCGGTGACGGCCCCGCCGTCGTCGTGCATCCAGTGGAACGCGTGGCTCTCGGTGACGGAGAAGGCCACATCCGCGCGGTCCTCCAGCACATCCAGCACGGCTTCGTTCAGGTGGTCCGGATCGATGAACGGGGAGGTGCACTGCAGCAGGACCGTGACCGCCGGCTGCCGCGGCAGCGATGCGAGCACGTGGAGCACCGCGGATTCGCTGCTCGCGGTGTCGCCGGAGAGGTCCGCTGGGCGAAGGACCACGCGGGCGCCGCAGCGTTCGGCTTCGGCGGCGATGTCCGGATGGTCGGTGCTGACGACGACGTCGGTCACCGCCGGGGCCGCCAGCGCACTGTCAACGGCGCGGGCCACCAGGCTGCGGCCGGCCACGGGCTTTAGGTTTTTGAACGGGATCCCTTTGGAGCCGCCGCGGGCCGGGATGACGACCAGGACTTCCGGGGGGTCGGTGTAGCTCATTGGAGCCACGGTAGGGAGGGCCGGTAACGCCCGGGGGTGGCCAAGGTTACGGGAAGGCAAGCAGAAGAGAACGTTTCACCCAACCCGCCCTACGGTCCCGCATCTGCAGCCGATAGTGCCGCCGCCAGTACTCTTGGAGCATGCCCGGGTCCCGCTCTTCGCGCCGCAGACCGCTGCGTATTGTGGTGCCCAGCCGCAACGATCCGTTCCTCAAGCAGTTCACCGAATTGGTGGGTGGACCGTTGGGCCGGCACAGCGCTCCGGGCCTGGTCTCGCCGGGCTTCTTCACCGTTGAGCGCGTGCTGATCATCCTGACCACGTTCGCCGCGCTGCTCTCGGTCCTGGTCAAGACGCCGTGCCGGCTGGCCGGATGGGAGCTACCGGACTACTTCTACATGGGCTGCTATTCGGACTGGCCGGTGCTGTTCGAAACCCGGGGGCTGGCCGAGGGCGTGGTGCCGTTCGTCAGCGCGGGCAGTTCGTTTGAGTACCCGGTTCTGCTGGGGCTGCTGGCCGGGGCGACGGCATGGCTGGTCCCGGGCGAGGGAGTGTCCGCGGGCCGGGCCTTGGCGTATTTCGACATCAACGCCACCCTGGCGGCCGTGGCCTGGCTGGTCACAGTGGTTGCCACGGCGCGCATGAGCCACCGGCGGCCCTGGGATGCAGCCATGGTGGCACTGGCACCGGCAATCGTGCTGGCAGGCACCATAAACTGGGACCTGTGGGCTGCCATGCTGGCGGCACTGGCGATGCTCGCCTTCGCGCGGCGCCGTCCGGTCCTGGCGGGCGTGTTCATTGGGCTCGGTGCGGCGCTGAAGTTGTACCCGGTGCTGATCCTTGGAGCCATCCTGCTGCTGGCAATCCGCACGGGGCGATACCGTCCGCTAGCGGCGTCCGCTGCGGCCGCGGCTGCGGTCTGGCTGGCCGCGAACCTGCCGTTCATGCTGCGGGACTTCGGCAGCTGGTTCCATTTTCTGGACTACAGCCGGCAGCGCGAGGCCGGGTATTCGTCCATCTGGTATGCCTACAACCTGACCGCGCAGCGGCAACAGCTGCCCCTGATCAGCCCGGAGTTCATTAACACTGCATCCTTCCTGCTGTTCGCGGCAGCCTGCGCAGGTATCGCGGTGCTGGCGCTGGCGGCACCGCGCCGTCCGCGGATGGCATCGTTGGTGTTCCTGGTGGTGGCTGCGTTCGTACTCACCAACAAGGTGTATTCGCCGCAGTTCGTGGTCTGGCTGGTGCCGCTGGTGGCGCTGGCCCACCCGCGATGGCGCGACTTCCTGATCTGGCAGTTCTTCGAGGTGATGCACTGGTGGGCCATCTGGATGCATCTGGGCCAGGTCACCAGCGGCGGGGAAGCGGCGCGGAACCTGGACGCGCCGTACTACGTGCTGGCGGTTCTGGCTCATATAGCCGCCACGGCATACATCATGGCCAAGGTAGTCCGGGCCATCTGGCTGCCTGAACATGATCCGGTTCGGCGCGCGGATACCGATGATCCCCAAGGCGGCGAGTTTGACGGCGCTGCCGACAAGTTCTCGCTTCCACTGCCCGGCCGCGTCCCCGCGGCACGGGTGGGCACGCTGCCAGGCCCAGGCGCTGACGCTGCCCAGTATTCTTCGACTGGCATAGATGCGTCCCGGCCCTCGTCCCGGTGGCCCGGCATTGCCAGCGGGGACGCGGAGGGGACAAGGTTGGACCGAAGGTCGGAAGGGGACAATCAATCGTGACGGATGTAGCGGTAGTCGGCGCCGGGCCGAACGGGCTGGCTGCGGCCGTGATCATGGCCCGGGCCGGCCTGGACGTCACGGTCTTCGAAATGGCCGCTAAGCCCGGCGGCGGTGCGCGAACACTGGAACTGATGCAGCCGGGCCACTGGCACGACGTGTGCTCGGCAGTGCATCCGATGGCGGCAGCCTCGCTGTTCTTCCGCGAGTTCGGGCTGGACCAGCGGATCCAGATGCTGGCGCCCGAGGTCTCCTACGGGCACGTGATCGACGGGGCCGCCGCGGCGGTTGCCTACCGCGATCTGGAGCAGACCGTTGCCGGGCTGGGCGCCGACGGCGGCGCCTACCGGCAGCTGATGCGGCCGCTCGTGGAGCGGACCGATGCCCTGCTGGAGTTCACCATGGACCAACTGCTCCGCATGCCGGACAGCCCGGTGACGGCCTTCCGGTACGGAATCAGGACCCTTGAGCAGGGGTCGCCCGCCTGGAATCTGCGCTTCAAGGAACAATTCGCACCCGCCCTGCTCACCGGCGTCGCCGCCCACACCACGGGCGGTGTGCGGCGCCTGTCGTCGGCTGGGGCAGGGCTGATGCTCGGCGCGCTGGCGCATGCCGTCGGGTTTCCCTTCCCGGCCGGGGGGTCGCAGGCGATTATCGACGCCATGGTCCAGGACCTGCGGGCACACGGCGGCCGGTTGGAGGCCCAGCACCGGGTGGCATCGCTGGCTGAGCTGACCGATGCCCGGGTGGTGATGCTCGATACTTCGCCCACGGAATTCCTCCGGCTGGCCGGCGGCCGGCTCCCGGCCCGTTATGCCCGTGCCTTGAAGCATTTCCGTTACGGACCCGGCGCGGCCAAGGTGGACTACATTTTGTCCGGACCGGTCCCATGGGCGCACCCGGAACTGCGCCGGGCCGGCACCGTGCACCTGGGCGGCACACGGGAGCAGATCGCAGCGTCGGAGCGGGACATTGGCCGCGGCCGGCACTCGGAGGACCCGGTTATCCTGGCGGCACAACCGGCCGTGGTCGATCCATCCCGGGCCCCTGCCGGCCGGCACGTGCTGTGGGCCTATTGCCACGTACCGAATGGCTCCACCCGTGACATGGAGCCTGTGATCACTGCCGCGCTGGAACGAGCCGCGCCGGGATTCACCGATCTGGTGGTCGACTCCGCAAGCATGTCCGCGGCCGACTATCAGGTGTATAACCCGAACTACGTGGGCGGTGACTTCGGCACCGGTGCGGTCAACCTGCTGCAGCTTGCGGCCCGCCCGGTGCTAAGTCCAAAACCCTGGCAGACGCCGCTGGACGGCGTCTACCTGTGTTCGGCAGGAACACCGCCGGGGCCCGGCGTGCACGGGATGGCCGGCTACCGCGCCGCCGCGCTCGCCCTGCAGACGCATTTCGGGCTGACGGTACCGCCCCTGCAGCCGTGAAGCCGTGGCCCGCCGGGCTGATCGAAGGCAAGATGGTGCCATGGATCCCGTAGCGGCGCTGAATGAGATCGCCTTCTGGCTGGAGCGCGAACTGGCGCCCACGTTCAAAGTGCAGGCGTTCCGGCGCGCCGCCGCCGTGGCCGCGGGGCTGGAACCGGACGAGCTGGCCGCCCGGACGCGCAGCGGCCGATTGAAGAGCATGAAGGGGATCGGGGCCAGGACCTTCGAGGTCATTCAGCAGGCGGTCGCCGGCGAGGTCCCCGACTACCTGGTGCAGGTCCGGGAACGGTCGGCAGAACCGCTGGCCGAGGGCGGCCGCGAACTGCACCAGGCCCTTCGCGGCGATCTGCACAGCCACAGCGACTGGTCCGACGGCGGCTCGCCGCCGGAGGACATGGTCGATGCAGCACGCTGGCTCGGCCGCGACTACCTGGCTCTGACCGACCATTCGCCCAACCTCAAAATTGCCAACGGACTGAGTGCGGAGCGCCTGGCCAAGCAGCTTGACCTCGTGGCCCGCATCAATGCCAAAGCCGACGGTATCCGGGTCTTGACCGGCATCGAGGCAGACATCCTGGAGAGCGGCGAACTCGACCAAACACCGCAGATGCTGGACCGGCTGGACGTGGTGGTGGCCAGCGTCCACTCCAAACTCAGGTCGGACCGGGGCACCATGACCCGGCGCATGCTCGGCGCGATCAACAATCCGCGCACCAACGTGCTGGGCCACTGTACCGGGCGGCTGGTCAAGGGATCGCGGGGAACACGTCCGCAATCGGAGTTCGACGCCGAGCGCGTGTTCGCCGCCTGCGCAGAGAACGACGTCGCCGTCGAGATCAACTCCCGGCCGGAGCGGCAGGACCCGCCGGATGAGCTGATCCAGCTCGCCCTCGACGCCGGCTGCCTGTTCAGCATCGACAGCGACGCCCATGCGCCCGGCCAGCTGGATTTCCTCCACTACGGCGCCGAACGTGCAGCAAAAAACGGCGTCCCCGCCGAACGGATCATCACCACCTGGCCGGTGGAGCGGCTGCTGGAGTGGTGCAACCAGGGGCGCTGACCGTTCACGCAGAGCACCGAGGATGAAGCTGCCCACCCTTGCGTGCAGTGCCGGTCATTAATCGTCAAATCAGCTATGGTCCTAAGCATGCTGAACAATTTTTCGAAGGCGGCGTTGGCGGTGCTGGTCACGCTGTTGATGTGCTCCTGCGGCCTGCAGGTGCCCGCGGATCCGAAAGGAACGTTGGACCGCATCAGCAACGGAACGCTCAGAGTGGGGATCTCGCACAACCCGCCCTGGACCGCAGTCCAAGACCGCGAAGACCCGGCAGGTTCGGAGGCAGACCTGGTACGGGAATTCGCTGCCACCCGCGGAGCAAGCATCGACTGGACGGCAGCCGGCGAGGAATCCCTGATGGGGCAGCTGGAACGCGGCGAACTTGACCTGGTCATCGGTGGTCTGACGAAGAAGTCGCCGTGGTCGGACAGGGCCGCCCTGACCCAGCCCTACGCCGAGGGCCGGGCCCCCGACGGGGCCAAGGAGGAACACGTGATGGCTGCCAGGATGGGCGAAAACGCCTTCCTGCAGGAACTGGAACGGTTTCTGCTCGACGGGAAGGGGCAGTGATGATCACCAGGTTTGGCCGCACCGAGCTGCCCGATCAGCAGCAAGAAGCCCTGAGGCGCGCCATCAGGATCCAGTGGATCACCATCGGCGTCCTGGCCGTTTCAGTGACCCTGGTCTTCCTGGTGATGGGCAATTCACAGGCGATGAAAGCGGCCTGGATTGAAGACATGCTCTCCTTCGCGCCTCCGCTTGCGTTCCTGCTGGCGATGAGGATCATCAACCGGCCGCCCACCCGAAAGTATCCCTACGGGTACCACCGGTCGACCGGGATTGCGCACCTTGTCGCTGCCGTGGCTCTGTGCACCATGGGCGCGTTCCTGGTGATCGATTCCGGCATGGGCCTGCTGAAGGGGGAGCACCCGCCGATCGGCTCGGTCCACATCCTCGGCCACACCATTTGGCTCGGATGGCTGATGATGGCGGTCATGGCATTGACAGCCGTGCCACCGGTGCTGCTCGGCCGCGCCAAAGAAAAACTCGCCGAGCAGCTGCACGACAAGGTCCTTTATGCCGATGCAGACATGAACAAGGCCGACTGGATGACAGCAGTGGGCTCGATCGTGGGTGTTGCCGGCATCGGCATCGGCCTGTGGTGGGCCGACGCCGCTGCAGCGCTGTTCATTGCCGGGGGAATCCTGCGCGACGGATACAAGAACATGCGCGGATCGATCACCGACCTGATGGACACCCGGGCCACCACCTACGATGCCTCCGAGCCCCATCCGCTGATCCAGCGCATCGATGATTACCTCCGCGGACTTGAGTGGGTCGAAGAATCCGGTTCGCGGGTCCGGGACCAAGGCCATGTGCTGCACGCTGAAGCCTTCGTCGTGCCGCGCGACGGCCGGCTCCCGTCGGTCCAAGCCCTCGAGGAGGCCAGGGACGGTTGCATCGACCTGCACTGGATGCTCCAGGACATGGTCTTGGTGCCGGTCTCCGAACTGCCCGAGGAAGCGGGTGGATCGTCCGAGCGCCAGTCCGAAAGAAACCTTTGACCGCGGGTGCGGCAGGCCCAAGCCGCACCGTATATCGTGCAGAGAGGCGGCTTCTTGTGCTGCCAACAGCTAACGACGGCGGTGCACGGCTGCCGCGAGGAGGTACAGATGCGTCTGGGTACAGTACGGAGGAACGGGACCACGCAGGCGTTCCGGCAGGACGGCGACAGCACGGTATACCTGCCGGCCAAGGACGTGGGCGAACTGCTGCAGCGCGATGACTGGCGCACACTCTCCGGCGAACCGGGCCCGGCGCCCGAGCACTCGGAGCTGGCAATGCCGATCCTGCGCCCGGGCAAGATCCTTTGCGCGGGGCTGAACTACTACGCGCATGCGGAAGAAGTGGGCCAGGAGGTCCCGAAGTACCCCACGATCTTCACCAAGTACGCCAACGCGTTGGTCGGTCCGACGGATGATGTGGTGCTGCCCGCAGCCAGCAGCAAGATCGACTGGGAAGCTGAACTGACCGTGGTGATCGGCTCCCGGGTCAGGCAGGCGGACGAGGCCGGCGCCCGCGCGGCGATTGCCGGCTACACGGTGATGAACGACGTCTCGGTCCGCGACTGGCAGGGCCGCACCTCGGAGTGGTTCCAGGGCAAGAACTGGGACCGCACGACTCCGGTGGGCCCCGTCGTCGTCACGGCGGATGAGCTGGATCCCGAAGCCGGGCTGGCGGTGGAATGCGAGCTGGACGGCGTCACCAAGCAGTCCGGCACCACGTCCGACCTGATTTTCTCCTGCGCCAAGCTGGTGTCCTATGTGAGTGAGTTCATGACCTTGGAGCCCGGTGACCTGCTCGCCACCGGGACCCCCGCCGGCGTGGGACTGGCCCGCAAGCCGCGGGAATGGATCCCCGCCGGGGCCCAGCTGGTCACCCGGATCGAGGGGATCGGCGAGCTGCGCAACCACTGCGTGCCCGAAGAACCCCGCTGAAACGTCGCATTTGACGGGGCCGCGGCTTAGGATCAGAGCGTGGCACAAACCCGGCTGTACGGGCGTGAGGACGAGGTGGCGCAGTGGCGCGACCTCGCCTCTGCCGTGGAAGCCGGCCACAGCATCGAACTGACGGTCAGCGGCCCGTCCGGCATCGGCAAGACCACGCTGCTGGAGACGCTTTTCGCGGATGCCTCTTCGCGCGGCTGGAAGCTGCTGCGCGCCGCCGGCGCCGCCCGTCGCTCATTGCCCGGTTCCATGTTCTGGCAGTGGTTCGCGCCGCTCGCCCAGCAGATGCCGGACCACGGCCCGCCCTTCGACGGGCAGGGCCGGGTGCTGCATTCGTTCCTGACCTCCGCCGGCGGGCCGCTGCACAAGGACGCGCTCACCTATTCCGCATCCTGGGTGCTGCGTTCGCTGGCCCAGGAAGCCCCGGTCATCGCCATGGTGGACGACGCCCAGTGGCTGGATGAACTCTCGCTGCAGTCGCTCTCGGACATGGGGGTCCTGCTGATCGGGGCCCCGCTGCTGATCGTGCGCGGGGTGCGCACCGGTCACGGCGCCGAACGCGGTGACGGGATCCGGACGGATGCCCTGCTGCTGGATGGAGCCGACGGCGGCGCCCGGCACGGCGCGCCGCGGCACGGCGCCGTCCGTCCCGGCGGGCGGGTGCATTGGCCGCTGGAACCGCTCGACCGCCGCGCGGTGGCAGAGTGGGCAGCCCAGCGGATTCCCGCCGTGGATCCTGCGGAGGCGGCGCGCATCCATGCGGCGGCAGGAGGGATGCCGTTCTACGTGCACGAGATCCTGGAGCGCGGTGTCGGCGTTGGTACCGAAGGGGCCAGCGCCGAAGCAGAGGTGCTGGAAGACCGCTTCGCCCGGCTCTCGGCGGAGGAGCGGACAGTGCTGGACGCCGTCGTCATTCTGGGGGAGGACGCCAGCCAGCAGCTACTGGCACGGATGACCGGACTGCCTGAAGACAGGATCACCCCGGTGCTGAAGCGTCTGGCCGCGGCGCGTTTTCTGAGTTCGCTGCGTCCCCGGCCGCGGATCCAGCATGCGTTGGTGGCCGAGGCAGTGCTCGCCACGCTGGATCCGGAACGCCGGGCCGGGCTCCACGGCCGGGCGGCTGCCGCCTTGCGGGCACAAAAGAGCGAACCCGCCGTCGTCGCGGGCCATCTGCTGGCCACCGAACCTGGCGCAGATCCCGCTGCCGCCGAAATCCTGCTGGACGCCGCCACCGACGCGCGCCGCTCCGGCTCGAGCGAGCTTGCCGTGCGCTGGATCGGCCGGGCGATGGCTGAGGAACAGCTGCCCGCCGAACTGCAGCGCAGGATCCTGATTGAAGCCGCGCTGGCCCATCAGGCAGCCGGCCGCATTCAACAGGCAGAGGACTTCGGGCGCCGGGCACTGGCCATGACCGAGGGCACGCGGGCCCGGGTAGAACTGCTGATGGATTTTGCCGAGGCGCAGTACGCCATCAACCGGGTGGAGGAAAGTTCGCGCTGCTTCAGCAAGGCGCTAAAGGAACTGGAGAACGACGACGAACCGGACACCGAGCTCAGGCGCCGCGTGGTTGCGGCGGCTACCGGGGCGGGATTCCAGCAGCTGCAGTTTGCGTCGCACTACGGCCAGGAGATAACGGACATCCTGGCCCAGGACCCGGCCGACGATAGCCCCAGCGACCGCATGCTGCTGGTCCAGGAGGCGCTGCGGCTGAGCGTGACCGGCACGGACGCCAAGCGCAGCGGCGAACTGGCGCTGCGCGCTTATGCCGGCGGGAAGCTCCTGGCCGAGGTGGGCGTGGAATCCAACATCATCAACTATGCAACTGGAGCACTCAACGGCTCGGAACAGGATGCCGCCGCTTTGGAGCTGCTGGATGCAGCCATAGCCGAAGCACGGGCCAACTCGTTGCCGATGGCCAACGCCACGCTGAGCTACTGTCGCGGCGCCATCCACCTTAACCGGGGTCGGCTGCGGCTGGCGCAGATGGATCTGGAAACCGCCATGCAGGCGGCGGATACCGGCTGGCGAACGTACCTGGAAGTGGCCTGCGTGACGCTGGCCGAGATCTATCTTGCCCGGGATGATCTTGCCGCCGCCGACGACCTCTTGAAGCGGGTCCCGCTGGAGGAAGAGCGTGTGCCGCTGGTCCAAGCCATGGCCCTGCAGTTGCACGGAGTGGTCGCCGCCGGACACGGCGAGCACCTGCAGGCTCTCGAGTTCTTCTCCGCAGCAATGGATTTGGGCTCTGGTCTGGGCCCCTCGTTGAGCCTGTGGACGCGCAGCAGCATCGAATCAGCTGCCCGCGTCGGCCAGACCGAATACGCCGCCGCAGTTGCGGCCGAGCTGCTGCGGGAGGTCCGGTCCTTCGGCGCTCCCCGCCTGATCGGCACGGTTCTGCGGGTCGCCGCGCTGGCCCAACCCGGGCAGTCCGCCGTCGTCATGCTGCGGGAGGCCATCGCCCTGCTGGAGGCGAACGAAGGCCGGTACCAGCTGGCGCTGGCGCTGGCGGACCTGGCCGAGCTGTGCCTCTCGTCCCCGCACGCGGACGAGCTGCAAGTGTTCCGCACCGAGGCGCTGGCGGCCGCGCGGAAGTCCCTGGTGCTGGCCAACCGGATCGGCGCCGCCGCGGTGGCACGCCGGATGACCCGTCTGCTGGCCCAGCAGGACTTGCAGTTGCCGATGATCGCGGAGAACAAGGCGGACCGGTTGACCCCGGCCGAGTACCGGGTCTGCTCGCTGGCCGCCAAAGGACTCACGAATCGCAAGATTGCCGCCGAGCTGTTCATCACCATCAAGGCGGTTGAATGGCACCTGTCGCGCTCTTTCGCGAAGCTGGAAATCAGCTCCCGCAAGGCCCTGCCCACCGTGATCGACCCGCAGGACTGACGGCGGCCCGCGCGCCAGCAGGTACTCGGCGGGCCGCTTAACCGACGACGCCACCAGACAGCACCAGATCAGGGAGGGCACATGCGAGTTTCCGTGCTTCACACCGCGGGCCTGCCCCGGCCGTACAACGAATCCAGACCGCTCGTCATCGAGGATCTCGACACGCCGTCGCCACGACCTGGCGAGGTTGGCATGGACATCAGCTATTCCAGCCTGTGCCATTCGGACCTCTCGGTCGTCGACGGCAGCCGGGTGCGCCCCTTGCCGATGGCCCTCGGCCATGAGGCGGTTGGCCGCATCGCGAGCATCGGGGCAGGCGTGGACGACGTCAGGATCGGCGACCACGTGGTGTTGGTGTTCGTTCCCAGTTGCGGGCATTGCCGTAACTGTCGCGCTGGCCGGCCGGCTCTGTGCGATCGGGCCGCCGAGGCGAACGGCAGCGGCGATTTGCTGCACGGCGAGGCGCTGCTCCGCTCTGCCGACGGCGGAAGGATCAACCACCATCTCGGCGTCTCCGCGTTCTCGGACCATGCGGTGGTCGCCCGGGAATCGGTTGTGGCGATCGGAGAGGACGTGCCGGATGAGGTGGCGGCCATGTTCGGCTGCGCCGTCCTGACCGGCATGGGCGCGGTGATCAACACGGCGCGGGTTGAGGCGGGGCAAACGGTGGCGGTTTTCGGCCTGGGGGCCGTGGGACTGGCGGCGGTCATGGCCGCCCGGATCTCCGGCGCGTCGGACGTCATCGCGATTGACCCAAACACTGCCAAGCATGCCGTGGCCCTAGAGGCAGGTGCCACCGCGGTGGGGACGCCGGACGAAGCCGCCGCACTGACAGCGAAGGCGGCTGGCGGCGGCGTGGACGTTGCCGTCGAAGCCGCCGGTTCCGCCCGCGTGCTGGCCGGCTGCCTGGAGGTCACCAACCGGGGCGGCGCCGTCGTCGCCGTTGGCCTCCCGCACCCCTCCCAGGAGCTCAGCGTGCCCGCCCTGCAATTTGCCGGCATGGGCAAGCGCCTCCTCGGGTCCTACATGGGTGATGCGGTCCCGGAGCGGGATATTCCCCGCTACATCGAGTACTGGCGCGAGGGTCGGCTTCCCGTCGAACTGCTGCACACGGACACCTGCCCGCTGGACCAGATCAACGAGGGCCTCGAAGCCTTGGCTCAAGGGCAGGTTGTCCGGCGGCTCTTCAAGCCCTGAGGGCGAATGCCTGCGGTCCGCGCCGCCGCCGGGACGTCCTCCGGCAGCTGTCTGCCTTGCCTGCGTCCAGCAGCACCCGAGTGAGGGACGAAGCACCCTAGGGTTTTCTAACTAGGGTGGATTGATCTGGAATACGCAGGCGTCCTCGACCATGATTGAAGGTGTCAGCAACCGGACGGGAGACCTACCGGAGGCGGCGGTATGGGGATCCGAGTTGGGGGACCTGCCTGCGGGCGGTGGATTCAGATGCCGCACACGAAATGGCTCGAAGTGAGTTGGCTAATGGGGAGGCCTGACTTTGAGCCATTTCGTATGCCCGGGCCATGACAGACTGGTTCCGTGGCCCATCTCGACGTCTCCAACATTGCCTATTTCCTCTCCGACGGCCGCCAGTTGCTCAACGGCGTCGGCTTCAAGGTCGGCGACGGCGCCAAAACCGCGCTGATCGGCCCCAACGGCACCGGCAAGACCACCCTGCTGCGGATCATCGCCGGCGACGTGGTCCCGGATGAAGGCGCCGTGGCCCGCTCGGGCAGCATGGGCATCATGCGCCAGTTCGTCGGCCAGGTCCGCGACCAGACGACCGTCCGGGACCTGCTGGTCAGCGCCGCACCGCCGGCCCTGGCCGCCGCCGCCCGCGCGGTGGACGAGGCGGAGCTGGCCATGATGGAGCACGACGACGAGCCCACCCAGATGCGCTATGCCCAGGCGCTCGCGGATTGGGGCGATGCCGGCGGCTATGAGCAGGAGACGGTCTGGGACGAGGTCACCATGGCCTCGCTGGGCGTGCCCTTCGACCGGGGGCAGTACCGCAACGCATCCACCCTGTCCGGCGGCGAGCAGAAGCGCCTGGTGCTGGAAGCCCTGTTCTCCGGACCGGACGAACTGCTGCTGCTGGACGAACCGGACAACTACCTGGACGTGCCCGGCAAACGCTGGCTGGAGGACAAGCTGCGCGAGTCGCGGAAGTCGGTGCTGTTCGTCAGCCACGACCGTGAGCTGCTGGCCAACGCGGCCACCCTCATCGTCACTTTGGAGCCGGGCGCCCTCGGAGCCACGGCCTGGGTCCACGGCGGCGGCTTCGAAAGCTACCTGCAGGCCCGCGACGACCGGAACGCGCGGTTCGAGGAACTGCGTAAACGCTGGGACGAGGAGCACGCCAAGCTCAAAGAGCTGGTGAACATGTACAAGAACAAGGCCGCCTTCCGCTCGGACATGGCCAACCGCTATCACGCCGCCACCACCCGGCTGCAAAAGTTCCTCGAGGCCGGTCCGCCCGAAGCCGTGCCGATCGAACAGAACGTGCAGATGCGGCTCAAGGGCGGGCGCACCGCCAAACGGGCAGTGGTGGCCAGCAAACTGGAGCTCACCGGGCTGATGAAGCCGTTCAGCACCGAGATCTGGTTCGGCGACCGCGTCGGCGTGCTGGGGTCCAACGGCTCCGGCAAGTCCCACTTTCTGCGCCTGCTGGCCGGCGGCGGCACCGACCCGGAGAAGGAGCACCTGCCGGTCTCCGAGGTGCAGATCGCCGAGGTTCCGCACACCGGAACGGTCAAACTCGGGGCTAGGATCCGCCCCGGCTTCTTCGCCCAGACGCACGTGCGGCCGGACCTGCTGGGCAAGTCGCTGGTGGACATCCTGCACCGCGGCGACGACCACCGCTCCGGGCTGGGCCGTGAAGCCGCGGCCGCCGTGCTGGACCGCTACGGACTGGCCCGGCAGGCTGAGCAGCTGTACGACTCGCTCTCCGGCGGCCAGCAGGCGCGGCTGCAGATCCTGCTGCTGGAGCTCTCCGGCGCCACCCTGCTGCTGCTCGATGAGCCCACCGACAACCTGGACCTGCACTCCGCGGAGGCGCTGGAACGGGCCATCGATGCGTTCGAAGGAACGGTGCTGGCCGTGACCCACGACCGCTGGTTCGCGCGCAGCTTCGACCGGTTCCTGGTCTTCGGCTCCGACGGCAAGGTCTACGAAAGCGACACCCCGGTCTGGGACGAGGAACGCGTTGTCCGGAACCGCTGAGCCCAGGGGCGAGGGAAGCGAAGCAGCGGTCGGCCTGCCGCCTAGCGGACCGGCGCGCCGGGCACGGGCGGCGATGTATGCCACCTTTGCCATCTTTGCGTTGAACGGCCTGGTCTTCGCCAGTTGGGCGGCCCGAATTCCCGCGGCCGCCGCATCGCTGGACATCAGCGCCGGCCAAATCGGCGCCCTGCTCCTGGCGCTTGGCCTGGGCTCGGTCATTTCGCTGCCGTTGGCGGGACCGGTTGCGGCGAAGATCGGCACCGCCAATACGGTCCGCGCCGGTGGACTGATCGCCGCCGTGAGCGCGGTTGGCCTCGCCGCGGCGTTGGCCGCCGGCTCTGTCCCGGCAAGTGCGGCCGCCCTGTTCTGCTACGGCGTCGGCGTGGCGTGGTGGGACGTTGCGCAGAACATCGAAGGCGCGGATGTGGAGCGGAAATTGCTGCGCACGGTGATGCCGCAATTCCACGCCGCCTTCAGCCTCGGTGCGTTCACCGGCGCCATGGTCGGCGCCGGGCTCTCCGTGCTCGGCGTCTCGCTGTCCGCCCACCTGGCGGTGCTGGCGGCAATCGTCGCCGTCGCCACCTGGCTGGTGCCGCGGGCGTTCCTGCCGCACCTGAAGCGCCATGAGGACGACGGCGGTGCCCGGCTCGGGCGGTTCGCCGCCTGGCGCGAACCGCGGACGGTGCTGATCGGCGTCGTCGTCCTCGGTGCCGCCCTGACCGAGGGTGCCGCCAACGACTGGATCGCGCAGGCCACCGTCGTCGGGCTCGGCGCCACCGAAGCCATGGGCGCCGTGATGTTCGGCGTCTTCGTGGCCGCCATGACGCTGCTGCGCTTTGCCGGCGGCCGGTTCATCGACCGCTGGGGCCGGGTTGCCGTGCTGCGGATCAGCCTGGGCACCGCGCTGGCCGGGCTGCTGGTCTTCGTGTTTGCGCCGAACCTGCCGCTGGCGTTTGCCGGAGCCGTGCTCTGGGGCGCTGGTGCAGCCCTGGGCTTCCCGATGGGCATGTCCGCCGCCGCGGACGATCCGAGGCGGGCGGCCGAGCGCGTCTCCGTGGTCTCGACTCTGGGCTACGTGGCGTTCTTGGCCGGCCCGCCCTTCCTCGGCTTTTTGGGTGAGCACGTCGGCATCCGCAACGCCCTGCTCGCCGTCGCCGTCCTGATGGTCGCCTCGCTGCTCACCGCCCCGGCCGCCCGGGAGCAGTGGCACCCCCGAAATTAAAGGGCGGCGCCAGATAGATGCCGCTTCCAGTAGCCGCCCGGACCACTGCCACTGGCAATAATGCGGGCTCACACCCATCCTTGTAGAACCACTTACAAGGGCCTCAACAGCAGGAGGCAATGGCAATGAGCAATCCATCAGTTAATTCGGGGATCAAAGCAAAGCACCGGGCCATGTGGGCACTCGGCGACTACCCCGCCGTCGCTACGGAGGTGATCCCCGGCCTGGGCACCGCTCTGGTCGAGGCAAGCGGCATACAGGAGGGCGACCGGGTTGTGGATATTGCGGCGGGCTCCGGTAACGCGGCCATTCCGGCGGCGCAGGCGGGGGCGCAGGTCACCGCGGCGGACCTCACGCCAGAACTGTTCGAGCAGGGGCGCAGGTTGGCTGCACGTGCTGGTGTTTCCGTGGACTGGCAGGAGGCCGACGCGGAGGACCTCCCGTTCGGGAACGGTTCCTTCGATGCCGCGATCTCCTGCGTGGGGATCATGTTCGCTCCCAACCACCAGGCCTGCGCCGACGAACTGGTCCGGGTGCTGCGGCCCGGAGGAACGATCGCCTTGGCCAATTGGACGCCCGAAGGCTTCGTAGGGCATATGTTTGCGACGATGAAGCCGTACGCACCTCCGCCGCCTTTTGGTGCACAGCCGCCGCCGCTCTGGGGCAATCAGGAGCACGTGCAGGACTTGTTCAACGACCGGGCCACCGACGTCGTGGCCCGACGCGAAAAGCTGACGGTGGACAGGTTCGGCTCCGCTGAGGAATTCCGCGACTTCTTCAAGGCCTGCTATGGCCCCACCATCAACACGTACCGGAACATTGCGGAGGATCCCGACCGGGTCCAGGCCCTCGATCAGGATCTTGCCGACCTGGCCCGCCGGCACGATCTCGGTGACGGCAGGATGGAATGGGAGTACCTGCTGTTCACAGCCCGCAAAAGGTGACTTCGCTGGAAGCGGTTGGGATGCTGCATTCGCGCTGAAGGGGTTACGGTCGTTCCTGGGGCGGCATTGATGCGGCAAAGTCGCGGTTTCGAAGCAGCGATTTGACCGGGGGAACCGGGTGGCCGCGGAGGTGGATGCCCACCGCGACCGCCACGGTTATCGCTCCGAGCACTCCGCAGATGATGTCCGTCATGGTGTCCTGCAGGTTGGCGTTTTGTGCGTGGCTGCCCAGGAGGTGGTCGCTGGTGAACTCGGCGATTTCCCACGCGGCAGCGACGAAACCGCCAGCGGTCACCACCCCGGCCACAACCAGAAAGGGCGGAAGGTCAAGGTGTTTCCTGCGGCCGACGATACCGAGGGCGAACGTGGCGGCGCACCCCACGAGCAACCCCGAGAACACGTGTATGGCCTTGTCCCAATCGGGCCGGAACGCATAGAGGCCCAACCGGGTGCCGGCGAACGGTCCGGCAAGCAGGAATCCCAGATAGCAGCCGTGCAGCCACGCGGGGAACCGGGCCTCGATGACCCGCTCCACCGAGGAGGGAACCAGTGCGGCCACGGCCAACAGGGCGGGAACCACGGCCTCGCTCCAGGCATTGGCTACCGCGGCCACTGCCAGGAAACCAAGAAAAAGCATCTCCACCGGGATCAGCATCGCCGTCCCGGGTTCGGCCAGAAAGAACCGGACACCGAAGCGAAGGGGGCCGGCCACGCGGCCAGAGGGTTTTTTAGCGCCGACAGGCCGGTCGAGGCCCTTCATGTGCTTCGGGGTGCTTTCGGGCAAGTCGGGTACGCCGGAGGAGTCGGGTGCGGGAGGCAGGTTCATGGTTTCCGCTTCGGCGTTATTCCTGGACTACTCTGAAGCGCGTCAAGGATCGGAGCTTCGTTCTGGTCCATGGAACCTCCTCAAGCCCGGCCTATGGTCAGCGCGCTTGGTGTTCCGCGTCACGCTAACCGGTGCCGACCCCGGTGCGCAAGAAGTTCGGGCTATCGCTTCGCGGATGCCAATCCGTTGCCCCAACGTATCCAGTGCGTCAGACTGGCCCGGTAACGCCTTCTGCTGGAGGAGAGATGATGCAAGCCCTGACCGTTATGCCCGGCGAGAAGGGTTCACTCATACTGCGTGACGTCGCCGGGCCGTTACCCGAGCAGGGCCCGGTTCTTCCTTGTACGGCCGCCATGAGCTACAACGGCCCCCTCCGGGCGGCCCGGTGAACCTGGAAGAACTGCTCGCACGCGTCAGGCATTGGAAAGCCTCCACGGAAGCGCCCGTTGTCATCGGCGTGGTCGGCGCGCCAGGCGCCGGCAAGACCACCCTGGTGGAAAGCCTCATCAAGGAACTGAACAAGGACACCCGGGAACCCGAAAGCCAGGCGTTCGTCCACGTCCCGATGGACGGTTTCCACCTCTCGGACCAGGAGCTGGCCCGCCTTGGCATCCTTGACCGAAAGGGTGCACCGGAGACCTTCGATGTGCACGGTTACGCCGCGCTGCTGCAACGGCTGCGCGCGGAGCGGGATGCCGTCGTCTACGCCCCGGGATTTGAACGGACCCTCGAACAGCCCATCGCCGGCGTCATCCCCGTCTTCCCTTCCGCCGCCACCATCCTGACCGAAGGGAACTACCTGCTCCTCGACAGCCCGGAATGGCGCAAAGTGCGCGGCCAGTGCAACGAAATCTGGTACTGCGAACAAGACGACAGCATGCGGATCCGGCGCCTCATCCAGCGACACGTTGACTTCGGCAAGAGCCAGTCGGAAGCGGAAGCCTGGGTCAGAACTGTCGATGAAAGGAATGCCCAACTGATCAGCGCCACCCGCAATGCCGCAGACCTCATCGTCACCTTGGAAGAAGTAGGCGCTGCCTAGCTCACGAGCCAGCCGCCGCCAACGCGGAGGCTATCTACGACACCGGCTCTGGCTCTGGCCATGTGCGCAGCAAGTGCGGCCCCAGGTCCTCGATGGTCGATGCACCAACAAGCTGCATCGTCACCTCGATCTCCTTCGCCAGCAGCTCGATCACCCGGTCAACGCCTTCGCGCCCGCCGGCCATGAGCCCGTAAAGGTAGGCGCGCCCAATAAGGGTGAAGTCCGCTCCGGCGCACAGCGCCGCGACGATGTCCGTACCGGACATGATCCCCGAATCGAGGATGATCTCCACCCTGCTCCCGGCTTCGGCCCGCACCTCGGCCAGGGCGCGGAGCGAGACCGGCGCGCGGTCAAGCTGCCGCCCGCCGTGGTTCGAGACGATGAGGCCGTCTGCTCCGGCGTCGAGCGCACGGCGTGTGTCCTGGGCCGTCAGCACGCCCTTGACGAACAGCTTCCCGGCCCACACCGACCGGATCCACTCGAGGTCCGCCATCGAGAGCGACGGATCGAACATTGAGTTGATGAGCGTCGGCAGGTCGTGGCTGGCCCCGGACAGCGACGCGAACGTCAGGGGGTCGGTGGTGAGGAAGTTGAACCACCACTCGGGACGGTAGGAGGCATCGAGCACGGTTTTGAGGGTCAGCCTGGGCGGAATGGTCATGCCGTTGCGCACGTCCCTCAGCCGCTGACCCGCGACCGGTGTGTCTACGGTTACGAGCAGCGTGTCGAAGCCCGAAGCTTCCGCGCGGCGCAGCAGGTCGAGCGACTTCTGCCGGTCCTTCCACAGATACAGCTGGAACCAGCGCCGGCCCCCAGGGGCGGCTGCGGCTACCTGCTCGATCGAGCGCGTGCCCATGGTGGACAGGGAGAACGGGATGCCCGCCGCGGCGGCAGCGGTCGCTCCCGCGTCCTCGCCTTCCGCGTGCATGAACCGTGTGAACCCGGTCGGAGCTATTCCGAACGGCAGCGAGGAAGTGCCGCCGGCGATCGGGGTCGAAAGGTCCACCTTCTCGGTCCCGTGCAGAATGCGGGGGAGGAGCTCGACGGCGTCAAACGCCTCCCGTGTCCGTCTCGCCGTGAGCTCCCGCTGGGCGGCGCCGTCCACGTAGTCGAAAGCGGGCGTGGGCGTGCGGCGCTTCGCGATCGTGCGAAGGTCCCACAGATCTGCGGCGTGAGCCAGCCGTGCGGCCCGGCGGTCCAGACTCGGGAGTTCGAACTTCAGCAGCGGGCGAAGTTCGCTCACGCGGGGGAAGCTGCGCTTCATGAGGGTACCTCCAAGGTGTGGAATCAGGCGGCGGTGGTGCCGCGGCCGCGGGCCAAGAGCACCGCGATCACAGAAGATGCGCAGCATGCGGCAAGGAACAGCGCCGCCGACCACGTGCTGCCCTGTGCCGCCGCGATCAGCGCGCCCGCGATGAGCGGGCTCAGGCCTGCCACGATCGCGCCGTTGAGTTCGCGTGCCAGCCCGACGCCGGAGAAGCGTCGTTCCGGCGGGAACAGATTGGTCAGGAAAGCGCCTTGGGCGCCGCTCGTCATCGCAATCACGACGCCGTATCCCACGGCAATCGTTGCCGTCGCCACCGCGACCGAGCCGCTGGTCAGGGCGGCGAACAGCGGGAACGCGAACAGCGCGCCGGCGGCAGAACCGATCGCGAGAACGCGGCCGGCTCCAAAGCGGTCGGCAAGCCAGCCGCCCGCCGGCGTTGCCACGACGCCCGCGAGGGATCCGACCGTGACGGCGAGCAGCGCGTCGGGACGGCTCATCCCCACGGCGGGGGACGCCATCAAGCCGATCGCGAACACCGCCATGATGTAGTTCAGGGCATTGTGACCGGTGATGGAGAAGAAGCCTATCAGGACGGCAACGGGGTCCTTGCGCAGGAGCTCCATCACAGGCAGCTTGCGCTTGCGCGCCTCGTCGGCGTGCTCACTCGCCTGGCGGTATTCCGGGGTCTCCTCGAGTTTGGCGCGGATGAACAGCGCCACGAAGAACAAGACGGCGGAGGCAAGGAACGGGATGCGCCAGGCCCACTCGAGCAGCGCGGCGTCGCCGGCGGAGGACGCCCAGAGGAAGGCCACGGTGGCCAGGGCAATGCCCGCGGGTGGCGTCGCCAGCACCACGGCGGTGAAGAAGCCGCGCCGCTTGGCGGGGGCAAACTCCGCGACGAGTGTCATGGCTCCCGCGAGCTCGGCACCCGCGCCGAGTCCCTGAAGGAGGCGGAACATGATCAGCAGGAGCGGGGCAGCAGCCCCGATCGCGGCCGCGGTCGGCAGGAGACCGATGCCCACCGTCGCGGCACCCATGAGCAGAATCGTCAGCAGCATCGCGGGCCGGCGGCCGTGCCGGTCACCCAAATGCCCAATCAGCACCCCGCCCAACGGCCGGGCCACGAAGCCGACAGCAAAGGTTGCGAACGCCGCGAGCGATGCCTCGGACCCGGTTCCGGCAAAGAAGAGGGGACCAATGACAAGGCCTGCTGCTGCGCCGTACAGCGCGTAGTCGTACCACTCAATCAGCGTCCCGAGGGTCGCCGCGAAGAGCGCGCGACGGGCGCCCGGGGTGAGCCCGGTAGGACTGGTGGCAACGGCGGCGTTGGCCAAGGTTCCTCCTGGAGGGCGGAAGATGGAGCGACAGGAATACGTGAAATATATTTCTAGCATCTTGTGATACGATTCACAAGCTGGTGAAGGGAGGAACTGTGGCTGACTCGATGACCGATAGGGTGGCCGGCGCGTTGCGCAGTCAGATTCTCGCCGGCGACTTGGCGCCGGGGTCCCTCGTAGTTGAGCCCAGGCTGGCCGAGGAGTTTGGCGTCTCGAAAACTCCGGTGCGGGAGGCACTGCGTCTTCTCACCACCGAAGGCCTCCTGACCGTGCTCCCTAAGAAGGGCTACCTGGTCGTGACGATGAGCTCGCACGACGTCGCCGAGGTCCTCGACCTCCGCATGCTCCTTGAGCCGCATGCGTGCGCGAGCGCCGCCGCCTACGCGGACCACGACCTGCTGACTACGCTGCGGGAACTTTTGGACAAGCAGCGTGAGAAGGCCGTGGCCGAGCCGCTCGCGAGCATGGAGCACGCCTACTCGTTCCACCGCGCCCTGGCACGGGGTGCGCGGAACCGCAGGCTCGACGAGTTTTTGGCCCGATGCCTCGATGAGACCTCCCGCGCCTACCGCGTGCTGCCCGGCCTTCACGCCCACTTGGCCGCGGACCAGGAACTGATTGAACACGAGGCCATTTACACGGCCGTGGCCGCTGCCGATGGCGCAGGCGCGGCCGAGGCAATGCGAACCCATCTGCGCAACGTACGCTCCGCGGTGGCCCGTCAGTTCGAGCGGCCAAGCGACCTTTGGGCCTAGTATCCGGCTCTTTGCGGAACCCAGCACTGCTCCGGCCGTAACCCGATGGCGGGCTTCTGCACGATCGGCACGTCCGCCAGGGGAAGCTCCACTCCGAGAAATGGTTGCCCGCAGCTCCGTCCGCCCCTAGCCTGAGCTCAACGACAGGAGACAGGCATGGAATTCGCCATCATTTTTGCCATCCTTTGCGCAGCGTGTATCGCCTGGGTGGTTCTGGGCGCTCGCGCCGACCGCCGATCAGTAAAGAGCGGCCGGCGTCCCGTGAATACGGATGCGGCGAGCGCGGGAGCCTTTGGAGCCACTGCCTACGGAGGAGATTCCGGTGGCGGTGGCGGCGGCGACTGCGGCTGACGGGAAACGTAGAAGTCCTGCTCAGCAGGTATCCGTAACAGGCCTGCCGCCGGACAGGCGAGACCGGATGTTGTCCGCCTGAGCAGCGAGGGTCCGGCGTTGGCCGCGGGTGAACCTTCTGACCTGCAGGTCGAGGACTGCACGACACACCACTTCGTCCACCTCCAGCAACTCCGTGAGGCGACGTATTGGCTCGTCCATATCCTCTGAAGCTTCAACCACGTGGAAAATCTCGTCGCGCCGGTCCATCGCCTTCACGAGGCCGTCCAAGATTTTCAGGCTGAGCTCGGCCTGTCTCCGCTCCTCCGCAGTCATGCTGCGATTCTTCCATGCACGGTTCAGCGCTCCGGGGCACTTCAGGGCATCCCCCAGTAGAGCGGGCGCAAGCGAAACCCGTAGCGTCATCCGCAGGGATGATCCAGCCGCCCGCCAAGATCATCCTTGGGTGCGCTGTGCCGGCGGCCGGCAATCCGTAACGTAACTAGTGGCCCCGAAAGCCAGGGCGCCATCCCATACACGAAGGACGGTTCAGATGATCGAGGCACAGGGCCTGGTCAAGGTCTACGGAAACAAACCGGCAGTGCAGGGCGTCTCCTTCACTGTGCAGCCCGGCCGGGTCACCGGCTTCCTGGGCCCGAACGGCGCAGGCAAGTCGACCACCATGCGGATGATCATGGGGCTGGACCGTCCCACCTCCGGCGACGTGCTGGTCAACGGCAAGCACTACGCCAAGCACCGCGCACCGCTGCGCGAAGTCGGTGCCCTGCTGGACGCCAAGGCGGTGCACACCTCGCGGACTGCGTACAACCACCTCCGGGCGATGGCCGCCACCCACAGCATCCCCACCAAGCGGGTGCACGATGTCATCGAGCTGACCGGCCTCGGCGCCGTGGCCAAGAAGCGCGTCGGCGGATTCTCGCTGGGCATGGGGCAGCGGCTGGGCATTGCGGCCGCACTGCTCGGTGACCCGCAGACCATCATCTTGGACGAGCCGGTGAACGGACTGGACCCGGAAGGCGTGCTCTGGGTGCGCAACCTGGTTAGGGCGCTCGCGGCCGAGGGCCGGACGGTGTTCCTGTCCTCCCACCTGATGAGCGAAATGTCACTGACGGCGGACCATCTGATCGTGATCGGCCGCGGCCGGATCATCGCCGATGCGCCCATCCAAGACATCCTGAACAACCGCGCCCAGCGGGTACGGGTGCGCACCGACCGCCCGGACGTCCTCACCCGGGCGCTGGCCGGCGAGGGCGTCAGCGTCGAAGCGCGCGAACCGGAACTGCTGGAAATCAGCGGCGTGGCGGCGCGGGCCATTGCCGAAACCGCTCTCGCCCAGCAGGTGCTTGTTTACGAACTCACCCCGCTGCAAGCGTCCTTGGAAGAGGCCTACATGGACCTGACCAAGGACGAAGTCGAATACCATTCCGGCCCGGTGGCCGATGTACATGACCATGCCGGCACCGCAGAGTCCGGACGGCACGCTGCTGTCGCCGCCGGCGCCAGCCAGGAAGGAAACTGACCATGAGCGCTGCAACCCTGACTCCCCAAGCCGGGCGCGTCACCGGCCACGGCGTGAGCTTCCCCCGCACGCTGCGAAGCGAGTGGATCAAGTTCACCACGCTCCGTTCCACCTGGGTGCTGCTGGCAACCACCGTCCTGGTGATGGTCGGCATCGGCCTGCTCGGCGGCTGGGGCATTGCCACCGGCATGGAGCAGATGGAATCCGCCGGCCAGGACCCTGCCGCGGCGGGCATGGACGTGTCCATCCTGTACCTGATGACCAGCGGCGGCCTTGACTTCGGCCAGCTGATCATCGGCTCGCTCGGCGTGCTGCTGATCGCCTCCGAATACTCCACCGGCATGATCCGGTCCACCATGACGGCGGTGCCGTCGCGGCTGTCGCCGCTGTTCGCCAAGGCCCTGGTCGTCGCGGTGGTGGCCGCCGTCGTCGGCATTGTTTCCAGCTTCATCACCTACTTCCTGCTGCAGCCGATCCTGGCCAACTACGGCCGGGAATTCGGGCTGGACGTGGACCACCTGGTGCAGTCCATGCTGCTCTCCGGCGTGTACCTGGCCATCGTGGCGCTGATGGGCCTGGCGCTCGGATCCCTGCTGCGCAACAGCGCCGGCGGGATCGTCACCCTGGTGGTGCTGCTGCTGGTGCTGCCGATCGTCGCCCAGATCATCCCCTTCGATTGGGTGCAGGACGGCGTCATGCCCTTCCTGCCCTCCAACGCCGGACGGCAAATGGTGATGCTGGAAACCGCCGACGGCGACCTGACCCAGTGGCAGGGCGGGCTGGTCATGGCGGCCTGGGCCGCAGTGCTGCTGGCCGGCGCGGCGGTGACCACCAAGGCTCGGGACGTCTAAGCGCCCGGCTAGGCTCAACGGATGACTGACAAGCCTTCGGTGAAGGAGGCGGCGGAACGAACGGCCGCCGTCTCCTTCACCGAAATTTCTTCCAAGCGCCGGGGTCCCATCCGGCGCTATTTCCATACCCACCCGGTGGCGATGGACTGGGTGCTGATCGGCATCAACGTGCTGTTCGGACTGCCGAACGCGGTGATGACCGCGGCCGACGGCGAGTGGTCGCCGCTGCTGCTCCTGTTGGCCGGAGGCGCGGCGCTGGTGTGGCGCCGCCGGTACCCGCTGCTGGTGCTGGCGGCCATTGCCGTGGTGGACATGCTGATTGTGCTGATGACCAGCACCGGCAGCGGCTCCTTCGCCATGTGGTTCGCCGTCTACACGGTGGCAACCACCCAGCCCGCGGTGCGCGCCATCGCGGCGGCGGTGCTCGCCGTCGTGCCGATGATGGTGGTCATGGCGGTCCGGATGCCGCCGGAGATCGCCAAGCAAATCGCCACCGGGGAAGTCCCGGCCTTTGTGGGCCTGATTACCGGGCTGGTGCTGATCCTGGCAAATATCATCGCCGCGGGAATTGGCGTCACCGTACGCCGGGACCGGCTTCATGATGCCGAACTGCAGAGCTGGGCGGCGGACAACACCAAGCTGGCGTCGGCGAACGAACGCACCCGCATTGCCCGGGAGATGCATGATGTGGTGGCCCACTCGCTATCGGTGATGATCGCGCTTTCTGATGGCGCCGCCGTCGTGGTCCGCAAGGATCCGGAACGCGCCGGGCAGGTGCTGGACCAACTCTCTGCAACGGGCAGAACGGCGCTGGCGGACATGCGCCGGGTGCTGGGAGTGCTGCGCACCGAGAACGGTGCGGACGTGGCCCCGTTGGCACCGGCGCCGTCGGGCGATCAGATGACCGGGCTGCTGGACGGCTTCCGGGCAGCCGGCCTGCCGCTGCGCACGGTCATGTCCGGGCCGGCGCTGCCGGACGACCAGAATTTCCGGCTCACTGTGTTCCGGATTGTGCAGGAGTCGCTGACCAACGTGCTGCGCTACGCCAAGGGCGTGTCCAGGGTTGACGTGGCGTTGATCCGCGACGGCGACGCCGTGCACATCACGGTGGCCGACGACGGCCGGGAGGCCGGCGAGTCCGACTCGCTGGGTGCCGGCCAAGGCCTCGTCGGGATGCGCGAACGCGCCGCCATCTACGGCGGCCGCGTTGCCAGCGGTCCGCGATCCGGCGGTGGTTGGATGGTGGAGGCAACCCTGTATTGGCCCGGAGAGGAAGAGAAGAGTGTCTGAGAGCACCGAAAGCAGCCCGGCCGGGCCAGTGAAAGTCCTGCTGGTGGACGACCAGCCGCTGCTGCGGATGGGCTTCAAGCTCATCCTCGAGGGCGAGGACGACGTCGTTGTGGTGGGGGAGGCGTCCGACGGCGCCGAGGCGCTGGAGCTGACCCGGCAACTGGCGCCGGACGTGGTGCTGATGGACGTGCGGATGCCGGTGCTGGACGGGATCGAGGCCACCCGGCAGATTGTCACCGCCGGGCTGCCGGCGCGGGTGATCATTCTGACCACGTTCGATCTGGACGAGTATGCGTTCGCCGGGCTGCAGGCCGGAGCCAGCGCCTTTCTGCTGAAAGACGTGGCGCCCGCAGAACTGGTCCAGGCGGTGCGCCTGGTCTCCTCCGGCGACGCCGTGGTGGCGCCGCGGGTGACGGCGCGGCTGCTGGAGACGTATGTGCGCGGTTTGTCGCCGGTGGGCAGCCCGGCGGCCCCGCCGCAGCGCGACCCCTTGCTGGACGACCTGACGCCGCGGGAACTGGAAGTGCTGCAGACGATCGCGGAGGGCCTGTCCAACGCGGAAATCGCGCACCGGTTCTTCCTCTCGGAAGCGACCGTAAAGACGCACGTGCGGCGGATCCTCGCCAAGCTGCACCTGCGCGACCGGGTGCAGGCCGTCGTCTACGCCTACGAGACCGGCCTGGTGGTGCCGAGCCAGGGGCTGGACTACTGACGCAGTCCGTCCCTGGGGCCAGGCCTGCGCCCTTGGCCCGCGCGGCGCGGTGCGCCGAAACCGTGACGCGCTGTGGAGGACAGGTCGGTCCGGCGGATTTACGCGCCCGGACCGGTGTCCGGTAGCATTGACAAGTCTGTGCTGTCAGCACCAGCCGGTATTCCTTGTGACAATAGCCAAAACACATGCAATATCCCTGTTCGGTGGCAGGCAGGCAACGCAACAGAACCTCCTGTTACGGAAAGACCGTGACCGCTTAGCCCGAAGGAGGTGGGTTCACAATGCGTGCTTATGAACTGATGGTAATCATCGACCCCGAGGTCGAAGAGCGTACCGTAGAGTCCTCGCTCGACAAGTTCCTCAATGTCGTCCGCAACGACGGCGGAACCATCGACAAGGTGGACATCTGGGGACGCCGCCGGCTCGCCTACGACATCAAGAAGAAGTCCGAAGGCATCTACGCGGTGGTCAACTTCACCGCCACTCCCGCTACTGCTGCTGAGCTTGACCGCCAGCTTGGTCTGAACGAGACCATCCTGCGCACCAAGATCATCCGCCCGGAGGAGCAGAAGATCTCCGCTGAGTAATCAGCTGTGATCGCCGCGTCCTTTCCGGGACCGGCATTGACGAAGACAATCCCGCGCACCATCTGGCAAGCGGGACCAGGACATCAGGAGGCAACATGGCAGGCGAAACCGTTATCACGCTCGTCGGTAATCTCACCAACGATCCCGAGCTGCGGTTCACTCCGTCCGGGTCCGCGGTAGCGAACTTCACCGTTGCATCCACACCGCGGACCTTCGACCGCCAGTCCAACGAGTGGAAGGACGGGGAAACCCTGTTCCTCCGCGCGTCGGTATGGCGCGAAGCTGCCGAAAACGTCGCCGAAACCCTGACCAAGGGCATGCGCGTGATCGTTCAGGGCCGGCTGAAGTCCCGTTCGTACGAAACCAAAGAAGGCGAAAAGCGTACCGTCATGGAGCTTGAGGTCGACGAGATCGGCCCCTCGCTGCGCTACGCCTCTGCCAAGGTCACCCGTACCCAGCGCTCCGGCGGCGGGCAGGGCGGTTTCGGCGGCGGCCAAGGCGGCTTTGGCGGCGGTGGCTTCGGCGGAAACCAGAACCAGGGCGGTTGGGGCGGACAGCAGTCCGGCCAGCAGCCCGCACCCCAGGATGATCCGTGGGGAGCACCGGCCGGCGGCAACTCCGGCGGCTGGGGCAACGGTCCGGATTCCAACGAACCTCCCTTCTAACAACAAACCCCATCCCGTGGAAAAGATCCACGGGCTCCACAAGATAAAGGAGCTCCACGATGGCTAAGGCTGAAATTCGTAAGCCCAAACCAAAGTCCAACCCCTTGAAGGCCGCTGACGTCACCGTCATCGACTACAAGGACGTAGCTTTGCTGCGCAAGTTCATCTCTGACCGCGGAAAGATCCGCGCCCGCCGCGTGACTGGCGTCACCGTGCAGGAGCAGCGCAAGATCGCACTGGCTATCAAGAATGCCCGCGAAGTTGCGCTGCTGCCCTACTCCGGCGCTGGCCGCGGCTAAGCGAAGCGAAGAGGAGAGAGTACTGACATGGCAAAGCTCATTCTGACCCACGAAGTGACCGGTCTCGGCACTGCTGGCGACGTCGTCGAGGTAAAGAACGGTTACGCCCGTAACTACCTTCTGCCCCGCGGCTTCGCCCTGACCTGGACCAAGGGCGGCGAGAAGCAGGTGCAGTCCATCAAGGCCGCGCGTGCCGCTCGCGAGATCGCTTCCCTGGAAGACGCACAGCAGCTCGCAGCCAAGCTGTCCGGCAAGCCGGTCACGCTGACCGTCAAGGCGGGCGAGTCCGGCCGTCTGTTCGGCACGGTCAAGCAGTCCGACGTTGCTTCCGCTGTCGAGGCCGCCGGCCTCGGCGCCATCGACAAGCGCAAGGTCGAGCTGACCGAGCACATCAAGTCGGTGGGCGACTACCAGGCAACCGTGCGTCTGCACGAAGAGGTCTCCGCAGTCATCGACCTGAAGGTCGTTGCTGGCTAACAGCCTCACTGACACAGCAGGCCGGGTCCGTCGAGGGCCCGGCCTGCTGTGTTAAACGCCCGCTACGCTGTAACCCATGAGCACACACCAGTTCAGCCAAGTAGACGTCTTCGCGACCGGACCCTGCACCGGCAACCCGCTGGCCGTGGTCTCGGGAGCCGAGACGCTGGACGGCGAGCAGATGCAGCGCTTCGCCAACTGGACCAACCTGTCCGAGACCACTTTCCTGTTGCCGCCCGACAGCCCGGAAGCCGACTACCGCGTCAGGATCTTCACACCCAGCGGCGAGCTCCCTTTTGCCGGACATCCCACGCTGGGCACCGCCGCGGTCTGGCTCGCCGCCGGCGGGCAGCCCCAAGCTGACGGTGTGATCATTCAGGAATGCGCCGCCGGCCTGGTGAAGGTGAAGAACGACGGCGGACGGCTGGCCTTCGCAGCCCCGCCGCGGCGGCGCACCGGCCCGCTGCCGGAGGAGAACGTCGCCAAGATCTGTGCGGCGCTGGGGCTGGCCCGCGGCGACGTGCTGCGCCACCAGTGGGCCGACAACGGTCCGCAGTGGCAGGCGCTGCAGTTGCGGGACGCCCAGGCGGTTCTGGACGTGGTGCCCGACTATCCGGCGCTGTCCCCGTTCGGCGTCGGCCTGGTCGGGGCCCACACCGGGGGCACCGGGCCCGACTTCGAGGTCCGCGGACTGATGGGCTTCGAGGAGTTGCCGGCCGAAGACCCGGCGACCGGCAGTCTGAACGCCGCCCTGGCCCAGTGGCTGATCGGCGAAAACGAAGCGCCGGTAAGTTACACCGTCCGGCAGGGAACGGCGTTGGGGCGCGACGCCCGGTTGTATGTCGATGCCGACGGTGACGAGATCTGGATCGGCGGGGACGTGCAAACGCTGATCACCGGAACCGTCGACCTCTGAGCCTGCCGGCACCGGCGAACAGTTGGCCGGCGAAGACCGGCGGCCGCCAACAGCAAACCACCGTGCGTCAGGTCAGCTCTGGAAGGATTCCGGGTCCGCCGCCGTGATGGTCCGGTAGCCGAGCTCAATCAGTTCCTTGAACACGTCGAGGTCGATGTCTGCCAGCTTGTTAACGTAAAGGCAGGCGACACTGGTCTTGTGCTTGCCCAAGCGTGCCAGCAGCGGTGCGGACTCCGGCGCGTAGGTCAGTCCGTACAGGGCCAGATTGCCCTTCCTGGGGGAGAAGCCGACGGCGGCAGCGTCACCTTCGCGTCCGCTCGCGTACTTGTAGTGGTAGCTGCCGAATCCGATGATCGACGGCCCCCACATGACGGGGTCCTGCCCGGTGATGTCCCGCATCAGCTCCAAGACCGTCTCTGCGTCCTGACGGCGGACTGGGTGTTCCACGGACGCCAGGAATGCCTCGACGGAAACGTCCGTGGGCGCGGTCTTATTCTCGGCCATGGGATGAAGTCTCGCAGAAGGCCGGAGGGGTTGCCAGCGCCGGACGGGCGCGTCGCCCGGCCCTGACGCGCCGCCCGGCTCTGACGCGCCGCCCGGCTCTGCCGCTAGGACTCGTCTTCGGGTCCGATCAGATCCACAAACTCGCGCGCGTCCGCCTCGGTGGCTTCGGAATGGTCCAGAAGCAAGCGAACAGCATCTTCCCGGTCGCCGCCGAGAGCCGCGGTGCGGATTCGGTCATAGACGTCGTCGTTCAGGCGCGTGCTGGCGATTTCCCGGATGGTGTCGCCTTTGGACACAATGGCCCGGTAGCGGTATCCCGTCGGCGTGGTCCGTGCGGCCGGAGACGGCTCTTGCGACGGGGCATCCTCCGCCTGGGCCGATACGGGGGGAGTCTGTCGGGTCTCCGACTCCTCTTGTCGCTGTTCCGGTGCTGTCTCCCTTGGCACCTCATCTGCAGGCCGGAGTTTAGGGAGATCCTCTGGGGAGGCCTTGTAGGGCTGCGGGTGTGCCGACATGTGGGCGACAGCCCCGGTTGCCTCCCGGAGTCCCGCTCCGGTGGCATTGCGATACTCCCGGATGGCGGAGAGGGCCTGTCCTTGCGCGATCAGTGCATAGATTGCTGTGTGTTGCTGCTGGTTCAGCCGGGCGCTGGCCTCGGCGGCAGCTTCCTTGGATGTTGCCGGTGCCGGTTGCTCCGGCGACCTGCGTACTTGTCCGGCGCGGCTGGTTTTGTTCCGCGCCGCAAGACGCACGATGACCAGTCCGATCGCGATGACCAGTACGACGATCAGCAGCGGCACCACAAATTCCATACTTGAATCCTACGTCGCGCCCGGGGTTGCGCCTTCCCGCTTTGTCGGTTGATGGGGATGACACCGATGTAATTCACACTGTGGATAACCAGTGGATAACTTTTGCCTACGCTGCAATTTCCGATCTGTCAACCGCCAAAAACTGGGCATAATTCACAGGAAAATACTTTTCATCCACAGACCCTGAAGAACGTTTACGCAGGTCAGAGGCATGTTACCCGCGAGTTAAGTTTAATATCCACAGCTCTACGCACAGCCTGTGCACAAGACACGCCTGTGAATCCACATTTTATCCACAGGGCCAGTGGATAAGTCGCTTGGTGGAAGCCGGGAAGGGGGCTACCGTTGCGGAGTATCCCACTGATAGTCCGCGTCCGGGCTGTAGTCCTGCGCGCCCTTCGGGCGGTTCGAGCAACTGTCCGAACCGCCTGATAGTTCTGGACCAGAAGGGGTGCGGTACCCGTTCGAGGAACAAAGAAAGCAGGCAGCGGTGTCGTTAGCGCACGCGGATTCGGCAACAGGTCGGGATTCCGAATTCGGACGCACTCCGCCGCAGGACCTGGTGGCCGAGCAGTCAGTGCTGGGCGGCATGATGCTGTCCAAGGACGCCATTGCCGACTGCGTTGAAGTGCTCCGCGGCGTGGACTTCTACCGCCCTGCCCACGAGAGCATCTACGAAGCCATCATCGACCTCTACGGCCGTGGCGAACCGGCGGACGCGGTCACCGTCTCCGACCTGCTGACCAAGCGGGGCGAAATTTCCCGCATCGGCGGTCCCGCCTACCTGCACACGCTGATCCAGTCCGTGCCCACAGCCGCCAATGCGGGCTTCTATGCGGAGATCGTCCGCGAACGCGCAGTGCTCCGCCGCTTGGTCGACGCCGGCACCAAAATTGTCCAACTGGGGTATTCCCAGGATGGCGAAGTCGATGCCATCGTCAATCAGGCCCAGGCCGAGATCTACGCCGTCGCCGAGCGTCGCACCGCCGAAGACTATGTCCCCTTGAAGGACATCATCGAAGGCACCGTGGATGAGATCGAATCCGCCGGCCACCGCGGCGAAGGCATGACCGGTGTGCCCACCGGCTTCTATGAACTCGACGAACTCACCCAGGGTCTGCACGGTGGCCAGATGATTGTCATCGCGGCCCGGCCGGCAGTGGGCAAATCCACCTTCGCACTGGATTTTGCGCGCTCGGCAGCAATCAAGAACAACATGACCACTGTCTTCTTCTCCCTGGAAATGGGCCGGAACGAGATCGCCATGCGCCTGCTCTCCGCAGAGGCCACCATCGGACTGCAGGACCTCCGCAAGGGAACCATCAAGGACGAGCAGTGGGGCAAGATCGCCACCACCATGGGCCGGATGAATGACGCCCCGCTGTTTATCGACGACAGCCCGAACATGTCGCTGATGGAGATCCGCGCCAAGTGCCGGCGGCTCAAGCAGCGGCACGACCTGAAGCTGGTGGTGCTGGACTACCTCCAGCTGATGTCCTCCGGCAAGCGCGTTGAATCCCGCCAGCAGGAAGTCTCGGAGTTCTCCCGTGCGCTCAAGCTGCTGGCCAAGGAACTCGAAGTCCCGGTCATCGCTCTCTCGCAGCTGAACCGCGGTTCCGAGCAGCGTACCGACAAGAAGCCGATGGTCTCGGACCTGCGTGAATCCGGCTCGATCGAGCAGGATGCGGACATGGTCATCCTGCTCCACCGCGAGGACATCTACGACAAGGAATCCCCGCGCGCGGGCGAAGCTGACGTCATCGTGGCCAAGCACCGTAACGGCCCGACCAAAACCATCGTGGTCGGCTTCCAGGGCCACTACTCCCGCTTCGCCAACATGGCGGTTGAACACGGCTAGTCGTCGGTACTCAGTCCGGCGTCGGGCAGTTCCAGTGTTCGCGCTTCATCCGCAGGGTATCGCCGTTTTTGGCTGGATCGAGCACCTGGCTTTTCCAGATCTGTTCCGGGTCTTCGAAGTATTCCGCGAAGTAGGGATCGGAAACCCAGATATCGAGCATTGCCAGGGCGGCTGCCTGCCGGCCCTGGTCACTACTTTCGTGGGCGTCAAGGAACTCGCCTTCCCAAGCGCAGCGCCAGTACGTGGACGCTATGCTCTCGCCCAGCGAGCCGGCTTCGTAACGTCCGTGAGGGTCGTTGTAGCCCTTGGGAATAGTTGCAGGCCAGTCCGTACCTGCGGGAAGGGCGTGGGGAAAGCTCTCGACCGCCGCCAGATAGAACGCGGGGATGTCCTTGAGGCTGACGAAGCCCAAGTCGTCGACCAGGGTCTCCAGCGGGGGGCTGGAAGCCGGGACGGCAGTTGTAGATGCTGGCAACGCCCCGGACTCCGTCGCAGCTTCACGGGCGGCTCCTGCCGGAGTCTCCGGTGCGGAAGCCTCCGGCTTTAGACCGTTGCCGCAACCAGCCAGCGGCAGCACCAGGGCGACAGCAGCTGTCAGAGTGGCCACCTTGCGCATCGTCTCTCCAAGCCTGTCGTGTATCAACGTCTGTTTCACGCTAACTGCGGAATTGGCCACGCCAGGGGATTGCGATGTTGCGAAGCAATAACTTCTGAATGGCTTCCCGATGGAATGATTCATCAGTATGCTTTTCATCGAGTGCAGAGGAAAGGCTGACGACGAGGGCCCGGTGCCGCCGGGCCGTTGACAAGAATCGACATCTTTCGACCACCTGTTGGAACAGATGGCGCCAAGCGCCGGAGACGGAGATTTAGATGAGCAACGAAAACGGACCCACACCGCTGTCGCCGGAAGAACTTGAAGCCCAGTCAGGGACCGCGCTACCGGATAAGGAGGTCGCGTCCATTCTCGACCTGAATGCTGATCTCGACCTCGCCATCGATGCGGCCGCGCCTATCGACCTAGCCGTCGCGGCGAACGCCAATGTCGCGGCCCCCATCGATGCCGCAGCCTCGGCCAACGTCCTCTCGGACGGCTCCACCGCGCAGGCCCTGTCCGATCAGGGAGTCATCATCGACCAGGGCATTGCGGCCGATGCAACGGCTGAGTCCGCGCAGGACAGCAACATCGACCAGAGCAACGACACCGTAGACGGTACCGAGACAACTGCTGGCCCCGGAGCCGGGACGGACGCCGCCGCCGGTGCTTCCGGGCTGCCGCAGGAGGGCGTCAGCGGTGCGGCAAGCACTGGCCCGGCGCTGCTGCCGGACGGCACGCTGCCCGACGCCGGACAGGCCACGGATAACCTCGGGTCGATGCTGGACGGGAACCTGCTCAATGTCAACGTCAACTTGGACGCGGACGCCGATATTGCCGCGCCCATCAATGGCGCTGTGGCGGCCAACGCCAACGTTGCCGCGCCGATTGACGCAGCGGTTGCCGCAAATATCGGTTCGATCGACAGCCAAGCGACCGCGGTGGCGCAGCAGGACGCCATCATCACCCAGCAGATCGACGGTGCCGCCGAGGCCAATGCCGGCCAGCAGTCCGACCTAGAACAATAATCCCTGAATGAGCATGAATCCGAGCGGGCCACCTGCCTTGGGTGGCCCGCTTCCCGGAGACCGGTCGGCGGCGCCCCCGTCCATTGAAGTCCCGGCGCTGGCCGACGGCGTGCAACTCCTCGGTTTGGCGCTGGGGTCCGGCTACCGCGAACCGCCCGCGCTGGTCCGGCGCGCGGACGGGCAAACCCTCCAGCTCACGCCTCTGCTGTATGCAGTGCTGGAAGGAGTGGACGGTACCCGCAGCCTCGGCCAGATCGCGGATTATGCCGGCAACAAGTCCGGCCGGTTGGTCACTGCCGACAACGTGCAGGCCCTGATTGAAAAACAGTTGCTGCCGCTGGGCCTGCTGCAGCTTGCGGACGGCTCAGAACCCGAGGTCAAGAAAGCCAGTCCGCTGCTGGGCATGCGCTTCCGCTACACGGTTACGGATCCGGAGCGGACCCGGAAGCTGACAGCTCCGTTCGCCGCACTGTTCCATCCCTTCATCGCGTTGCCCGTTACCGCGGCCTTCCTGGTGGCGTGCTGGTGGGTGCTCTTGGTCAAGGGCCTGGGCTCGGCTACGCACGAAGCCTTCGCCAACCCCGGGCTGCTGCTTCTGGTTTTCGCCATCACCATCCTTTCGGCAGGCTTCCACGAGTTCGGCCACGCCGCCGCGGCCCGCCGCGGCGGCGCTACCCCGGGAGCCATGGGCGTCGGCCTGTACCTGATCTGGCCCGCCTTCTATACAGACGTCACTGACTCCTACCGGCTGGGGCGCGGCGGCCGGATCCGCACGGATCTTGGCGGCCTGTACTTCAACGCCATCGTCGTGGTGGGCACGATGGGCGTCTGGTGGCTCACCGGATTCGATGCGCTGCTGCTGGTTGTGGTGACCCAGATCCTGCAAATGGTGCGCCAGTTGCTGCCCCTGGTCCGCTTCGACGGGTACCACATCCTCGCCGACGCTACCGGCGTCCCCGACCTGTTCCAACGGATCAAGCCCACGCTGCTGGGACTGCTGCCTTGGCGGTGGTCCGACCCCGAACCCAAGATGCTCAAACCCTGGGCCAGGGCCGTCGTGACCGCGTGGGTTCTGGTCACGGTGCCGCTGCTCCTGTTCTGCCTGTTCATGATGGTGGTCTCGCTTCCCCGTGTGCTGGGAACGGCGTGGGCCAGCATCATGGAACAACAGAGGCTGCTGGCAGAGGCCGGTTCGGACGGCGATATAGCCGGCATGGCTGTGCGTGTCCTGGCCATCACCGCCGTCGCCCTTCCCATTCTCGGCATTGCCTACATTCTGGCGCGCCTGGCCCGTCAGCTCGGCACCGCGGTCTGGATGAAAGCCCGCGGCCGGCCGCTTCGACAGGTCACGGCCGTCGCCGCTGCCGCCGCCGTGTTCGCCGGCTTGGCCTGGGCCTGGTGGCCCGATGACGGGGCCTACCGCCCGGTGCAGCCCTACGAACGCGGCACCCTGTTCGATGCAGCAGTGTCCTTTGCCCCGGTTTCCCCGGTGGGACTGGCCGACGGCAGCGCAGGCCAAACGGTGGCGGCGTGGCCGTCCGGAACTGACCTGCCGACAGCGGAGAACCCGCGGCTGGCGATGGTTCTCGTCCCCCGCGGGACCGCCACCACCGACATCAGTAAAAATGCAGCGAACGACGGCGGGTCCGGCACCGTTGCTGAAACTGGCGCCGGAAACACGACCCCGGCCTGGGTTTTCCCCTTCGACCGACCGCTGGCGCCCGAGGAGGACGGAAACCAGGCCCTCGCCGTCAACACCGAGGACGGATCCGTTGTTTACGATGTCGCCTTCGCGCTTGTCTGGGCCGACGATGGACCGGTCGACGCCACCAACGAGGCCTACGCCTTCGCTTCCTGCCGGGGCTGCACCGCCGTCGCCGTCGGCTTCCAAGTTGTTCTGGTCCTCGGACAGGCCGACGTAGTGGTCCCACAAAATCTTTCGGCTGCAGCTAACTACAACTGCGTCGAATGCCTCACCTACGCCCTGGCCAGCCAGCTTGTCCTCACCCTCGACGGTCCGCTCAGCGACGCCGGCATGGCCCAGTTGGAAACCCTGTGGGAAGAGATAGCAGCCTACGGACGATCGCTCGAAGATGTTCCCCTGAACGAAATCCAAGCCCGGCTAAACGACTACAAGACGCGCATTCTCGGCATCATCGAGCAGGATGCCGCGCTCAGTGACAGCAACACCGACGCAGGCTCCGACACGGAAGCCGATACCCGGCCGACCTCGGAGCAGGGAGCAGACGGGGAGCCTCAACCGGCGCCCGAGTCGACCACCATGGCGCCGGAACCGGGAACCTCCAACCCGAACGCGCCAGCGGATGCAACGCCCCCGGTGGATACCGGCGGCGAGCCGCAACCGGCACCGACAACCACCACCACACCGGAGCCGGCACCGGCGCCCGAGCAAGAGCCAGCCCCCGCACCCACCCCGGCTGATCAGCCGGCACCGGCGCCTACCGGATAACCGGCTACCTGAGGGCCGCGGACACGACGGGTCATGCGGTTACCCGCAGCGGCACTAGTCCGTGAGGAGTGACCTCGACCGTCGTCTCGACGGTCGAGGTCACCACCGACATGATCCTTACGCGTCGTCCGACCGCCGGGCTGCTTCGAGTCCGGCAAGGTAGCCGAACACCAGTCCGAGCGAGATCGTTCCGCCGGCGCCTCCGTAGAACCCCTTGGTGGGAGCGCCGCCTGCATTGCCGGCGGCGTAGAGGCCCGTGATGACTTCGCCCTCGGTGTTCAGGGCGCGCCCGACTGCGTCGGTCTTCGGACCGCCGACAGTGCCGAGTGCGCTGGCCTCGACCTTGAGCGCGTAGAAGGGTGCGGTGTCGACCGGTCCCAGCACGCTCGACTTCGGACTCTTCAGCACCGGGCGGATGATTTTCGCCAGGGGCCGGACCACGAAGGAACGCAGACGGTCGGGGTCGTTCTTCTTTGCCACGCGTCCCGCGAGCTTGCTCGCGATCGGACCGACAGCCTTGGCGATGAGCACTCTTGCCTTTGCGGTGGCGGCGGGGAAGCGTGCGTCGGGCGAGTTCTTGCCCAGCCGTGGGTAGTAGGCACCGAAGTAGCGGTCGAACATGGTGTCGCCGCGATTGAACTGCGGGTCGCGGCCTCGTGCGGCCTCGGGGTTGAACCGGTCGACGGTGCGGAGCAGTCCCACCTCGTCGACGCCGATCTTGGCCGCCAGTGCGGACAGGGTATCGGCCCTGTGGAGGTACTCGGGCACCTTCCCGCCCGGCGTAACGCCGAAAATCCCGAACTTCTCCCAGTAGTTCTGGTCGAAGATCAGCCACGCGGTGGCATTGGGCATAGTGCCCGTCTCCGGGTCGACCTCGCGCATGATCTGGCCGAACTGGTCGTAGGCCAGGGCCTCGTTAGCGAAACGCTCGCCCTTGCTGTTCACCATGATGCTGTGCGGCAGCGCACGCTCTCCCAGGAACACGCGGCTGAGCGGCTGGCCCTCCAGTTCCTCACCGGGCAACTGCACGCCGGGCATCCACCAGGCGTCCTCCATTCCGGTGAGGTCAGCGCCAACCTCGTTGGCCAACTGGACCGCGATGCCATCGTGACCCTTGGGCGAAACCTGAACGCCGAAGGGCGCTTCGAGGTACTTCGCGGTGACCTCGTCCGAGCTCTCGAACCCACCACTGGCCAGCAGGACGCCCTTGGTCGCGCGCACCGTGTGCTCGGCACCCTCGGCTCGCACGACGACGCCCCGCACACCAGAGTCATCCGTGACCAACCGGACTGCAGGTGCTTCGACACGTACGTCGACGCCGTTGCGCAGGCTGCCCTCCAGCAGGGCGCCGACCAATGCCGGTCCGGCCAGCCAGACGTCATCGATGCCGATCCCGCCCAGCAGCCAGAACGGGAGCGGGTTTTTGGCCATGCCGGTTGTCAGGGCTGGCCGAACGTACTTTGCCGCTTCGCCCAGGCCCTCGGGGGAGTAGGGGCCAGGGAAGAGCGCCCGGCCGACCGATGCGCCGTCAATGTCTGAACGGTAGTCCGGCCAGATGGTCGGAATCCATCCAAAGGAGGTGTGCTCTTCGATGAATCGTGCGACGTGGGGCCCGGCTTCCAGGAACCTCTCTACCAGGTCGTGGTCGAGGATCTGGTCGCGGCCTTGGCCGTAGATGTAGCGCCGGGCCTGGTCCAAACTGTCCTTAACCTTCAGGTCCTTGGTCGAAAAGCCGTGGTTGGGGATCCAAGCGGCACCCGCAGAAATGCCGGTGGCGCCGCCAACAAGTTCCCGCGACTCAACCACGAGAACTCGTGCACCTTCCCGGGCGGCGGTGAGCGCGGCCATCAGGCCTGCTCCGCCGGAGCCGACGACCACTACGTCAACCTCGTCCGGGATGCCCTTTTGGGGCACTGTCCCGATGGAGCCAGAGTGCAGAGTTGAACGATCAACCACGATTTTCCTCCTTGCTGTTGGTTCCGCAGGCGGCCTTGTCGCTTGGCGGTGCCGGGGCCTTCCCCTCGCCAAACAACTACATGCAGATGCATATACCGTATCTGCTTTAGTTGACGTGTCAACCTTATCCCGCTGCTGGGGGAAGCGCCCATGCCATGCCACGTAGCTTTTCAGCCCGGGGCGCACCGCGATCCAATCCCGCGACGGGAAGCATCGATGGCGATTAGCCGCCCTCCTAGCACCCTTGCACAGGAAGTTTCCCGCAGCCAATCGGCCAGTCAGTTGGTTGCGGAGGGCAGGTCCGCCGTCGGTCGGCGCCACGCGTTGATCAGGAGCCAAATACTCCAGATGATGCTCGCCGCAATACCGATAAGGGTCGGCACGGCGTTGTTGGGCGAAAATCCTTCGGTACCAATGACCCAGCCCTGCACCAGGTAGGCCAATCCGGTCAGCCCCAGGAGGCCGCCCACGAACCGGGACACCCGGCCGCTCCAGAAAATCGCAACGGCAAACAGCAGAAACGAGAGTCCCAGCAACACGCTCTGGTAGCTCCTGACACCCCATTCCAGCCAGCGGATGCCCTCCGCGACATCAAAGCGGACCGTCTTTTCCGCCTCCGGCGCTGCGGCCCATGCGTCCACCGCCTGCTTCAGGGCGACACCGTCCACGGCTTGGAGGACCGCATAAAGGGCAAGTGCCGCCACAGCGGCGACGGCGGCGAACCTTCCCAGCCAGGCAGCAGCGCCGCGATGGAGATCCAGGGCGGTAAACAGGACCAGCAGTCCGGCAACCAAGATCGCCATCCCAATGAACTGGCTCAGATGGATCCCGGTCCACGCAGCGCTGTTCGCGTACTCGGAGAACGCTGCCAGGTGATCGTTGGCGCTGGCGTTGTCAGGGTGGAATAGCCCCGCTATCAACGAGACCAGCACGCCGGCAAAAAGCAGCGTTGCGGCCGGCCGCAAGCGCGAATGGATGGGGGCACGAGGCTCCGGCTCCCTTTCCGGAGTGGGCCGGATGACACCGCCTGCTTGATCCATTCGTTCACCTCCACGCGGCGACGGGCGCGTCGACTACCCGGGCAGGAGTGGACCCTGCGGCCCTGGTCACGACACAACGAGGTCAAGCCGCTATTCCCAACAGTGTGCTCCGGGCTTCACCGCTTGTCGAGAAGACATCAGGCGCCCAGCTGTCGCGGATCCGGTTCCCGCCAAGTGCAACGGGACGTATACCGAGGACCCGACTGCTTCCCGCAATAGACCTTCACGTACAAGGTAAGGTTAGGCTTACCTTGTACGATGCTCTGGTGACTATTGAGCTCGACCTTACCCCGGTCCGTTTCGCTGCTGATTTGGAGCGTCACGGTGACCGTCCCGCCGTCCTCACGGCAGACCGAACGCTGTCCTACCGCGAGCTGGCGGACCGGGTGGACGACCTCGCGGCCCGGCTGGGACCGGTGCGTCGGCTCGCCGTGCTGACGGCGGCGAACGACCTCGACTCCCTCGTCGCGTACCTGGCCGCGCTGTCCGCGGGACATCCGCTCATCCTTGTGCCGGCGGATAAGCCGGCGGCGCTTGAGTCGGTGTTGGCAACCTACGACCCGGACGTGGTCCTGCGTCCGGGCGGCGGGGAGCCGGTGCTGGAAGAGCGGCGGGAGGGTACGCGGCACGAACTGCATCCGGAGCTGGCGCTGATGCTGAGCACGTCTGGCTCGACCGGCTCTCCCAAACTGGTGCGCCTCTCACAGGAGAACTTGCAGTCCAACGCCGAGGCGATCGCCCAGTACCTGAACATCCGGCCGAGTGACCGCGCCGCAACAACTCTGCCCATGTCCTACTGCTACGGCCTCTCCGTCATCAACAGCCACCTGCTGCGCGGCGCCGGCCTAGTGCTCACCGACCTCTCTGTGGTGGATCCATGCTTTTGGGAACTGTTCCAGGTACAAGGTGCCACGACGTTCGCGGCGGTTCCGTACACGTTCGAACTGCTGAAGCGGATAGGGTTCCCGGACATGGACCTGCCCGGCCTGCGGTACATCACCCAGGCGGGCGGGCGGCTCGACCCGGACACCGCGAGTCGCTACCGGGAGCTGGGCGAGCGCCGCGGGTGGGACCTGTTCGTTATGTACGGGCAGACCGAGGCCACCGCCCGGATGGCGTACCTGCCCCCGCGGCTCGCGGCGGACAACCCGGGAACGATCGGGATCCCCGTGCCGGGCGGGGCGTTTCGGATCGACCCGGTGCCCGGACTGCCGGACGGCGAACTGGTTTATACCGGGCCGAACGTCATGCTCGGCTACGCCGGGCGGCCGGAGGACCTGGCCCTCGGGCGCGTGGCCGACGAGCTGCGCACCGGCGACCTGGCGCGGCTGCGGCCCTCCGGAGTGTACGAGGTGGTGGGGCGGCTTAGCCGATTCGTGAAGATCGTGGGCATGCGGATTGACCTGGGCCAGGTGGAGAAGATCCTGGCCGAACTTGGAGTTCCGGCGGCCGCCGCGGGGTCGGACCGCAGCCTTATTGTCGCCGTTACCGGCGACCACGACCCGGGACTGCTGCGCAAGATACTGGCCCAACGGCTCGGGCTGCCGCGCGCCGCCGTGCAGGTGCACGCCGTCGATAGCGTCCCCCGGCTAGCCAACGGGAAGGTGGATTACCCGGCAGTGCTGGCCCTCGCGACGCCGGAACCGGAACCCTTAGATCCGGCACCGGAGCCGGTTCCCGCAGGGCCGCCGGAGGACGTACGGACCATCTTCACCGAGACCCTCGAGTGCGGCGATGTGCGGGATGAGGACACGTTCGTCTCCCTGGGCGGTGACTCGCTCTCCTACGTGGCGGCGTCGATCCGTCTGGAGCAGGCGCTCGGGCACCTGCCGCCGGACTGGCACATCACCCGCGTGGGCGAGCTCGCGGCGCGGGCCCGGCCGGCGGTGCCAGGTTGGCGACGGGTGTTCGCGCCGCTGGAGACCGGCATTGTCCTGCGCGCGCTCGGGATCGTCGCGATCATCGCCACGCACGCGCAGCTCTTCCACTGGCCGGGCATGGCGCATGTGCTCTTCGCCGCAGCCGGTTTCAATTTCGCCCGCTTCCAGCTCGGCGGCGAGCGGATCCCGCGGCTGCGGCGGCAGGTGCGCAGCCTCGGGCGGATCATCGTGCCGAGCGTGGCCTTCATAGCCGCCGCCTACCTGCTCACCGACCGGTACGGGCCCGAAAACATCGTCCTGCTCAACTCCATGGTCGGCCCGGAAACGTGGACCACCCGCTGGGACTTCTGGTTCATTGAAATGCTCGTGTACGTATTGGTCTCCGTGGCGGCGCTGCTCACGATTCCCCAGCTGGCACGGGCCGAGCGGCGCTTCCCCTTCGCCTTCCCTCTCGCCCTGACCGCGCTTGGGCTGCTGACCCGGTTCGAGATCCTCGTCCTCCCCGCGCCCAACCCCGCCCCTGTCCTGTGGCTGTTCGCCCTGGGGTGGGCCGTGGCCCGGGCCAGCAGCCAGATCCGCAGGTTGGCCGTCTCGGCCCTGGCCGCGCTCACCGTGCCGGGCTTCTTCGGCGAGCCCTACCGCGACGCCACCATCCTCGCCGGCATCCTGCTGCTGACCTGGCTGCCAGCCCTCCCCGTGCCCACCGGCTTCCACCGCCTGCTCGGCGTGCTCGCCGCCTCGTCCCTGTACGCCTACCTCACCCACTGGCTCGTCTACCCCGGCCTTGCCCCGATCAGTCCCGCCCTCGCCGTTACCGCCTCCTTGGCCGCAGGAGCCGCCTACTGGGCCTTGTCCATGCATCTCATGGCCACAGCTGGCCGCCGGATCAAGCAGCTTCGCAGCTCCCGCTCGGCTTCCCTTGACCTCCTGTCCTGGAGGTGGCCAGCACCCAGGAAAGGGGCGAGGTGAGTGTCGGTTGCCGCTCCGGAGATCCTCACCCGAGCATCCTTCAGTACGCCTTCGTCAACCATGAAGCCCGGCACGTGCCGCCCGGGTCCCCGTTTTCAGTAGGCTAACGTTGTAGCTTTGCCCCGCCGATTCAAGCAAGTAAAGTCCAGGAGTTTCTGCGCGAGGACAGCCTTGCAGAGCGCTAGTCAGCCGCTTGGACAGATACGGAGAACCACCTCATGTCAGCAGCCAGATCAGCTCCCGCTCCGACCGCACGGGTGGGACAAGACCTGGTGAGGGCAGTACCTACTATGCAACAGCCGCCGCTGCCGGACCCCGGGCATGCCAGCCGGCTGCGGGCCGAAACCTCGATTGTCAGCGGCTGACTGTGGGCCACAGCCACGCACACCAGCCATCCACGCCCGGCGCCGCCGCGCTGGCCGCCAGACGCCGAGCGAACCTGCTGCTGGCGGTGATCCTGCTGCCGGTCACCGTGCTGACGCTGGTGGGCATGGTCCTGCTGTGGCCCTCGGGTTCCGGTACCGAAACCGACATCCCCGATCCCTTTGCAGCGGCACCCGGTCTGAGCTTCGAAGTGGGCACCGTCCAAAGGGTTGAGCTGGAAGACTGTCCCACCTCACAGGCCTCGGTGGCCGCAGGCATGGAAGCGGAACAGTGCATGGTTGCCTACACCCTGCCAGAAGCCGGGGGCTCCACCCTGCCTGTGGAGATGTCGCGGGAAATTGCGGCGTCCCGTGGCGTCGACGTCGGCGACACCATCCGCTACCTCGACCTTTCCGGTGTGCGCGGCGGGCAGGACGGTGTCCACGTCTTTGTTGACTTCGTCCGAACTGTGCCGATGGTCCTGCTGGCCCTACTCTATGCGGTGGTGGTGGTGGCGGTGGCCCGCTGGCGCGGCTTCCGCGCGATGCTGGGGCTGGCCGGGGGATTTGTGGTGCTGGCGCAGTTCATCCTGCCGGGCCTGATGGAGGGCAAGCCGCCGCTGCTGATGGCGCTGATCGGTTCGGTGGTCATTATGGTCGGGGTGCTCTACTTTGCGCACGGCTTCTCCGCCCGAACGTCCACCGCCTTGCTGGGCACGCTGATCGGCCTGGGCGTGACCGCATTGCTGGCGGCTTGGGCCACCGACGCCGCCTACCTCACCGGCGTGGACGACGACTACACCTACCAGCTGATCAACATGGGCGGCAGCCTCTCGGTCTCCGGGCTGATCATGTGCGGACTGATCATCTCCGGCCTCGGCGTGCTCAACGACGTCACCATCACCCAGTCCTCGGCGGTATGGGAGATGTACGAGCTGGCTCCCGGCGCCTCCGCCATGCGGCTGTTCACCGGAGCCATGCGCGTGGGCCGCGACCACATCGCCTCGACCGTCTACACGATTGCCTTCGCGTACGCTGGTGCTTCCCTTCCGGTGCTCATCCTGATGTCGCTGCACGAACGCCCCTTGGTGGCAACCTTGACCAGCGGCGAACTGGCAGAGGAAATCGTGCGCACTCTCGTGGGATCGATTGGGCTGGTGTTGGCAATTCCGATCACCACGCTGATCGCAGTGCTGGTGGTCAAAGCCACCAGCATCCCCGGGCTGTCAGCCGTGGGGGAGCCATCGGGCAAAGGGCGCCGAGCCCGGCGTTCACGGGCAGATGGCGGCGAGAGTGGATACAACCACAGCGAGCACCAGCACGGAATCGAAGGCCTCGATTCCGTTCTTGCCCAAACCCAACCGGAAGGGCACTTGCCTAGCTATGGAGGCCAGGGCCCCAGGCAGCTGTGACCCTTGTTCGGCAACGACGAACGAAGGTCCCTGCCAGCGCTGCTAGGTAGGCGCGTCCGATCTGGGCGGGGTAGCGTGGTCCCACCGGTGGCCGGGGGGTTGGACGTCGGTGCGCCGCTGGCAGTGGAAAGCGATGGCTGTCGGCGGCTCTTTGGGGCCGGACGGCGCCGCCCGGACAGTGCCACACGAGGCGAGCACCGCCGTCGTCGTTGGTTTGGGGAAGTGAGGGGAAGCCGTGCTGGATAAAGTGGCCCTGGTGACCGGGGCATCCTCCGGGATCGGCGAGCATACCTGCCATGAACTGGCGCGCCGCGGCTTCACGGTCTACGCGGCAGCGCGCCGGCTGGAGCGGATGCGTCCGCTGGAAGGGGCCGGGGTCCGCGTGCTCGGCATGGACCTGACCGACGACGCGTCCATGGCCGGCGGGGTGGAGCAGATCCTCGCGGAACAGGGCCGGCTGGACGTGCTGGTCAACAACGCAGGCTACGCGTCCTATGGTGCCGTCGAGGACGTGCCGCTGGCTGATGCGCGTCAGCAATTCGAAGTGAACCTGTTCGGCATGGGGCGGCTGATTCAATTGGCAGCCCCGGCCATGCGCGCGCAGGGGAGCGGCCGGATTATCAACGTGTCCTCGATCGGCGGCGTGTTCTACGAGCCGCTCGCCGGCTGGTACCACGCCGCCAAATTTGCGGTGGAAGGCCTGTCGGACAGTCTCCGGGTGGAGCTCAAACCCTTCGGCATTGATGTGGTGATCATCGAACCGGGACCCGTCCTGACCGAATGGGACTCGATCGCGGTCCGGAGCATGCTGCAGAACTCCGAAGGCACGGCTTATGCAGGCGAGGCGGAGAGCGTCGCACGGGCGCTTTCGGAGGCGTATACGGAACGAACAGCAGCGCGTCCGGAGGTGGTTGGCCGGCGGATAGCCCGCGTCGCGGCTGCCCGCCGCCCGCGCACACGGTACCCGGTGGGCCGGGGCGCGCGGACCATCATGAGCGCCCGCCGGCTGCTGCCGGACCGGGTCTTCGACGCGCTGATCGCCAAGGTCTTCCTGCGCTGAGGCTTCAGATGGCGGCGCCCAGGTGGCCGCGCAGGGTGCGTCCCGAATACGAGGTCCTGAACCGGCCGCGTGCCTGCAGTTCCGGGACGACGCCGTTGACGAACTCTTCGAGCGAGGACGGGTAGAGCGCGGACATGATCACGAAACCGTCGGCCGCTTCCGAGTCGTACAGTTCGCACAAGTAGTCGGCGATGTCCGCCGGATCGCCGACGGGCTGGGGGTGCAGCTGGTTCATGGCCTGGGCGTTCGCCAGCTCGCGGACGGTCATGGATTGACGGCGGGCTGCAGCCAGCAGCATCTGTTCGAATCCCTCGCTGCCGGTTGCGCCGCGGTGGGCCAGCAGCAATGCCTCGGCGCTGCCGTCCGGATCCAGCTCGTTCCGGTCCGCGTGAAGGAGCCGGCCCAATTTGGTCAGAACGTCCTCTTGGTCCAGCGCCGCTTCCAGGCCCTGCACGGAGTTGACGGCTGCAGCGCGGGTTGCACCGGTGATCGGCTGAACCGCAGGAAGGACGGCCAGCTGATCCGGATTCCGTCCGGCGGCGGAAGCACGGTCCCGAAGTTCGGTCCGCACGGCCCGCATCGCGTCCGGGGTGTCCGCCACGACGAACACCACCTCGGCCCAGCGGGCGGCGAACTCCATGCCGCGCGGTGAGGATCCGGCCTGCATCAGCACCGGCCGCCCCTGCGGACTGCGCGGCAAGGTGATCGGGCCGCGGCTCAGCGGCCGGCCGCCGCCGTACAGCGGCCGCTCGGGGATCCGCTGCACCAGTTCCGGATCCGCGAAGCGGCGCTGCGGCCCGTCCAGTGTCAGGGCGCCGGGCTGCCAGGAGTCCCACAAGTCCAGCACCGTCTGAACCACGTCGTCGGCCCGGTCATACCGCTCCGCCTTGGGCGGGATGGAGGCCAGGCCGAAGTTGGCGGCCTCGGCGTCTGTGGTGGAGGTGACGATGTTCCATGCCACGCGGCCGCCGGAGAGGTGATCCAGCGAGAGCAGCTTCCGGGCGATCGTGTAGGCAGGAGTGAAAGTCGTGGAGATGGTCGCGGCCAAACCCAGGTGCCGCGTCGCCCCGGCCACCAGCGACAGGGTGATTAAGGGGTCTAGATAAATGGCGCCCTTGCCGCCGGTGACCAGCGTGGTGGCGAAGTCGCCGGTGTTGTCCTCCGGGACGGCCAGCGCGTCGGGCAGGAACAGCATGTCGAAGCAGCCGCGTTCCAGTGTCCGGCCCAGATCGAGGTAGAACTCGGCGCTCAGCCAGTCCCGCCGGGAGAGCGGATGCCGCCAATTCTCCGAATACTGGCTGGTGGGCGGGTTGACCATCGCCACCAGGTGCATGCCGTCAGGTGAAGAGCGCATCGTAGCCTTCCAAGAATCCCAGCACGTGGCTGGCATACAGGGTCCCGCTGAGCACGGCCAGGACGGCTGCCGCCATCAGCCAGTCGGTGCGGGTGAGCGGAATCTTCCGCCAGACTGTCCGGGGTGACAGCCCGAGGCCGCGGGATTCCAAGGACTGGGCCATCCGTTCGCCCTTGCGCACGGAGACGACGAGCAGGGCAAAGGCGGCACGGCCGTAGGCGGAGAGGCCGCCGGGCAGGGTGCCGTCCGGGCGGAGCGGTGCCCGGACGGCGTGGGCCTGCCGGATGGTCTGCCACTCCCGCGGCATCTCCTGCAGCATCCGGTAACCGGCCAGCACGGCGTAGGTGATCCGGGAGCCGAGCCTTGCATGTTGATGCAGGCTTCCCATCAGCGCCACGCCGTCGGTGGAAGCGATGAAGCCAATGGCGAGAACGCCGATCACCAGCGTCCGCAGGGCCAGCGAACCACCCACCGACAGTCCCTCGACGGTGACCCGCAGGGGGCCGGCCTCCCAGAGGATCTGGCCGGGGCGGCTAAGCGTGTTGACCAAGAAGATCCCCAGGCCGAAGGCGAGGAAGGGTACGTGCCCCAGTGCCATGGTTTTGACCGGCAGCCGCGTAGAGGCACCGATGGCGGCCAGCGCCATGACGTAGAGGACGGCCGGCGTGACCGGATCGAAAATGAAGACCAGCGCCAGCGAAACGATAAACAACAGCGCGAGCTTGACCGTGGGATTGCGCCGGGCGAGGACGCTGCCGAAAGCGGCGACCGGTCCCGCGGGGACTGCGGCGGTCATGCTCGGGTCCCGGGCAGCGGTTGCGCGCAGGCCCCAGCGGAAACTGCCGCATCCAGCCCGCTGAGGACGCGGCGGATGGCGTCTGCCGAATCGAACTCGGCGAACAGCCAGTCGAGCAGCGGCGGCAGCGTCAGGCCGGCCCGTCCCAAAACGTCCGGGTCGCGCAGCACGTCGAAGATGGCTCCGTCGGCAATCACGGTGCGCTCTGCGATGACGACGGCGCGGTGGGCCAGGGCGGCAGCGGTACGCAGGTCGTGGCTGGAGAAGAGGACGGCGCGGCCGGCGGCCGCCGCCTGCCTGAACGCGGCGGCGGTGGCAATCGTGTCCCTCCGGTCCAGGCCGAAGGTCGGCTCGTCCGCCAGTAACGCAGGCCGGTCATGGGCCAGCATGGCGGCAACGCTGAGGCGGCGCTTTTCGCCGCCGGACAGCCGGAAAGGGCTCTGGCCGGCCAGATGGGTGAGCCGGTGCTGGTCCAACAGGTTTGCGAAGAAGTCGTCCGGGGCATCGGGCAGCCCGTGCCGGACTTCCTCTGCGACGGTGTGGGCCACGAACTGGTGTTCGGGGTTCTGGAACACCATGCCGGGGCGGGGTCCGAGCACCGTTCCTTCGGCGGGCGGAAGGAGTCCCGCCAGGGTGAGCAGCAACGATGTCTTGCCCGCTCCGTTCGCTCCCAGCAGGGCCGTGATCTCCCCGCGCCTGAGCTCGACGTTCACGTTGTCGAGGATCGCCGGTTCCGCCACTGGCGCACGCCGGGAACGGCGCTTCTTCGGTTCGCTGCCGCGCGCGACGCAGACATTCTGTGCAGATAGGACCGTGCCGCCGGCGCAGGGCGCAACTGGAGTGCCGCCGTCGTTCGGTGCCGCCAAGTCGCGGAGAGCGGAGCGTACGCCGGGCGCGTCCAGACCTCCGGTCAATCCGGTGACCGCCAACAGTTCCGTTCCCAGCGGCAGCCAGCATCCGCGGGCATTGAGCTGTCCGGCGCTGTCTGCCAGCACCTCCGTGGTCGCGCCGTCCGCCAGGACCTGGCCCTCGTCACCGAGCACGATCGCCCGGCCGGGCAGCCCGGCAATTCCTGCGCGTCCGGCGTAGTCGTCGAGCCTGTGCTCGACCAGCACGACGGCCGGGCAGTAGGCTGCTGTGGCAGCGTCGATCGCCTGCCGCACGGCAGCGAGGCCGGCCGGGTCGAGCATGGAGGTCGGCTCATCGAGCAGCAGGATCGCCGGTTCGGCGATCAGGCTGGCTGCCAGCGCCACGCGCTGGCTCTCTCCGCCGGAAAGCCGGCCCGTCTGTCGTTGCCGCAGACCGGCCGCATCGACCGCCGCGAGGGCGCGGTCGATGCGTGCCGATATCTGCCCCGGAGGCACGGCGCGGTTCTCCAGCGGAAGAGCCAGTTCCTGTTCCACGTCCGGCAGGCAGACGCCGGAGGAGGGGTCTTGGGCGAGGACGCCGACATCGCGCGAGAGTTCGACGACCGACGCATCGGTGGTGGCCGTCCCGCTCACCGACACGCGGCCCGTGAGCGTGGACAGCACCGTGTGCGGAACCACCCCGGTGATCGCCTGCAGCAGCGTGGACTTTCCGGACCCCGAGGCCCCGAACACGATCAGGTGCTCGTCGGGCTCCAGCCGCAGCCCGACGCCGCGCAGCACCGCGGACTCCCGCCGGGGAAACTCAACGGAGACGTCGTCGAGCAGCAGGGCAGGTTCAGCGGGCATTGGCCTTGCCCAGACGCGCGCACCCGATCGCGAAGTTGTCCACCACGCCCGTCTTCGCGAGGGCGTCGACAATCAGCTTGGCCAACAGGCCGCCGAGCACCACGCCGGAAATCAGGTGGATGACCAGGCGGGTGAAAAACAGGTCCTGGCCGTACCAGCCGGAGCGGAAGGCCGAATAGAAGAAGACCAGGCCGGCACCGAGCAGGCCGGACAAGGCATATGTGGCCCAGCCGTACGAACGGTAGCGGGTGGCCGCGAACGGGATTTCGCTGCCGATGCCTTGGATGGCCGCCGCGATGAACAGCATCGGGCCCACCGCCGAGCCCAGGAAGACGACCTCGATCACCGAGGCCAGCACCTCGGCGATGACGCCGGCAAACGGACGCTGGACGATAGCAATGGCGATCGGCGCGACCAACAGCCAGCTGCCGGCAAGGAAGTGCTGCGAGAGGTCGCCGGCCGGTCCCATCAGGATCGACAGGGCAGTCCAGGCCTGCACAAAGACCCAGTAGAGGAAACCGAAGACGACGCCGAGGACCACCAGCAGGACCAGGTCCTTGAGGCTCCAGGAAGACCGTGTGCGGGCAGGGCTAGATGAGGTTGACATGTAGATTCCTTCCGGCCAGCGTCAGGACGCGCTGGGGCTGTTGATGGACAAGGTCGCATGCGTGACGACGTGCTGGACGGTGCGCCCGATCAGGACCCATCCCGCGGCGATGGTCTGCAGGACCTGGGCGACGTCTCCGTCCAGCCGGGTGACGTAGTGGTCTTCGGTCACGATCACGCCGGTGGACTTGGCGTAGTCGATGGCGGCGTAGATGTCGCGCATGTGATCCGCTGCAGCGCTGCCGGTTCCGCCGTCGGCGAGCGGGTAGATCGCCCAGTCTGCCGCCGCCTGGATGCCGGTCGGTTCCAGTTGCGGGATCTCCGAGTACAGCGCCGCGCCGCCCTCGGGGATCTCGCAGCTGACGCCGCCCGGGCAGCCCCGGGACAGCTGGACCGCGGCCGCCACGTGCGCTCCGCTGCGGCCGGCCGCGGCAATCACCTGGCTCAGATAGCGCAGCACGTCCTGTTCGGCGCCGGAGACGTAGGTGCTGACTTTCCCGGTCTGGACCTCGAGCCCGGTGGCGTCGGCCTGCCGCAGCGCCGCCAGGATGACGTCGACGTAGTCATCGGCCATCACCGCCAAGGTCAGTCTGGCCCCGACGCCGAATTCGCGCGGCGTGGCGGTGAAGGAGGTTCCGGTGTTGCCGGGGGAGGGATGGTTTGCTGCCGTGGCGGCAGCGTCAGGTGCTCGCATGGTCGCGCCCTTCTGTGGTGTGGACAGGGCACGGGTGTGAGGGTTGCTCCCTGCGCTGGCATGATCCAGATCAGGTTCAACGGTCGAAACTTGAGAAGTTTCCTCTCAGCCCGGCTCACCGGACTCCCGTGTACAAGCCAGCAGCCTACCGGCAGGTTCGCCAGGTGGCGAAAGGACGCCAGTACGACGACGTCACACTCCGGTAGACGGCCGCGGCCAGGCCCGGCTGCTGCCGGGCCGGGCGGCGGGAGTTAGGGGCGCATGCTTCCCGTCTCCACGAAGCGCTGGTGCCAGGACAAGGCCTCGCCGAGCAGGTGCGGGGTGTGCTTGGCAAAGCTGTCCCTGCAGGCGCGGTCGAAGTAGTCCTGCAGCATCGGCCGGTAGTCCGGATGCACGCAGGTGTCGATAATCTTGCGCGCGCGCTGCTTCGGGGCCAGACCGCGCAGGTCGGCTAGGCCCTGTTCGGTCACCACAATCATGGTGTCGTGCTCGGTGTGGTCCACGTGACTGGCCATCGGCACGATGCTGGAGATTTTTCCGCCCTTGGCCGTGCTCGGCGACATGAACACGGACAGGTAGCCGTTCCGGGCGAAGTCGCCGGAGCCGCCGATGCCGTTCATCACCTTGGTGCCGGCAATGTGGGTGGAGTTGATGTTGCCGTAGATGTCCGCCTCGATCATGCCGTTGAGCGCAATGCAGCCCAGCCGGCGGATCAGCTCCGGGTGGTTGGAGATCTCCTGGGTGCGCAGGATGATGCGCTCGCGGTAGTAATCGACGTGGGCGTTGAACTCCTCCACCCCGGCCTGGCTGAGCGAGAAGGACGTGGCCGACGCCATCCGCAGCACGCCGTCCTTGATCAGCTTCAGCATGCCGTCCTGGATGACCTCGGTGTACGCGGTCAGGCCGCGGTAGCCGCCGGCGGCCAAGCCTTCCAGCACCGCATTGGGGATATTGCCGACGCCGGACTGCAGCGGCAGCAGCTTGTCCGTCAGGCGGCCGCGCTGGACCTCCTGGTCCAAAAAGTCCAGTAGGTGGCCGGCGATTTGCTGCGAGGTCTCGTCCGGCGGGTTGAACGGGGAGTTGCGGTCAGGGGCGTCCGTGTGCACGATCGCCACGATCTTGTCCGGGTCCACCTGCAGATATGGGTCGCCGATCCGGTCATCCGGATGCAGCAGCTGGATTGGTTTCCGGTTCGGCGGCAGTGCGGTGCCGTAGTAGACGTCGTGCATGCCCTCCAGTTCGGCGGGCTGCGCGCTGTTGACCTCCACAATGACCTTGTCCGCCTGCTCCAACCAGGTCTTGTTGTTGCCCACCGAGGACGACGGGATCAGCCGGCCGTCTTCCAGCATGCCGACCACTTCGACGACGGCGAGGTCTACGTCGCCGAAGAACCCGAACCAGGTGTGCTGGGCGACGTGGCTGAGGTGGATGTCGATGTAGTCCAATTCCCCGGCGTTGATGCGCTCGCGCAGTGCTGGGTCGGACTGATAGGGCAAGCGCAACTCCATCCCGTCCACCTTGGCCAGCGCGCCGTCGAGCTCAGGGGCGGTCGATGCCCCGGTCAGAACGCGGATCTTAAACTGCTCACCCGCTGCGTGGGCGGATTCCATCCGCGCCGCCAGCGCCTGCGGCACGGCCTTCGGGTAGCCGGCCCCGGTGAAGCCGCTCATGGCCACCGTCATGCCGGGTTTGATCAGTTCGGCCGCCTGCTCGGCGGACATTACGCGCTCGAGCATGCGGGCATTGCGAATGCGGTCTTGCATCATGCCCCTTCGTCAGATTCTTCCCTCCACCTTAGGCGTCGGGCACGGATGTTCGGGCCTTGGTGACGGGCGGAAGCACCGCACGGAGCGCTCCTGCGTGGCGGTGCTGCTACGGCTGGCGCAGTTGTTCCTCCGCGGTTTGCCGCACGCAGGCGGAGAGTTCATCAAGGATCGGTGAGCTGATTTTCCAGCGCTGCCAGTAGAGCGGCACGTCCACCGGCAGGTCCGGGGCCAGCTCATGCAACGTGCCGCGGCGGAGGTCCGCCAGGCACTGCTGTTCCGGCAGCAGGGCCCAGCCGATACCCAGCCGGACGGCGGCCGCAAACTCCCCGGACGCCGGCATGTAGTGGCGGGGCGCGGACAGGCCGGCGCCGGTCACCGTCCGGTAGAAGCGCTCCTGCAGGTCGTCCTTGCGGTCGAAGTCCAGCACCGGCGCCTCACCCAGCCAGGCCAGGTCGTCGTCCGGCGTCCCGTTGGGCCGCCAGTGCGCCAGATAGTCGCTGCTGGCCACCGCCCGGTACCGGAGCGAGCCGAGGGCTTCCACGGAACAGCCCTGGACTGGTTCCGGCGTGGCAGTCACCGCCGCGGTGACACGACCCGACCGCAGCAGCGAGGTCGAATGCTGCTCGTCTTCACGGTGCACCTCAAAGAACACGCCACGATCGCGCGGCATCCGGGCCAGCGCCCCCAGGAACCAGGTGGCGAGCGAATCCGCGTTGACCACCAGCGGCAGGGCCAGCCCGGTCATGCTGCCGCCGAGTTCGCGCTGGGCATCGGCCTGCAGGACCCGCACCTGCCGCGCCAGCCGGAGGACCACATCGCCGGCAGCGGTCGGCTGCACCGGCGTAGTGCGTTGCAGCAGGACCTGCCCGGCCGTCTGCTCCATGGCCTTGATCCGCTGCGAAACGGCGGAGGGAGTCACGTGCAGTACGCGAGAGGCGGCATCAAAGCTGCCTTCCTCGATGACGACGGCGAAGGTCGCCAGATGATCGAGTTGGAACGGCTGCATAAGCTCAGCTTACGTAACTGTAGTTTCTTTAGCTGTACTGGTGTCTGCGGCTCGGATAGCGTCGACTGTTGTGACTACCGCTATTGCCCCCACCGTTTTGCTGGGCCTGGGGACCGGGTTGGCCCTGATCATCGCGATAGGGGCGCAGAATGCCTTCGTGCTGCGCCAAGGGATCCGGGGCGAGCACATCGGTGTCGTCGTCCTCATCTGCGCGGTCTCGGACGCGGTGCTGATCACAGCCGGAATCGCCGGAATCGGCGCAGTGATCCAGGCCGCGCCCGCGGTGGTGGACATCATTCGGCTGGGCGGGGCCGTCTTCCTGCTGGCATATGCCGTCTTCGCCGCCAAACGGGCGATCAAGCCGGGCGCGCTCACCGCCTCGGAGAACCAGCGCGGCGGCGGGCTAGCCTCCGTGGCCGCCACCGCCTTGGCGCTGACCTGGCTGAACCCGCACGTCTACCTCGATACGGTCCTGCTGCTCGGTTCCATCGCCAACACCCAGGGCCCCGAACTGCGCTGGTATTTCGGCCTCGGCGCCGTGCTGGGCAGCATCGCCTGGTTCAGTGCGCTCGGATTCGGCGCCAGGCTGCTCCGCCCCTTCTTCGCACGGCCCGGCTCCTGGCGGATCCTGGACGGACTGATCGCGGTGGTCATGCTGGCGCTGGGGCTGCGAATGGCCTTCGGATTCTGAGCGGGTATGCAAGGATTCCGGTATGGCCAGCAAGATTCTGTTCCTCGCGGACACCCACGTGCCAAAGCGTGCCCGCCGGCTCCCCAAGCAGGTGTGGGATGCGATAGGCGCGGCCGACGTGGTGTTCCACGCCGGCGACTGGGTCACCGCGGACCTGCTGGACGAACTGGAGCAGCGCAGCCGACGGCTGATCGCCGTGTACGGAAACAACGACGGCGACGACCTGCGCTCGCGCCTGCCGGAAGTCGCAGCAGCAACCGTTGACGGCGTCCGCTTCGCCATGATCCACGAAACGGGAACGGCGAAGGGCCGCGAACAACGGTGTGAGGCGCGCTTTCCGGACGTAGACGTGCTGGTGTTCGGGCACAGCCACATCCCGTGGGACACCACGTCGCCCGGGGGTCTCCGGCTGCTCAATCCGGGATCGCCCACCGACCGCCGCCGCCAACCGGTCTGTACCTACATGACGGCGACGGCCGACGGCGGCAGGCTCCTAGGTGTGAAGCTGGTGCCGGTGGACAAGCCGGCGGGCTAGTTGCCGGAAACGGCTTTGCTGACTTCGGCCGGGCTCTCGTACTGCCGGTCGGGAAGATTCCTGAGCGCCGACAGGACGTCGTCGCCGGCCCCGGACTTTTCCGCGTTCTTAACCAGATCAGCGGCGGAAGCGGGGTAGTCAACGCCGCCCAGCGCCTTCTGGATGTCAATCGGACTGGTGTTCTCTGCCATGGAGGTTTCCTTCCGGTCGGCTGAAGAACACCACGCTACGCGCTGCGCCGGGCGCTGGGAAGGCCCCGGCGGCTGTCGCGACCGCGCTACGGGAGGGGCGGCGCGCCGCCGTCGTTGTTTTGCTGGAGGCGGTGCACGCCGCCAGCGCCTGTAGCAGCATGTCCCCGGAACAAGCCACGCTTGCGCCGCCACCGGTCGCCGGGGTGCATTCCGACTGAAGCCGGCCCTTACCAACGGAACAACCGGCCCCGTCACCAAGTTCGCCCTCAGCGTAAAGGGTGATCATCGCGGTCTCGGGCTGATGCCGATATTTGGCCTTCAGCGGCGCCTGGGCGGTCCGCAGATTCGTGGTAACCACGGAACCATCATGCCCCGTTGGCGGCCGACGTATAAGCGGGTTGCAGACCGCAAAAACCGCGCGGTTACGCGCCCAAACTGGTTGTTCGCCTCCTTGCCGCTGCTTACGTTGTAAGGCGCACCCAAGAGGTCGGAGCGGAGGGGAGTTGGCCCAACACGAGTTGCCGCTGGAGCAACGAGGCACACATAGCCCTGATCCCCTCGGCAGGGTGGATCGACACGCCGTAGGTCAATCACGGTTTTGCAACGTTGGTTACTTTCCGGTAGCGTCCACGGAGTGCGCAGGCCAGATGCCTCGCCAGGGGGTGCCGGAACATTCGGCACGATCTACCCAAGTAAATATGCCCGGACGCTGCCCACGCCTTTCGCCGTCAGAATGGCAGACGTCCACATGACCTCGATCTATACGAGTGGCTGACGGCGGCGCAGGGATGTCCGGGGACGGACTGAGCGTAAGGCGGCCTCAGCGGAGCATTGTGAACTCACATAAAAACAAGAACTTCAGCCGTGCCCTGCGTGGCGGCCTGGCCGCCCTGGCACTGACCGGAGCCAGCGTGGCCATGGCCGGAACGGCAGCAAACGCCGCCGACGGTGCCACCTGGGACGCTCTGGCCGAGTGCGAGTCGGGCGGCAGCTGGAGCACCAACACCGGTAACGGCTTCTCGGGTGGCCTGCAGTTCACCCCGAGCACGTGGGCAGCCCACGGCGGCACCGGTTCGGCAGAGAATGCCAGCCGCGCCGAGCAAATCGCAGTGGCAGAAAACGTCCTGGACAATCAGGGCTGGGGCGCATGGCCGGCTTGCTCGTCCAAGCTGGGACTGTCCGGTGGCGGCGGGGGGTCGCAGGTGAGCAGCCAGTCTGCCGAGATCCAGCAGGCACCGGTCCAGCAGGCCCCCGTGGCCGAGGCACCGGTTCAGCAGCAGGCGCCGGTCCAGCAGGCTCCCGCCCCCGCTGCCGAGCAGGCCCCGGCCGTGAGCGGCGAAACCTACTCGGTCCAGTCCGGCGACACCTTGGCCACAATCGCTGAGTCGATGGGCCTGCAGGGCGGCTGGGAGGATCTGTACGCGGCCAACACGGACACCGTGTCGGACCCGAACCTGATCTTCGTGGACCAGGTGCTGCAGGTTCCCGCCCAGTAGTTCCAAGCCAACACCGGTTGCAGTAGTCGCAGGCAACACCGGTTATAAGCAACACCCGCAAGGCCCCGTTCTCCGCGAGGAGGGCGGGGCTTCGCTGGTTGCGGCCGATTAATTGGGTGACGCGTCACATTTCTGCGCGGCCGCAAGGATCGGTTGTGAGCCATGACATAGTGGTGGGCTGTGGCCGCGTGCTGAACCGCGCTTCCGTTGGGGGAGACTGTGGGCGCTGCCACGTTGTTTTTCGATATGAGGAAGTGACATGAAGCGAACATTCCTGACGCTGCTGGCCGGAGTCTCCGCGCTGGGCCTGGCGGCCTGCGGATCCGGATCGCCCAGCGGCGGAGGCAACGAGGGCGGCGGCAACGAACCCGCGCCCTCGGGCGGACTCACCCCGGTGACCGTCGGCGTGATCCCGATCGTCGACACGGCGCCGCTCTGGCTCGGCGACTCGAAGGGCTTCTTCGAAGAAGAGGGCCTGGATCTGGACATCCAGAACGTCGCCGGCGGCGCAGCCGCCATCCCGGCCGTGGTTAGCGGTGGCTTCGACTTCGCTTTCGGCAACCTGGTATCGGTCATGGTCGCCAATGACAAGGGCCTGGACATCAAGCTGGTGGCCAACGGCAACTCCACCTCGGGCGACACCTCGCACGACTTCGGCGGCGTGGTGGTCAAGGGAGATTCGGACATCAAGTCGCCCAAGGACCTGGCCGGCAAGACCGTCTCCGTCAACACCCTGTCCAACATCGGCGACACCACCATCCGCAGCGTGATCGAAGCCGACGGCGGCGACCCGGACAGCGTGAAGTTCGTGGAGGTAGGCTTCCCGGACGCGCCGGCAGCACTGGCCAATGGCCAGGTTGACGCAGCCTGGATCCTGGACCCGTTCCTGTCCCAGTCCGTGGATGACGGCGGCCGCGTGGTTACCTACAACTTCGCCGACTTCGACAAGAACCTGGACATCTCCGGCTACTTCGCCACCGGCGACACCGTGGCCAACGATCCGGAACTGGTCAAGAAGTTCCAGGCCGCGATGAACCGCTCACTGGAATACGCGCAGGAGAACCCGGACGAGGTCCGCGACATCGTGGGCACCTACACCAAGATCGACGAGGCCGCCCGCGCTGAGATGGCTTTGCCGGCCTTCCGCAAGGACTTCAACATGGAGGCGGCACAGAAGCTCGCCGACGCGGCCTTGAAGTACGGCACCCTGAACAAGGCTGCGGAACTGGACAAGTTCTTCCCGTAAGCGTCACGCCTTAAAGCAGTACAACTTATAGCAGTACGACGGCGGGGTCCCCCTTCCGTCCGATGCGCCGGACAGCGTCTCTCCCGCAGGGGAGGGGCGCTGTTCTGTATTCTGCCGGCGGGACCGGCTGGTCCAGCAGGCCGGCGGGTCCAGCGGGGCTACGGCGCCGGCGGGTCCAGCGGGGCGGCACCGATCGGTCAGATCCGGGTGCGCTCGCCGGGATCCTGCCACTTGCGGGCCGGCGGCGTCCAGTCGTCGACCGCGTCCAGCAGTTCCCCGGCGGAGCCGGCCACAATGACAGCATCGCGGTAAGCGGGCTTCAGGAAGCCCGCACTGACCAGCGAATCGATCGCCGCCAGGAGCGGGTCCCAAAAGCCGTTGATGTTCAGGAACGCCACCGGTTTCTCGTGGATGCCCAGCTGCAGCCAGGTCCAGGCCTCGAAAATCTCCTCGAGCGTGCCCACCCCGCCCGGGAGCGCAACGAAGCCGTCGGCCAGGTCGGCCATCATCTGCTTGCGTTCATGCATGGAGTCCACCACGTGCAGGGCGCTCAGGCCGGTGTGCCCCACCTCGGTGCGGTCCAGCGAGGAGGGAATCACGCCCACCACCTCGCCACCGGCGGCGACGGCACTGTCCGCCACGGTGCCCATCAGCCCTACCTGCCCGCCGCCGTACACGATGCCGACGCCGCGGGAGGCCAGATCGGCGGCAAAGGACGCCGCCTCCCGGGCGTAAAGGCTGTCTGTTCCGCTGGCCGAACCGGTGAAGACTGCAAGTCGCATGCCGCCATTATTCCAGTGCCGCTAGACTCTCGGGTCATGACCGAAGTCGACGAACAAGGACGCCTGGAACCGCCGTTGGCCGGCAACGAGCTGGAAACCCTGCTGGGTTTCCTGGAGTTCCAGCGGGCCACCTTTGACTGGAAGTGTGCCGGTCTGGGCGTAGACGGACTGGCGGCCAAACTGCCGCCGTCCAGCATGACCTTGGGCGGCATGCTGAAGCACTTGGCGTTTGTGGAGGACTACTGGTTCTCGCACCGGCTGCACGGCCGGGAGCCGCAGCCGCCGTGGGAGAGCGTGGACTGGCAGGCCGATCCCGACTGGGACTGGGAGTCCGCGGACGGCGATACTCCCGAACAACTCCGCGAGCTGTGGAGCGAGAGCGTGGCGCGTTCCCGCGTCCTGACCGCGGAAGCGATGGCAGCTGGCGGGCTGGACCGAATGGCGGTCAGGCCGGGCCGGACGGGCAACGTTCCGAACCTGCGCTGGATCCTGGTCCACATGATCGAGGAGTACTCCCGGCATAACGGGCACGCCGACCTGCTGCGCGAGGCAGTGGACGGGCTGGTGGGAGAGTAGCCGCCGCTATCCGGAGGACGTTCAAGCGCACCGGCCGAGGCAGGAATTATTCGGGCTCTTCGGCTTCGCGGGGGTACTCCTCGTCCGCGTCCGCATTAAGCTCCTCCAGTTGCTCCTGCAGGTCCGCCTCATTGGCTTCCCAGCCGACCGGCGGCACCGTCGACGCCGGTTGTTCCGGCGCATCCTCATCCACCGGACGGTCCTGCCAGGCGCGGTCGGCCTCGTCCGCTTCCGGGACTTCTGCATCGTGGTTGCCGGTGCTGGTCATTGCGGCCCTCCTGGTCTCTGCTGCGGTTGACGGTGATGGATGTGTGGATTTGTCGGTAGTGCGCGGACTAGCCTCCGGCGACTGACTGGATGATGAGCAGTTCCTGCCCCGGGGCAACCAGCGTGGCCGGCCCCTGCAGCGTGCGGATGTCTTCGCCGTTTAGGTAGAGGTTGACGTAGCGGCGGATCGCCCCGGTTTCATTGCGCACGCGGCGGTTGAACACCGGGTAGTCGCCGGCCAAGTCGTCCAGAATCTCCGCCACGGACCGCGGGCCGGACGCCGGCACGCTGAGCTCCCGCCGCTCGCCCGTTACCTTGGCCAGCAGGCTGGGCACGACGACGGTGACCGTCTTCTCTGCTACACCCACCATGGCGAGTCCCTCCTCTTACAGACTGGCGGCCCGGACGCAGAGGACGTCCGGCAGGCCTGAGGCAACTTGCACGAAGGCTTCGCCTTCGTCTGCGCTGGCGTACACCGAACCGCCGCGCGTGCCGAAGTAGAATCCGGCCGGATCGCCGGTGTCCACGGCGGCCGCATCGCGCAGCACCACGTTGTAGTCGAGCTCGGGCAGGCCGGTTCCGAACCGCGCCCAGGTGGCACCGCCGTCGTCGGTCCGATGCACCGCAAGGTGCCCGTCCGGCGGGATCCGCTCGCCGTCGGCCTTGATCGGGACCACCCACGCGGTCCGCGACTTCCGCGGATGGGTGAGCATGACGAAGCCGAAGTCGCTGGGCAGGCCGTCGGCAATGGATTGCCAGGTGTCGCCGGAATCATCCGACCGGTAGACGCCGTGGTGGTTCTGCGCGAAGAGCGTGGACGGTTCCACCGCATCCCGCGCGATCTTGTGGACGCACTGGCCCACCTCGGGATTCGGATCGGGCATGAAGTAGGCGCTGATGCCGTGGTTGCGGGCCTGCCAGCTCTCGCCGCCGTCGGTGCTGCGGTAGACACCGCCGGTGCTCATGGCAACATGCACGGTGTCCGGATCCTGCGGGCTGGGCAGGATCGAATGGGCGGCCGCCCCGCCGTAGCCGGCACCCCACTGCTCCTTGTCCGGGTGGTTCCAGAGGGCGCGGTTGAGTTCGAAGTGTTCGCCGCCGTCGGTGGACTTCCAGACCGAAATCGGTTCGCAGCCCGCCCAGACCACGCCCGGACGGTCCGCCGCGTCCGGCTGGATCTGCCAGACCCGCTCCAGCGCGGCACCGTCGCCGTCGTTAAAACGGATGGCGCCGTTCTCCGGCTCGGTCCAGGTTTCGCCCAGATCATCCGAGTGGAAGACCGTCGGTCCCCAGTGCTCGGAGCGCGCCCCCACCAGCAGCCGGGTGGACCCGTTGCGTTGGTCGATCCCGATGCTGGGGATCTCGTTCATCAAAAAGTGCGGGCCGGACAGGGACCAGTTGGTCCGGTCCTGGCTGGTGGCCAGCCACAGCCCCTTCTTCGTCCCGATCGCCAGAATGGTTTCCCCAGTAGCCATGCCACCCATTCGACCACTGCGGTACGGACGGCGCAACGGTTTTGCGATGAAAGGCTTCAAACGGGGCAGAATAGGAGAGCCGACGCCACGCAAAGAAAGAGGACATGAGCACGCAGCCGCCAAGCCAGCCTGGCTCCCGCCTGTGGCTCTGGGTCCTGATGGCGGCCGCCGTGCTGACCCAGACGTCGCTGAACGTGGCGCGGCCGGTGGTGTCCTACAAGTTGCTGGCCCTGGGTGGCGACGCGGCGGTGATCGGCGTGGTGACCGCGGTTTATGCGGTGCTGCCGGTGGTGGCGGCGCTGTGGCTCGGGCGGGTGAGCGACCGTATTGCCTCGCTCAGGGGCATGGTGGCGCTCGGCGCGGTGATGCTGGCGGTCGCCGCCGTCGGGCTGGCGCTGGCGCAGGGGTTCCTGCTGATTGTCATCGCCATGGCCCTGCTCGGCATGGGGCACTTGGTCTTCACCATCGCCGGCCAGTCCGCGATCGGGCGCTACGCCCCGCTGAACCAGATGGACAGCGGCTTTGGCTGGTTCACTGCGGCCTTTTCGCTGGGCCAGCTGCTCGGTCCGCTGCTGGCCGGGCTGTTGCTGGGCACCGGCACGGAAGGCGTGGGCCCGGACAGGCTGGGCGCCTTCAACCTGGCCCTGCTGCTGGCCGCCGGTATTGCCCTGGCCGGGGCGCCGGTGATGCTGATCGGCGCGCATCCGGGTGCGGCCAGGCGGCGGTTCCGCTCCCGCAAGCACGACGGCGGTGCCGTCCGACCTCCAATGGTGAAGGAGCCGGTGCTGCAGATCCTGCGGCGGCCCGGGGTGGCGTGGAACATGCTGGCGTCGATGGCGCTGCTGTCCGTGATTGACATTCTGGTGGCATTTCTGCCCCTGGTCGGCGAGGAACTGGGGGTGGCGCCGTTCTGGGTGGGCGTGCTGCTGGCCGTCCGCGCCAGCGCGTCGATCATCTCCCGGGTTCTGCTGCCCTGGCTGGTGCACCGCTGGAGCCGGATCCAGCTGCTGGTGGCCAGCCTGCTGGGATCCGGCCTCGCGATCGCGGTGACGCCGTTTGTGATGGAACCGTTCTGGGCGGCTGCGGCGGCGCTTTTCGTGGGCGGTTTCTTGCTGGGGCTGGGCCAGCCGCTGACCATGACGCTGATCAGCCATGCGGTCCGGCCGGAATCCCGCGGCGCCGCGCTGGCCCTGAGACTGCTGGGCAACCGGGTGGGGCAGGTGGTTCTGCCGCTCGCCGCCGGTCTGGTGGCCGCGCCGCTAGGGCCCGGCGGCGCCATCTGGTTCTCCTGCGCAGTATTGGGCGCAGCCGCCGCTGCCCGGCTGACAGTGCGGAGCGAACCTGACTCTTAACGCCCCGGTGGTCGACCAAGCGAGCGCCAGCCCACGGTGGTCGACCAAGCGAGCGTCAGCGAGCGCGTGGAGACCCTTGGGAAGTCCCGGAATCAGACCCCGAGGGTCTCCCGAAGCCGAGCGACGTGGCCCTTGGCGTCCACGTCATACTCGGCGTGCTTGATGGTTCCGTCCGGGCCGATCACGAAGGTGCTGCGGAGCGTGCCGGTAAAGACCTTGTCGCCGAATTTCTTGTCGCCGTAGGAGCCATACGCCTTGGCCACGGCAAAATCCGGATCGGACAGCAGCGGGAAGTTCAAGCCCTCGGCATCGCTGAATGCCTGGATCGCCTCCGGGCCGTCCGGCGAGATGCCGATGACGTCGTAGTTGGCAGCCTGCAGGGAGTTGAGGCTGTCGCGGAAGTCGCAGGCCTCAGTGGTGCAGCCGGGGGTGGCAGCCTTGGGGTAGAAGTAGAGCACCACATTCCAGCCGGCGTAGTCGGACAGCGAGACCTTCTTGCCGTCGGCGTCGGACAGGGTGAACTCGGGGGCAGGCATACCGGGCTGAAGCTGAGACACGAATATCCTCTTTCGTCGGAAGAAACGGTAGAACCGTGCTTTCCTCGAGTCTAGTAGCGCGCCAAGCCCCCAGAGAGCGCCGCTGCTTCAACCATTGCATGAGGCAGCGGGGCGGTGAAGACCTCGGGGCAGAGTTCCGGACCTGAGGGGCTTCTCGCACAGGAACTTGCAGGAGCCATCTCCCTAGCCGCTTTCAATGGTGGTGGTGGGGCATGCCTGGAAGCAGCCAAGGGACGACATATGCGCTGTTATCGGCGTTTGGACCTACCAGGGACACCATCTGCCGTCCTAGCGGAGAGAAGGGCCGCCGGCAGGGGAGGGAGCTGCCCAAACTGGCCCTCACCCCGTGGCATTGGGATGGTTACGGTGACGTTCGTCTAGATCCTCACCTATCAAAAAACTGCACGGCCCTTACCCGGGAGGCGCACCTCGCCGTACACTATCTGCTTCTGACGCCCAGGATGGACAGTTCCTCCTGGCCTTCAACTTCTTGTACTTCGACTTCCTTCGAAACGTCAAAGTTCTTGCGGAAGAAAGTAACCAGCCAACCAGTCGGAGTTACAGAATTGATCGTCTTCTGGGCGTTCTCCGGGTCTGTTTCTCGACTTACGAGGTTGGCCTCTGCCAACGACGTCACCGCGCTGGTCATTTGTTGTTGTTTGTTGAACTCGAAGTCCTCAAATTCCGCAGATCCGGCACGGCCTCCGGCGGCACAGAGAGCATCGAAAAATTGCCAGTCCCGCTTTCGAATATCCTTCGCGTCTTGAAGAGCGTGCTCAGCTAACTCCATGATCCAACTGTTCAACAGTGCTGTTCGCTCCGCGTCGTCGGGATAGTCTTCCCACTCCTCGTCATCGCTCCGCTCGTCGAGCCAGTGCGAGAATTCGTGGGACTTGGTGAGCGCTTCACGGAGGTTCTTGTTCAGGGTCTGGTAGATGAACTCAAACCCTTCAGGAGTAACGGGAGGAACAGCATCCTCAAGCCCGAAGTGTTGAATTCGGCGTCTTATCGCCTCCACTGCGGAGGTGTCATCAATGGGGCCCACAATTAGGGGGTCTGCATCATGCCACTGAGCCGCTCGGTTCTGGCTCGTGAAACGATACCGCGGGAACCGCACAGCACCCACCGGATCTGGGGGATGTTGAATACCTTGTCCCTGAGTTCATCCAGCGCCGTTCTGACTCTGCCCGCGCTTTGGAGGATTTCGAGGTTATCCAAGATGCAAACGATGCCTCCTGCCCCCTTCGGGAAGCTGACCTCAAGTAGGGACCGAACGGCCTCTGGAAAACCAGACGCTGCAAAGCCCGCCCCTGAGTTCGGCTCGGATCCGTATCCCGCATCGATTCCAAATCCACCGGCCTGGGCTCCGCCTGATTTACTTGTGTATTGCGGCTTATTCAACCACCTATCAAGCAATTTAGTGTCGGGTTTAGGTAGGCCCACAGCCGGGAACAGGCCCTGGTTCTTAATGAGTGTTTGAGCGACGACGTAATAGAACGTCTCCTCAAACGCGGCCCTTGGGTTATGGGCTCATTTGACATCTGGCATCACTTTGGCTTCCTCGAGAATCCCTACAGCCAGAGCACGCTGAAAGCAGACGAGGTTGATAACACCCTCTTAGCTGGACGGGACAAAGAAATAAAAATCCTGCAGAAAAGAATCGGTAGCACCGGTGCGCATCCGTCTGTAGAAGGACCCATCGGCGCCGGAAAGACCAGTCTTGTTAATGTGGCCATCTATCGGATGCAACAGCGTTGCTTGGACGCTAAGGCCGCTGAGCTCTACTTGCCGGCTGCTGGAGAGTTGCAGCCCACCGTGACCGCGATATCTGCCAACTCGGTGCAACTGGACGCGCAAGGCCGCGGTTGTCGTCTGTTACCTGCAAGCCATATCGGGACCTTACGCGAACGCGAAACAAACGCGTTGCCGGGCCACTAGATCCAAAGTAGAAGACCATTCCAAGGCCTGCGTCCGTAGGTTCCATGGCGGCTAGACCATAGAGATGGTTTGCAGAACCCGCTGTGCGCCTCAGTCTTTGTCCTCCCCGATCATCGCGCTTCCCGTCAACGAAAAATCTATTCCTATGAGTGCGCGTTGGCGGCTGGTGATTGACCGGCACACTACCCCAGGAAGCAGAAGGACAGTTTGAGCTCTTCAAGTAACGCTGTGTATCTGACTGCGGCGCTCTGCCTTGCAGTTCCTCGGAGCCGGAACAAGGCTTCGTGATAAAATATAAAAATGAAAAAAGTCAAGCGGGAGTTGATGGGGCAGGAGGTCGTTTCTGCCATCCGCGAGCTGATCCTCAGCGGCGAGGTGAACCGCGGTGACGTTCTTCGACTTGCCCCGCTGGCCGAACGGCTGGAAATGAGCATCACCCCGGTGCGCGAGGCATTGGTGCGACTTTCACAAGACGGCTGGGTCGCCCACGAGCCCAATCGGGGCTTCCGGGTTGCGCCGATCCGTCGGCAGGACGTCGTTGATACGTACTGGGTATGGTCAATGGCGGAAGGCGAGCTGGCAGCCCGCGCCGCTTGCCGATCGACCCCGGAAAACATTGCGGTTCTGCGTCATGTCGACGGTCGCCTACGGGAGCTGCCGGATCACGACAGTCCTTTGGCCTTGGAACTGAATGCGGATCTGCACAGTGCCGTTCACGAGATCGCCGATGCACCCAAGCTTTTGTGGTTTGTCGACGGGGCCAGGCGGTTGGTTCCGTTTCGTTTTGATTCTTCCTTTTATTCGGTGCCGGGCTGGGCAGAGATCAACCGCTACGGGCACACCCAAATCATCGACTGCATTGAAGCTGGAGACGGGGACGGTGCACGCCGGCTAATGCATGAGCACCTTCAAAGCACGTGCGACCTCTTGCTGAAGTGGCTGGATTCGCTGGCCTTCTGGCAAGAATCAGAGGCTTCAGTAGGTTTCGACCGGGCAGTTGAGCATCGATCGATCGCAGCTCGGCAACCGATCGACTTAAGTGGCTCATCGGAATCGAGAGTGTAATTGCGGTCTGAATCCTCCGGCTTCGAGTCTTGATCTGGCGATGTAGTTGGTGAGGTTGCGGAATCCGAGGGCGGAGCCGCGCAGGTGCTCGAGGCGGCCGTTGATCGCTTCCGTTGGACCGTTCGAGGTACCGGGGCGGTCGAAGAACGCGAGGATGTCCGCGGCGCGGCGGTTCAGGGTTCGGCCGAGCGTGATCAGCTCGGTCAACGCGGCGGGAACGTGTTGGCTGAGGGCATCGATTACCGCCGTCATCATTCTCTTGCCTGCCGGCTTGTCTGGTTCGCGGTAGGCGGCGACCATTTGCTGGTAGATGCCCCAGGTCGCTTCGACCTCGACGTGCCGGTCGTCGGCGAACAAGTCAGCGAGCCGTCCGGCCTGCTTCTCGGTGAGCAGCCCGGCACCGGTATGCAGCGTCCTTCTGGATTTATAGAGCGGCTCGTTAGTGCGCCCGCGGTGCCCGAGGGTCTGCTGCCGGACGCGCTGCCGGCAACGGTTCAGGGCGTCGCCGGCCAAGCGTACGACATGGAAGGGATCCATCACCGGTGCCGCGTCGGGCAACTCTTCGGCGGCAGCTGTCTTGAAGCCGGTGAACCCGTCCATGGCCACGACCTCGATCCGGGTGCGCCACTGCTGGGGCCGGTCGCCGGGCCATTGCTTGCACACCTGTTTCGAGCGGCCCTCGACCATGTCCAGCAACCGTGCCGGTCCCGTTCCATGCCGGATCGGGGTGAGGTCGATGATCACGGTGACGTACTTCTCCCCGCGGCGGGTATGGCGCCAGACGTGCTCGTCAACGTCAATGACCCTCACACCGTTGAACCGGGCCGGATCATCGATGAGCACCCGCTTGCCTTCGGCCAGGACCGCGCTGTTGGCCGTGTGCCATGACACTCCCAGGCCTGCCGCTATGCGGTTGACGGTGAGGTGGTTGATGACGATTCCTTCCAGCGCCCACCGCAGCCCCTGGCGGGAGATTTTCGCCCGGGGTTCGGCGGCTTTCGAGGTGTCTTGCCGCCATGTCCGTCCGCAGCCGGTGCAGCGGTAGCGGCGGACCCTGACCAACAGCGTCGTCGGCCGCCAGCCGAAGGGCTCGTGCGCGAGTCTTCGCTTCACGGTATCCCTGGACACGCCTTGGGAACCGCACCCATGGCACCAGTCGTCCGGGTCAATGATCCGGCACTCCAATACCGCGCAACCGTTTCGGAACTGCTGGCCGACGGCCACCAGACCGAGCCCGTCCAGACGGCAGAATGTGGTCAGGTCGAGCATCAAAGGTAGCGTTGGGCATGTCGAGGTCTTTCGGATGGACAGTGTAGGAACTTCCATCATCGGAAGACCTCGACTTCTATCCGGGCACCGACGCGCCAACGCTATTTACACTCTCGATTCCGATGAGCCACTTAAGTCTAGGGTGGAGCCGGGGCCCGGGGTCAGGACCTGAATGCAGACGTGCGTTCCGGCCCCGACTCCCGGGCACTTCTAGACGGCAACAGATTCCCGCGCGTTCTGTAGATAGGCCTTTAGATTAAAGCCGGGGTCCCTGACCTGGTCTGGACTGAGGGGGACGTTCAGGCTGAGGAGCTTCCGAGCCTGGACATGTTCCGCGGCACTGTTGACGGATTCGATTGCAGAGACTTGACGGTCGCGGAAGCAGTAGACGGAGAACTTTCCATCTTCCAGATCCCCCCGCACAACGGTTTCGTCATCGCTGCGGATGATGCCGGCGATCTGAAGTTTGACGAGCCCTTGCTGGGACCAGAACCACGGGAGGCTGTCGTAGGCGGTGGGGTGGCCGGTGAGCGTGCGTGCGAGGGCTTTGGCCTGGTCTGTCGCGTTTTGGACGGATTCGAGTCGCATCATGGTTCCGGTATGGCTGTTCGGGTAGGCGCAGCAGTCTCCTAGGGCGTAGACGTCAGGGTCTGACGTACGGAGGAAGGTATCTACGACGATGCCGTTGTCGACGTGGAGGCCGGTTTCCTCGGCCAGTTCGCTATTGGGGAGAACGCCGACGCCGATCAGCACGATGTCCGCCTTATACACGGTGCCGCTGGCTCCGACAGCTCCCGTGACGTGGCCGCCAGTTCCGATAAAGGCGCGGATTCCCTCGCCCAGTCTCAGATCAACACCGGACGCCGTGTGGGTCCGGGTAAAGAACGCGGACATGGTTTCGGTCAGAACCCGTGCCATCGGACGGGAACTGTACTCAAGGACCGTGACTTCCAGTCCGCGTTGCCGGGCTGCTGCGGCGAACTCCAATCCGATGAATCCAGCGCCGACGACCACAGCGTTGCGGGCGGTAGCGAGCCGGGCCTGCATCGACCGGGCATCATCAAGGGTGCGCAGGTAGTGGATGCCGTCCAGGTCCGCTCCCTCGATGTCCAGTTTCCGGTTCCGGGTCCCGGTGGCGAGCACCAACGAGGAATAGGTGAGCCGGGAGCCGTCAGCGGCCGTGACGGTGCGGAGGGACCGGTCAATGCCGGAGACCTTCGTGTTCCGGCGCAGATCTACGGCGTTCTCGGTAAAGAAGGCTTCCCCCCGCAGGGGCAGGGGTTCGGCGCTCCCCGTCGCAGCCATGAAGTCCTTCGACAAGGGAGGACGCTGGTAGGGAAGGTGCGGTTCGTCGGCGAAGATGGTGATGGGTTCCTCGTGGCCCTCCGCGCGCAGGGAATCAGCCAGCTGGAGGCCGGCCTGTCCGCCGCCGACGATGACGATGCCGCTCATGACTCCCCTTGGGTAGCCGGAACGTCCACGGAGATTTCCTGCAACGGGTTGCCGACCTTGATCTGGCAGCCGAGCCGGGAACGCTCTTCGTCGCGGGGCGAGGAAGTCACCTCAAGCATTTCCTTTTCGTCCTCGCTCATTTCCGGCAGTTGGTTCAGGTACTCGTCACGGACGTAGACGTGGCAGGTCGCGCACATGGCCTGTCCGCCGCATTCGCCGATAATCCCGGGAATGCCGTTGCTGATGGCGGCCCGCATGACGGACGCACCGGCTACCGCGTCGACGACATCGGTTCGCCCGTCGGGATGGTGGTAGGTGATCGTTGGCATGGTTTTATCCTTCGTAGTTCGATGGCCGGATGTTGCGGTCGGCGATCAGCGCCACGGCAACGCCTCCGCTACGGCCGTTTCGGTTGATGCAGGGGCCGCGCTCCTGCGTCCGGCGAGGACCCGGGCCGGATTGGTCACCGTGATCTGGTGGATGGTTTCCTCGGAGACACCCCGTTCGCGGATGGTCGGCAGGATCCGGTCGGAGATGTTGGCGTGGTGCCAGTTCGGAGCGTTCTTCGCGCGCCAGGACGGTGGGGTGTTGATGCTGAAGAAGCCGGCGTCGTGGGAGAGCGTGAGCCGGTCCGCGTAGCCCAGTTCGCACAGCTGGACGAGCATGTCGATCCTGGCCTCGTCGTTCAGGACTTGTTCCATGCCGAAGCGGTCGAGGCCGACGGTGGAACCGTTGTCCATGAGTTCGCGGAGGTAGGCCAGGTCCGTGCTGTCGCCGCAGTGGCCGATGACGATGTGTTCCAGGGGTACGCCGAGGCGTTCGAAGAACCTCTGTTGGTCCCGACCAGTGAAGTGTTCGGCGTGGGTGTGGGTGGTGATCGTGGTACCGGTTTCCTGGTGTGCCACGGCGGCGGCGCGCATCACCCGATCGACATCGGGAGTGATCCCGTATTCGTCGGTGGCGATCTTGATCATGGCGGCCTTGACGCCGGTGTCTGCTATGCCCCGGGTGATGTCGTTGATGAAGAATTCCTCCAGAGGCTCTGAGCGGTCCACCATCAGCCCGGGACCGGTGGTCTTGAAGAACATGGGCAGGTCCTTGAAGGTGTAGAAGCCGGTGGCCACAACGATGTTCATCTCGATGGCGGCGGCGACCTTCTGGATGCGGGGGATGAAGCGGCCGAGCCCGGGGACGGTGAGGTCCACCAGGGTAGAGATGCCCTTGGCATAGAGGGCGTTGAGTTCGTCGATGGCCTTTCCGACGAACTTGTCCTCGTCCCACTCGGGGTGGGGATAGTTCTGTTCGAGCTCGGGGTTCTTCGTGAAGATGTGTTCGTGGGTCAGGGTCTGGCCCAGGTCCGCAACTGGTACCGGCCCGCGCACTGTTTCGATCATTGTCATGGTCTTGCCTTTCGTCGTGGGAAATGAATTAGCGGACAGCGGGGACTGGCGCGTTATTAGGGAGTTGATCGAGCGCCGTCCGCAGAAGGGACAGGTCCATGCCAGCGGTGATCATATTGAATCCTTCGGGTGCCAGCTTTTCCGGGTTCCCGCTGATTCCTGCGATGAGGCCCGCGTCGGCGCAGGCTTTCCGGATCTGGTGGATGGCCTCCAAATGTTGCCGGTCCGTAGCCTGTTCGTAGCTGCGGGGTGCACCGCCGAGGGTGACGCTGAGGTCTGCAGGCCCTATATAGATGCCGTCCACTCCCGGGACGGCGAGGATTTCCCGAAGGTTTAGGAGTCCTTCAGCGGTTTCGATCATGACCAGGCAGATGACTTCGCGATTGACAATGTTTGGATCGGTACCCAGCCCGTATCTTGCGCGGATGGGACCCCAGCTGCGCCGTCCTTCCGGGTGGTAGAGGCAGGCCTGCGCTGCCTCTGCGGCGTCCTGGGCGGTATTGACCATGGGCACGATGACGCCTTCAGCCCCAGCGTCGAGGGCCAGTCCGATCAGCGCCGGGTCGTTGTGTGCGACCCGTACCAGCGGCGTGGTCGTACTGGGGGCGATGGCTCTCAGCATGGTGACCAACGTGTCTTGGGAGGTTAGGCCATGTTGTTGGTCGATGTAGATGAAGTCGAAGCCGGCCATGGCGAATTCCTCGGCGATTTGGGCACTGCCCAAAGCACAGGAGAGGCCGACAGCGGTGTCTTCCCGGGCGAGCTTTTCCTTGAGTCGGTTGTGCTTCGTCACAGCTTGTACCAGCTCCGGGCGGTCTCGGACATCAGCTTCGGTCGCATGGTCTCGGGCACGATTTCCAGTAGCTCCTCGATCTGGTCGTCGTGCCGGTGGGGATAGTCGGTGGCGAACATGAGTAGATCCTCCGAGCCGAGCCAGTCGATGATCAGCTTGGAGTGCTCCCGGGGTCCCAGATCTGCCGGTGCAACGGAGAAGCGGACGTGGTCCCGGATGATGTCCAGCGGGAGCCGGTCCACCCAAGGGGTTTCGCGGCGAAGGCCCTTCCATTTCTTGTTCATGCTCCAGCCCCACGTGGGTACCCAGCTGAAGCCTCCTTCCATGACCGCCACTCGAAGCGTGGGGAATTTCTGGAAGATGCCCTCGAAGACCATGCTGGTCAGCTGGGCCAGGTAGACCTGTGTTTCAGCCGCGTATTCCTCGGCGTACCAGGAGGCGTAGCCAGTCGGTGAGGGTGCGTCCTCGGTGGTTCCGCCCCATTGGAGTCCCACGACGAGATCATTGCGGACTGCTGCTTCAAATATCGGGTGGAAGACCCGCTGGCCGTACAGTCGTTCCGAGCGGACCGGCAACATTACCTGGACGAATCCCGGGTGGGATCCGACGCGGTCGATTTCCGCCGCTGCGGCGATCGGGTCGCGGGCGGGAATGACCAGCGACGCGGCAAGCCGGGGGTCCTTGTCGAGCCATTCGGAAATGAGCCAGTTGTTGACCGCGCTTGCCAGCGCCGCTGCCCAGTCGGGGTGCCGGAGCGAATCGACTCCGTAGTAGCAGTTGAGGATTGCCCGGTCGACCTTCCAGGGGTCAAGGATGTCGCTCTGCAGCAAGGACACATTCGAGGCCGGCTGCATGCCTTCTGGCCGCCATTCATCCCGGGCGGTTGTTGCCGCGCCCGGGGGATAGCTGAGCCGGGGTCCGGTCGGCCCGTGCCAGCCGCGCTCCAGCGTTCCTTGGACCCAAACCGGATCCATGTAATCAAAGAGCGTTTCGATCGAGGGAACATTCGCGTGCACGTCGCAGTCGATGACCGATCCTTGCCACAGACGTTCGCGGCTGGTGTTGGTCAGCAGGGCGGTGGTCATCGCATTACCTCTTCCTTCTGTTCGGTGTTGTTTTTGGTGCCATGGGCAGGCGGGGCACATGGGCCGGGTGCCGGTGCCTTCCCGGGCCGTTGGGGGCGCATCGAGAGCACGACGTAGTCGTCTTCGATCGACACTTCGACGGTTTCGGCTTGATAGGGACCCTTGATGCGCCCGGTGGCACCGGTCTCGACCTGGTGGGCTACCTCGTGGCCGGGATGGACCTCGACGGTAAAGGGGCGGGCTTTCATGTGCTTCGGGTCCCAGTAGGACTGGCCGGTCTTGATGTCGAATTCCCAGTTGTGCCAGGGGCAGGTGAGCAGGTCCTGGGACTCGTCAAGCGTGATTTCACCCGGCCCGGGGGAGGTGACGGTGTTGACCAGCTGCCCTTGGCAGAGCGGGCCACCCACGTGGGGGCAGCGGTTGAGCATTCCGTAGAAGCTGCCCTTGATGTTGAAGATTCCGACTTCGCGTCCGCCCACGTCCACGATGACCCTGCCGCCTTCGGGGATCTCGTCGGCGCGGGCCACGACGAATTTCTGCGGCCGTTTCGTCGAGGGTGCATCTGGTGTCATTGGGAAGCTCACTTTCTACTTGATGCCGATAGGTTCGAGGGGCTGCGGGGTGCCGGCCAACCAGGACGGATCCAGCTGTCCAACGGACGGGCAACCCAGCAGGCGCATGGTTCTGGTCATTTCGGTGCGCAGGTTCTCCAACACATGGGAGACTCCTGCTTCGCCGGCAACCGCGAGCCCCCAGGCAGGAAGGCGTCCGACCAGAACAGCCTTAGCCCCCAACGCGAGGGCTTTCACGACATCGCTGCCGCGGCGGACGCCGCTGTCCAGGATGATGTCGATGTCGCCGCCGACGGCCGCGGATATCTCGGGCAGGACCGCAATCGAAGCCGGAGCTCCGTCCAGCTGCCGGCCGCCGTGGTTGGAGACGATGATGGCATCGACTCCCAGCTTGGCTGCCCGCAGCGCGTCGGCGACGCTGAGGATGCCCTTGACCACAAGCGGACCCTTCCAGTTGTCGCGCATCCAGGCGATGTCTTCCCACGAGGGGGAGTGGGAGTCCTTGCCGGTGCGAGTCATTTCGGTCAGTTCCATCGGCTTGCCGTCTACCGTGAGGTCCGCCGTGTTGGGCAATTGGAAGGGCATGCCGTCACGCATGAAACGGTAGATCCAGCCCGGACGCTTGCTCATCTGGGGAGCCATGCGTGCGGCGTTGGCCAGATTGATGCGCATGTCGTAGCTGAATCCGTTGCGGAAGTCCTTCTCGCGGTTGCCGGCGACGCTGGTGTCGATCGTGGCGACCAGGCCTTCGTATCCCGCCGCCTCGGCCCTGCGCACCAGAGACTGCATGGCTTCCTGGTTGGAGAACCGGTATGCCTGGAACCATTGGGGACCCGGGGTTCGGGCAATCTCCTCGAGCGTGTATCCGGAGGCAGAAGTCGCCACGTGGGCGATGCCAGCGGCGGCGGCCGCTGCCGCGATGCCTAGGTCCCCGTGGGGATGCACCAGACGCATGCCCCCGCAGGGCGCAGTCAGGACCGGCATGGAGAGGTCTAGGCCGAGAATGCTGGTGCGCAGGTCCGGGTCCTGGACCCATGTAGCGCCGCGCGGTTCGAAGGCGAGGTCACGAAAGCCTTGCGTATTGCGGCGCAGAGTGACTTCGTCTTCTGCGCCGCCGTCGACATAGTCGAAGATGGCTTTGGGCAGTTGCTTGCGCGCTTCGTTCTGCGCGTCCTCGTAGTTCAGGACGCGGGCCATGCGCCGATCGGCCAGGAGGGTGCTGATCGTCATTCCGTCACCGGTTTCCGAGAGGGGAGGGCAGGCCGCTGTCGGGGCGCAGGGGGATTCCGTAAAGCTTGCTGGCGTTTTCGCCCAGGATGCGGCGGCGCCGTTCTTCGGGGAAGCTCTCGGGGACGGACTCGTAGGGGGAATCGTAGTCCCAGTGCGGGTAGTCAGACGAGAACATGAGCCGGTCGGCGAAACCGGAGTCTTCGAACATGTGGAACACGCCTTCGAGCTGCTCAGGCCGTTCGGGTTCTTCCAAGGGCTGCGTGCTGAACCAGAAGTGTTCGCGGAGGTATTCGGACGGCTTGCGCTGCAGGTGAGGCAGCTCGTGGCGCAGCTTGGCCCAGGTGGCGTCCAGGCGCCAGCTGAAGGGAGCAACCCAGTCCCATCCCATCTCAAGAACGGCGATCTTCAGCTTGGGGAATCGGTCGAAAACACCCTCGAAGATCAGGCTGGGGACAAGGGCCAAGGGCAGCACGCCGAAGGCGGCGTGGGTCTCGGCGTAGAAGTTCTGCCGCCCGGCACCGGTGGGTTGACGGCCCATGCCGGGAACGTGGAACGACAAGGGGATGTCGTAGTGCTCGCACGCCTCGAAGATGGGCCAGTACCGGCGCTTTCCCAGGGGGTCCTGGCCGGAAGGGGACATGAGGACCTGCACGAACTTGTCGCCGAACTCGCCCTCCTTGCAACGCTCGATCTCTTTCTCTCCGCCCGGAATGTCCCGGGCGATGGTGACGGAAGCCCGGAATCGGTCATCCGTGCCGCACCAGGTGTGGGCCAGCGCATTGTTGTAGGCGCGGTAGAGCGACGTAGCCAGCTGGTGCGGCATGTTCGCCCCGCCGTTGGTGATGATGTAGGTCTGCGGGCAGGTCAGCACAGCTGCGGTCATGTCGAACGGATCCAGGACCTGCTCGACGGCCAGGTGGGGATCGATGCCGACGCGTCCGTTATCGTCAAGCGCGTCCAGCCGGTGGGTGAATTCGCGCTGGGACGGGTAGACACCTCCGCCCATGGCGCCCAGCCCATAGCGGGCGATGTAGTCCTGCCACTTTTGCGGCAGATGGTCGGAGACCTGCGGGTCGGTCGGCAAGGGCATGGGGTGGAAGTCAACGTCGATGACTCCCAGCTTTGATCCGGTGGGGGCGGCAGGGCCGCCGAGTTCCGTGATGGTCATCCTTAGTCCTTCTATTCCTCTGTGGGACGAGCGCAAATTCTGTCCCGTGTGTACGAATTTCTAGATCTGGTCTTTGTAGGTTTCTCGGGCAATGAAGACTGCTACCAGGGACAGCAGGCTGACTGCCGCCGTGAAGACGACGACCAGTTGCACGTTGGGGGCTCCGCCGGCTGACAAGAGCAGGAACGAGCACAGGGCCGGGGTAAGGCCGCCGCCGAGGGATCCAGCGATTTGGTACCCCATTGAGGAGCCGGTGTAGCGCAGATGGGTCGGGAAGAGTTCTCCGATCCAGGCGGCCAAGGGCGCGTAGCAGATGGCGTGAGCAATGGAGATCAGGGAGATCGTCACGTACAGCCCGGCCACACTGCCGCTGTTCATCTGCTGGAACAGAAGTATGCCTGCGACGGCCTGCCCGAGAAGCCCAATCCCGACAACTTTTTTCCGCCCGATGAAGTCCGACCAGATGGCGAAAATCGGCTGGCCGATGACACCGAAGGCTGCGGCAATGATGGACGCGGTGAGCATCTGGGACCGATCGAAACCGACTTGCAGGCCGTAGGAAGCGGCGAAAGTCAGGTACACCGAGCTGACAGCGAAAGGGCCTAGCGCCAGCAGGGTGGTGAGGATCAGGTTCTTCGGGCGTCGGAACACCTCCACCAGCGGCGCCTTCTGCTTGGACTTTTGCAGCTCGGCCTTCTTCTGCGCGGCGACAAAGACCGGGCTTTCGCTGACGCCCAAACGGATCCACAGCCCGATGACCACGAGAACGGCGGAGAACAGGAACGGCAGACGCCAGCCCCAGGCGAGAAGGTCTTCCTCGGGCATCAGGGCCACCAGAGCAAAAACGCCGTTCGCGACGAGGATGCCGCCGGTGAGCCCAATCTGCGGAAAACTGCTGGCAAAACCCCGCTTCTCCGGGACGTGTTCCATCGCCATGAGCACCGCGCCGGCCCACTCCCCACCGCCGGAGAGTCCCTGGACCAGACGCAAGAGCAACAGGAAGACCGGAGCCCAGATACCGATCTGCTCGTAGGTGGGCAGCAGCCCCATCATCGTCGTGCCGACACCCATTGTGAGAATCGACAGGACCAGCATTTTTTTGCGGCCAATCCGGTCACCGAAATGGCCCCAGATGGCACCGCCCAGCGGGCGGGCAATGAAGCCGATCGCCAGGGTGACGAACGCCAGCAGCGTTCCCACGACCGGGTCGAAGGATGGGAAGAACAGAACGTTGAACACCATCGCGGACGCGATGCCAAATAAGTAGAAGTCGTACCACTCGATCAGGGCGCCAAAGAGGCTGGAAACCAGAACACGGCGTCGTTCGCGCGGCGGCGTGACAGTTACTTCCGGTTCTGTTACAAGCCCTTCTGGGGGTCCTGCCGTGCTCGTCATTGAGTCATCCATAGTGTCTCCGTGTGCGGGATGGTCGGAACGGTGAGGGTGCTGCAGTCAACACCTAGCGTGGACCATATCACTTATTTTTTATTAAAAATACCCGAGATGTGACCCCAGGCACGTGCTGCCGGCGCTGTCCTGAAGTCGGAGCCACGAGAGGGGCGGGCCGCTGTGAACGAGCGATATCAAAGGCGCTGGTGGACCAAGTCCTCGGACGTCGCGGTCGTCCGGGTGGTGCTACCAGTTCAGTGGGGCAGGCCCAGGACAGGAGGGTTGAACGCTGCGAGGAACTGCCTGAATTCATCCACGGCATCGACCCCATCGGTCAGCGCCGCATCTAGCGCGAGGCGGGAAGATTCCACAATCGCTACGGCTGAGACGCGTATTTCACGCTCGGTGGCCGTCGTCTTCATGCCGCGAAGGCTCTCCTCCAGAATCCGCTCGCCGTCCTTGAGGACCTCGAGGAAGGCTGCCCAGTGCTCGGTGCTCTCCTGAATCAGCCGGTGCAGCGCGAGCCTCGTCAGGGGGTCAGGGCCCGCGACTATTTCTGCCCATGCCGCCGTCGTGCCATCGATGGAGCCACGGCCCGGCTGGGCCATTTGCCTGGCGAATCTTTCCGAAATGTCGGCAAAGTAGGGGCGGATCGCCTGCTCCTTAGAGGGGAACCAGCGGTGGAAGGTCCGGCGCGACACAGAGGAGGCGGCCAGAAGATCCTTGACGCAGACATCGCTCGATCCCGTATCCAGCATCACCTGAATGCACCGTCGTGATACGTCGAGCTGACGTTGCTGAAGAATGCTCACTATTCGAAGATAGCGACCTCCTGCCCGGAATGGCACTTTGTGCCATTCTGTTTTTGGTGATTAGCTGCAGGAGGGCAGGGCATCGTGGAGAGGCGGACATCGATGGGACAACTTGAGGTAGAAACCGCTGTTCTGGTCCTTCGACGCAGAGTGATGCAGAGGGTGAAGCGTAAGAGTCATGCGGGAGGGTACCCGCGTCCACTTAACGGGTTGCCGCCGCCATCATCGGGGGCTCCGGCTGGGCCGGCTTAGCATACGAGTGCTTCGGTGGCACTTGGTCCTAGGGCAGGTTTAGGAACCAGCTAAGCGGCGTTCCGGTCGCCAGCAATTGGGCCGATGTCGCACCCCGGTTTTGGCAGTCCGCGCCGACTCCGCAAGCTGGTGTCCGGCAAGTAGGCGACCGCGCGGATTAGGGATATGTATCAGGGCGAACCTTCGGGTTCATAAATAAGGAGATAATTCGCTTGTTGAAATTTGAAAACCGAGTCGCGATTGTAACCGGTGCCGGTCAGGGCATGGGCAAGCTACACGCAGGCACGTTGGCATCAAGGGGTGCCCGCGTCGTCGTGAACGACGTCTCCCAGGCGAACGCCGAGCAGGTCGTGAAGGAAATCGTCGACGCCGGCGGAACTGCCGTCGTCGACGTGCACGATGTCGCCACCGAGGCCCCCGCGATCGTGCAGACGGCCATCGATGTCTACGGACAGCTCGACATCGTAGTCAATAACGCCGGGATCATTCGTGTCGGCCTGTTCGGCGAGCAGTCCTCGGAGGAGTTCTGGCAGGTGTTCGATGTGTCCTTCCGCGGCACGGCCGAACTCTCTCGTGTCGCCTGGCCGCACCTGGTGAAGTCCGGTTCGGGCCGCCTGATCCTGGTCTCCTCCAGCGGTGTCCTGGCCAACCCGGGAGCCTCCGCCTACGGTGCTGCCAAGGGCGCGATCTGGGCGCTTGGGAACACCCTTGCCATGGAGGGCGACCGCGTTGGCGTGCAGGTGAGTACGCTAATGCCCACCGCCTGGACCCCGATGACTGAGAGCGCCTACAGCGATCCGACGATCATCAGCACCCTCCGCGACGGGCTCGGCCCGGAGCACGTTGCGAACTTTGTCGCCTACCTCTCACACCAGGACACCACGGTGCACGGTGACATGTTCCAAGTCAGCGGCGGCCGCGCCGGCCGGATGGTTCTCGCAGGTCTGCCACGCGTGCAGTCCACGGAGAACACCCCCGAAGGATGGGTCGATGTCACGGACCAGCTCAAGGCAGACTCCGACCAATTGACGCAGTACCGGATAACCGGCGAACAATTCACCGACGAGATGGTTGCGGCGAACCCCGCCGTCGCGGAGGCCTTCAAGAACATAAACACCGCGGACCTCGGCGCCTAACCGCTAACCCCGATACAACCGCGGGCGGCCGACAGCCCAACGGCTGCCGGCCGCCCGCCGATGCCGGCATGCGAACACGGGACGACCAGCGAACATTTAGTCGAGCGCTAGCTCGCAGTGGGGCAGCGCATCACGACAGGTACTCGTGAACTGCCGATGACCGTGAATATGCCGTTGCATCACTGCTGAGGCCAAAGCCAGAGAAGATTGCTGTCGGGAGCTCAAATCTTGTCAGAATGAGGTCTAAGACTGCGGTTGCACGGTGTCAGAATGGGAGATGGGGCTTTACCCTGACGGGATTCAGGGCACTCATCTGACGTCAGGTTGAGGTGTACTCCAACTAGGCATCTCGCAGGCGTCGTCTTTCAGAAGTCGCTTGCAGATCCATCATTTGAACGGTGGAACCGTCAAACGGCCCTAACTAGATATCGAAGCGGGCTTGGATGAGGTCTGAGAGCCCTTGCGAGAGCACGTCCTCCGGGCCGACTTGCTCCAGTCCGTCGCCGCCGAACTCTACGCCCCTCCCATCATCGGTGAGCGCCGCGTCGATGCCGAGCGCAGTACAGAGGGCGAGGAAGCGCCGGGCGAAGTCCTCAGGGGCGAGCCGGGGGGCCGGGCACGCGCGTAACGCGGATCTCTACTGTCTGGGTTGTTCGGGGCTGAACCTGTGTCATGGCTTGAACCTAGCACCCATTGATTTCGCGTCGACGAGACCCCCGCCCCGCTCAGGAGACCCGGCCCGGCCCGCTGGAAAGCACCAGCGCCCGCACACTGTCAGATGCGCCGGGCATCGTCCCGGCTCGGCACCTTATAGCTGGGCCGTGCAGCGGGAGATGATCGCCTCGTCGATCTGGTCAGCCGTTCGTCGTCATGAACAGCAGCCCCTTCGAAGGACTTCAGGGTACGCACGAACTCCGCGACGATGGCGTTCTGCTCGATGTTGCCCCGCACTCGATAACGAACATGTCGGTCTCAACCGGGGCCGGCCCCGGTTCGTGGGGGACGAATCCCCTAGGGCCGTGACTTCGGTCTGTGATCAGTCGCCCTGTCTGCTGAGAGCGATTCGTATCTGCCGCGGTTGGGGCACCTTAACCGGGCCCCTTTGCGGGCGGGGTTTACGCGAATTCGAGGAGCGCTGAAACCCGCTCCTTATTAACTGTGGGATTTGCCGGGGGAGTGGTGCGCTGAAGGACCCGCTTATGGGGCACACGAAGAAGGGCATAAGCGCCGATATTTTTCGCTCTTGTTGGCATCGGCGGCCAGTCGGCGGGGCGGGGGTTCACATTGTTGTCAGTTACGGGCCGAGCCTTCTTTCGGCGGTTTCGTCCACGAGGTTGCGCACCAGGAGATTTACGGTGAAGCCGATAAGCCTGGGGAGGAAGCCGTAGGCAATCTTCTTTAGCCGGGAATTGGACGAGAACATCGTCCAATCACAGATACACGATCGCCGAGGTAGTGCTAGCTCACTCGTCTGGCCTGTGCACGGTCGGGCGTGGGCCGGGCAGTCCTAGGCATCGGAGTTGAGCTTGTTTCTGTAGTGGGAAGCCTCCCTGAAGGCTGTTGGTGGCATCCCTCTCCAGCGTTTAAAGGCGATTGTGAAGCTGGCTGGGTCTGTGTAGCCCAACATGCGGGATATTCGCGATACAGAGTGATCTGTATTCGAGAGTAAATGGGTGGCGAGGTCGCTCAGAGTATCGTCCCGAATCTGGGCGAATTCTTTCCCCGCGAGTTCGAGCTTGCGTCGCAGAGTGCGAGGCGAAACCCGCAGCGCTGCGGCCACATTTGCCAGTTTGCGGTTGAGTTCGGGGGCGGCTCTGATGGTCTTTGAGACGGTGTCGGGCCAGTCGCCGGTCGTCCTGAGGGTCTCGAGAATCTGGGTATCCGCTTTGACCCATGCCGCGTGCTGGAAGGCGTTACCGAAGGGGAGCTCGTGTGCTGATGTTGCCGGGTCCCACCATAGCCGCAGGGTTTCGGAGCCGCAGTCGATGTCGCAGGGAACGTACGTCGAAAGCTCGGGGGAGGCTTCTGCCAGAGGAAATTCGACCCGGGTGAAGGGGAAAGGGCGGCCGTACAGCCAGGTGAGAGTTTGGGAGCTGGAACAAAGATCGCGATAGACGCTGAACGGGATCAGTTCTTCCGGGGCACCGGGATAGGTGTACTCCACCCCGGTAACCGTGCCATCCGATGTCCGGAGAGGCGTAATTTCCATGAGGGCAGGGGCGTAGTCTGTTGCATCGCTGCCCACTTCTACCCACGCGGCAACGGTCGGTGCGGTTACGAAGGCCAATCCGCGAATGCCGAAGGAGCCCAGTGTGTAGGCTTGCGCGGCCTTCATCCAAAGATCGACACGACTTCTTGTGAGTGCGACGAACTGAAGCTGAAAGGCCAGCTCCTTCCTTGCAGGAATAGTGCCTCCCGGGCGGTCGACCGCGCGAGGGTCAATTTCCGCATTTGCGAGTGCAGTTCGCCAATCGAGATCCGCATCGTCGAGCAGTCCGCGCAGTTCATGCACAAAGAAGTTCGGCACCCTCAGATTCTGATACGAGCTTAATCTCACCGCTGCCATCTTTCGCCGCCGAGGTATGGAGGCCCTCCGGATTGTTCAGAGCTCCCATGTTAGCCGTGTCCTCCTGCTCGGCGGAGCCGGCCGGCGGTCCCGGTGAAGCCAGGTTTGGGTGCCGTTCCTGCCCATGGCGTGTCCGCCCGAATGTCGGGAGGAACGGTCCCGGATCGCGTTTTGCCGTCTTTTTTGGGTCGTCCGGTTCCGGGAACGCTGCCGCGTTGAAGGATGAGCAGGCATGCGGATCCGTTGGAAGCTTCCCATTCGCGCCCTCTGCGGCAAGAACCGAGCACGCTGGCCTCCTTTTCAATGCTATTGGCCCACTTTACTGTGTCGTTGAGATCACGTTTGTTCCTAGAGTTGGTGCTCAATGGGTCGGCACTGAAGCCGGCGCAACTACATGACAGGAGATCCAGTGAGCATTAGCAGCAGTGCCTCGGCCGCCCGCACCGCTCGAGGGGGAACTCGATTCGCGGAAATGGACAGGCCTGCGATTACGGCAGAAGAATTCAAGTCCGCATTCCGCAACCATCCAGGCGGAGTCGCTGTCATCACAGCCGATGCCGGCGACGGGCCGGTCGGCCTGACCGCAACCTCTGTGATTTCGGCCAGCGTGGAACCCAATATTCTGGCCTTCTCAGTCTCTGAGTTCTCGTCCAGCACGCCGACCATTCGCAGTGCAGACACGGTCGTTGTGCACCTGCTCAGTGCGGATGAAGTGCACATTGCAAAACTCTGTGCGACCAGCGGAATCGACCGGTTTGCGGACCCCTCCCAGTGGTCGCGGCTTGAGACCGGAGAACCCTACTTTCCCATGGCCCAGGCCTGGATCAGGGGCAGGATCGTGAACTCTATGGCTGCCGGCGGATCGGCCATCGTAGCCGTTGAGGCGCTTGAAGCGTCGCCGGGTTTGTCCGGTGACGGGGTGCCCGGAAGGCCACTGGTTTACCACAACCGGTCCTGGCACGCTCTCGGAGATGCATCGCGACTCTAAACGACGCCGGTGAAGGCAAAGCATCAACGGCAGTCGGATACGCGTGCTGCCCTCTGCCAACTCTTCGAATGCCTGTCCCTTGACCCGGGCCTGAGACCGGTGCTCTTCGGCACCCAATCATAGGTCCGTAGAAAACTGGCACTGAACAAAACCAACCCCTCTGCATCTCTACGAAAGGATGACTGACAATCATGACCATTACATCGCCCAACGTCGTCACTGACCGCACCGTTGAACGTGACTTCGTCGCTGATCACACAGTTGAACGTGCCCAACGGCCGATAATGGACGGCCCGAACAAGTTCAAGATGGCCATGTTCGGGGCGAACGTGTCTACCGGACAGGGCGGCCTCACGCTGGCCGAGAACACCATCAAGCTCGGCAACTGGGACGAGGTTCAGGGCCTTGCTCAAAAAGCGGACAGGTATGGCGTCGAGGGGTTTATCCCGATCGCCCGCTGGCAGGGGCTTTCGGGCCCCGACCGGCCCTGGGGCAGGCAGCACGAGACGCTCACGTGGGCGGCCGGAGTGGCGGCAGCAACGCAGAACATCCAGGTTTTTGCCACCTGCCACATGCCGTTCTTCCATCCGCTCATGGCGGCGAAAATGAGTGCGACGATCGATCACATCAGCGGAGGCCGCATGGGCTTGAACGCCGTCGCTGGCTACCACCAGCCGGAGTACAAGATGTTCGGACTCGACCTGCCCGAGCACGACAAGCGATACGAGTTGGCGGACGAGTGGATGACGATCGTCAAGCGACTCTGGTCCGACGAGGGTGATGAGTACGAGTTCGACTTCGAAGGCGACTTCTTCAAGCTTGAGGGCGCGCAGGCGTACCCCAAGCCCGTTCAAACGCCCGGACCCGTGGTGATGAGCGCCGGCTCGAGTCCGGCAGGCCAGAAATTCGCGTTCGACCACGCCAATATCCTGTTTGCCCAGGTCGCCGGCGTTGACCAGAGTAAGCAGGCCGTTTCCAAACTCCGGAAGAACGCAGACGAGGCAGGCAGGCCGGATCTTAATCTGTGGGCAGGCGTCCATATCGTGTGCAAAGACACCGAGAAGGAAGCGCAGGACTACGTCAAGTACGTCGAAGAGGAAAAGGGAGACTGGGAAAGCGCCGCACGCTATCAGGCAATCGTTGAATCCGGCGACGCCCGCAGCATGAACTGGGATGACTACAAGCGGTCCGAGGACTTCAAGAAGGACGGAGCTGTCCGGGCCTACCTGAGAGCTGGTCTTGTTCCGCTGGTAGGCACGCCGGAGATGATCGTCGATGGGCTCCAGAAGCTCTCCGACGCAGGTATCGCGGGTACCTGCATCGGGATGGTCGACTACGACGAGGGCCTGGACCGCCTGAACGAGCAAATCTTCCCGCTGATGCGCAGCGCCGGACTTCGCGCCTGACACAGGACTTCGTGCTGATCCAGCCGCCACTGGCCGCGGCGACCGGAAGCGCGACCCCCTCCGGCTCGGCTGCACTGCCCCGTCGCCGACGGCAGTAGGCAGCCGAGCCGGGCACTTCAGACCCTGACGCTCACCACCATTCCAAGCTCAGCGAGCCTCGAACGACAGCGCGTCGAACAAAAAATCAAGCGATCATCCACAACTGAGGAGCACAAGATGACCTTTCCGGACCCACGAAAATTTCGGCTGGTAGTTGCAGGCACCACCGACTCAGGAGAGACCGATTTCCTCGAAGTCGGCGACCCGGCAACTATCGACGTGCCGGACGTTGCCGTCGGAGCTTTCTACTGGGCCATCGAGGGTGGACACAGCAGAGAGAACATCGGGCGTCCTCCCAGCACTGTGCAACTGGCGGGGCCCAACGGTTCGACCTTCGGGGTCAACAGCTTCCCGGCGCGTTCGGCCGGCAAAGGCATCAGCATCGAAGAGATCGATCCCACTTTTGAAACCGGGCACGGCGGCGACCCCGCCATGCATGCGAGCGACACTGTCGATTACGAGGTCGTGCTCTCAGGCAAGGTCGATCTCGAACTCCCCGGCGGAAAGAAGCGCACGCTCGTACCGGGCGACCTGCTCGTCATGGCCGGCGTACCTCACGCCTGGAAGAACCCCTACGACGAGGACTGCGTCTATGCCGTGGTGACGATCGGCTACAACAACAAATAGCTCAGCGCCGATCCGCAACAACCCGCCCTTTCAGGCAAAGCATCAAGAAGTAGGAGACATCATGTCCGAGTTCAAATACCACCGCATCACGGAAGGCAGTGCATCATGAGTCTGAGTTCCCCAGGTAAGGCGCTGCGCGCAATTTTCGAGCGGCCCGAGACCTTCATCATGCCGTTTGGCACGCTGCCGATCCACGCTCAGATGGCTCAGCACGCCGGGTTTGAAGCGTTTCAGCTCTCTGGCGGCATGTCGGCGTGGTGGGCTGAAGGTGTCTCCGATGTCGGCTGGCTGACCCAGACCGAGGTCGTGGCGCACGCAAGGCGCGTTGCACGAGGGGTCGATATCCCCGTCTACTGCGACGCAGACACGGGCTACGGTGGGCCTGTCAACGTCCAGCGCACCGTCGCCGAGTTCATCGACGCCGGCGTAGCCGGCATCCATATCGAAGATCAGCGCAATCCGAAAAAGTCTGGTGGCGTGGCCGGAATTGAACTGGTATCCGACGCAGAAGCAATCGGAAGGCTGAACGCCGCCGTGGACGCCCGGGACCGGCTGGACCCCGACTTCGTCATCGTCGCCCGCACCGACGGATACGGTGCCGCAGGCGGAGGCGTTGACGAAGCCATTCGCCGCGGGCAGCTCTACCGTGCCGAGACGGGAGTCGACGTCATCTTCTACGAGGGACTCCACACGTGGGAACAGGCCGAAATCGTGCTGAAGGAAACTCCGGGTGCAAACTACGTCGCCCCGATGGTCGATCAACTTGGGCGCAAGACTCTCGCTGAGTTGACCGCCATGGGCCAGGCCATCGATGTGCTGCCGTTTGTTTTGCCCGGCATCCATGAAGTATGGCGCCTGCTCCTGGACGCCAGGGAAGCTGGCGACGCCACTCCCTTCGCCCAGTACATGGACAAGATGAATGAAACGCACGGCACCGAATACAACATCGGCTGGGGCCAGGGGATCGTGCGACCCTCGCTGGAGGATGTGCGCAAGATGGATGAAAAGTACGTTCCGGCTGAAGTGCGACCCGACTACGTCAACAACCTCAACGCCTAGCGTGTGGTGAGCAGTTGAACGCCTAAGCAGTGGCGGTGCTGCGAACATCGTGGCAGCGGCGGAAAACGTGCATTCTTCGTCCGTGCCGAGCTTCTGGCTGAGATCGAAGTTGTTGATCTCAGCCAGAAGCGGTGCCCGACGCAGAGGGGCCAGCGAACTTCAGATTAGCTGTCCACCATGGCTTCAGTCCGTTCTTGAGAACCAGCAGCCACGAGTATCCCTGCGGCTGAGAGCGTCAGGGTGCCGTGGAGTGAGCCATGCAGGTATGACCTCGATGGTTCCACTCAACGGCACCCCAAAGTCTTGGTACGGAACGACACACTGTAAAACCACTGGCCCTGGATTCAATCCGACGGCCCCTAACTCGAAGAAGGTGCAGGAAATGGCTGAAATGAATGAGCTCGACTTTGGCGGACGAGTTGCAATTGTCACCGGAGCAGGACAAGGCATGGGCCGCGAGCACGCCCTCATGCTCTCCTCCCGAGGCGCGCGGGTCGTGGTCAACGACATTAACGCCGAGCGCGCCGGTGAGACGGTGACACTGATCAGTGACGCCGGCGGCTCCGCGGTCGTCGACAGCCACGACATCGTCGAAGGAGCCGCCCATCTAGTGCAGACGGCAATCGACAGCTTCGGTGGTCTCGATATCGTGATCAACAATGCCGGGATCAACCGGTTCGGCCTGTTCTGGGAGATGGACAGTGAGGTGTGGTGGCGCGTGTTCAACACGAGCTTCCGCGGCCTGGTCGAGGTTTCACGCGCCGCGATGCCACACCTGATCGCCTCAGGCACCGGTCGGCTCATCAACGTGTCGTCGAACGCGCTGATGGGTGCGCCGCACGACACGGCCTACAGCGCCGCGAAGGCGGCAATCTGGGGCTTCGGGAACGCTCTCATCCCCGAGGGCCGCCAGGCCGGTGTGCAAATCTCGACCATTCTGCCCGTCGCCTGGACACCGATGACTGAAGACGCCTTCCCCAACCCCGCCATCCAAAAGGTGATGCGGGAGAAGTTCCCTGCCGCCGCGGTCGCTGCGTTCGCCACCTGGCTGGCGCACCAGGACACCACGGTGTACGGAGAGGCGTTCGAGATCGGTGGTGTCTCTGCAGCGAGAACGGTAATCACCGCGATGCCGCGCATCACGGTGCCCGGCACGACCCCCGAAGTCTGGGCGGAGAACGCGGAGACCCTCATGCAGGAGGGTGCGCTCTCCCCGCTGCGCAGCGCGAGCGAATCCTTCCGCGAGCAGCTCGTTTTCCTCGCTCCCGAGATGGAGTCGGAGATCCCCGCCGACGCGGCGGACCTGTCGACCAAATAGGCACGCATACTCCAATGAAGGAAGAAATGTCATAACCGAACTCATGGACAGGCGCAGGTTCCACGGAACCGATGAACTGGTAACCCAGGTCAGGGACGACGTGGACAGCGCGCGTTCCTGGGCCCTGGGTGCTGGCGAGGAATTTTGGTCGTGAGAGATCACAGGCGACAATCCGAAGGCGCCGCATCGGACCAGCGGTTCACGGCCGCACCTCTTACCCGCCGGCAGTGGCGGCTGCCGGCCCAAACGGGCGCAGCCGCTGCCGCCCAAGCCCCCGTGAGCCATTTGGCACGGAACCAGCTACGCCCAGCAAACACGGAGCTTGGAGCCTGCTGATCAACGCACTGGTAGAAATCCGGCACGACGGCCAAGTCATCAGAACTGGCTTCGTCGAAGACGCCATGCCTGACTCTTCCGTGCTCTGGATCGCCGCGGACGCCAACGGCCCGCGCCAAATGTTTGAAGCGTCCCAGGGACACCAGGTGTGGGTCACGCCGCAGGAACTGCCCGACGGCCTCCGCTACCGGATGACTACGAACCAGATCTTCAGGGCCGCGTCCTCGCGCAACGCATAAGCAACCACCCCAAGCCAGACAGCTGAACCTTCAACAGGCAGCTGTGCGTGTGAATCCCAAAGGTTCTGAAGATATCGGAAAGCGCCAGCACTTCCTGCAGAACTCTCAGGGGTTGGTGCTTCCGTTTGTTTCGCTGGGAGGCGAGGATCCGATCCCATGACCGCCTAAATCCCGACTGCGAAACCGGTTAATCGCGTGGGGTGCCGGAAGGTTTTGCGTTCATTGCAGTCTCCGTTGTTCGACGCCAATAACCGTGAGTATGTCCGGTCAGGTGTCGCAATGAAGAATGCTCAAAAGAGACAGTATTAAACCCGGATGCAGTCGGAACACGACGCACCGGCGTTATTCAGGCACTTGCATAAGCCCTCGCTCATTTTTGTCGCGGTGGGGCCGGCTTGTGGGACGTTTGTTCAACTGAATACGGGTTGGAGACGATCGCTGCGAATGTTCGTCGTCCCGATACGCGGGAGCGGTGAGGGCGTCGCCGTGAGCGGGGTTGAATTTCTCGGTCCTCATGATTCGCTGGGGAGTCACGGGGAGGAGCGGTCTAGGACGGAGACCAGCCCGTCGAGCCACTGCGGGGCCAGGGACCGGAACCGGCGGGGATCCATGGCGGCGGCACCGGCCGGGATCGCACCGGCCAGCGGTGTGGACAGGCCGCGCAGGTATTCGAAATTGCTGGCCTCAATCACGTCGGGCTGCTGCGGCCAGGCTCCGATCACTACGCCGCTTACCGCCAGCCCCCGATGGCCCAGCGCCTCCAGTGTGAGCATGCAGTGACTGAGGGTTCCCAGGCCGCTGCGCGCGACGACGATGACGCCTACGGTCAGGGCGCGCGGATCGGACCGGGTGCCGGCCCCGCCGCTAAGGGCCGCCGCAAGGTCCGCCAGCGTGTGCCCGGCCGAGTCCAGTTCGACCAGCAAACCGCCGGCGCCTTCAACCAGGACGTGATCGTTCGCTGCGGCCAGTTTCCTGACCCGTTCCATGTGTACGGCCAGGTGCGGCAGCCGGGTGTCCTCCAGATCGGCGGCCGCCGCAGGGGCCATCGGCGCCCGCAGCCGGGCGCCGTCGGAAACCGACGCCAGGCCGGCCAGGCGCCGCACTTCGTCCGAGTCGCCGGGTTCACCTTCCTCGACGCCGGTCTGGACCGGCTTATAGGCGGCCACCGTCCGGCTGCCCCATGCCGGCGAGGTGAGGGCGGCGGCCAACGCCGCCGTCGTTATGGTCTTGCCCACCCCGGTGTCTGTGCCGGTCACCACCAGGACCCGGGGAGGTGCGGGTGTTCCTGCGTCAAGGGAAGCAGGCATCAGGGCCGTCCCGCCATGGCTGGCTGGGATCCGGCGGCGGTTCCCGTTCCGGCTCCATTGCCGGCGCCGGCGACGGTCACCGTCAGCGGTGCCTGGAAGGACAACAGCCGGAGCCAGCCCGGTTCCGGACCTGTGAGGGCGATCTCCGGCAGGGCGCGGGCGGTCTCCTCCAGCACCAGTGCCGTCTCCAGCTCCGCCAACCGGGCGCCGAGGCAGCGGTGCAGGCCGTAACCGAAGGCCAGCGAATACGCGTTGGGGCCCGCATTCGGTGGATGGTGGCCGCTGAGCTCCAGCAGGATTTCCGCTCCTGCGGGCAGTTCATGTCCGTCCAGCTGGGTGTCCTGGGCCGCTGCCCGGCGCCAGGTGAATACGGAGGATTCGGTTGCCAGCACCCGGCGCACCATCGGCCCGGCTTCCCCGTCGCCGGACGCGAGGCGCCGCCACAGCTGCGGGTCCTCCAGTGAGCGGTACAGCGTGGTGGCGATCAGCTGGGAGGTGGTTTCCTGCCCGGCAATGACCAGGAAGTAGCCCAGGGAACAGATCCGGGCGGCATCCACCCCCGCCCGGTGCAGCACTCCGAACAGCGAATCCGTGTTTCGGCTCGCCTCGACTTCGGCGCGCAGCCAGCGGTAGAAGTCGGCGGCGCCGGCGGCCAGTTCGACCTGGCGCTGTGCGTCCGGCCAGCCCCAAAACAGCTCCAGGGAGTCGCGGCTCCAGCGTTTCAACTCGTCCAGGTCCGGGCAGTTGAGGCCAATCAACTCCTGCATGATCACCGGCGGGACGTGTTTGGCCACCAGATCGGCCAGGTCCACCGTCCCGTGCGCCAGCCCGGCGGCGGCCACCTCTGCCCGTTGGCGCGCCAGTTCGCGGATCCTCGGTCCCAGTGCTGCTACTTTGGCGGGGGAGAAGAACCCGGCTACCAGCTTCCGCACGCTGCGGTGGTCCTCGCCGGTGGCGGAGGCCAGCACTGGCGGCAGGGCGAAGCGCGCGCGGCTGAGGATCCTCAACGCAGCCGGACCCAGCGGCACGACGGCTGTCAGGGCGTTCGTGGGCACAAAGACGTCCGTCCGGCGCAGGACCTCACGGACCTGATCCGGATCCTTAACGACGTGAAAATTCATGCCTGTACCGCCTGTTCTGCTTGGACTGGGTGTTCAGCCCGTAGTGACTGTTCTGCCCGGACCGCATCAGCCACGAGCTCGGCGGCGCGCCGTGTCTGCTCCGCTGTCAGGTCCGCCCGGGCCGTCAGTCGCAGCCGTGAAATGCCGTCCGGCACGCTCGGTGGACGGAAACAGCCCACCAGCACGCCTGCCGCCTCCAGCCGCGTGGCGATCCGCAGCGCCGGCCCGGGCCGGCCGACCGGAACAGACTGGACCGCTCCCGCGGAACGCTCGATCCCGCACGCCTGCGCAATGGCTGTGGCGTTGCGGGCGACTGCTGCAGGCAGTCCCGGTTCGGCCAGGATGATCCGGCAGGCCTCGGCAGCAGCGGCCGCAGCGGCCGGGGCGAGCCCGGTGTCGAAAATGAACGGGCGGGCGGTGTTGACCAGGTGCTCGCGCAGCAGGGCCGGCCCCAGCACCGCCCCGCCCTGGGCACCCAGGGACTTGGACAGGGTGGCGGTGAGCACCACATGTTCCTTCCCGGCCAGTCCCGCGGCGTGGACCAGTCCGCGTCCATTCCCGGCTATGCCCAGGCCGTGCGCCTCATCCACCACCAGCAATGCGTCGTACCGTGCCGCCAGGGCGGCAGCCTCGGCCAGGGGAGCGGCGTCTCCCAGCACCGAGTAGATCGATTCCAGTACGACGACGGCGCGCGGCTGGGTGCGTCCGGCCAGCAGCCGTTCCAGTGCGGCCAGGTCCGAGTGCGGACAGATTTCCACCGGTGAGCGTGCGAGCCGGGCGGCGTCCACGAGCGAGGCGTGGATGTGCTCATCGCTGATGATCAGTGTGCCGGGTCCGCCCAGTGCGGTGAGGATCCCGAGGTTGGCGGTGTAGCCGCTGGAGAAGACCAGTGCCGCTGGCTGGCCGGTCAGCGCGCAGAGCCGTTCCTCCAGCTCCAGGTGGACGGACTGGGTTCCGGTCACGACGCGGGAGGCCCGCGCGCCGGTTCCGCAGCGCTGGAGCGCGTCAATTGCGGCGGCCTTCAGCCGCGGGTCCGTGGACAGGCCGAGGTAGTCGTTGGAGGCCAAGTCCAGCAGGTGCCCGGCGGGCAGTTGTCCGCCGGCAACATCTGCCCGCACCGCGGTCCGGCGGACCAGTCCCCGGCTGGTGCGCACCCGCTCCCGGTCCGCCAGCCAGTCCTGCATGGCACCCATCAGCCGTGCACCTGTGCGATGGCGGCGGTGAGGGCTGCGCCGATGGCTGCGACGTCGTCGTCTTCGGCCAGGTAGGGGGGCATGGTGTAGACCAGATCGCGGAAGGGCCGGACCCACACACCATGTTCCAGCGCTGCCCGCGTGACGGCGGGAATGTCTACCGGACAGTTCAGCTGGACGACGCCGACGGCACCGAGGGTGCGCACGTTCCGGACCGATGCCAGGACGCTGGCCGGTGCCAGCGCCCCGGCCAGCCCGCGGCCGACCCGGTCCACCTGCCGTTGCCAGTTGCTGGACTCGAGCAGGCCCAAGGAGGCATTGGCCGCCGCGCAGGCCAGCGGATTGGCCATGAAGGTGGGCCCGTGCAGCAGTGCCCGGAATGCGGATGCCGTGATGGCAGCGGCCACGTCGGCGGAGCACAGCACCGCGGCGAGCGTGAGGTAGCCGCCGGTCAGGGCCTTGCCCACGCACATCACATCCGGGGCCACCCCGGCCCATTCGGCGGCGAACAGCTTCCCGGTGCGGCCGAAGCCGGTGGCGATCTCGTCGAAGATCAGTAGCAGGTTGTACTGATCCGCGATCCGGCGCAGGGCGCGCAGGCACTCCGGGGCGTAGATGTGCATCCCACCGGCTCCCTGCAGTACGGGTTCCACGATGATCCCGGCGAGTTCGCGGTGGTGCCGTTCAACCGTCTCCTCCAGCAGCGCTGTCCAAGCCGCGACTTCGGCTGCATCGGAGATTAGACTTCCGTCGTCGGCAAGCCGGGCAGCCGGAGGTTTGGGCAGGAAGTGCTGCCGCGGCACCAGCCCCGGGAAGGCGGCATGCATGCCGTCCACCGGATCGCAGACGCTCATCGCGGCGAAGGTGTCCCCGTGGTAACCGCCGCGCAGGGCCAGGAACTGCTGCCGCTCCGGCCTGCCCGCGGCGGCCTGGTACTGGACGGCCAGCTTTAGTGCCACCTCTACGGAGACCGATCCGGAGTCGGCGAAGAAGACGTGCTGCAGCGGCTCCGGGGCCAGCCGGACCAGTGTCTCGGCCAATTGCACGGCCGGTTCGTGGGTCAGGCCGCCGAACATCACGTGGCTGAACCGCCCGGTCTGCTGCCGCACGGCCTCGTCCAGGACCGGGTTGCGGTAGCCGTGGATGGCACACCACCAGGAACTCATTGCGTCGATGGCCTCGAAGCGCGCGCTGTCCGAGGCCTCCAGCTCCAGGCGCACCCCCGACGCGCCTGTGACGGCGTAGGGGGACGGTCCGTCCAGCGGGGCGTAGGGGTGCCAGAGCAGGCCCCGGTCGCGGGCAGCCAAGGTGGCGGTTGCTGTTGCCACCGACGGCAGGCCCGCTGTACTAGGCATTGGGCGCCAGCTCCGTTCCGGCGCCGCGGCGCCGGATGGCAATCCCACCGGCGAGGGCAGGATCAGCATCGGCGCCAGCACCGGCGTCGTCCGCCCCCAAAACCACGAAACCGGCGTCGGTGATCATGGCCAGGTCCGCCTCGGCGGACTGGCCTTCGCTGGTCAGGTAGTCACCCAGGAAGAGGGAGTTTGCCACCTGCAGCGCCAGCGGCTGCAGGGACCTCAGATGCATCTCGCGGCCGCCCGCCATCCGCAGTTCCTTGTCCGGGCAGACGAAGCGCACCATGGCCAGGATGCGCAGGCACTGGGCCGGGGTGAGCAGCCAGGTGCCCTCCAACGGGGTGCCCTCGAACGGCATCAGGAAGTTCACCGGAATGGAGTCGCTGTCCAGCTCGCGCAGCGCGAAGACCGCGTCCACCAGCTCCTCGTCCGTCTCGCCCATGCCCACGATCAGTCCGGAACAGGGGGAGAGGCCGGCGCTCTTGGCGTACTCGACGGTGCGCACTCGATCGGCGTATTCGTGGGTGGTGCAGATATCGCGGTAGTTGGATTCGCTGGTGTTGAGGTTGTGGTTGTAGGCGTCGACGCCGGCGGCCTTAAGTCGGTCCGCTTGGCCGTCCTTGAGGATGCCCAGGCAAGCGCACACCTCGACCCGCGGATGCTCGTCCTTGAGCCGCTCTACTGCGCCGGCCACCCGCTCCACGTCGCGGTCGGTGGGGCCCTTGCCGCTGGCGACCAGGCAGACCCGCGAGGCTCCACCGCCGATACCCAGCGCGGCCTGCCGCACCGTCTCCTCCGGCTTGAGCCAGGTGTACTTAAGGATTTCCGCGGCCGATCCCAGCCGCTGCGAACAGTAGGTGCAGTCCTCCGGGCACAGGCCGGACTTGAGGTTCACCAGATAGTTCACCTTGACGGTGTTCCCGAAGTGCGCGCGCCGCAGCCGGCCTGCGGCGGCAACGAGGTCCATCAGCTGGTCGTTGGTAGAGTGCAGGACGGAAAGTGCGTCTGCCCGGCTTGCGCGACCGCCAGCCAGCAGTCGGTCCGCTATATCGTTGAATGAATTGAACACCGTTCAATAGTCGGCATCCCCCTGCCGGTTGTCAATAGTGAGCCGGAGCCAGGTGCGAACGTTAAGGAGCTTGCATGGCGTTATCTCGGCAACAGATCATCGACACCGGCCTGGAGATCCTGCGCAGCTACGGCCTGGCCGACCTGTCCATGCGGCGGCTGGCCCGAGACTTGGGGGTGCAGCCGGGCGCCCTCTACTGGCATGTGAAGAACAAACAGGAGCTGCTCGGGATACTTGCCGAACGGATCCTGGCGCCGGTCGCCGTGGATGCTTCCGCCGGCGGTGGGGCCGCCGATGCACGGCGTCTGGCAAAGGACATCCGGGTGGCACTGCTGTCAGTGCGGGATGGCGCCGACGTCGTCTCCCTCACCCAAGCACTGGACCCGCAGTCCCTGGAGCCCTTGCGGCTGCTCGAAGCGCTGCTGTCAGACTGCGGCCTGCCGGCGGAGCACGCAGGCTGGGGAGCCCGAACACTAATGCACTTCATCCTGGGGGCGGTCGCCGAGCAACAGACACGGGCTGAGCTCGCCGGCGCCCGCCTGGTGCCTTCCGGCTTCCAGGAACTACCGGCGGACGAAGCATTCGACTTCGGTGTGGACACCATCCTCCGGGGACTGGGCCTATAAGTCGCTCCAGCCGCGGTGTACGCCTCGTCATGCCGGCGGTTATCCACCTCCAAGATAGGGGGTAGTCAAAGTGGTCCGGAGGTGGGCGAATGGTATGGCGGTGGAGTACCGCGTATGCGAGGAGTTTCTGACTATCAAAAACCTGCCAGAATCTAGAAGGCGTTGCGCTTCCGTTGAGAACCCGGGACGTTCGTCACGGGTTGGTGCGCCGTTCGGTCCTCGAGGTTCACGTCACCCTCGCCACGGGCAGCTTCTCGAAACCTCGACGGAGGCACACCGGTCCATCGTTTGAACGCCACCGTGAAGCTGTCAGGGTCGGTGTAGCCCAGCGTGCGGGAGATCTGTGCGATGGAGTGACTCGTATTCGAGAGCATGTCGGAGGCGAGTTCATTCAAGGTCTCATCCCGAACCTGGACGAAGTCATGGCCAGTTTGCTCCAGCTTGCGCTGAAGGGTTCGTGGGGATACCCGCAGCGCCGCGGCCGCGTTAGCCAGCTTCCGGTTGAGTTTGGGCGCGGCCTTGATGGCTTGTGCGACGGTGGCGGGCCAGTCTCCCGTGGCGCGGAACGAATCGAGCACCTCGTTGTCGGCCCGCACCCAGGCCGCGTGCTGGAAAGCGTTTCCGTAGGGGAGTTCATAGGTCGACATCGCGGGATCCCACCACAGGCGTAATGCCTCGGAGCCGCAGTCGACATCGCAGGAAACGTACGTTGTGGCCTCTGGGGAGATTTCCGCGAGGGGGAATTCAACCCGTGTGAAGGGGAATGGTTCGCCATACAGCCAGTCAAGGGAGCGTGAGGTGACACAGAGCTCGCGGTAGACGCTGAACGGTATGAGGTCTTCCGGGGTCTCGGGGTAGGAGTATTCCATTCCGGTGATTGCCCCTTCCGGTGTCCGCAGAGGGATGATCTGCAGGAGTCCCGGTGTGTAGTCCAGCGGGGTGGCGGCCTCCAGCCATGCTGCGACGGTCGGCGCTGTTGCGAGGGCCATTCCGCGGGCACCGGTCGTACTCGTTGTGTACGCCCGCGCGGCTCGGATCCAGAGATCAACACGATCGTGCGTGAGCGCCACGAACTGCTGCTGGAATGCCAGCTCCTTCTTGGCGGGAATGGTGCCTCCCGGTCGGTCGACGGCGTAGGGCGCGATGTCGGCGCGTGCTAGCGCGGCACGCCAGTCCAGACCAGCATCCCGGAGCAGATCGCGCAGGTTGTGGACGCTGAAGTTCTGCACGCGCAGGTTCTGGTAAGAGTTCAACTTCATCGCTTCACTCCTCGTCGTCAGGGTTATCGCCACGGTGATGCAACGTTATGGGGCGACCCGTTGCAGGGTGTGTGATTGCCGCAAGCATGGTGGCGTGCTCCAGATCGCGATTTTACCTTGTGGCGTAGATTTCCGGTTAGTTGGCGTACTTTACCGGACCAGTGCAGTGATTTGGCTCATAGCATTGACATGAACCGCCGCAAGCAGAGGCGCTGGCGCATCACAGGAGAGTCGAAGAGCTCCGACCACGGGTCGACTCCACTGGCAGGTCCCGCGTCGATTTGGCTTGTCCCGAGAACCTCGGATCCGGCAAATCGATGCGGTCGTGCTATCGCACGCCCACCTCCAGCGCGCTCGAAGGCACTCACCGACGCAATGAATGGGAGTACACCAATGACCGACATGGCAACCACGACAACAACAGCACAGCGTGACTTCATCGCCGATCACACCGTCGAACGCGATCAGAGCCCGATGATCGGCGGCGATAACGCGTTCAAGGTCGCGGTTTTCGGGGCGAACGTGACGACGGGCCAGGGAGGGCTGAACCTGGCCGAGAACACGATCAAGCTGGGAAACTGGGCCGAGGTCGAGCAGCTTGCGCAGAAGGCAGACCGTTACGGCGTGGACGGATTCATCCCGATCGCGCGGTGGATGGGACTCACGGGCCCTGAAGGTCCTTGGGGTCGCCAGTTCGAGACGTTCACTTGGGCGGCTGGGCTGGCGGCGGCGACGAAGAACATTCAGATCTTCGCTACCTGCCTCATCCCGTTTATCCACCCGATCATGGCTGCGAAGATGATGGCGACGGTCGACCACATCAGCGGCGGCCGGATGGGCCTGAACGCGACGGCGGGCTATTTCAAGCCCGAGTACGCCATGTTCGGCGTTCCGGTGCCCGAGCACGACGTGCGCTACGAGCTCGCCGACGAGTGGATGACGATCGTTGAGCGGCTCTGGTCGAACGACGAGATCGAGTTCGACTTCGACGGTGAATTCTTCCAACTGGAGGGTGCGCAGTCGCACCCGAAGCCGGTGCAGACGCCGGGTCCCATGGTGATGAGCGCGGGCTCGAGCCCCGCCGGCCAGCAGTTCGCGTTCAAGCATGCAAACATCCTCTTCGCGGCGATCACGAGTGTTGCGCACAGTGCCGAGGTCACGCCCAAGCTGCGGGCGAATGCCAACGCGGCGGGCCGCGAGGACCTCGGGCTGTGGTCGGGCGTGCACATCATCTGTAAGGACACCGAGAAGGAGGCGCGCCAGTACCTCGAGTACGTCGAGGAGAACGGTGACTATGAGGCAGCGCTCAAGTACAAGCACATCATCATGAACGGCGACTCACGCGGCTGGAGCTGGGACAACTACAAGAAGTCCGAGGACCCGAAGCAGGACGAGACGATCAAGACGTTCTTCCGCGCGGGTCTTGTTCCGCTCGTCGGCACGCCAGAGATGATCGTCGAGGGTCTGCAGAAGCTGCAGGACTCGGGCATCACCGGCGTCTGCACCGGACTCGTCGACTACGACGAGGGCCTGGACCGGATGAACGAGCAGATCTTCCCGCTGATGCGCGAAGCCGGCCTGCGCGCCTGACGACGGTCGACTACTCAGAACAAGAGAGGCATGAGATGACATTTCCTGACCCCAAGAAGTTCCGTCTCGTCGTGGCGGGCACGACCGAGTCGGGCGAAGTCGACTTCATTGAGCCCGGCCCTGCCGCCGAGTTCGACTTCCCCGGCGTGTCCGCAGGCGCGTTCTACTGGGCCGTCGAGGGCGGGCACAGCAAGGAAAACTTCGGCGCCCCGCCGAGCAAGGTAGCGCTGGCAGGACCCAACGGATCCACCTTCGGTATCAGCAGCTTCCCCGCGCACTCCTCCGGCGAGGTGGACGCCTCGACCCTCGACGAGAGCATGACCGCCACGGAGGACGACGGCGACGCCGGCATGCACGCGAGCGACACGATTGACTACGAGGTCGTGATTTCGGGCAAGGTCGACCTGGTACTCCCGGGAGGCAAGAAGCGCACGCTCGTGCCAGGCGACCTCCTGGTAATGGCGGGCGTCCCCCACGCCTGGAAAAACCCGTACGACGAGGACTGCGTCTACATCGTTGTAACGGTCGGCTTCAACACCCCGGAGGGCACGTCGTGAGCCCGACGTCACCCGGCAAGGCGCTGCGGGCGGTCTTCGAGAGCAAAAAGACGGCGCTGATGCCGTTCGGAGCCCTGCCGATCCACGCGCAAATGGCGCAGCACGCCGGTTTCGACGCGTTCCAACTCTCGGGCGGCATGTCCGCCTGGTGGCAGGGCGTTTCCGACACAGGCTGGCTCACGCTGACCGAGGTCGTCGAACACGCCAAACGCACGGCCCGCGCTGTCGACATCCCCATTTACTGCGACGCCGACACCGGCTTCGGCGCGCCGATCAACGTGCAGCGCACCGTCATGGAGTTCATCGACGCCGGCGTCGGCGGCATCCATATCGAGGATCAGCGCGAGCCTAAAAAGTCAGGCGGTGTCGCGGGAATCGAGCTGGTCTCCGACGCCGAGGCGGTCGGACGCCTCAATGCCGCGGTCGACGCACGAGACAAGTACGGCGCAGACTTCGTGATCGTCGCGCGCACCGACGGATACGGCGCGGCCGGCGGCGGAGTCGACGAGGCGATCCGCCGCGCACAGCTCTACAAGGCCGAGACCGGCGCCGACGTAATCTTCTTCGAGGGCTTCCACACGTGGGAGCAGGCAGAACTCGCGCTGAAGGAGACTCCCGGGCCCGGATACGCCATCGGAGTTCCGATGATCGGGCGCAAGAGCGTCGCCGAAATGACCGCCATCGGTCAAGCCATCCAGCCCGTGCCCTTCGTGCTGCCCGGGATCAATGAGGTGTGGCGACTGCTCATGCAGGTGAAGGAAGCCGGCGAAGCGACGCCGATCGCCGAGTACATCGACCGCATGACCGAGGACACCGACGGCATCGGCTGGGGCGCGATGTTCGGGCGACCCTCGACCGACTACGTCCGCGAGACGGAAGAGAAGTTCCTTCCGCAGGACTCCCAGCGCGACTACGAAAATAACCTCCACGCAGGAGAACGGAGCTACTAATGAGCGAACAGCTTGATTTCAATGGACGGGTGGCGATCGTCACCGGCGCAGGGCAGGGGATGGGGCGCGAGCACGCCAAGATGCTTGCCTCCCGCGGCGCACGCGTGGTCGTCAACGACCTCAACGCGGCCAATGCTGCCGAGGCGGTAACCGAGATCACCGAGGCAGGCGGCACCGCGGTGGTGGACACCCATAACGTCGTCACCGGATCATACGACATCGTCCAGACGGCGCTCGATGCGTTCGGGCAGCTGGACATCGTCGTCAACAACGCCGGCATCAACGCCTTCGGCCGCTTCTGGGAGATGGACTCCGACACATGGTGGCGGATCTTCGACGTCGCAGTGAAGGGCGTCGTCGGGGTCTCGCGCGCCGCGATGCCGCACTTGATCGCCTCGGGCAGCGGCCGCCTGATCAACATCTCCTCGAACGGGGTCATGGGAGTGCCGACCGACACAGCCTACAACGCTGCGAAGGCCGCGATCTGGGGGCTGAGCATCAGCCTCGCAGCCGAGGCGCGGGAGGTCGGGGTCCAGGTCACCACGCTGATGCCGGTTGCGTGGACGCCGATGACCGAGGACGCGTTCCCGAACCCGGTCATCCAAGACGCCATGCGCGAGACGGTTCCGCCCAGCGCTGTATCCGCCTTCGTGACCTGGCTGGCTCATCAGGACACCACAGTGTACGGCGAGACGTTCGAGATCGCGGGAGTCGCAGCCGGCCGCGTGGCAATCGCTGGAATGCCGCGGATGAAGGTCGAGGTGCCCACGCCAGAGGCTTGGGCCGACAGCGGGGAGGCGCTCATGAAGGACGGCGAACTGCGTCAGTTCCGCAACGCGAGCGAGTCGTTCCGCGACCAGATGGTGTACCTGGCGCCCGAGCTCGACGCGGTGCTCCCCGCCGACGCAGCGGACGTGTCGAGGTGACCGCGATGTCTGTGGCAGAGAAGGAAGGACTGGTCATGATTCAGAACAGGCTGTGCGGTTTCGATGACGATCCGATGATCGTGCGTCAAACGTTCGCGCAGTTCCCCTCAGGCGTCGCGGCGCTGGCAGCCGATATCGACGGCGTGAAGCACGCCCTCGTCGCCTCCTCCTTCATGGTCGGTGTGTCCCTGGAACCGTGCCTCGTCGCGGTCGCGGTGCAGAAGACGTCCGAGACGTGGGACCAGATCTCAAAGGCCAGCCGCCTCGGCGTCTCGATCTTCGGGAAGGGGCAGGGCGGGCTCACACGACAGCTCGCCAGCAAGAATCGCGCCGCGCGGTTCGAGCACGTCGCCATCGAGGCCAGCGACGACGGAGCTGTCTTCATCGACGGGGCGGCACTGTGGCTCGACTGCTCGATCTCCTCGGTCTCGGAAGCCGGCGATCACTGGATGGTACTGCTCGAAGCGCACCGGCTCGGTGCCGGTGAGAACGAGCCGCTCGTCTGGCACGGTTCAACGTTCCGCGAGCTCGCGGATCCTCCTTCAGCCCGCGCCGCGTAACCTCGCATCCGACGAGGCTTCCTACATAACCGGCAGCGAGCTGGTCGTCGACGGTGGACGCCTGGCCGAGTAAGAGAGCTCGCGCGTTCGAGGGTGCGGCTCCGCCCTTCTCGCTCAAGAAAAGGGCGGAGCGCACTTGCGAAAGTGTGAGTGGCCTCGACCGCTCAGGCCTCGGGCGCGATCGGCAATGCCAAGGGCCAGCCTTGTACCCTCGGCCGACCGAACGCCTGCCCGGTTTACCGCCAAGGCAGCGTTCCCAGTGTGAGGAGAGGAAATGAGCACGATCAATCGGTCCCTTGGCGTCAGGTGTTCCTCTGACGCTGCAAATGGCATCCCTGCGGCCCACGTCGTCATCGCTGCCGTCGTCCAATGGCGGGGCAGGATTGCCTTGTTCAGAAGGAGCCGTCAGGTTGGGCACGACAGTGGCCTTTGGCACTGCATCACGGGATTTGTGGAAGCCGGGGCAACGCCCGAACAGCAGGCTCTTGAAGAGTTATTTGAAGAAACCGGGCTGCAGGCCAAAGACCTCCTTGACCTCCGGCAGGGACCGGTTCTGGTGGTCACCGATGACTCGGGAGCTCGCTGGCTAATTCACACCTTTACTGCCCTGACCTCCCGCAGACGATTACGAACAAACTGGGAACACGATTCATACCGGTGGACTGCCCCGCACAAGGCAAAGCGCTTTACTAATCGGGTCTCCTGGCTGGACGAAGTGCTCGACGCAACCGGCCATTACCCCGCTGCCGTCCCGGCACCACAGCCACGGACCAACATAAAACAGCTAGATCAGCGAGTGAGTCAATGAAAGCCATGACCGAAGTGAGCGCCTCTTCCGGCGGTAGTCACCCACTGCCGGGCGCCGTCGTTGTGCCTCAAATCGGCGGCGCCGTCCGGCTTGAAGGCGCAGTGGAGCACGGTGATGCCCGCGGCCGGGAGCTTGGTTATCCCACGGCCAACATTGCCGTGCCGAACGCGAAGATCCGGGACGGTGTCTGGGCGGGCACTGTCTGCCTTGGGCCGGAAGGGCTGGGCGAGACATATGCTGCCGCTGTCTCGGTGGGGCGCCGCCCGACGTATTACCGCAAAGGAACGCGCCTGCTGGAAGCTCACCTTCTGGACTACACCGGTGACTTGTACGGTCGCATCGTTGTGGTGAGTCTGCACGTTTATATACGCCCCCAGCGCAGATTCCACGGAACCGATGAACTTGTAACCCAGATCAGGGACGACGTGGCCAGGGCGCGATCCTGGGCCCTGGGTGCTGGCGAGGAATTTTGGTCGTGAGAGATCACAGGCGGCAATCCGAAGGCGCCGCATTGGACCGACGGTTCACGGCCGCACCTCTTACCCGCCGGCAGTGGCGGCTGGCGGCCCAAACGGGGGCAGCCGCTGCTGCCCAAGCCCCTGCAAGCCACTTGACACTCAACCGGGCAACGCCCAGCAAACACGGAGCTTGGAGCCTGCTGATCAACGCACTGGTAGAAATCCGGCACGACGGCCAAGTCATCAGAACTGGCTTCGTCGAAGACGCCATGCCTGACTCTTCCGTGCTCTGGATCGCCGCGGACGCCAACGGTCCGCGCCAAATGTTTGAAGCGTCCCGGGGACACCAGGTGTGGGTTACACCCCAGGAACTGCCCGACGGCCTCCGCTACCGGATGACTACGAACCAGATCTTCAGAGCCGTATCCACGCGCAACGCATAAGCAAAACACCCCAAGCCAGACAACTGAGCCCTTCAACAGGCAACTGTGCCGGTGAATCCCAAGGATTCCGACGATATCCGAAAGCGCGCCAGCACCTCCTGCAGAACTCTCATGGGTTGGTGCTTCCGTTTGCTTCCCGGGGAGGCGAGGAATCCTATGACCGCCCAAACCCCGACTGCGAATCTGGGTTAATCGCGTGGGGTGCCGGAAGGTTTTGCGTGCATTGTAGTTCCCGTTGTTCGCCGCCGATGTTCGTGAATATGTCACTGGAGGCAGTTCGCTGGAGTGGTGCCGACGGGATCAGTTGGCATAGAGTCTGTGGAGGTCGGTTAGCGCTTGCTCAGACCGCCCGAGAAAGTCTCCGTCGAGGAGGTCTAACAGGAATGGCCAATGGGCGCGTCGGCAGGTGCCGCGTCAGTGATATTCACAAGGGTGGCGGCTTGGCCTAGACTGAGGCGCACCTGACGAGTTCCACCATTTAAAAACATCGAATCAAGTCGCTTGTGGGCGATGGTCAAGGGTGTTCAGCGCTGGGGTGGAAACTGACGAAAGAGCTGAAGCCTGCCATGAAGTTATCGTCCTTCAACTCCCTCCCGGCTCCCGAGGCTGCCGCGCTGCTGCGTCCCTGCGTGGACAATTCCCGCTGGTTGTCGGAGTTGGTGGCTGCGCGCCCGTTCGGAGACAAAGAGCAACTGCTGGCCGCGGCGGCAAGCGCGGCGGAGCCGTGGAGCGAGGCCGAAATCGACACTGCGCTGGCCCGACATCCGCGCATTGGCGAACGCGCCGAGGGCACCAGCACCGAAGCGGGAATGTCCCGCACTGAACAGTCCGGGGTGTCGCGTGACGCCGCGGTCCAGGCGGAATTGCGCCGGCGGAACCTCGCCTACGAGGAAAAGTTTGGCCGCGTCTTCCTGATCCGCGCGGCGGGCCGCAGCACAGAAGACATCCTCAAGCAGCTAAACAGCCGACTGGACAACTCGCCGGAACAGGAGCTCGCGGTGGTGGGCCAGCAACTGCGCGAGATCGCCCTCCTGCGGCTGGAGGGAGTAATCGAGCAGTGAGCGTCAGCCATATCACCACCCACGTCCTCGACACCGGCATCGGCAAACCGGCATCCGGTGTCAAAGCCGTGCTGGAGGCCCAGTCGGCGTCCGGCTGGCAGGAGGTCGCCTCCGGGCAGACCAACGACGACGGCCGGATCAAGAACCTTGGGCCCGAGGTAGCAGATGCCGGCGTCTACCGGATCAGGTTCGAGACGGGACCGTACTTCGCGGCGACGGGAACCGAGACCTTTTTTCTGTCGGTGGAGGTGACCTTCGAGATCAAGGACCCGGCCCAGCATTACCACGTGCCGCTTCTGATCAGCCCGTTTGCTTACTCAACCTACCGAGGGAGCTAGCCAGGATGAGCACACCAGCCAACAGCAGGACGTCCACCCGCGTGGTCCTGGGACGAAACCAGTACGGCAAGGCAGAAGTCCGGCTGGTCAAAATCACCCGGGACACCGACCGGCACCAGATTCAGGACCTCAACGTCACGTCCCAGCTGCGCGGAGACTTCGAGCAAGCACACACCGCCGGCGACAACGCGCACGTGGTCGCCACGGACACCCAGAAGAACACCATCTACGCGCTGGCCCGGGACGGGGTGAAAACCCCCGAGGAATTCCTGCTCCGGCTGGGACGGTATTTCACCGGCCGGTTCGACTGGGTTACCGGAGGGCGTTGGTCGGCCGAGCAGTACTTCTGGGACCGGATCAACGACCATGACCACGCCTTCGCGCGCAACAAGAGCGAGGTGCGCACCGCCGTCGTCGGGATGTCCGAAACGGGGGCAACCGTGGTGGCCGGTATCCAGGACCTGACGGTCCTGAAGTCCACCGGCAGCGAGTTCCACGGTTTCCCGCGGGACAGATACACCACGCTGCAGGACACCACCGACCGCATCCTGGCCACGGACGTCACGGCGCGCTGGCGCTACCGAAGCACGGAAGTGGACTTCGATGAGGTCTACGCCAGTGTCCGCTCGCTGCTGCTCAAGGGCTTCGCCGAAACCCATTCGCTGGGCCTGCAGCAGACCATGTTCCAGATGGGGCAGCTGGTCTTGGAAGCGCAGCCGGAGATCGAGGAGATCAGGATGTCGTTGCCCAACAAGCACCACTTCGCCGTGGACCTGCAGCCGTTCGGCTTGGACAACCCGAACGAGGTGTTCTTCGCCGCCGACCGGCCGTACGGGCTGATTGAAGCCAGCATCCAGCGCGAGGGAAGCCCGACCAGCCACACGATTTGGGCCGACATACCGCGATTCTGCTAGCCGTGGCGCCGCGGGCACGACCGATTCCTTACGGGAGGAACACGATGACCATCGCGATAACGAAGCAGCAGCCTGTTGCCGGCGCCGAGGAGATCCTCACGCCGGAGGCGCTGTCCTTCATCGAAGAGCTGCACCGCAAGTTCGCCGGCGCCAGGGACGCCCTGCTGGCCGAGCGTGCCGAGCGGCGCCGCGACGCAGCGCAATCGGGCCGGCTGGATTTCCTGCCGGAAACGGAGCACATCCGCACCGGCGACTGGAGCGTCGCCGCAGCTCCCGCGGCCTTGCGGGACCGCAGGGTGGAGATGACCGGGCCGGCGTCGCCGGCCAAGATGGCGATCAACGCGCTGAACTCGGGGGCCAAAGTCTGGCTGGCGGACTTGGAAGATGCCTGCGCGCCGACCTGGCACAACGTGATTGATGCCCAGCTCAACCTCTACGGTGCCGCCCGGGGCGAGCTGTCGCACACCTCCGCCGAGGGGAAAGAGTACCGGCTGCGCACCGACGCGCCGCTGGCCACCGTGGTGGTCCGCCCGCGCGGTTGGCATCTGCCGGAAAAGCACCTGACGCTCGACGGCGCCCCCACCATCGGTGCGCTGGTGGACTTCGGTCTGCACTTTTTCCACAACGCAGACCATCTGGCTTCCACCGGGCAGGGGCCGTTCTACTACCTGCCCAAGATGGAGAGCTATCTGGAGGCGCGGCTGTGGAACGACGTGTTCATCGCCGCGCAGGACGCGGTGGGCATCCCGCGGGGGACCGTGCGGGCCACGGTGCTGATCGAGACCATCCCGGCGGCGTTCCAGATGGAGGAAATCCTCTTTGAACTACGCGACCATGCCTCCGGCTTGAACGCCGGCCGCTGGGACTACCTGTTCAGCATCATCAAGTACTTCCGCGATGCGGGCGCGGACTTTGTGCTGCCGGACCGCGCGAGTGTGTCGATGACGGCGCCGTTCATGCGGGCCTACACCGAACTGCTGGTCAAGACCTGCCACCGCCGGGGCGCTTTCGCGATGGGCGGGATGGCCGCGTTCATCCCCAACCGGCGCGAACCGGACACTACCGCCCGGGCGGTGGAGAAGGTCCGTGCGGACAAGACCCGGGAGGCCGACGACGGTTTCGACGGCTCCTGGGTGGCCCACCCCGATCTGGTGCCGATCTGCCAGGAAGAGTTCGACGCCGTGCTGGGCGACAAACCGAACCAGCTGGACCGGCTGCGCGAGGACGTGCAGGTCACGCCCGATCAGCTGCTGGACATTCCGTCCGCCGGCGGCGAGGTCACCGAGGCGGGCCTGCGGCTGAACCTCTATGTGGCGGTGGCCTACACCGCCGCCTGGCTGTCCGGCAACGGAGCGGTGGCGATCCACAACCTGATGGAGGACGCGGCCACCGCCGAGATCTCGCGCTCGCAGATCTGGCAGCAGCTGCACAACAAGGTGGTGCTGGCCGACACCGGAAACACGGTCAGCACGGAACTGGTGGACACGCTGCTGACCGAAGAAACCGAGCGGCTGCGCGGGGAAGTCGATCCGGAGACCTTTGAGCGCCACTACCTGCCGGCCAGCCGGCTGATCCTCGAACTGGCAACCGGGGCGGAGTTCGTGGACTTCCTGACCCTGCCGGCCTATGAGCTGGTGTCCTGATGGCCCGCCGCCTGGCCCTGGGGGCGGCCGCGCTGGCCTGGATCGACGCCGAGCTGGGTGCCACCGACCGCCTTCTCGCCACCCATTACCCGGGCGAGACCGCGGGGCGCCAGCCGGTCCACACCGTCTATATTCCCGCCGACGCATACGTTCTAGATGTGCCTGCGACGTGGGGCTCCGAGGCGCTGGCAGCGGCCAAAGCGCACGGCGGCCTGGAACAGCTGGCGGCCTCGCTGGAACTGGGGGAGCCGGAACAGCTGGCCGAACTCGTCCGGCGCAAACTGGAGACTGAACCGATCGAAGACCTGCGCGTGGACTTCGAGGACGGCTACGGCAGCCGCGACGACGAGGAGGAAGACGCCGCGGCGCTGCTGGCCGGCGAGCTGGTGGCCCAAACCGCTGCAGACGGGACGGCGCCTCCGTTTATCGGCGTCCGGTTCAAGTGCTTGGAGGCGGCCACCCGCGCCCGCGGGCTGCGCACGCTGGACCTGTTCATCGCGGCCCTGGCCGAGCATGCCGCCGGACGCGGCCTGCCCGATGGGCTGGTGCTCACCCTGCCCAAGGTCAGTACCGTGGACCAGGTCCGGGCCATGGTCTACGCCTGCGAACAACTGGAGCGCGCACATGGTTTCACCACGGGGCGGCTGCGCTTTGAAGTCCAGGTGGAGACGCCCCAGCTGATCCTCGCCGCGAACGGCACCGTGCCCGTGGCCCGGCTGATCCACGAGGGCGCCGGCCGGGTGTCGGGCCTGCACTACGGAACCTACGACTACAGCGCCTCGCTGGGAATCGCCGCTGCCTACCAATCGATGGAGCACCCGGCGGCCGACCACGCCAAGAGCGTGATGCAGGTTGCCGTGGCAGGAACCGGCGTCCGCCTCTCCGATGGTTCGACGAACATCCTTCCGGTCGGCGAACCCGCAAACGTCAGGACGGCCTGGGCGTTGCACGCCAGGCTGGTCCGCCGGCACCTGGAACGCGGCATCTATCAGGGCTGGGACCTGCACCCCGCCCAGCTGCCCACCCGTTTCCTGGTCACCTATGCCTTCTACCGCGACGGGCTGCAGTCCGCGGCCTCGCGGCTGAGGAACTACCTGCAGGGGATCGACGGCACAGTTCTGGATGAACCCGCCACCGTTTGCGCCCTGGCCCGCTTCCTCGACCGGGCGCTGACCTGCGGCGCGGTGGAAGAGGCCGAGATCCTTCAGCTGGCGGACCTCTCCGAGGCACGGCTCCGAACGCTGGCATACCCGCCCAGAGCCTCTGCGCCGGAGGAAACACCATGACCACGCCGCACTACTACGCGAATCCGGCCGGCCTGCCGCCGCAAACCGCCCTGCTCACCGACCGGGCCATCGTAACCGAGGCCTACACGGTCATACCTCGCGGCGTACTCCGCGACATCGTCACCAGCATGCTGCCCGGCTGGGCCGGCACCCGCGCCTGGATCCTCAACCGACCGGTCCCGGGAGGAGCCAGCACGTTCGCGCAGTACCTGATGGAAGTCGACCCCGGCGGTGGATCGGAGCGTCCCGAAGAGCAGCCGACGGTGCAGGGTTTCATCTTCGTGCTCCGCGGCGAGCTGTCCGTGACGATCGACGGCGAGCGTCGCCAGTTGCTCCCGGGCGGATTTGCCTACGCCCCGGCGGGTGCCCCATGGGCGGTCAAGAACGACGGCGATGCGCCCGTGCAGTTCCAGTGGATCCGCAAGGCCTACCAGCCGCTGGAGGGCCATAGCGCAAAGCGGGTCTTCGGCAACGAGCAGGACATTGAACCCGTGCCGATGCCGGATACGGAGAACAGATGGCGCACCACCCGGATGCTGCCCGTCGATGACCTGGCCTACGACATGCACGTCAACGTGGTCACGTTCGAGCCGGGCGGCACCATCCCCTTCACCGAAACGCACGTGATGGAACACGGGCTGTACGTGCTCGAAGGCAAGGGGGTGTACCGGCTCAACGGCGACTGGGTGGAGGTGCAGGAAGGCGACTACCTGTCGCTGCGGGCCTTCTGCCCGCAGGCTTGCTACGCCGGAGGGCCGTCCAATTTCCGTTACCTGCTGTACAAGGATGTCAACCGGCAGATCATGCTCTAAGGCCGGAATGGTGACAGGAGCAAGTCCGTTGACGAAGGAAGCGCAACAGGCCTACGACCTGGTGGTCCGGGGGTGCCGGGTCATGACGCCGGAGGGCACAGGGCCACGGGAGATCGGCGTCCGGGCCGGGACCATCGTGGCACTTGCACCCCTGGGGTCAGGGCTGCGGGGCGCCAGGACCCTGGAACTGCAAGCCGACGAGACATTGATCCCCGGCCTGGTGGACACGCACGTCCACGTCAATGAGCCGGGGCGCACCGAGTGGGAAGGGTTCGCCTCGGCCACCCGCGCGGCGGCGGCCGGAGGGGTGACCACCATCCTGGACATGCCGCTGAACAGCATCCCGCCCACCGTGAACGTACTCGCTTTGGAGGAGAAACGGGCTGCCGCCGTCGACCAGGCCTTCGTCGACGTTGGTTTCTGGGGCGGCGCGGTGCCAGGGAACAGCACAGACCTGCGACCGCTCCACGACGCCGGAGTCTTCGGCTTTAAGTGCTTCCTAATCCATTCCGGAGTGGACGAGTTCCCGCCGCTGGATCCGGCGGAGCTGGAGAAGGACCTGGCCGAACTGGCAGCCTTCGGCTCGCTGATGCTGGTGCACGCCGAGGATGCGGCGACCATCGACCGGGCGCCGCAACCTGCCGGGACCAGCTATGCGTCCTTTCTGGCCTCGCGGCCGGGCAGCGCGGAAACCGCGGCGATAGCGGACGTGATCAATCAGGCCCGCAGTACCGGTGCACGCGTCCACATTGTGCATTTGTCCTCTGCCGAAGCGCTGGCGGAGATCGCCGAGGCCAAGGCCGCCGGCATCCGGCTCACCGTCGAGACCTGCCCGCACTACCTGACGCTGACGGCCGAAGACATCCCGGACGGAGCCACCCCGTTCAAATGCTGTCCGCCCATCCGCGAGGAAGCCAACCGTGAGCTGCTCTGGGCCGGCTTGGTGGGCGGGACAATCGACTGCGTGGTCTCCGACCACTCGCCCAGCCCCGTGGACCTGAAGGACTTGGAGCACGGCGACTTCGGCACCGCGTGGGGCGGGGTCGCCTCGCTGCAACTTGGCCTGCCGCTGGTCTGGACCGAGGCGCGCCAGCGCGGCGTTGCACTGGAACGGGTGGTGGACTGGATGTCCGCCCGGCCGGCCGCCATCGCGGACTTGGCGAAGAAGGGCCGAATCGAAGTCGGCGCGGACGCCGATTTCGCCCTCTTCGCCGACAAGGAGGACTTTGTCGTGGACGCGGCAGCGCTGAAGCACAAGAACCCGGTCTGCCCCTACGACGGCAAGACCCTGACGGGGGTCATCCGGCGCACTTTCCTGCGCGGCGCCCCGGTCACCGATGACGTCCCCCGCGGGCAACTGCTGCGCCGCGGCAGGGACTGAGGAGGTCAGAAGCCCGAACCCGGCGGCGCCAGCGGCGGCCGCCCGACGCCGGACCTCGGCGGCACCAGCGGCGGCCACGCAATTCCGGCCGGCGGTGGCTTCCGGCATAGCATCGGATCCGTGAGTAGTGCGGAGCAACCCTGGGCGGGCCACCCGAAAGGCAGCCGGGGCTACCGCAATATGCTGCTGGCCCTATTGTTCGCCGGTTTCGCCACCTTCGCCCAGTTGTACTCCGTTCAGGCCGTCCTTCCCGGCATCGCCCGGAGCTTCACGGTCAGCCCGGCCGACGCGGCTCTCAGCCTCTCCGCCGCCACCCTCGGCCTGGCGCTCGCGGTGATTCCGTGGTCGGCCGTGGCGGACCGCGCGGGCCGCAAGCGCACCATGACCTGGGCGATCAGCGCCGCCGTGGTGCTGGGCCTGCTGCTGCCGCTGGCGCCGAACTTCCCGGCCCTGCTGGTGATGCGCTTCCTGGAGGGTGCCGCGCTGGGCGGGATCCCCGCCGTCGCACTGGTCTATCTAAATGAGGAGGTGCAGCGGCTGCACGCGGCGGTGGCCGCCGGCACTTACGTCGCGGGCACTACCGTCGGCGGCCTGGCTGGGCGCCTGATCGCCGGACCGGTGGGGGAGTTGGCCGACTGGCGCGCGGGCGTGCTGGCGGTCAGCCTCACGGCCGCACTGGCCGCGGTGCTGTTCGTCCGGCTGGCTCCGGCCCCGCGCGGATTCCGTCCCATCCTGCGCGGGCAGGGCCCCGGGCTCGGACAACGGATCCTGGCCAACCTGCGCTCGGCGCCGTTGCTGGCGCTGTACGCGCAGGGGTTCCTGCTGATGGGCGGCTTCGTGGCCGTTTACAACTACCTGGGCTTCCGGCTGGAGGGGCCGCCGTTCTTCCTGCCAGCGTCGCTGGCGTCACTGGTCTTCCTCGCATACCTGGCCGGAACCGTGAGTTCCCGGGTGGCCGGCGGGCTGACGGTGCGGACCGGCCGCCTGCCGGTGCTGCTGGGCGGGATCGTGGTCAGTATTGCCGGGCTGGCGGTCACGCTGGCCGATTCGCTGCCGCTGATCCTGCTCGGGCTGCTGCTCTTCACGGCGGGATTCTTCGCCGCCCATTCGATCGCGTCCGGCTGGACACCCCGGCTCGCCACGGTCGGCGCGGCGCAGGCCTCAAGTCTCTACAACCTGTTCTACTACGCAGGATCCAGCCTGTTCGGCTGGGCCGGCGGCCTCTTCTTCGGCCGTTTCGGCTGGACCGGCGTCGTCGCCTTTACCGCCGCGCTCGCCACCATCGCAGGTACGACGGCGGTGCTCGCCCTCCGTACTCGCCGCGCCGGGGAATGAGGCCAGCCGCCGCAGCGAGGAGCCTTCGCGGTGGAGGGTTCATCGTTTCGGAATCGGGGTGATGGTCGGAGGTTCCGGCATCGGGGCAGTCCGAGGCTTAAGCTTGAAGGCGTGAATCCGGAGAAGACGGCTGCACGGCAGCAAGGACAGGGCCTGAACCGGAGTATCCTTGCGCTGGCCATCCCCGCGTTCGGGGCCCTGATCGCCGAGCCGCTGTTCCTCGCGGCCGATTCGGCCATCGTGGGGCACCTTGGCGTGGCGGAACTGGCCGGCATGGGGCTGGCCGCCACCGTGGTGCAGACCGTCGTCGGACTGATGATCTTCCTCGCCTACTCCACCACGCCCGCGGTGGCGCGACTGCTGGGCGCGGGCCGGCTGGCGGAGGCCTACGGCGTCGGACGTGACGGCATCTGGCTGGCGCTGGCCGTCGGCGTCGTGATGGCCATCGCCGGCTGGTTTGCCGCCCCTGATCTGCTAGCGGCGATGGGCGCCACCGGATCAGTGCAGGACTTTGCGGTGGACTATTTGCGCTGGTCAATGCCGGGGCTGCCCGGCATGCTGATTGTGCTGGCGGCTACCGGTGTGTTGCGCGGGCTGCAGGACACCAAGACCCCGCTGCTGGTGGCCGGCATCGGTTTCCTGGTCAACATCGGCCTGAACTTCCTGCTGGTCTACGGCATGGGACTTTCAGTGGCCGGTTCGGCGATGGGCACCAGCCTGGTGCAGTGGGGCATGGCTGCGGTCTACCTGGTCATCGTCTACCGCGGGGCGGTCAAATACTCCGTGCCGCTGCGGCCCACTTGGGCGGGGCTGAAGGCCACCACGCACGTGGGATCCTGGCTGATGCTCCGGACCTTGAGTATGCGGATCGCGCTGCTCGCCACCGTTTTTGTGGCCACCTCGCAGGGTCCGGTCAGCCTGGCCGGGCATCAGCTGGTGATGACCATGTACAGCTTCCTGGCCTTCGCGCTGGACGCCATTGCGATCGCCGCCCAGGCCCTGATCGGCAAGGAACTGGGCGCGTCGAACAAGGCGCTGGCCCACTCGCTGACCCGGCGGATGATCGTCTGGGGCATCGGGTTCGGTGCGGTGACCGGCCTGCTGTTGGCCGCGGTCGCTCCGGTGCTCGGCTGGGTCTTCACCTCCGATCCGGCTGTGCATCAGGCCTTCACCGCCGCGATCTGGGTGCTGGCGTTGAGCCAGCCGATCTGCGGGTTCGTGTTCGTGCTGGACGGCGTGCTGATCGGCGCAGGTGACGCGCGCTATCTGGCGATTGCCGGCGTCGTGAATCTGGCCGTCTATGCTCCGCTGCTGGTGTGGGTGGACCAGGCCGGGCTGACGGGAACCGAGGGCCTGCTCTGGTTGTGGGCGGCGTTCGCGCTTGGCTACACGGCAGCGCGCGCCGCGACGCTGGGCTGGCGGGTGCGCAACGATGCGTGGATGATCACCGGGGCGCATTAGGCTGGAAGCCGTGACGATCCCGAGTACTACCCAGGCCGCCGCGTTCTGGCAGCCGGTCCTGATCCGTGCCCTGGTGGCCGCTGCCTTCGGCGCCATCACCATCTTCTGGCAAGAGCCCGGCCGCGCCGTGATGGCCGTGGCCGGCGGACTCTTCCTGCTGCTCAGCGGCGGGGCGGTCTGGCTGCTGGCCCGCCAGCGGGCGGCCGCGGCGCACCGCCAGCTGCTGCTCCTGCAGGCCGGCGTGCTGGCCGTGACCGGCGTCCTTGCCTGCGTGTTCCAGACCGTGCCGATGTTCACCGTGTTGGCCACTGCGGCGCTGCTGGTCTCCGGCGGCGCGGAGCTGATGCTCGGCTGGAGCAACCGGCCGTCCGGCGCGGCCAAGGGACAACCGGCACACGGTGACGGCTCCGTGGCCGGTACCGGTTCCCCTGCCCACGGCGACGCCGGCTCGGTGCTGGCCCGTGACTGGCTGATCACCGGCGCGGTGTCCGTGGGCTTCGGCATTGCCCTGCCGTTCTTCGCGTACCTCGGCCCGCACGCGTTGCTGGGCGTGTTGGGCGGGGCGGCGATCATCATCGCCGTCGTGCTGCTGATCGCTGCCTTGAGCCTGCGCCACGACGCACGGCAGCCCACCGCCGGCTGACGGGCCCGCCTGGATTAGCAGCCCGGCCGGCACCAGTGTGGCGCCGGCCACCGACACCCTGTACCACTTCTACGGCCGGTAGACTGGATATGGCTTTACCCCGTCAGCAGGAGGAATCATCGTGGCCAAGAACGCGTCTGGGCGTCCGGACGAAAAGCGGATGTCCGTCAAAGGCCCGCTGATCTTTTCGGCGGTGCTGGCCGTCATCGCCGGTTTCCTCACCATGGTCTTCGCCACCGGCGGCTCCGGAAACCTGCTGCGCTGGGACCTCGGCGTGACAGCTGCCGGCATTGCCTTCATCGCTTCCCTGCTGGTGGTGGCAGTGCTGACCATGTCCACCAAGGAGAACCCCAGCCACCTCAGTGAGGGCTCCGGGATCCACCGGGTCTCGTCCAAAATCCCCGGCGGCGCGGGCACCGTGCCGGCCCCCGGCACTCCGCAGAGCCGGGCCGAGGTCGCCAAACAGCAGGCAGCGGAGGACGCCAAGAATCCTGGCCAGGCCGGGAACCGTCTTTCGCACAGCGACGACGACGACGGCGGCGACGCCCGCTGATGCGCTGGCGCGGGCCCTCCCGCGCCTGACAAGCTGGCACTATGACTTCCGGCGAGCCCTCCCCGCAGCATCCCTTCCCGGCCGACCCCGGCGACACCGCGGCTGCGACCGCCGAGCAAGCCACGGAAACGAAAACCACTCTGGCGGCAGAGCTGTGGTACCGCTCCGATCCCGGACTCTTCAGCGATGAGCTCCGGAACCGATTGGCGGCCGAATTTCCCGGCGCCACCTTTTCCGACGGCGTGGCCCTGCTGCCGCACGCGGAGTATTCCTTCGACATCAACGGTTCCGCCGGGGTGCAGACCGTCCACCTGAGCACCGGCGTCGCCGTTCCCAGCGTCCAGATGTCCTCCGCTGAAGCGCTGGAGGCCACCCCCACCGACCAAAGCTGGTCCTGGCCGGATGCCGCGCAGGAGGTGCCCGGCTGCAGCCATCGGATCCTGGTCACGGAAGTGCTGGCCAGCGGCTTCGAACCCAAGCCGCGCGTCGAGTCCTTCCACCGGGTGTTGCGCCTGCTGGCGGGAGCGACCGGCCCTGCGGCCATCCGCTGGCTGCACAACTCCCACTGGCGCGATCCGGGCGACCTCGGGGCCGCCCATCCGCTGGCAGGCCCGGTGAACATGCGGTTCTTCCTGGTCAGCAACGACGAAGGCGCCATGGTGGTGGACAGCTTGGGCATGTACCAGCTGGGCCTGCCGGACGTGCAGGTGCACTTCCGCGAAAAAGACCCGAACGTGCTGGTGGAACTGGCCTTCAACGTGGCGGCGTACCTTTACGAGCACGGGCCGGTGATCCAGTCCAAGGCCCAGCTGAACGGCCCCGACGGCATGAAGTTCACCGCCACCTGGGAAGATTCGCTGCTGCCGCCGCTGCGCGGGGTGATCGATCTGGACCCGGGCACGCCGTACTCAGCCGGCAACCGGTAGCCGCCGCCTCGGTGGGCACGCCGGCCGGCAGGCCAAGCGGTCAGCCGACGGCGGCCGCCTTCCGAGCCCGGTAGGCAGCCACGTGCGTGCGGTTGGCGCAGTTGCCGGTATCGCAGAATCGCTTCGAGCGGTTTTTCGACAGGTCCACGAGTACCGCCGAGCAGTCCTCCGCGGCGCAGGTCCGCAGCCGGTCGAGCTGCTTCTCGCGGATCACGTCCACCAGTGCCATGGCAACCTCCACCGCAATCCGCACGTCCAGCGGCGCGGACGGGCTGGTGGCGTGCAGGTGGTAGTCCCACTGGTCGTGCTTGACCAGCTGCGGGATGGCACCGGCGTCGGCCAGGATCTTATTCACCATCACGACGGCGCGGTCCTCCGGGGCGGTCCAAACCTCCTTGAGCACGCGGCGCAGCTCCCGGACCGCCTGAAGTTCCTCCTGGGAATGCGTGCGCGACCCGGTGAGGCCGAAGTCGTCCACTAGCGCGTCCAGATCCGCTACGCTGGCCAAGCCGTCCGGATGCACTTCGGCCGTGTTGACCAGCCGTGCCGCGTCCACCAGCGAATGCTCCGTGTCATGAGCAAACACCATCTTGACTCCTGAACATTGGCGGTACTATCGTCAGGAGTATACCTCTAATGACTCCTGACAGGCTCACTCTGTGCCAGGAGCGAACCACACATTCCGAAGGACCACCATGGCTTCTACCGCCGCTGAGCAGCGCACCCAGACAGCCCCGCCGCGCCCCGGTTCCGCCGTGGCCGGCGTCGGCATCGCGTTGGCCTCCTCGGCGGTGTTCGGGCTCTCCGGATCCTTTGCCAAGGCCCTGCTGGAAGCCGGCTGGACGCCCGGTTCCGCGGTGGCGGTGCGCATGGTGGCCGCGGCGTTGGTGTTGTCGCTGCCCGCCGCGTTCATGCTGCGCGGCCGGTGGCACCAGTTGCGGCAGAACTGGAAGACCATTGTGCTCTTCGGGCTGATCGGCGTGGCCGGCTGCCAGCTTTTCTATTTCAACGCCGTGGCCACCTTGTCAGTGGGCGTCGCGCTGCTGCTGGAGTTTTTGGCCCCGGTGCTGATTGTCCTCTGGCTCTGGCTGACCAGCCGCCGGATGCCACGCCCGGCAACCATCGCCGGAACGGTCCTGGCCGTGGTGGGGCTGATGCTGGTCCTCGACGTCTTCGGCCCGGTGAAGCTGGATCCGGCCGGTGTGCTCTGGGGGCTCGGCGCGGCAGTGTGCCTGGTGGTCTACTTCTTCATCACCGCCAAGCAGAACGATTCGCTTCCCCCGCTGGTCCTGGCCGCAGGCGGCCTGCTGGTGGGCGGCGCCGCCATCGTTGTCATGGGTGCGGTGCAGATCCTGCCGATGGCCTACAGCACGGCCGACGTGCAACTGGCCGGCTGGAACACCCAGTGGTGGGTGCCGCTGGCCGGGCTGGTGCTGCTGTCCACGGTGCTGTCCTATGTCACCGGCATCATGGCCGCCCGCGCCCTCGGCTCCAAGGTGGCATCCTTCGTCTCGCTGACCGAGGTGCTGTTCGCCGTCATCTGGGCCTGGCTGCTGCTGGGGGAGCTCCCCGCCGTCATCCAGCTGCTCGGCGGCGCCCTGATCGTCGGCGGCGTGGTGCTGGTCCGCTCCGACGAACTGCGCGGCCCCAAGCTGCGCAGACGCCGCCAACCGCGGCCCGTAGCGTAGGCCGGGGGACCGGCAGGGGCCTTGTCCAGCGCAGCCTCCGGCTGCAGCTCACAAAAGCAAGCGCACCGAGGCGTCAGGTCATGCTTCCACGACGATCGTCCCCGCGGCCCCGTCGACGGAAAGGGTGTCACCGGTTCTGATTCGTACCGTTGCATCGGGGACTCCCACAACGGCGGGGATCCCATATTCACGGGCGACGACGGCTCCGTGCGAAATGGGTCCGCCCATTTCCATCACCAGTGCCCCGGCAGTCATGAACAGGGGTGTCCATCCCGGGTCGGTCGACGGGGCCACGAGGATTTCACCCGGTTCCAGCTGGGCACTGACCGGGTCCAGAATGACTCTGGCTTTGCCTGTCACCGTCCCGGCGGAGGCCGGCGCCCCGACCAGGGTTCCCGGTTGCAGCTGGCCGTCCGCGGGCGATGCCGCGCGGGCTTGCGCAGCCATGGCTGCTTCGACGTCCGTGCCGTCCGAAAGCAGCAGCCGGGGGATGTGCCTGCGCCGCATTTCGCGCTGATAGTCTCGGCGGCGTTCGGCGATCAGTCCGCGCAAGTCCGCACCGCGCAGGCCCACCCGGGCTTCAGTAAAGTCGAGGAAGAAGATGTCGTCGGGTGCGGCGATGCGGCCCGCATCGGCGAGTTCCTCGCCCACCAGCCGAAGCTGCCGGCGGAGGGCGGCGAGGGTGGCGATAAGTCGGAACTTGGGGGACTCGCGCATGCCGGCGGTGGCGCGTGCGCGCCGCAGGCTGTAGGCCACGATTCTTCCGCGCAGGCCGGACCTGCCGCGGACCCGCGCGGCCAGCTCGGCTGCTTTGGCTTCGGCCGTTTCTGCGGCTCGCGCAAATAATCGGTCCGGCGCGAGCTCCGGGTCCGTCAGCTTCAGGTAGTTGGCCAGGACGTTGATGATGTGGGCCGGGTCCTCGGACCATCGGGGGATGCCGAGGTCAATCTCGGCCACGGAACGGTGGCCATAGGTGGCCAGGAAAGCGCGCAGTTCGCTTTGGCAGACGGCGGGCAATGAGCCTGCAAGGTAGCGGCGGGCCAGCAGCTGGGGGTCTTCCTCCGTGAGCGTGCGAACCGACTCAGGGTCCTCGCGGATCACTCTGGCGGTGTGCCAGAGGCGCAGATCCATCTCCGTGGTCACATTGTTTGGTAAGCCGCGCAGTACCGTCTGCAGGTCGCCGGGCTGCACCAGCCGGCCCAGCGCCACACGGGCCACGGCCAACCAGATATACCCGGCCGCGGGCGGCGGCACTTCGCGGATCAGGACGGAGGTGACGTCGTTGGCGAGGATGCGCTCGGTGAAGTCGAGGCGCCGGGTACTGGAGGCTGGCTCCTGCAACACCAGCATCCGTTCGAACCCGTTGCGCGATTCCCGGGCCCGTTTCACCGCTGCGGCGGGATTGGCCACCGCACGCAGGACCTGCGGCAGCAGGCGCAGTTGCGGGAAGGTGCGGAAGGTAGTTTTCAGCGACGCCCATCGGGACTCTTTGATGAGCGAGAACCGGGGATCGTCCGCCAGGTGCCTCAACACGTCCACGGAGCGGGCATCGGCCGCCTTCATCAAGCGCAGTATGCCGCTGCGGCCGCCCTTGCTGCGCAAGAGCGGGGTGACATCCAGATAAATGCGCATTCCGATCTGGGCAAACCGGTAGGCTGCCTCGCCCTCGCTGGTCCGTGCGTCCCGGCTGCTGCCCGCCATCAAATCGACGGCTGCCATACCCATGGGCGTCAGCGGACGGGTCAGCCCCTGCAGCAGGCTGGCGCACAGATAGGCGCGGGCACCGTCGCCGGGGCCGTATGGCTCGGGCAGCGGATACAGCGTGGTGATCGGGCGGGACTGAACCACCCACACTTCCCCACCCGGGCCGATGGCCCACTCCAGATCCTGCGGCTCGCCGTAGTGCTCCTCCACGCGGGTGCCCAGCCTGGCCAGTGCGTGGACCTGCTCGTCGGTCAGGCATGCCTGCCGCTGGCCGTCCTGCAGCTGCAGGCGACGGGTTCCGCCGCCGGGGGTGGCGCGGATTTCGATGCGTTTGTCCCCCAGCCTGCGCTCGAGGATCTCACCGGAGGCGGCATCGACCCTGAACTGGTCCGGGTTCACCGCCCCGCTGACCAGCGCCTCGCCGAGCCCGGGCGCCGTATTGACCACGGTCTCCTGGCGGCGGCCGGTCAGCGGGTTGGCCGTAAACATCACCCCGGAGACGGCGGCATCGATCATCTTCTGAACAACCACAGCGATGCCGACCGAGTGCTGGGCAATGCCGTGATCTGCGCGGTAGGCCACGGCCCGCTCAGTCCAGAGCGACACCCAGCATCGGCGGACCGCGGCCAGCAGTGCGTCCGGGCCGACGACGTTGAGGTAGGAGTCCAGTTGGCCGGCGAAGCTGGCTTCCGGGAGGTCCTCCGCCGTGGACGAGGACCGAACAGCCACCGGGACGTCCCTCCCCAGACTGGTGTAGGCGGCAAGGATCGATTCAGCGATGCCCTCGGGTATCGGGGTGGCTTCGAGCCTGCCGCGCATCTGCTCCGCAAGTTCGGCCAGTTCCGGTTCCCCCGCGCTCGACGCTGTCCCTCCGGCTGCTGCGCCCGGCCTGCCGGACGAGGCTTGCACATCCTCAAGCACCGATTCCAGCCCGGCAGCGCTCGCTGCCTGCCGGTACGCCGCGGTGGCAATGCAAAAGCCTTCGGGGACGGGGAACCCTGCCGCCAGGAGCACACCGAGGTTGGCGGCCTTGCCCCCGACCTCTGGCAACATGCCCGCATCCGCGTGGGCCAGGTCGATGACGTTACCCACTGGACGCGGGGTGGGCTGCTCTGCGCGATCCATAATTGACCCGATCACCGGACGGGCGAAGATGATGCATGCGACTCTAAGGCCAGCCCCGGCAAGAATTCAACAGGCGGCGCAGGGCAGAGCCAAGGGGTGGTCAGCGGACAATCTTGAAGTTGAAGGCGGGCGTGCCGAGCGCGCTCATCAGCCGGAGCCAGACGGGCATGAGCATCTCGACACCACGGGCGGTGGTGATGTCGCCGAGGTCGATGATGTCCTGGTGGCCGAAGTCCTTCAGCAGCCCGGTGACCGTGGTCTTGGCATCGGCGTCGTTGCCGGAAACAAAGACCGTGCCGGCCTCGGGGAGGCTGGCCGGATAGGCCTGAAGATCCGCGGTCAGGGTGTTGAGGGCCTTGACCACGCGCGCGGCGGGGAAGGCCCGTTGGATCTGCTCGCCAAGGGAGTCAGTGTCCTTGACGAAGAGGGTCGGAGGCATTCCCTGGCTGAAGTCCAAGGGATTGGCGATGTCGAGTAGGACTTTGCCATCGAGGTTTTCGGCCCCGGCCTCGGTCAAGGCGTCCAGGGAGGCGCCGCCGTTGGTTGCATTGACGATGAGCTCGGCACCGGCTGCGGCATCGGCCAAACGGGCGACACCGATGCCTGGGTTGTCGGCTGCCCAAGCGGAGAAAGGCGGGGTGCCCATGGCATCGGAGGAGGTCCGCGACAGCGTCGCGTCGGGATCACGGGTTCCGATGGTGACGGTGTGGCCCAGCTCGGCAAGTCGTGCTGCGATGGTCCGGCCCACCCTGCCGGTCCCAAGGACTGCTGCTTTCATGATGTACTCGCTTTTCGGTTCGGGGTGCCCGGTCGAATCTGGACGCCTGCACTACTCACTGTGCTCCTCCCGCGGGAGGCAGGCCAGCCCGGTCGAGGATGCCCGGGGCGCGGGCGCGCTGTAACGCCCGCCACGAGAGCTTCCTCACATATCCAAGGCATGTGGCGAAAAGTGGGGTCGCGCAAGTCATATAGTTGATGGCTCAACGAACCTACCGAACGTTCAGTTACACCAGTGGCCGCCCGCGGCGGCCGCGCCAGGAACAAGTGAGGCCACGCAATGGATATTAAGGCCCGCATCGAAGCGGCTCCCATGAAGCGAACGCAGATGGGCGTCATCGCCATCTGCATGGCGCTCTACATGATCGACGGTTTCGACGTCCTGGTGATGGCGTTCAGCGCCAACGCGGTGATGGAGGACTGGGGCCTGAGCGCCAGCCAGCTGGGCGTGTTGCTGAGCTCCGCGCTGATCGGCATGGCGATCGGCTCCATCTTCGTCTCCAGCGTCGCGGACATCATCGGCCGGCAGAAGACCCTGGCGATCGGCGCCGCCGTCGTCGCCGTGGGAATGCTGGTCTCGGCCTTCGCGCCCGGCTATGGCGTGCTGGTGGTGCTGCGCTTCATCACCGGCCTGGCCGTGGGCACCCTGCAGGCGACCGCCAACGTGCTGGCCTCCGAGTTCTCCAACGCCAAGCGCCGTTCCACCGCGCTGGCCCTGGTCAGCATCGGGCAGCCGATCGGCGGTGTGTTGGGCGGCATGGCCACCGGCGCCCTGATCTCCGCGTTCGGCTGGCGCTCCGCTTTCCTGTTCGGTGCCGTCATCACCCTGACCATGATCCCGTTCATCCTGAAGGCCGTCCCGGAGTCGGTCGACTTCCTGCTGGTGCGCCGCCCGGAGAATGCCCTGCAGCGCATCAACAAGGTGCTGCGCCGGATCGAGCAGCCGGTGATCGCCGAGTTGCCCGCCCTGCCCGAGGCCCCGGCCAAGAAGAAGTCCCGCTTTGCGGACGTGCTGACCGGCGTCAACGCCCGCCGCACCATCCTGATTTCGCTGGCGTACTTCATCCTGATGGCCAGCTTCTACTTCGCCAACTCCTGGACCCCCAAGCTGGTCACCGCCAGCGGCTTCAGCCAGCAGGACGGCATTACCGCCGGAGTGCTCTTCAGCGTCGGCGCGATCATCGGTGCCGTCGTGCTGGGCGCCTTCGGCGCGCGCTTCCCGATGCGCAAGGTCCTCGCGGTGTTCTTCGTGATCGGCGGTTTGACTTTCGGCGCGTTCTCGCTCTCCACCGGCTCGCTGGCCGGCGCGCTGTTCGCCGCCGCCCTGGTCGGCTTCGGCTCCAACGCCCCGATCGCCGGGATGCTGGCCATCAGCCCCACCTACTACACCTCCGACGTGCGCGGCACGGCGCTGGGCCTGGTCATCGGCATGGGCCGCGTCGGCGCCATCGCTTCGCCGATCATCGCCGGCGCGCTGATGGACGGCGGCTGGCAGCCCACCGACCTGTACTTCCTGTTCATCATCCCGATGCTGATCGGCGCCGTGGTGATCTCGATGCTGGGCAAACCGGTACTGGCATCGGTCGCCCCCACGGGCGAAGCGGCCCGCGAGCAGGAACCGGCCGGCAAGCACTAGCGGCCGGTTAGCCCAAAAGAACCCCCTCACGACGGCGGGGCTCGGCACAGTGCCGAGTCCCGCCGTCGTCGTTCCACCCTTGCCATCCCCGCGGCGGTTCCGGGATGATGCCTAGGCGCGGTGCTTTAGCGCCTAAGCCGAAAGGGACGCCGATGCTGCAGGCATTGGGCTGGGGCCTGCTTGCTGGCTCCTCCTACTTTCTGGGCGGATTGCTTGCCCTGCGGTGGCGGGTCAACAGCGTGCTGCTCGGTGTCCTGACGGGATTCGGTGCCGGCGCCCTGTTGTCGGCGGTCGCCTACAAGCTGATCGACGAGGCCGGCAAGCTGGCCGGCGGGAGCGGGTTCGTCGGAGCGGGGCTGCTCGGCGGGGCGGTGGCGACGTCCTGGGTGGTGACCGGGGCGAGCCGGGGCGTGCGGCTGTCCTCGCCGCCTCTGCACGAGCCCCGCTTCCTGGTGATCGGGCTGTCCGTGGTCGCCGAATCCATTGTCATTGCCGGCGGCCTAGTCAGCGGTTACGGGCTCAGTGCCGCCGTACTGGCCGCGGTCTTCCTCTGCGGCGTTCCTGAGGCAATGGCCGACACCGGCCCGCTGCGCACCTACGGTCTGACCTCCCGCCACGTGATGTCCGCCTGGCTAACCATGACGTTGCTGTGCGGCGTATCCGTGGCCGCGTTTACGCTGCTGCTCGGGGTTGTTCCGCCCGAAGCGGTTGCCTTCGTGCTCGCCTTTGCCGGCGGCGGCGTCCTGACGAACGTGACGGTCCGCATGGTGCCGGAGGGGATCCGGGACGCCGGGGCAGCCACCGGCATCGCCATCTCTGTAGGTTTCGGCCTGTCGTTCACCCTCGTGGAGATCCTCGGCAAGCACTGAGCCCGCCGTCTGGAGGGGCTGGTGCGATGCCGCGGCGGGGGAGCAGACTGGAACCAGCCAGCAGCTACGACCCCGGAGGCCCGACATGTGCCGGAATATCCGTCAGCTCCACAATTTCGAACCCGCAGCGACGAATGCCGAAATCGAGGCCGCGGCGCTGCAGTACGTGCGCAAGGTCAGCGGCAGCAACAAGCCGTCGAAGGCCAACGAGGAAGCGTTCAACCAGGCGGTGCACGACATCGCGCACATCACCGCGCACCTGCTCGACGACCTGGTGACGGCGGCACCGCCGAAGAACCGCGAGGAAGAAGCAGCCAAGGCCCGTGCCCGCGCCGCCGAGCGCTACGGCACAGCCGTCTAGGTCCGCCGCCCGGCCGTTTACCGGCCGAAGCGGCGCAGCCGCAGCGAATTGGCCACTACCAGCACCGAACTGGCGGCCATTGCGGCGCCGGCGATCATCGGGTTGAGCAGGCCGAAGGCCGCCACCGGAATGCCCAGCGTGTTGTAGGCGAAGGCCCAGAACAGGTTGGACTTGATGGTGGAGAGCGTCTGGCGGCTCAACTCGATGGACTGCACCACCTGGATGAGGTCGCTGCCCATCACGGTTAGGTCCGCGGCCTCGATGGCCACATCGGTCCCGGCGCCCATGGCGATGCCGAGATCGGCCTGGGCCAGCGCGGCCGCGTCGTTGACGCCGTCGCCCACCATTGCCACGGTCTTGCCTTGCTCCTGCAACCGCTTGATCGCGGCCACCTTTTCTTCGGGCAGCACATCGGCGAAGACGTCCTGGGGCGCGATGCCGACTTCAGCCGCCACTTCCGCGGCGACGGCGGCGTTGTCGCCGGTGAGCAGGATGGGGTGCAGGCCCAGCTCCTTGAACCGGGCGATCGCCGTGGCGGAGTTCTCCTTGACGGTGTCCTGCAGATTGACGATGCCGACGACCGCTCCGTCGACGGCGACCCACACGGCGGTGGACCCGGCCTGCTGCTGCTCCAGCAGGACGCGCCGGTGGCCGTCGGAGAGGGCAATGCCGTTCTCGTCCATCCAGTTGTTGCGTCCGACCACCACGGTGCCGGTGCGGCCGGCTGCTTCCGTGATGGTGCCGCGGACCCCGCCGCCGGCCGTGCTGTGGAAGTCCGACAGGGCCGGCAGGGCAGCAGCCTCTTGGCCGAGGGACGCAGCCGAGGCACCCGCCGGAGCGGCCAGTCGCGCCGCTGTTTCCCGGGCCGCCTCCACGATGGCCAGCGCAATCGGGTGTTCGGAGCCCGCCTCGACGGCCCCGGCCAGCAGCAGGACATCGTCTTCGCTGCGGTCCGCCAGGGCCACCACACCCTCGACGGCCTGCTGACCGGTGGTCACCGTGCCCGTCTTGTCCAGCACGATCGTATCCACGTGCCGCGTGTCCTCGAGGATCTGCGGGCCCTTGATCAGGATGCCCAGCTGCGAAGCCCGGCCGGTGCCGGTAAGCAGGGCAGTGGGGGTGGCCAGTCCCAGCGCGCACGGGCAGGCAATGACCAGCACCGTCACCGCTGCGGTGAACGCCGCTTGGAGGTCGCCGGTGAAGACCATCCAGAGGATGAACGTGACGACGGCGATGACCAGCACCACCGGGACAAAGACAGAACTGATCCGGTCGGCCAGCCGGGCAATCGGAGCCTTGCCGGCCTGCGCCTGGCTGACCAGCCGGCCCATTTGCGCCAGCGTGGTGTCCGAACCGACCCGGGTGGCGCGAACCAGCAGGCGGCCGGACGTGTTGATGGTGGCGCCGGTGACGGCGTCGTCCACATCCACTTCAACCGGCACGGATTCACCGGTGAGCAGCGACGTGTCGACGGCGGAGTGACCGTCGACCACATAGCCGTCGGTGGGGATCTTTTCGCCCGGCCGGACCACAATGATGTCGCCCGGGACCAGGTCGGCGGCCGGGACCTTGGCCTCGACGTCGTTGCGCAGGACGGTGGCTTCCTTGGCGCCCAAGTCCAGCAGCGACTTCAGCGCATCGCCAGCCCTCTGCTTGGCATTGGCTTCCAGATACCGCCCCAGCAGCAGGAAGGTGACCACGACGACGGCGACCTCGAAGTACAGTGCGTGCTCGGACATGCTGCCGCCCACATGTTCGGTCAGCATCGGATCCATGACCAGCTGCCAGGCGGAGAAGAAGAACGCGGCCAGCACGCCGAGGGACACCAGCGTGTCCATGGTGGAGGCGAAATGCCGGGCGTTGACCGCGGCGGCGCGGTGGAACGGCCAGGCTGCCCAGAACACCACCGGGATGCTGAGCGCGAACGCCACCCAGCCCCAGTGCGGGAACTGCGCGCCTGGGATCATCGAAATGATGAAGACCGGGATGGTCAGGATGGCCGCCGTCCAGAGGCGCGGCCGGAGCTGGTCGGCGGTACCGCCGTGCGCCATGTGGTCCTCATGGTTCGCGTGCTCGCCGTGATCGCCGTGGTCGGCGGTGTCGCTGTTCCCGCCGGCTTCGCCATGAGCGGCGTGTTCGTGCCCGCCATGGTCCGCGTTAGGTCCGGCGTGCGCCTTGGCGGTGGAAACGCCGGCATGCGGTTGCTGCTTTATCCGCGCCTTGTAGCCGGTGGCGTTGACCGTATCCAGCAGTTGCTGGTCGGTGACACCGTGCGGGACGTTGACCACTGCGGATTCCAACGGCAGGTTCACGCTCGCCTCGACTCCTTCGATCTTGCCGAGTTTGCGCTCCACGCGGTTCACGCACGAGGCACAGGTCATGCCTTCGATCGCCAGTTCTACGGTCCTGGCCGGAGCCGGGCCGACTGCAGAGTCCTGGGTAGCGGGATGGGAGGCCATTGGTGGTCATCTCGATTCTCGGTGGGCGGCCCTTTGGCCGCTGCGGAAGATCAGGGGTGGGCGCGAAGAGGTGGGCGGACAACGGCGGGAGGCGCCGCCGTCGTGCGCGTTAAGCGTTGTTGGCGACGACGGTGTACCCGGCTTCGGCGACTGCTTCGCCGATCTGTGCCGGATCAAGTTGCGCTGTGGAGCTGACGGTGGCGACGGAAATCCCGCCCTTGTTCAGCCGGACACTGACGTTCTGGACGCCGTCGAGGGCCTTGAGTTCCTCGGTGACCGCGTCCACGCAGTGGCCGCAGGTCATGCCGTCGATGCTGATGGTGGTGGTGCTCATGAAAAGTCTCCTCGAGATGGGGTGGGGGAGGGCGGCGTCAGCGCAGCAGCCGGCCGATGGCGTCCGAGGCTTCCTTGACCTTGTCCTGGACGATCTGGGGATCGCCACTCAGCTCGGATTCCTTGGCCGCGCCGACCACACAGTGCGCAATATGGTCTTCGAGCAGTCCAACACTCACCGCATGCAGGGCCTTGTTGACTGCGGCCACCTGGGTGAGGATGTCGATGCAGTACTTGTCCTCTTCAACCATGCGGGCGATGCCGCGGACCTGGCCTTCAACGCGCTTCAGCCGGCGCAGGTAGGCGTCTTTGTCCGAGGTGTAGGCGTGACCGATGTGCTCGTCGACGGGAGTGCCGGCAAGTTCGGTGTCGGTTGGCAGGGCTGCGTGGCTCATGACTTCCTCGTTCCGTTGGCTACACCACCAAAGTATACCCCCTAGGGGTATGGCGCAAGGGTTTGTGGCGGATGTCATGGCGCGACGGCGGGAAGGGGGCGCATAAATGACGGCGGGGCGGCCTTCGGGGGTGGGGTGCGCCGGCGGGCGGGGGTGCGGGACGCGCTGCCTGGCGTAGGTGCCGGGCAGCCTTTTTACTGGTGCTGCGGCGCCCGCAGCATCCGGAAGGCCAGCCACGCGGACGCCACCATCAGTGCGGCGGCCAATCCGGCGGTGACGGTAACCCCGCTGTCGAAGGCGTGCACCGCGGAGTCCAGCAAGGCGGCGGCGGTGCGTTCCGGCAACTGATCCGCGACGGTGATGGCACCGCCCAAGGTCTCGCCGGCGGCGTGCTGCTGTTCCGCGGTCAGACCGGAAGGCAGGTCGATGTTCTGCCGGTAGGCGCCGACAAGGATGCTGCCGAGCACGGCGGTGCCGAAGACGGAACCGACCTCGTAGGCGGTCTCCGACACCGCGGAGGCGGCACCGGCCTTGGCCGCCGGGACGCTGGACAGGATCAGGTCGTTCGATAGCGTTTCGGAAGCGCCGACACCGGCGCCGAGCAGCCCGAACGCGGCCATCAGGGTCACAGCCGACGCGTCCGGAGTGGAGGCCGCCAGCCAGTACGCCGCTGCGGACAGCAGCAGGGCCACGGAAACCACCAGGTGCGGGGCAATCCGGCGCACCAGCGGCACCGCGAGCAGTCCGGCGGCGATGGTCACCAGCAGGCCGGGCAGCAGCACCAAGCCGGCCTGCAACGGACCGAGTCCGAGGACCAGCTGGAGGTGCTGGGAGACGAAGTACAGGAAGCCGACCACGGAGAAGACGGCCAGAAGGTTGACCAGCACGGCGCCGGTGAACGGGCGGTAGTGGAACAGCCGGACGTCCAGCATGGGCTTCGGGCGGCGCAGCTGGCGGCGGACAAACAGCCAGCCGGACAGGATGCCGACGGCGGCGGCCGCGGCGATGGTGGCCGTATCGCCACCGGATGCCAGTTGCTTGATCGCGTAGACCACCGGAAGCAGTGCGGTGATCGACAGCAGGATGCTGGGTGCGTCCACCGGACCCGGGTCGGGGTCGCGCGACTCCGGCACAAACAGCGGCGTCAGCACCAGCATCGGCAGCAGCATGGGAACCGCAAGCAGGAACACCGAACCCCACCAGAAGTGCTCCAGCAGCACGCCGCCCAGCAGCGGGCCGAGCGCCGCGCCGGCGGAAAAGCCGGCGGCCCAGATGGCCACCGCCAAGCGCCGCTGGGTCCGCTCGACGAAGATATTCCGGATTAGGGACAGCGTGGCGGGCATCAGCATCGCTCCGAAGATGCCTAGCCCGGCACGCGCGGCCACCAGCAGTTCCGCGCTGGGCGAGAAGGCGGCCAAAGCGGAGAGCGCAGCGAAGCCGGCGGCGCCGATGATCAGCATCCGGCGTCGGCCGAACCTGTCGCCCAGACTGCCCATCGCCACCAGCAGGCCGGCGAGCACCAGCGGGTAAATGTCGATGATCCACAAGAGCGTGGTGCCGCTGGTGCTGAAGGCAAGCGAAATGGCCGGCACGGCAAAGCTCAAGACGGTGTTGTCGACGGCGACCAGCAGGACCGGCAGCATCAAGACAGCCAGTGCGGTCCATTCCTTGCGGCCGGCGCGCTGGGTGACGGTAAGCATGATGGATCTCTCGGAAAAGTTTTGGGTGATGCTTTTACTGTACCGTCTGGACGGTTTACTAGCAAAGCGGCGGCTTCCGTCCCTGGTGGAGGGCTGCGTCCTAGGATGGGTGGATGGCCAGTGCGAAAGACCGGATCCTCGACAGCTTCGAAAACATCCTGATCAAAGAGGGCGAGCGAGCCGCCACCATGGATGCCGTCGCGGCGGCCGCCGGAGTGTCCAAAGGCGGGCTGCTCTACCACTTCCCTTCCAAGGAGGCGATGGTCGAGGGTCTCTGCGACCGGCTGGCGGAGTTGACCACCGCGGACGCGGAACGGATCAGCAGTGCACCGGAAGGCGCGGCCCGCTACTACGTGCGCACCTCCAATTACGTTGACTCGCCCTTGGACCGGGCGATCGTTGCCGTGGCCCGGCTGGTCCAGCAGGGCCACCCAGCTGCCGCCCGGACCTTCGCGCAGATCCAGGAACTCTGGCTGGACACCCTGGAGGTGGCGTTGGGGAGCCGGCCGGTGGCGCAGGCGGTGAAGCTGATCGGCGACGGACTGTATTACAGCGCGACGTTCTTTTCGGCGGATGCGCAGCAGAACCAATTGGCCGACGGTGAGATGGAAGCCTTGCTGGAACAGGTCGACGCGTTGGTGGGCCGGAGCTGATCCGTGCCTTACGTTTAGGCTTCGCCGGTTTCGTGCGAAAGGATGAATCGTATAATCACGCACCGCACCGCACCGCACGATGAGAGGAAATCATGTCCACCCCTAACGGCCCCGGGGAATATCCCGAACCCACAACGTCCGGACTGCCGCCGGCGCCGCAGGCCAGCTACCCGGCCTACCCGCAACAGGGTCCAGGTCAGCAGCCGTATCCACAGCAGAACGCCCCGTACGGCTACCCGGGGCAGCCCATCCCCGGACAGCCGGTGCCCGGCAAGACCATGGGAATCGTCGGCTTCGTCCTGTCGCTGCTGGGTCCGCTGACCGTGGCCGGTCTGATCGTCAGCATCATCGGCATGGTGCAGTCCAAGCGTGCCAACGCCAAGAATGGCTTCGCTCTGGCCGGCATCATCATCGGCGCGGTGGGGACCGTGCTGCTGATCCTGTTCACCATCATCACGATCGCGGGGGTCGCCTACATGATGGAAGTCTGTGGCGACCTCGGCCCCGGCACCCACTTCGAGGACGGCGTCACCTACACCTGCAGCTGACCTCCCCCAGCCCTTAACCAAGAGCCGGCGCGATCCCTAGGGGGCCGCGCCGGCTCTTGGTTTCGGGTCAGGCGCGCCCCTCACGTTCCGTTGACCACTCCGCCCACAAGGGCGCAGGGCATCATGAGCTGATGTGTCCTCCGCCGGGATTGATGGATGTCTGTTTGTCGCTGGTGGCAATAACGTGGTCGTACCCTGCTTGGAACGTTGGGTACTGCAGGGTTCCAAGCAGTGAGAGGAGCAGCGCGCCGCTGAGGACGGTTCCGCTGGCCGCCTCGGGCTCAATCCGCGGGGGTGGTTGGAGTCCCAACCGGTGCGCGATGTATGTGACGACCTCGCCCAGGGTGGCGGGAGCCTGGTCGACGGCGTGCAGGATGGATGGCGGATTCCCTACAAACAGCAGTGTTTGCAGGGTGCGGACCAGATCGGTCTCATGGATGCGGTTTGTGCGCTTCGCGTACTGGACCGGGGCGCCCTCGATGACTTTCCTCAGAAGCATCTCCCGCCCCGGACCGTAAATCCCTGCCGGCCTGACAATATGGGCGTCGAAGAGCTCAGAGGCGAGCAGCTCCCCGTCACGAAGCGTCCTGCCCCGCGGAGTCACCGGGGCAGGTGCATCCGCTTCCGTCAGCGGCCGCTCGTCCGTTCTCCCTTCGAAGACCCGGGTGGAGGAGACGAAGACAACTCGTTGCGGCTTAGCCGGCAGTGCTGCGGCGAGGTTCCTGATTGCGGCGAGGTAACCTTCCGATCCATCCGAAGCCGCTTGAATATCGGGAGTGAGGGTGATCACCATCGCGTCCACTCTCGGCAATTCACGCCGGAGAGGTTCCCGGAGGTCAATAGCCAGGGCAGAGAAAGCGGCAGGAAGGGCTGCCGTGGAGCGGCGGAGCGCGAATACCTCCGACCCGGCATGTGCCAGGCGCTCGCCCAGGCGTGTGCCGACCTTGCCGCAGCCGGCGAGCAGGATCCGCACAGGCGCTTCTTGCGCTGTTCCGTATTTGTCGGGCATGTTCGGCAATCCAGACTCCTCCGCTCGCGGCATCCGAAGGACCCAATGGTTCCTTCGGGCCATCTAGGAGTATTCCCTCGCAGGCCACAGCAGTTCAACCTGCCATAAAGGTCCAGCTTTTTGGGCGAGAGGAGGGGTCGCCTCCAATGCGGCCTCATGGAACCGCTCGACGTCGAGTACCCGCGTACAGCGATGCAGTTGCCGCACACCTGGACGCGCAGTCAACGTGGCGCGAAGAAGTGGCCCCTTTTCAGGCCGGGAGTTGGCAATTCCTCCGAGAAAAGCCTTTTCAAGATTGCCGGCGGTGCAATAGGGTGTCACGCACGGTAGACACCGTAAGTAACCTTATTATTTCTGAGAGGTCAACATCATGAAGCCGCAGACTCTTCTCATAGCCCCTGCTGTCGCCTTAGGCGCGCTGGCTCTCGCGGCCGGGCCGGCCGCAGCCCAGGACGGCGTGTGGCAGGCAAACCTCGCACCTGCCAACAACAGCGGGACAGCCGGACAAGCCATGATCGAGATACATGGGCAGCAGGCAACGGTCAGCATGAACGTCTCGGGCGCCGCGGAAATCTGGATGAACGCGCCGTTCCCGCACGGCCAGCATATTCACATCGGCGGTCAAGGAGTATGCCCAGGCCCGGCCGCAGACGCCAACGGCGACGGCGTTGTCAGTTCGCCCGAGGGTGAGCCTTTTGCCGGTGCCGTCAGTACCTCGCTGACCGTCCAAGGGGACACCAGTCCGGCTTCAATGGTGGCAACCGACCGCTTCCCCGGCGGCGGCGCCTACACCTATGAACGGACCTTGACCCTGGATGCGGCAACAATACAGGCGATCCAGGCGGGAACCGCAACGGTGGAAGTCCACGGCGTAGACCCGAACAAGCTCCCTGCGGCTGCCCAGAATGAAATGAGTCCTGAAGCCCCGGGGTTGCCGCTGGCCGCCACACTCCCGGCAGCTTGCGGAACTCTGGTTGCTTCCCAGATAGCCGGGCCGATGCCTGGCCAAGCCCCTGACACGGGCATCGAAACCCCTGCGCAAACAGGTGAAAACGCAATACCCCTCGTCGCAGGTCTCGGAGTTCTGCTGGTCGCGGGCACGGCGGCGGCCGCCGTCAGCCGGCGCTCTGCTTCCAAGGGTTGATCGGCGTGAGGACGTCCAGGACAGGGGTGCCCTTATTCGCCGGGCTTGCCCTTGTCCTGGCCCTGAATGCGGCCTGCGCTGCCCCCTCCGATGTGCGGGCGGCCACACCCGCCGCGCCGTCGAGCGCCGCCGTCGAGCAGGCTCCCGGCCCGCGCCAAGGACACGAACCGGGGCACAGCCCCCAACAGGTTGACCATCGCGCAGCCACAGCCAAAACGCCTATCGGCGGCAGGTCACCCGTTTTGGAGAAGGCCAAACCTTCAGCGTTGAGCATTCCCCGGATTGGTCTTCGCAGCGACATCATTGGTCTGGCCCAGCGGGAGGATCACACCTTGGAGGTGCCGCCGGGAGAGCCGGGCTCCCCCGCAGGGTGGTACGTCAAATCGCCGACACCGGGGGAAAGGGGGCCGTCAATCCTGCTTGGGCATGTCAACGCTCTGGGCGGCGGCCCGGGCGTCTTCGCCAGGCTGCATGAACTGGTGCCCGGCGACGAAGTCAGAATCGAGCGTGACGATGGAACGACTGCCGTCTTCCGGCTGACGGCCATCAAACGCTATGCGAAAGACAGCTTCCCTGCCCTGCAGGTGTATGGGAATACCAAGCGGTCGGAGATCCGGCTCATCACCTGCGATGGGTATAACGGGCAGAACGGCAGGTTCGAAGACAACCTTGTTGCCTACGGAAAACTCGCCGTTGACGCCGCAGGCGCCGGGGAGAAGGGGTGACGCGCGCGAACCGGCATCGGGAATTTCGCCAGACAAGCTACGAGACATCATGCGGCAAGGAGTCAACAGTGACAGACAACCCCCAGACCCCTGAAGAAAGCATCGACAGCGATGACATCAAGGACATCCAGCAGGACGAGGGACTGACACCGGCAGATCGAATGGACCTCATCAGCAACGCCATTGACGAGGACGAGGCCTCGGACGCGACAGAAGACGAATCCGGAAACAACTAGAGGCGCACGGGAACCGCGGTTCCGGCGGCCATTCCGACGGCGGTAACGGTCTCCGCGCGGTTCACCAGCAGGAGGTCCGGGAGTACGAGCGTTCCTTGAAAAGCGAAGGGCGGATCCTTGACGCTGTTGCCGCTAGACAAAATCAGCTCCGTGGGTGCATGGCCGACCAAGCGTTCAGGGCATAATAAATCCGGCGCTGGTATACCAGCGCCGGGGCGAAGGATCCGCCGTCGAGCACCTGAAGAACTTGAGCGGCCAGAACAACACCGGTTCCGGCGGGCATCTGGTCTAGTGACTTGCACCGGAGCACTGCGCCGACTCCGCGGATGATCGGCTCGCCAGTCGGCGCGTTGTACCAGTCCATGTCGAACCCGAAGCGGTGCGAGCCGGGCCGTGCAAAAAGTTCCGCAAGCCGACGATTGGCGGTTGTGAGCAGGTGAACGGCAAGCGTCTCAGCCGCCAGCAGGGCGGCTCCGGATTCCGAGCCGCGGGCGATGGACACCGCGAGCACTGGAGGCTCCGCAGACACCGAAATCACCGAAGACGCGGTAATTCCTGCCGGCCCGTTCGGTCCCGAGGCGGTGACGATCGCTACTCCTGCGGGATGGGCGGAGAACGCGGCGCGGAATGCGTCGGAGAGGCCTGGAGGCTGAGCGCCCGGCCGCATGGGACCCATCCTGGCTCCTCTCCTGCGTCGGGACCTACGCTCGAAAGCACTACCGCCCATGCTAGGACCGCGGGACACGCCCCACCAGAGACCGCTTGTTGACGACGCCGCCCACCGCGATTCGCTGCAGCGTGCTTTCACAGCTCCCTGATGCCAGCCCCCGTGTCGGATTGGTCGCGGCCCATGCACGGTGCGTTCGGGGCCGCAAGTGCTGTCCCGGCAGCGTCGATGAACGGGCCGAATACCGTGGGGGGTACAGGCCCGGCTAGCTGGGCCGTTATGGCTACCTTTGCGGATACTTCCCGGTCGGCGGACCCGTGTGTCGCACGCGCGATCTCACTACACTGGGACGCATGGCCGAGCAGGAACCGGAAGGGTCCGACGCTGCTCCGGTTGACGGAAGCGGAACTGGTTTGCACGCGGACGCGGCTGTTGCTAACGCACCGGAAGCGGATGGCCAAGGCTCAAGTCTGGCCGATCCGGAAGCAGTCGACACGAGCTTGCGCAACCCTGCGCAGCGGTACCGCACGTTCATGGGCATTCTGGTTAACACGGCGTTAGCCAACATCACCACTAGTTACTTGTGGTTCGCCCTGACGTTTTGGGTATACCTGCAGACGCGCAACGTGATCGCCACCGGGGTGATCGGCGGGGCGTACATGCTGTTGATAGCGCTTTCCAGCGTCAGCTTCGGCACCTTCGTGGACCGCTACCGCAAGCTGGCAGTGATGCGCTTCGCCGCCGGATTCACGCTGGTGATGTTCCTGCTGGCCGGGGTCATGTTCCTGCTGACGCCCGCGGCGTCGCTGCTGGACCTGACCCGGCCATGGTTCTGGGTCTTCACCCTGATCATCCTGGCCGGCGCGGTGGTGGAAAACATGCGCAACATCGCCTTGTCCACCACGGTGACTATCCTGATCGAGCCGGACCGGCGGGCCAATGCCAACGGGTTGGTAGGCATGGTGCAGGGACTAATGTTCATCGTCACCTCGGTGCTCTCGGGCCTGTCGGTGGGGCTGCTCGGCATGGGCGGGACCATCGTCGTCGCCCTAGCGCTCACAGCACTGGCTTTTGCGCACCTGCTCACGCTGCGCATGCCGGAGGAGGTGCGCGCAGCCGCCACGGACGCACACGGGGGATTCGACCTGCGCGGCTCCATCGCGGCGGTGCTGGCCATCACCGGTCTGTTCGCGTTGATCGTGTTTTCCACCTTCAACAACTTCATCGGCGGCGTCTACATGGCGCTGATGGATCCCTACGGTCTGGAGATGTTCCCCGTGGAGCTATGGGGGACGTACTTCGCGCTCGGCGCCACCGGATTCATCGTGGGCGGCTGGCTTATCAGCAAGTTCGGGCTGGGGCGCAACCCTCTGCGCACCATGCTGATCGCGGTGATCGTGATGGGTGCCCTCGGCGCGGTGTTCACGTTGCGCGAGTGGGCGTGGCTGTACATCGCCGGGATCTGGCTCTACCTGGTCCTGGTGCCCTTTGTGGAGGCCGCCGAGCAGACGGTCATCCAGCAAGTGGTCCCGCTGCAGCGGCAGGGACGGGTGTTCGGTTTCGCCATGGCCTTTGAGTCGGCGGCAGCGCCGATCACCGCGTTCCTGATTGCGCCGATCGCGCAGGTGTGGATCATCCCGTACGCACGGTCGGAGGAGGGCGCCGCCCGGCTGGCCCCGCTGCTGGGCGAGGGCACGTCTCGGGGCATCGCCCTGGTCTTCTTGGCGGCCGGGATCATCATGATTGTGGCCGCACTGCTGGCGTTCCTGACTCCGGTGTACCGCCGGATCTCGGCGACCTACACGCGGTCGGCAGAGGTGCCGGGAACGCCGTAGACCGTACATGCCTCCCGGGGCATAAGTCGGTGGCAGGGCGGAGAACGCCGGGCAGCACGCGGCGGATCGAAGACCTGGCGCTGGGCACTAACCGTGCGTTTCGTCTTCCACTATCGCTGTGGCGATGCTGTCCGAATCTTCGAGCGCGGCCAGATACCGTTCGGCGTCCAACGCGGCGGAGCAGCCGGTGCCCGCGGCGGTGATGGCCTGCCGGTAGCGGTGGTCCACCGCATCGCCGCAGGCAAAAACGCCGCGGATGTTGGTGACGGTGGTGGGCGAGTCCACCTTGATGTAGCCGGCGTCGTCTAGCTCCACTTGTCCCTTGACCAGTTCGGTGCGCGGCAGGTGCCCGATCGCCACAAACAGGCCCGCGGCGGGCAGGTCACGGGTGGCACCGGATACGGTATCGGCCAGCGTGACGCCGGTGACTTTGGTGTCGCCGTGGATCGCGGTGATGGTGCTGTTCCACTCGAAGCGGATCTTGGGGTTGTCTTTGGCGCGTTGGGCCATGATCTTGGAGGCGCGGAGCGTGTCCCGGCGGACGACGACGGTGACCGACTTTCCGAAGCGCGTCAGGAAGAGCGCTTCCTCCATCGCCGAATCGCCGCCGCCGACCACGATGATGTCCTGCTCGCGGAAAAAGAAGCCGTCGCAGGTGGCGCACCATGACACCCCGTGCCCGGACAGCCGTTTCTCGTCTGGCAGCCCGAGTTCCTTATAGGCCGAGCCGGTGGCCAGGATGACCGATGGCGCCTGGTACTCGTCACCGCCCATGGTCGTCACGCTCTTCAGGTGGCCTGAGAGCTCAACGGAGGCAACGTCGTCGTACTCCACAGTGGCGCCGAATTTCTCCGCCTGCTTCTGGAGCAGATCCATCAGGCCCGGTCCCTGCACGCCATCGGGGAAGCCTGGGAAGTTCTCCACCTCCGTGGTGTTCATCAGCGCGCCGCCGGCGGTAACTGAGCCGGCCAGGACCCTTGGCGCCAGGCCGGCCCGCGCGGCGTAGATGGCCGCGGTGTAACCGGCCGGGCCGGAACCGACAATGATGACCTTCTCGGTTTTCATGCTGCGCTCCTCTGGCACGGGCAAGGTTCTACTGGATGTCCGGATGCAGGGCCGGCTGCAGCTCGGACATCAATTGCTGCACCCGGTGCTTGATGTCGTCGCGGACCGTGCGGACACCGTCGGGGTCACGGCCGGCGGGGTCGTCCACGTCCCAGTCTTCGTAGCGGCGGCCGGGAATCACCGGGCATTCGCTGCCGGAGCCCAAGGTCACCACCATCTGCGCGCTGTTGATGGACCCGACCGTCACTTCCTCCGGTTGCGCCGCGGACAGGTCGATGCCGTCCTCCGCCATGGCGTCAACCACCGCGGCGTCCAATCTGGCGGCGGGCCGGATTCCGGCCGAGCGGGCGTTGAGCGCACCGTCGGCGAGTTGGGTCAGATAGGCGGCGGCCATTTGGGAGCGGCCGGCGTCGCGCACGCCCACGAACAGGACAGTGGGACGGACGGCGCCCGTTGTTGCGGCAGTCATGGCGGCCCCTCGCGTCGATCGGCTCCCGGCCACCGCTGCCGGTGCCGGCTGCTTTCTTCACTGTGCCAGAAGTTCGGGCAGACCCATAGGGTCCGCCAGCGATAATGGCAGGCATGAAGTACAAAGCCGAGAAGCCCAGCGTCCTGTTCGTCTGCTCCAGCAACAGCGGAAAATCGCCGATGGCCGCCGGACTGATGGAAGCGGCCGCGGCCGGCGCGGTGGAAGTGAACTCCTGCGGCACCAAGCCAGGCGACAAGGTCAACCCGGAGTCCGCCGCCTCGCTGGCGGAACTGGGCATCGACATCTCCAGCCAAGTCCCGACGGCGGTGACCGAACAAGCGCAGCAAAGCGCCGACGTCGTGGTCATCCTGGGCAGCAACGCGCAGCTGGAGGAACTCCCCGGCACCCGTTACGAGCGGTGGGAAATCGACGAACCGAGCCTGCGCGGGATCCACGGCGAGGAGCGGATGCGCCTGGTCCGCGACCAGATTGCCGCCAAGGTGGGTGCGTTGCATCAGGAACTGACCGGCGCCTAGCCCGCGGCGCCTGGGCACGCCGGAAGTGCCGGTGCCCGACTAGTAACCCGGTCTGCGGCGGCGGAACTAGATGCCGGCCCCGGCGTCTGTTCCGGCCGCGTTCTCCTGCGCGCTACCCTGCAACGCCTCCGGCGACATGTGCATGATCTCCCAGACGTGGCCATCCGGATCCGCGATGGCTGCCCCGTACATCCCTGGCACCTCCTCTTCCGCCGGCCGGTAGACGGTGCCGCCGCCGGACTGCGCGTTGGCCAGAAACCGGTCCACTTCCTCCGTCGATTCGGCGCTGAGCGCTACCAGTACCTCCTTGGCATCCGAGCCCAGGTGCGGGGTGCCGTTGCGGAGGAACTTGCCGAAGAACTCCTGCGTCAGCAGCATCACCATGATGGTGTCGGAGATGACCAGTGAGGAGGCATCCGGGGAGGAAAAGTCAGGATTCAGCGTGTAGCCCAGTCCCTTGTAGAACTCGGTGGACCTTTTCAGATCGCTCACGGGAAGGTTGATGAAAACCATGCGTTCCATGGGTGGTCCTTCTCTAAAAATGGCCGCCGGTCCGGCGGGCGAGTGTTTGCGGACGCTGTCCACCTTGGCATTCCGGCCGGTTTCCGCCAATGGCTATCGGTGAAGGTAGCTGCAGCGGTGCCGCCCGACAGCCCTCGGGGCTGCCGTCCCTTGTCCGCCGCGCCCGGCCGACCTACGGTGGAAGTACCGGCGAGCAGAGGGATGCGTGAGAATGGCGGAATTGCGGATTGAACAGTGGTGGCTGAAGCTGCCGACGGGGCACAAGCAGTGGTTCCGGGAGAACCTGCGCGCCGACATCGTGGATCCAGATGCGGCCGCGGCGGTCTACGAGGCCGGCGGTCCGGACCTGAAGGATGCCACGCTGCCGGAAGAAGACTGGGAGTTCATCGAAACCCAGTCGGAGTTCGTTGACTGACAACCACAACCGATGAACGACGACGGCGGTTCACGGCTTCCGGCGGATCGGCCCTGGGCCGGGTAAGTTGGTGTGAAACGGCCCACGTGTGGCCGCTCGACAACGCGCGCGAAGGGGTGGCCCGATGGCCGGAATCATCATCGTAGGAGTAGACGGCAGCGAAACCGCCATGAAGGCGGCGCGCACGGCGGCGCAGCTCGCCGCGTCCATGGGCGCCGAGCTCCGGGTGGTCACTGCCCACGAATCCGATACGACCGAAGTGGTGGAGATCGGCAACGACAAGTGGTTCATCCACGAGTCGGAAAAGGCCGAAAAGGTTGCCCGCGACGTCGCCACGGAGCTGGGCGCGGAAGGGCTGCGGACCAGTTTCACCGCCGTGCACGGCAAGCCCCAGGACGCGCTGGTGGCAGAGGCCGAACGGGTCAACGCCCGCCTGATCGTGGTCGGCAACGTCGGCATGCAGGGGCTGGGCCGGGTGCTCGGCAGCGTGGCCAGCTCGGTCACGCACAAGGCAGCCTGCGACGTGTACATCGCCAAGACCGCGTAGCCGGCGCCGGGACGTGAGTGGACTGCAGGTTTCCGGCCGGGCACAAGTTCCGCCGTTTCAGGTGATGAACATCCTGGACCGGGTGGCACAGATGCGCGCAGCGGGCCGGGACGTGATTTCGCTGTGCGCCGGCGAGCCCTCGGGCGGGGCACCGCCCGCCGTATCGCAGCAGGCCGCCCAGATCCATGCCTCCGGCCAGGCGCTGACCTACACCAGTGCGCTGGGCATCCGCGAGCTGCGGACGGCAATCGCCGGGCACTATAGGCGCTGGTACGGACTGGACGTGGCGCCCGAGGAAGTGGCCGTGACCACAGGGTCATCCGGCGGGTTCCTGCTGGCGTTCCTGAGCGCGTTCAACCACGGGGACCGGGTGGCGCTGGCACGGCCCGGTTATCCGGCTTACCGCAACATCCTGCGCGCACTCGGCTGCGAGGTAGTCGAGATCGACTGCGGGCCGGAGGTCCGTTACCAGCCGACGCCGGAACTGCTGGATGCCGCGGCTGCCGCCCACGGGCCGCTGGCGGGACTGGTTCTGGCCTCGCCCGCCAACCCCACGGGCACCATGGTGTCGCGCAGCGAACTGGCTGCCCTCACCGCCTGGTGCGCCGATCATAGCGTCCGGCTGGTCAGCGACGAGATCTATCACGGCATCACCTATCCGGCCGACCCCGCGGTACCCGACGCCCGCGGAACCTGCGCCTGGGAACTGGATCGCACCGGCGTCGTTATTTCCTCCTTTTCCAAGTACTGGGGCATGACGGGGTGGCGGCTGGGCTGGGCGCTGATGCCCGCCGACCTCGCCCCGGCCATCGAAGCGCTCGCCGGCAATGTGGCGCTGTGCCCGCCGTCGCCGGCCCAGCTGGCGGCGCTGGCGGCGTTCAGCGAGGAGTCCTACGAGCAGGCTGATGCTGCGGTGGACGCCTTCGCCGAGGTACGCACAGTGCTGCTGCAGAACTTGGACCGGCTGCAGTGGGGCACGGCGGCACCGGCCGACGGCGCGTTCTATCTGTACGCCGACCTCGGGGACCAGCTGCGAGGCTTCGCGGATTCGGCCGGCTACTGCCGGGCGCTGCTGGAGGAAGAGGGCGTGGCACTGGTGCCGGGCGCCGATTTCGACGCCGTCAACGGCACCCGATCCGTCCGACTGTCCTTCGCCGCCGGTGCGGAAGCCGTGGCCGCAGCCGTGGAGCGGATCATCCGGTTCCAGGCGAACCGCGCGCCCAAGGGCTGACCACCCGATAAGGCTGACCGCCGGAAAGTCAGGCCGCCGGAAAGTCAGGCGGCCCGAAAGTCAGGCGGCCCGCTCCCAGGCCTCCATTGGTCCGTCGACCACGGTGAACAGGGGATGTGGCTCCGGGATGTACATCGGATCGTTGGTGATTCTGGGTTCCGTTCCGCCGGTCAAGACCAGCGCGTGTGCCGGATCCCGTATGGCTAGCTTGGCCATCAGGTGCTCGAATTCGTAGCGGAGCTGTCCCGTGGTGACCGGCAGGGGAGGGGCTAACGTGCCCGGCGCACACCCCGCGACCAGCTCGGGCTGCACCCGGATCAGGCCTGAATTGAACGTGTAGCCGCGGATCAGCGCCTCGGCTTCCACGCCGCAGAGGTAGGCGCCGATGGCAGCCATTGGGTCCGCGGTGGCACGGAAGCGCTGCAGCTGCGGGTGGTTCCGGTAGCCCTTGGTTTCGCCGGCGAGCACTTTCTGGGCCAGCAAGGTCTCCCGCCAGCAGGCCACCAGGCCTGTGCGGTCGAGCAGCCGGGGGTGCAGGCTCCAAATACGCATTGATCCAGAATAGGCACACCGGGCTCCCGGGCGGACCGCTGCGGAGCGGGGGACAGGCTGCGGTTGCGGTGGCCGTGAACGCCCATTCCGGAACGAAGGGAGAACTATATCCTGTCTGTGCGACAATGGATGGCAATGTCTTCGCAGATTTCTTCCCCCCAAAAAACTTCCGACCGGCCCCAGGTGCGCCCCGCCGCCGAGGGCTGGGACCAAGCCGTCACCACCGAGGGCCGGCCGCTGCTGCAGTTCAAGTCGCCGCGGGTCAAGCAGCCGCCGGTACATCTGGCGGACATGACCCTGGCCGAGCGGCAGGACAAGATGAAAGAGCTGGGGCTGCCGGCGTTCCGCGCCAAGCAGCTCTCCACGCACTACTTCCAGCACTACACCACCGATCCCGAGCGGATGAGCGACCTGCCCAAGGAGCGCCGTGCGGAGTTGGTTGAGACCTTCTTCCCCACCCTGCTGACCGAGGTCAAGCGGCTGAAGACGGACAACGGCGACACGATCAAGTTCCTCTGGCGGCTCTTCGACGGCTCGCTGGTCGAGTCGGTGCTGATGCGCTACCCCGGCCGGATCACGCTCTGCGTTTCCAGCCAGTGCGGTTGCGGCATGAACTGCCCGTTCTGTGCCACCGGCCAGGCAGGTCTGACCCGCAACATGTCCACCGCGGAGATTTTGGACCAGATTGTCCAGGCCAACCGCGTGATCGCCGAGGGCGGTCTGGGCGGCAAGCGCAAGGACGCCGGGCACGACGCCGAGCGCGTCACCAACATCGTGTTCATGGGCATGGGCGAGCCGCTGGCCAACTACAAGCGCGTGATGAACGCCGTGCACCGGATGGTGTACGAGGCGCCCGAGGGCCTGGGCATGAGCGCCCGCGGCATCACTGTCTCCACCGTCGGCCTGGTCCCGGCGATCAAAAAGCTCGCGGATGAGAACCTCCCCTTCACCTTCGCGCTCAGCCTGCACGCCCCCGACGACGAGCTGCGCGACGAGCTGATCCCGGTGAATTCCCGCTGGAAGGTGGACGAGGCCCTCGACGCCGCGTACGGCTACTACCAGCAGACCGGCCGCCGCGTGTCCATCGAGTACGCGCTGATCAAGGACATGAACGACCACGCCTGGCGGGCCGACCTGTTGGCCAAGAAGCTCAATAAGCGCGGCCGCGGCTGGGTGCACGTCAACCCGATCCCGCTGAACCCGACGCCTGGTTCCATCTGGACCTCGTCCGATCCGGCCGTTACCCGCGAGTTCGTGGCGCGGTTGAACGACGCCGGCATCCCCACCACGCTGCGCGACACCCGCGGCAAGGAGATCGACGGCGCCTGCGGCCAGCTCGCGGCAGCGGAGTAACCTCCGGCGTCCCAGCGGTGGTCGACCAAGCGAGCGCCTACCGGTGGTCGACCAAGCGAGCGCCAGCGAGCGCGTGGAGACCCGGGTGGAAATCGGTCGGCTGCGCGGCAGGTAAAGGGCGCCGGGAAGGGTCCGGCCTGCGAGATCCCCTTGGGGCATCCCGGCGACGCGGCTTTCTGCCGGTCTGCGGAAGCCCGGCCGACGGATCTGCGATACCTGCGGCACCCGCGTGCCACGACTCAACACTCGGCATCGACATGGTGCTGCTGCAGGAGCACCATGGGTCTCATGGGTGCGGCGGTGCTGGTGTGCGGCGGTGTTTTTGACGGCGTGTCCGAGGACCTCGGCGGCAGGGCCGAGATTCTGGTCGAAGACGGCCTGATTGTCGAAGTGGGACCCTCGGTCAGTCGCCCAGAGGGTGCTGAAGTGCTCGACTTGACCGGGCACACTGTCAGTCCGGGGTTCATCGACACCCATGTGCACCTGACGATGGACGCCGCCACCTTGGCCGGGCAGACGCTGGCGTCCACCGCCACCAAGGCACTGACCGGTCTGGGCCTTGCCCGAGACTATCTCGATTATGGCTTTACGACGCTGCGCGACCTGGGCACCATGGACCCAGAATTTCCGACCGTGGACCTGCGCAACGCACTCGCCGCCGGCGTCGTCCACGGTCCGCGGTTGGTGGTCGCCGGGCACGTCCTCAGTTCCACGGCCGGCCACGGTGACCTTAGCGGCTTCTACGCTTCCCGCTGGAACCTGCCGGTCTCCGCCGTCGCCGACGGGACCGACCGGACTCGGTGGCTCGTCCGGCGGGAGCATGCTTACGGGGCCGACTGGATCAAGACGGCCAACGCCGGCGGCTACTTCAGTGCCGGGGACGACCCCGCCCGCACCACCTGGTTCGACGACGAGATGGAGGCCGTCTGCTCCACGGCACGGCTGCTGGGACTCCCCGTCGCCGTGCATACCGGCGGGGCCGGGGCGTGCAAGCAGGCGATCCGCGCCGGCGCCCGCAGCCTCGAGCACGCCTACCTTATTGACGAGGAGTGCCTTGGGATGGCCGCCCAGGCTGGCGTGTATGTCGTACCGACGATGCAGATGACCCGGGAGGACTTGGCGCAGCTGCGCGCCGGCACGCTTCCGGAGCAGGCGGTCTGGAAGTTCAGCCGCGACAGCCAGCAGATTCTCGACTCACAGAAACTGGTGGCGGCCAGCGACGTTAGAGTCGCTTACGGCACCGACTGCGGCATGTTTCCCTTCGACCACGGCATCCTTGAGTTCCAGGCCATGGTGGACGCCGGGATCAGCACGCACCGTGCCCTCCGTGCTGCGACCTCCACCGCCGCGGAACTGCTGGGCCGGACCGACATCGGTGTGATCAAGCCCGGTGCCTGCGCCGACATCGTGGCCATGCCGGGTAACCCGCTAGAGGACATAACCGTCACGGCAGGGGTGGACTTCGTCATGCGGGCCGGCGTGATCCACCGCCGGCCCGGAGATGGCAGCAACCGCCGTCGCTGACGGTTTCCACCCGCTTGTATCTGGTCAGTATGCCCGCGAAAAGCTGGATCGGGCCGGGTGGGACGAGGTCAATCCCATGGGGGAACCGATGCCGGTTGCCACGGCGACGCATGCTAATCCTGGGGTGCCGAGGGGTGAAGATGTTGGCTGGGAACCCGGTCCCGGCTGTAAGTGATCTCGGTATAGCCGTGCGGCGCGGGCTTGCCGTCCTCATCGAGGTTAACGAACACGATTTTCTCGATGGTCAGGATGGACTGGCGGGTAAACATGTTGCGCACTTCGGCCCGCATGGTCAGCGAGGTCCGACCGAAATGCGTCGCCGTCAGGCCCATTTCGATCAGGTCTCCCTGCTGCGCGGAGCTGACGAAGTTGATTTCCGACATGTACTTGGTCACCGCCATGCCGTTGCCGAGCTGGACGATGGCGTAGATGGCCGCCTCTTCGTCGATCCAGCGCAGCAGGCTGCCGCCGAACAAGGTGCCGTTGGCATTAAGGTCTTCGGGCCGCACCCACTTGCGGGTGTGGAAGGTGATGTCGCCGTTCTCCATGTCACTGACAGTAGCCGACGTGCGCGTTGCGGCCCACGCCTGAGGTGGATGCCGTCCTCGGAGTCGTTGGGCCGCAGCACAGGCTATTCGTCAGCGCAGGTTACTCGTCGAGTTTCTCAACGTCGTCGGCCTTCTGAGGCACCAGCGGTATGGATTCGGTCGTCGGCGGCACCCGGGGCGTGAGCACGGAAGCGTAGTCGTGTTCGCTGGAGTAGTTGAGGAAGCCCAGGTGCGCCTCGTACCGGTCAAGCACATCGTTGATGACCTGTTGCTGGGTCAATCCCATCAGATCGTAGCCCTCGGTGCCCGTCTGGGTGAACACCTCCAGGCGATAGTAGGTGTCGATCTCCCGCGGCATGCTACGGCCGCCGAAGGTCGGCACCGGTGCCTCCACCGCTGCCACCTGGTAATGGAAGTTGCGGTGGTTGTCCATGTTCACTACCAGCGTGTACTCGTCGATCCTGGTTTCGGGGTTCGGAGTCGTCGTCAGCTCTGCCTCGTAGCCCAGGCTGGTGAACTCCTTGGCCACGTCCTGCAAGGCCGGCAGTACGGTACGTTCGGCGAACTGCGCCACAGCCTTGTTGGACGGGTAGGAACGCAACGTGGCCAGTCGTTGCCGCCAGGTCTTTTCCGGGACTTGGCCGCCGTGCGCAGCAGTCGAACGCCTGCGCCGCACCTGGCCCTCCCTCTCCGCACGCTCCATCCGGAGCACTTTGGAGAACGAGGCCATCACCAAGTACGCAATGATCGTGACCGGCAGGGCGAAGATCAAGGTGGCATGTTCCATCGTCGTCACGCCGCCGGCCACCAGCATGGCCACTGTGAGGATGGCGGTAACCAGCGCCCAGAAAATGCGCAGCCACTTGGCCCCGTCCATCGCCGGGTCGGGGATGGAGGAGGAGAAGTTAGACATCACCATTGCGCCGGAGTTGGCGCTGGTGAGATAGAACAGCAGGCCCGACAATGTGGCGAGCCCGATCAGGAACGGGGCGCCCGGGAACATCTCCAGCAGCGCGTACCAGCCATGCTCGGGGCTCTCGACGGCGAGCCGTGCGAACTCCTTGTTTCCGCCGAGCACCTCGCTCATGGCGCTGTTGCCGAAGATCGAGACGATGAAGAAGTCGCAGAGAACCGGAGCGGTGATGGCGGCGATGACGAACTCGCGCAACGTCCTGCCGCGCGAAATGCGTGCCAGGAAGAGTCCGACGAACGGCCCCCAGGCCAGCCAGAAGGCCCAGAAGAAGAGCGTCCAGCCCGCCATCCAGGATGATCCGTCCTCTTCGTAGGCCAGCGTCTGCAGGGTGCGCTCGGGCAGCGTGAAGACGAAGCGGCCGATGTTCTCCACCATGGCATTGAGCAGGAAGGACGTCTTGCCCGTGACCAGGATGTAGAGCATCATCGCTCCGGCGGCCCAGAGGTTGAGCTCGGAGATCCACCGGATCCCCTTGTCGACGCCGGAGGTACAGGCGGCGACCGTCATCACCACGGCGACCAGCACGAGGGCGATCTGCAGGGCCAGCCCCTCCGGCAGGCCGAACAGCCAGCTAAAGCCGACGTTGAGCAGGACGACGCCGATGCCCATGGACGTAGCCACGCCGAAGACTGTTCCGACCAAGGCGAAGATGTCGATGACGTCGCCGGTGGCCCCGCGCACCCGTTTGCCGAGCAGCGGATAGAGGGCAGCCCGGATGGACAGCGGCATGCCCCAGCGGTAGGCAAAGTAGCCCATGGCCATGCCGAGCAGGGCGTACATGGACCAGCCAGCCACCCCGTAGTGGAACATGGTCCAGACCACCGCGTCCTGGGCCGCTTCGGCGGATTCCGGAGTGGCGGTTGGCGGCGAGATGTACTGCGTGATCGGGCCGGTCACCGAGTAGAAGAGCATGTCGATGCCGACCCCGGCGGCAAAGAGCATGGCGACCCAGGTGAACAGGTTGTACTGCGGGCGCGAATGATCGGGCCCGAGCCGAACGCTGCCCTCTTTGCTGAGGGCAACCCAGAGGACGAAGAGGATGACCAACGTGACGGTCACAACGTAGAACCAGCCCAAATTGGTGGCGATCCAATTGACCGCCGTGAGCATGACTCCGGCCGCGCTGTCCGGGGCGACTATCGCCCAGATGGAGAACGCCAGCACGATCACCGAAGCAATGATGAACACGCGCCAATTGACCCGTGGGCCGCGATGCTCGGCCAGCTCGGTGGGTCCCTTGCTCAGTTCGGTGCTGGAAATCGGTGGGCGCCTGGCTTCGACCTCAGCGTCAACCGGTTTGCGTCGTTCCACCACACCAAAGCGGCTGCGTTCGACCAGCGGCTTCGGGGTCTCATGCTCCGGTGTGGACGCGTCTTCGGCCTTGGCCATCACGATCTCCTTCTATCACGGGGCCCTGGTGCGCGGCCCCGTAAGAGGCACGGTACTCGGACCTGGGCCGGTGCTCCAGACGCGCCGGAGCGGGAAAACTTGGCGGTGCTCATTCAGCACCCGCGGGCTGCTCATCGACCTGCGCTTGACCTGCCTGGCAGGCTGCGTGGCGTCGTCTCATCGCTGTCGCCCGACGCTAATAGTCGGTCCGCCGCAGGCAGCGCGCACAAAAAAGTAGAATCCCGGCCGGATGACCCTGGCCGGGATTCTACTGTGGTTGCGGGGGTAGGATTTGAACCTACGACCTCCGGGTTCGGGTCAGTTCAATCCTAACAGGCCGGTATCGAAGGGTATTTCCCCTAGTCAGCGCCGAGTTATCGTCAACGGAGAGCGTTTAGTGGCCCGGAGTTACACCGGAATATCCCGGAGCTAGAACGGAGTCTTGAACGGAGCTCGGATACACCTACGTTGCCCTCCCGCCACATGACGCGGGTTACCACGCGCGACGGAGGCGCCGTGGGTCCATCGCACGCACGCGAGCCACTAAGGTGTGCCTTGTAAAGGTACACGCTACTGCGGGGAACAGTTAGGCGATCTTCCGCCGTAGTGTGATTGCCTCCCTTAAAGGCTTCGGGCCGGCCGCGCGAGTGCAGCCGGCCCGAAGAGGCTCTGTCTTCGGTCAGTGGTTCGATACTTCCACATCGTCGCGACGGGTCAGATCGATGTTCTTGGTTTCCGGCATGAGGAACGCTGTCAGGAGTGTTATTCCCGAAACGACCATGAGGTAGACGAGGAACAGGTTGTGCTGTCCACTCTCCGCCAGAAACGTATTGATATACGGTGCGGTACCGCCAAAAATTGCCGTCGCCAGCGACAGTGGGCCGGCAACGCCTGCTGCGCGAACGTTGGTGGGAAATACTTCAGCCCAAATTGCACCGTTGACGCCGAAAAGGCAGGCAAGTACGGCGAGCGCGATGATCATGGCCGCGAGCAGTCGGGCGAAGCTTCCATCGATAAGGCCGTCCAGTGGGAACGTCAGGAGGATGAAGCCGATGCCGAACAGTGCAACGAATAGGCGCCTGCCGTACCGGTCGGAGAGCCATCCGACGAAGGGGATGGCGATGAGGAAGATGACCTGGGCGATCAGGCTTGCGGTCAACGCGCTCGTGGGATCTTGCCCGCGGTTCAACTGTGCGAACGTCGGTGTGAAGATCAGCCAGGTGTAGAACATGATCGATCCGCCTGCCGAGAGGCCGAAGACAATGGCCACTCCTCTCCAGTTCCGGATCAGGGCGCCGAGCATCGGTTCGGTCCGTGTCTTGCTGAGGGTCTTTTCGGAATGTGGCGTGCCCGGGTGGGCGTCTGTATCCGCGCCGGTTGCGGCGACGAATACGTCGGACTCCGAAATTTTGCGCCGCAGGTAAAGGGCGTAGATGCCCAGGATGCCGCCGATGCCGAAGGCTACCCGCCATCCCCAGGCTGCGAGCTGGGATTCATCGAGTACGGAGTTGATGATGAGTCCGGTCAAGGTGGCGAGGATCGTGCCGAGGACAACGCTGACCCAGGACGAGCTGCCGTACAGGGCACGCCGGTTCTTCGGTGCTCGTTCGACCAGGTACGTTACCGATGTGCCCATTTCTCCGCCGTGCGCCAGACCCTGGATTAGGCGTGCTGCCAGCAGGATAAGTGAGGCGGCGATGCCGACGGTGTCAAAGGTGGGCGCGATTGCGATGACCAAACTTCCTGCGGCGGTGATCATCATGGCCAAGGTGAGGCTTTTCTTCCGTCCGACCCGGTCCGCGTAGGCGCCGAAGAGGAACCCGCCGAGGGGTCTGGTGATGAAGCCGACGGCGAAGACCGCGAGAGTGGCAAGGAGTGCGGAGACCGGATCTTGGGACTGGAAGAATTGGGTGGAGAAGTACGAGGCAAAGATCGTGTAGATCGTCCAGTCGTACCATTCCAAGGTGTTCCCGAAGTTGACTGCGACTAGGTCGCGGAACCGCTTTGCCACGTCTGTGGCGGGAGGGTTCACTGCCGGGATTTCTGCACGGGATGTGCTCATTGTGCAACCTTTCTAAGAGCTTCTTGTCGGGCTCGGCCTGTCCTGTCGCTCATGCGCGGCCTTCCAGTCCGGATTGCGCGTATTCATCGGATCCGGGTACCCGCATCTCGAACGTGTCGGTGACTACGGTGTAATCGAAGTAGCCCATGCGTGCGATTGGCCGGATAGAGGGGATGTCGAGTTTTCCCTCCGGGGTGATCACGGAGTCCTGGATGTGGATTTTCTCGACCTGGGCGAAGACTATGTCGATGGTTCCGACGTCGGAGTTTCCGGTCAGGCGGTGGGTGCTCATGTACCTGCACTCAAATTTGACCGGGCTCTCCGCCACCATCGGGACCTTGTAGTTGTCTGCGTATTCGCGGGTGACGCCTATCCGGTCGAATTCGTTCTCCTCTGGGGGCAGCGCCATTGCACTGATGTTCACGGCTTCACGCAGGTCATAGGTCGCCATGTTCCAGACGAACCACCCGGTTTGCTCTGCGTTGAGCACGGTATCTTTGCGTCGGCCGTCCGGGTACTGGTTGGCCGAAAACATCACCATCGGGGGGTCAAACGTGAGGTTCTGCCACTGACTGTAGGGCGCAATATTTTCAACACCATCCTTGCTCACACTTGAGAGCCAGCCGATGGGTCGGGGGACTGTGCAGCTCTTGAAGGGTGAGTAGGGCAGAGGGTTGGGATCGGTTTGAGGTGAGTATTTCATTGCTGGACTCTCTTTGTGTGAAGTGGCTCACGTAGCGGCTATATTCAACCAATATATCGGTCGAATATCAACAAGTGGCTATTTCGTTTTATGATCGGGGAGGAGACAGGAAGGTGCGCGGCGAACAATGGGTAAGTCAGAAGAGGTGTACGCCTCCTTGGTGCGCATGATCGAGAAGGGCGAAATCGAGGCCGGCGGCCTCGTTTCCGAGTCAGGGCTGATGGAGCGGACAGGATTTGGAAGGACGCCCGTCCGGGAAGCGGTACAGCGACTAGCACGGGACCATATGGTCCGCATACACCCGAGCAAAGGAATCGAGATTCCAGCGATATCGGTGGAGGACCAGCTGAAGCGTCTAGAGGTCCGGCGGGTCATGGAAGTTCTGGCTGTCACGTTGGCGTGCGAACGGAGCACTGGGCACGAAGCGGAGATGATGTCCGAACTGGCCACTACTCTGGATGGTCACCACGATCTGGACGAATACTCGGAAACGGTGCGCCAGACGCACGCCTTGATTACTGCCAGTGCGCGCAACGAATATCTTGCCGACGCGATGGCTCCTCTGCAGGGGTTGTCTCGGCGGTTTTGGCTCACCCATGTTCTCGATGAGCAGCATGAGATTGCCGTGGGGAGCGCCCACCACCGGCACATGCTCGAGGCGATTGCTGCAAGGGACATACCTAAAGCGAGAGCGTCGTCGATGGCCCTTAACGACTATCTCGTTTCCTTCGCCCTGGCCGTGATCCACGGCCGCGCACCCCGTCGAGCTGAACAGTCTGCCTAAAGCCCACGCAGGACGGTCTTCGCCACGCACCATCGGATACGCACGCGCCTCCCCACCACCGAGCAGGGCCTCAACGTCCAACGCCCGGAACTTTCGGCCCTCGGTGTTCCAGCTGACCACATCTACTAAGCGGCCGCCGGAAACTGGTGGCACCGGTAACCGACAGCGCTCAGCGGTGCCACCATTTCAGCACGGGAAGAATCAGACTGCCCGTAGCCTCCGCGCGGCGTTCACCATGCTGGATGTGTCCGCGAGGTCGGTATAAGCAGCCCGGTTTACGGCTGTGTCGTGTCCGAAGTAGGCCGACCGGACCACCTCAGGCACCTGGTCAAGGAGCAGCGAGTTCAATGTCGCACGCCAGACGTGCGTCCGAGCCGTCTTGAGAAGTTCGATATTGAGCGACTCGCCCAGCTCGATGTAGAGCGGCGTGGTTGCCTTCTGGCAGTTGTCGCGGTCCCAGACAGTCATCTGGTCCGTCGGTGCCCCAATAACGTACGCCGTATCGTCTACTGCGGCATTCCGACGTGCCAGTAGGCGCTCTGCGACCCGAGGGTCCAGGACGGGCACACGTCGAGGCCTGTGGGTCTTGGACACGGACTTCGTCACGGTCACGTGGAGCGTGTCGTCGTCAGTGTCGATGTGCTGCCAGGTAAGCGCATTGGCTTCCGATACGCGTAGACCCGTGGTCGCTTGCAACAGGGTGAGCTCAATGGCATTTCGTCGTTTGGCAATTCGGTCCGCGAGCGACCAGCGTCCTCGTCTCGGCTTGGTCTGGCCCTCGGCTGGATCGAGCGCCAGGAGGTAGTCGAGGACTGCGGCGTACTGATCCTTCGTCAGTGCCTGACCGCCTCTCTTGATGCTGACCCGCTTCGAACTCCTCAGATCTATCGACATCCCTGACAGCGGGTTCCCGTTGATCACCTCGTCGCGGTTCAGCTGCTGCAGCACGTACTTGGAAAGGACGGATCGGGCCTGCCGGGCGCTCTCCGAGCCATGCAACTCGGCAATTTCCTGAAGGCATGCCTCAAGGGCCCGAAAGCGTGTGCCAGAGGCGATCGAGTGCCTGCCTAAAGAATCGGAGTGCGAGTGCGTGCTGCACTCGCCAACGAGCTGGCCGAGTGCGAGGAGGTACCTCGCGCGACTGTTGGGGCGCAGTCGAGCCTTCTCGATGGCCGGGCGGGATACCTGATCTATGTATTCGCTCAGAGGAGAAGTCGTCTTCCAGATGCCCCCGCCTGTTGTGAGTAACTCTTTGGCAGTCGTCTTGGCGCGCTGCCGGACTTGGCCTTTGGTGGCACCTTGAGAACGCTTGGTTACCAACCGCCCGTCGTGGAGCCGGATGGACCAGTCGAGCAACCACACACCCTCGCGCTCGCGGGGCGTCGCTCGGTCGATGGAGTGGTGACCCACCTCAAGGCGGGTTGTGGCTGAGCGCTGCCGGCCACCGCGAGGTAGCCGGCCGGCGTTCTCGCCCCCGGCGCTCATCGCTCAACCCCGATCACGCGCTCGGCGAGGTACTGGTCAAGGTCTGACACCCGGTAGACGATCCGAGCCCCGGATTTACCGAGCCGGACATAGGGCGGTCCTTCGCCAAGCGCGCGCCAATTGGAGAGCGTTTTACGCGCGACGCCGAGATATGCGGCGGCAGCGATGCTCGGCAACCCAGCGGGCGGCGTCGCGATGATCGGGGGCGCGCTGATTGGAAGAACTGAAGTGGTCATGGTTGCTCCTCGAAAGTATCGACACTTCCGAGGGACCGAATCCACCGAGCCTATTACCGGCTACCTTGGCGGCCGTGCACCGGCGGTGCGCGTCCACTCGTCGAGATCACACAGCCGGTCGGCTGTTTGATTCTGACCCTTCATTCATTCGGGCTGACATGAACGTACCACAATGGCCCGACGTGGCCCGGGAGCCTGACTTAGCCGATTCGCCAAATTGCCCTAAGGCGAGGATCTAATGCGCTTTCTTGGCGACCTACCGTGGATGCAGATTGATGAGTGCCGCCTCCACTAAAGAGTGCCCACACCGCATTTCTGTCGACGGTGCCTCAGGCATAATCCCGCTATACGAGATCGTTGCCGTCTACGCAGTCGACCGACAGGACGTTCGGCGCTGAGGAGTGCCTCGTCAAACGCTCCAGAAGGGTGGGTGAGGGCACCCCAAAGGTGCCCAATCGGAGCGACCAGATGGGACGCACGGAGCACCTTGAACTTCAAGGTGAGTGTGACCGCCTTCCGGACAGAAATAGGCCACAATCTACCCACGTCCGGCCGGAAATTGGACAGTTTAGGGCCAGCTCGTGGTCACTATCTGGGCACAGAAGATCACGCTCTATGTGAGTTGAAAGAGGGCCTCGAAGTGGCCGTCTTTCGGCCGGATGGTGGCCATTTTCCGGCCCTTGAAGGATGGGGCTCTCCGCGTTGACCGCGGTCGGTCCGGGAAGGGGCCGTCTTCTGTCCATCTCGTGGTCTTTGGCTTCGTTTTCCTACCCGTCGACTCCGTTGCTGGTACATCCTCTTTGGCGTCAAGCTCTGCGCCGACTACACCTCGCTCTGTGCCGACGAGCATTCGATAGGAACGACCCAGGCGCCGCCGGCCACGCCCCTCAACAGAGCACTACTCACGCCCATGGCCGGGGCGTCGGGTGGTAGCTCGATTGCCCGCCCGCTGCGTCTGGCGGCGCCGTGCGCTCTTTCGTCGTTCAGATCGACGAGCGAACGGCGCTCATGCAAGGTCTCCGCCGTGCTCCGACCAGCGCTGCTGTGAGGCTAAAGCGGCCGTGTGCCCACGGCCGCGACGGGGTTGGAACGAGCATGGTGACAGGGGGTGTCAACACGCGCTCCATCGCTTCGCTCGATGCTTGGAACCACGGCGTCACTTCGTTCCAAACCGTGGTTCCAACCAGACCCCGTCTTTCCAACGGAAAACGATGCCACTGGTACCACCACACGCGACGGAACCTACGGTTTCGACGGTGGTACCAGAGGGTGTGGAACCAACGTTTTCCCTTGATACAACAGCAAATATGACCCGATCTTTCGCTAAAGCTCCAGATGCGGCGGAAAAAGGCAAAAGGGCATAAGGGGGCGTGGCGCCGGGCTGCGTTTCCATCCTCGCTTCGCTCGTCGGAATCTTGCTCGGCGGTCGGCTCAGCCGACGCGCTTTCGGTCACCCGGCGGACACCCGCTTCGCTCCGTCCTCCAGGCTTCCTCACCCTCGTCGCTGGCGCTCCTTGGGCCCCTTACTGCGTCGCTTCGCTCCTTGCCCTCCAACGCCCCATCGGGGGCGTTGGAGGGTGCCTCTGACGGTGCCGCTCCTCCGCTTCGCTCGCCCGCGGCCACCGTCGGCTGACTCCGCCAAAAGTGGCTCCGATGCTCTCCGCCTGAGAGCGGCTCCAACGACCCCAGCCGGAATGCCGTCATCTGATTACTCGCCGCGAAAGGCAGCGCGAAATGATTTTTGAAAATTTGACTTGAATGATTTCCGCTCAGGAGCGTCGGACGGATGGCTCTTCAGACGGACGGCCTGCTGAACCAGTCGAAGGGCTATGGCAGTTGGACCATGATTTGTGCACGCGGTTCGTCAAACCCTTGATGCATCCGGCGCACGAAATGACATCGGCTGCGGAGCACGCCCAATTCCCTGCGTCCGTGAAAAGCAAGCTTTCGCTCGCTACACCCGGATTCGAATCCAGCGTGGTCGGTGCGTGTGTACCTGCAAGTGTGTCCAAGGTGTACGAACGTGCTGCGGCGAGCATAGCGCGCGTTGCCGGCTCCATCCGGGTTTCGTCGTTCAGCTGGGTTTCATACCAAGAACGCTGGGCCCCGCGATGTAACGCCGCCCGCTTCTTACATTAGCGAGAACAGCTGTAACGGCGTCGCGCGTCTCGCTCGCCTTCCGCCTCAAGCCGCGGGGCTTGTCTTTGAATCTCATGTCGAATAGTTGGCATCGACAGATTGCGTATCGCTTATCGTGTTCTCGTCGCCCAGAGCGTCTGTCGTCGCTGCCCGGAGGTTTTCTTCCACCGGTCGGGAAGTGTGGCAGCCCACAGAGCAGAATTACTGCGTTGCATAGCGAGCGTCATCAAAGAAGCAGTTCAACCAGCTTGGAACAGAACGTGCTGCTCCCCGAGTATGGGCCACGATGTACCTGCTGGTGTACCTGCTGAAATTACCCCCTCCAGGCACGCCAGCAGGTACACGCGATTCCCGGAATATCAACGATCTGGCAGGCTTCAGGACGTATGTACCTGCTGTAACTACTACCTCCAAAGAATAAGTATGTAGAAGCCCTCAAATATGGCATCCCGCCCTACGTGCTCTCACGTATAAGGGGTTCGCCCAGAGCAGGTACACCAGGTACATTCACTGTTTCCGCAGGTCAGAGGCACATTTGGCCTTTTCGGGCCGTTTCTTGGGAAAACCACGAAAACCACCTCTGACCTGCGGTTTTGTCTTTTTTGGGCGTACCTACACCCCTGTAGGTACGTGCAGGTACATTTCCGTCGCCGCGAACCACACTGTCAAGCCTCAGTCGCCCATGTTCAGTCTTTCGGTCAGACTTGGGAATGAAAGGCCCGACTCTTCTGAAAAGGTGAGCACTACAGAGCGAGGACAATTATGTGCCAAGCGCAGATGCTTGAGAGTCGGTGGTTAGCGAAGGTTCCTGCATACCAAGGGTTCTCGGCGCCAGATAGGGGCAATGCGGGACGTGGGCTCTGAAGTTTCGTCCGGAGGCCCGTTTATTCGTGATGACTTTGCGCCTGCTGTACCAGCCTCGCCGTGAGGAAAGTCGTGCCGGCCATATAAGACGCACGTGGCTTACCGGTGGTCGATGGAAGCCACCCCTGCTTGCTCCTCGCCGGGACGAGGACAACCTTTCCTAATGCCCTAGAACCAGAACGGGCGCTGTGGAAGCCGGAGCCGCAAAGCTCAGGGGGCAGCGCGGAAATAAGGGGCTGCTGCGTAGCCCCGCGTCCGGCCCTAACTACGCCTGCGCTACACCGTTTATGGCTTGTGTTAAGACCGTGGGCTAGGAGTAGCGCTGGAAAAGATGTATGTCAGAACTGAACGCGCTCATATCCACTACCCACGTGCTGGCCAGAAAAGTTCTACGATCCCTGCGCTACAACACTGCGCGGGGGTGGAAGCGCTGGTAGGCGGGTAAAACCCCGTAGCATTGCAGTGCATCGCACCCGCTTCCCCGACGAACAGGCCGCGTGGTGGTGGGGAGGCATAATAGTCGCCCACAGCAGGTATTACCAACTGTGACGCTGCCCAGCTGTGAAGAGTTTGCTCGGATACCAGCCGAAACGCTAATGGGCCCGGCTTTCAGGGCTGCACCGAGATTTGTACAACTCCCGGTGCACCGTAAAGTGCCACCTTATGATCCCCGATCCACAGCTAATGAATACGACGGACGCTCTTCTCGACCTCACAGAAACCGTGGCTAGTTTGGCCGACGACCCCGCACCTGTAGAGACGCTGACCAAAGTGCTTTTTGCGATAGAGGACCGTCTTGCAGGCGTCGAGTTGCCCGCTGAGCAGGTGAGCCACTTGTATGACACGGGCGCGTTCGCAGTTTCGGAGGATCATAAGCTTTCGCCGTCCAGGGGAAGGATCAAGGTGCAGCTCGTGATCACCGAGGGTGACCAGTTGTACCTTCTCTGTACCCACTCACTGAAGGAAACTGCAAGCTATTTGGGCTGGGAGGAAGAGGACGTTCTGACCGCCGTTGACGAGGGACGTCTGTACGCTATCGAGGTGCTGGGTCTTACCCGATTCCCCGCGTGGCAATTCGACAATGAGGTTCCAGGGAAGGTTCTTCCCGAGCTCTCAAGATTCATTGAAGCCATCGATCCCAAGTGGCCTTCATTAATCGTGCGAGGCTACTTGGAAGCACCCCAAAAGGGCCTCCTCCCCGAAGTTCACATGGCGCCCATCATGTGGCTCCGTGATGGAGGCGATGTCGAGACGGTGATCGAACATCTCAAGACCCGATCCGAGGGCTGGTGAGCAACTGCAGTCGCAAGGGCTATCGGAGTTGCGCCACCACTACGGACGTGACCGCCGCTGAAGGGTTCAATGCCGGTGGGCTCTCAACGGCTCAAGGCAGTAACGAAGATCCTCGACGACGCTATCCAGTCATGATGACCGGCATGGGTATGAAGGCGGCATTACGGTGAACCATCTAACAGTGGAAATGGCTGACGGGGCTAATGCCGCCCCGCAGGACCCAACGTTAGTCGATCCTGGGTCTTGGATGCCGTGGGCTACCGTCGGCGTCTGTGCAGTACTGCTGGTGAGCGTCGTTATTTACGCTTTTCGTCTGTCGTCGCGCCGGTACGAGGATGGGCAGCAGGTCCTGAAGAAGTCGGCCGGCGCTACGTCGGAGCCGAAGAGCAACGTCGCAACCAAGTCGCAATGGTGGACGCGCACCCAGTGGGCGCTGGAGGCCACAGTGTCGGGGAACGAGGTGATGAACGACTATGGCCTCAGGATGGTCGGCGCTCTGGCAAAGAGCAACATGGCAGATGCTAAGGAAAAGGCGATGCTGGATGCCGTCTGGCAAGGATCATTTACCGGGATGCAAGATGAGGCCATCGACCAACTCATCGAGGACGTCAGTGAGTGGAAAGACCCTCCAAAAGCATCGAAGGCTTCGCAGCCCGATGCCGGTGTACGACCCGGCTAAAAGGGACCAGGTGCTCTCTACACTGCGCCGCGAGATCCTCGCAGCCCGGCTGAAGGTAGCTCTTGACGAGCAGCTGGGACGCGTGACCTCGCCGAAGGTGAGGCGCCTGGCCCAGATAAAGTTGCCGCCGATTGTCAGGCAGGTTGATCCTTCCGGTGATGGTAAGGCTGATGGAGGCGGGCGGGCCGCTTCCAGCCGACACGAGTAAGTGGCAGCGGCGGCAAACCGCGGCAACCCGGCGCGGATAAGGCGGATAAGACTTCCGCACGGAGGCAGTTGCCTAAACCTAATCTGGACAAGATTCCTTGTCCTCCACCCGGCCGAGCGGCCGCGAATGTGAACGAGAGAGATGGTTAGAAATGAACGCCCCGGATAACGCCGGCACGCGAAAGTCGCGCGTTGGACGTCCGTCAAAAGGTCAGCGCGTGCAGTTTGCCACGCGGCTCTTGGTTCCTCTTGCTAAAGCAGCCCGTTCCAGGGCCGAGGGTCTCGGAATGACCGTAAGCGACTACCTCGCGACACTTATCGCCCAGGACACCAATCTTCCCCAGTTCGCACCGTACCAAACTGCCCCCGACTCCAGTGAGATGGCTTCTAGCCAGGTCTTCGCCAGCCCCTCTGCTGCGGCGTTTCCCACTAGGAGCAGGGGCGGAGAGGGTGACAATCATGACCAGAGTGGATCTTGCTCCCAACCGACGTCGAAGCCCATGTTCCTCTCGGGAGATAGCGCATAGGCTGGGTGATCCTTAAACGTGATTTTGGGGAACTTCCTAATCTGTGTTTTGAACGTCCTAGGCCACTGACTACCGCCATCCCTGCTGCGCAGGAGGTATGCCAGGACGGCGGCTGTCACGTACAGTTTCTTGCGATAAGGATTTAGGGCGGCTCTCTGCAGCAGCGGGCCGACTGTGCCGGGAACAATGTTTAGTTCGTAACCCATGTAGCGGTTGAAGATCCGCTTGCTGTGGGCACATCCGTTTCTAAGCCCGTTGATTGCAAGTATCCATTTGTGCAGCGTCGGCCCTTGCGAGAGACCGAACTCCCGTGCAATAGCCGTTTGATCGACGCTTTCCATCAGGCCGAACAGCCTCGCCAGACCGCCTAGGCTCAAGACTTCGGTGGTTGCCCAAACGGGTAAGTCGTTGCCGTACTTGATAATTAGATGTTTGACGAACTCTTCTTCTTTCGACTCACTACGCGATTTCTCGTAGACGTGAATCCAATCTCCATAAGCATCAGTGTGCGCTCCACCGCTCAACATCGAACGCGCTGAACACTTACGTTCATCAAGGCTGGAGCGATCTAGGTGAGACATTGGATCAATGGCTCCGAGCCTGTGCGCTACCAAGGCCCGCAGACTAATTTCGAACTCATGAGCGCCAGCCAAGCAGACCTTCCGGAGATCCGAATCGAACTTGTATAGGTCCATCACATGGCTGAGCCTTGCTCCGGGAAGATACTTATCCGACCGAAACTGGAAGGGGGTCTCTCGAGCTGTCTCGGGTCCTAGTAGCTCGCGTAGGGGGTACAGATAAGCGCCTAGACGGTAATAGCCAATGCGCTTCAACTGGAGGGCTGCATCGGCGCGATCCCCGCAATCCAAACCACGGTCCGTAAGGATATTGACGAGTTCGTCGTAAGTCTTGAATTCCTTAGTGTAGGCCACCTGTCATTTATACAGGCAAAAAGAAAACCGACCCGTATCGGTCGTACGACCAAAAGAGGAGCCGGTGTTTATGAAAGCCACGATACTCGATTGAGTTGGAAGTAGCAAGCTTCCAATACGGGGACGCCTTTGCAGCGATCGGCCCGCGAGCACCAACTTCGGGGCGCAGGGCGGTAACCGCCCCAATGTGCTCCGCGGTACGTCAGGCGTTCCTCCATGGTTTTCGTCAAGGGGCGGAGGCGAGTGGTACGGGTGAAGTGGGCCTTGCCGAGCTTAGTCTGTTCCCTTCCGAAGCTGCCAGGATCATGAAGCTTGCACTGGTCAGCGAGGTCGACGGTGCCGCGTCCCGGGCCATGGAGTCCGGAGTCGGCCCGCAGGAGGCTGAGGTGCTTGATGGCGGTCAGGGTGTGCTCGGTAACCGAGTACCCAGCCTGGATGTTTCCGGACTTCCAAGGTGCGCAAGGGTGAGGTTGAGGTGGCCTGCACCTGTAAGCGCCACCGGCAACCAGTTCGGCCGAACCGGGGAACCGAATCCACGCCCACACCGGCACACCGGGCATTACGCGGGTCCCCTTGCAGTGCTCAAGGTCGAGTTCCTGCGGGGTCAGAGACACCGGCTCGGCACGTCTGCTGTAACGGGCCGCCAGCCTTGCCAGCGCTTCCCGATCCATGCGTTAAAAATAGACCGGAACTAGATCCGGAAGGTGGCCCCTCACGTAGGCGAAAGAAACCCGGTGGATAAACGCCTTCGTGACGCTCTGCGGTTCGGGCCAAAAGGCACTCCAAGATCATCGGTCGGTTCGGAGTATTAGCTCTCCTGCTGTCGCTACGGGATGTATGCCTCCGGCACGGGTTTTCTTATCGTCGCCGCCTTGATTCCGCCGTGGGATTTCTGCCCTGTCGGTGGCGGCTGCTAGCCTGCGGAAGTTATCACTCGACTATGGGGGGACCATGTCTGATTTGTCACCCGGTGCTGCGCCGGAACCCGAGAAACCGAAGAAGAAGCCGGGCGGATTCGGCACACACATCACGCTGACGTGCTTGGGCCTGCTGCTGCTGGCCATCCTGCCAACCGGAGCCTTCCTGTTCAGCCTCCTCGTCGCAGGGGGCGTGCTGTGGGTCCTGTTGGATGTCCTGAAGCAGTACCGGAAGGCCTTCGGCGCCCCGGCCGAAGGGTTCGGCATCAGCGCCGAGAACACCTACCGCACCGGCATGGGCGCCCCGCCCCTGCCGGTGAAGGGGCTGAAACAGTACGCGGACGAGGTATACATAGCGAACGGGCAGATGCTCGCCGACCTGCAGCGTCTCGGGGCAATGGACACCTTGGCGAGGGAGCGCCACGACGCAGAGCTGGTCCGCAGCATTAGCGCCACCGAGCGCGAACTGGCGGCCGCCAACGCAGAGCTGGTCGCGGTCCGAGGCGAGGTTTTGGACGTGCGCCAGGTCGCCGACCGGCACAACGTGGGCTTCTACGATTACGAGCATCCGGCCGAAACGTCCGTGAAGCTGGCCGAAGAACTGGCCGCCGTCCGGGCCCGGATTAAGGACAAGCTGCGGGAGAAGTCGGCCGTCACCACCGTCTCCGGGTTCACGTTTAACGGCTCGGCCAAGGAGGGCGCCAAGTTCGTCCGCGACCTCTCCGCGCTGCTCCTGCGCGCCTACAACGCCGAGGCCGAGAACTGCGTCAAGACCGTCAAGGCCGGCAACCTCGACACTGCCCTGGCCCGGCTGGAGAAGTCCCGCGAGCAGATCGCCAAGCGCGGCACCATGATAGGGCTGCAGGTCACCAGCGCCTTCCACCGGCTGCGCGAGCAGGAACTGGAACTGGCCGCGCGGCACCTGCAGGCGGTCGCCATCCAGAAGCAGCTCGAGGCCGAGGCCCGTGCCGAGGCCCGCGAGGCCGCCAAGGCCCAGCGTGAATGGGAGGCGCTGAAGGCCAAGCAGCAGAAGGAAGTCAACCACTACGCCACCGTGCTCGCCCAGCTCCAGGCCGCCGGCGACCTCGACGGCGTCCAGCGCGTTCAGGAGCAACTGGAGGAGGCCGAGGCCAAGCTCGCCGACGCCGAGGACAACGCCCTGAACACCCGCGCCGGGTACGTCTACGTCATCTCCAACCTCGGGGCCTTCGGCGAAGGGGTCGTGAAGATCGGCATGACCCGCCGGCTCAACCCGATGGAGCGGGTGCGCGAACTGGGTGACGCGTCCGTGCCGTTCCTCTTCGACGTGCACGCCCTGTTCTTCTCCAAGGACGCGGTCGGAATCGAAACCATGCTGCACCAGCACTTCGCCGCGCAGCGGGTGAACCTGGTGAACCTGCGCCGCGAGTACTTCTACGCCTCCCCGGCCCAGGTGCGCGACGCACTCCTGGAACACCACGTGGAGCTCGTCGAATACCAGGAACACGCCCCGGCCGAGGAATTTACCGCCTCCAAGGACCTGCGTGAAGCCGGACAGTTCGCCGGCGCCCGCTAGAAAGCAGTAAGGGCCCGGCCGGTGAATCCGGCCGGACCCTTACTATGCGCTGAGTCCACGGAAGGGCCTCAGACGGCGCGGGCGGTGCCGCCACTGTTTTGTATTGTTATCGGCGATAGTAACTCTGAAGGCGACAGGTTACATCCGAGATTTCCTCTGCGGCACCGGATGTCAGCCGTGGTGGCGCACTGAATCTTCGCGACTGGCCACTCTTCGCCGCAGGTGAGGCTTCTGGCCGGGATGACTCTGCCGCCGCTCGTCAGGGGAAATCGTCGTTCCTGAGATGCCTAAGATGCAGCCAGCGGCCAAGCCGACGCTCGCAGGCAAACCCAGAGTGATACATAGTCGGCCTGGCTGCTCGTTGTGCGGTTGTCAGCGTTTGATCACCAAACCGAAAAACACCCCTGCGCGCCGATAGTCGGGATAACTGGGATTATCAGGGGTAAAAAACAGACCCCTTGAAGCGAGGCGGGGCTGAGTTGTAAACGGGGTTCTGACGCGCAGAGCCGCGCAATCACTGTCGTTTGACAGAGATCCCGGCATGTCTGCCATCAATCATGGCTAGTTGTGACCTTTGAGTTGGTCTGGACCAGACCTGTTCTGTCTGTTGTCCGAGGTGGCGGGCACGGATGGTGCCTTCGTGGCCTGCGGAACTCCAATGAAACCGCTTATCGACGTGGGGCGGTGGGACGACTTGCCAACTTTAATGGCACACCAGCCCACTGAACCCAGTTGTTTCGAGTGCCTGGACAGGATCGCTGACACACACGCCCTGGAAACTCAGGCTCAACTCGTGTGCCAACCGCCCGGCGGTTTCGCCATCTTCAACGGCAAAGGACAATCACAGCCCTTCTGTCAACATTGCTATAGGCCATATTCACCGTGAGCGCTTGACCGACCTTCGAGCAAATCTAGTGTCATTCCCACACCTCGACTGCCCCAATATCGCTAAGCTCAATCTGCGCCACCCCGTTGTACGAGGAAACTAAGCCAGTTGCGCACAGCTCTGTTCCAGCTGGTAACCGCTCAACCTCGCCAACGTCCCAGATGATAATCGTGAATCGCGCGGGGTCAGGGTAATCCCGACCGAGATTAAGGAACACATCGTCATCGTCTGTACGGATAGTCGTAAGGGGACCGCACACCCGCTGTTCTGTCCCAACATATTCCGCTGCCGCATCCCATGAAAGACCGTCAGCACTGGTGGCTAGCGGCGACCCATTTGCCAAGGGTGCGTCCTCGCAAAGACCGTCTACTCTCAGCAGCTCGACTGCCTCGGCGCGAATTCGGTTGCCCCAATCAGCGCAGGATTCGATTTCATGTGGAGAAACACTAGCGCGGGATGAAAGATAATCAATCGTGATCTCGTAGGCGTCAGGACAGTTATCGGCTAGGTGCTGGAGCTCACGATCAATGGTTGGCCCGGCCGCATCCAAACGTTCGCGCTGAATCGCAGACGCCGAGGCTTGGTCGCACGATAGCGTGGACTGAGATGCCTGGTTGGAGTATCCCACACGACTACATCCCGCGACCCCCAATACGAGCACGGCCGCAGCACCAATCGCTGAGATCAAACGAAAAACTGACATTAGTCAGTCCGAAAAGTCACAGGCAATCGCATTGTACGAGTGCATTGCCGGGTCGTCCGTTGCCGTAAAGTGAGAGTTACCTTTAGGCTTGATTGTAAGCTTGGCAAGGTCAGCACTCGACATCGCTGTATCGGCAGAGAGTTTCACGAGATTTCCGTTACTTACCGTCGCGTCAGCGAACATACGATTTCCTGCCTGACCCGTTAGAACTTCGTACTTTCCCTCTGCATCGACATCGACAAACACGGCGGTGCAGCTATACGAACCATCTTTCAGCCCGGCGAAGGAAGACTGAGAGTTCCACCACCATATGCCTCCGATACAGACGGCAGCGATCACCGCATAAGGCTTCCAGGTGCGCCAAAGCGACTCGTTCATCTCTCTCCAATCGAGACCAGCTTCTTTGAAAGCTGGAAACATCGTAGGCACAACGAACCCGGGCGCCCACTTAGCATAAAGGTCAACATAAATCCTAGCTGAGAATCTACTGAAGATAGGTAATGGCCTCATGCAGGATGTAGCACTGTAGCGCTGATTTGAAGGAAAGTTATAAGGGAGCAAAAGCGCGTTATCCCCTGCTGCGCACTGCCGTCGTGCTGCCAAAAGAGGTTTGACGATTTCTGCGCTAAAGCGCTACATGCGGGCGGAGGCCCGGAAACAGGCCAACATCGCGTAGCGATGCAGAGCTACGCATCAATAATGCAGCGCTACAGGTCGTCGAACCGTGCCGGGGCCAGCCTGCGGTCGGTGAGCTTTCTCATGACGCTTGTGCCAGGGGTGAAGTAACATCCCAGAGCGTCTCGCGGTGACCTGCGACCACCTCATGGAAGGGCAGCCGGACCGAGTCCTCGTACGCGCGCAGACCTGGTCGTTGATCCACCGGTCAACCCTCGACGCCCCATGCGCAGCGGGCCACGTCGAGAACCCGGTCGGGGTCACTGTCGAAATGGTCTACCGGCCGCGACTCGTCCTCGAAGTATGTCGTCGGCGAGCACAGCCACAGCGCCACGTCTTCCGGCTCCCAGCTGCTGGTGTCAGCCAGCTGCAGCAGGGCTTTGACGAGCGGGCGGACGCGGCCGAGGGAGCGGTCGAACTGGAACCCCGGATAGAGGTATTCGTTCAGCCGGCGGACATGGAGCAGCTCACCGCGGCCGCGCATGTCGTTGACCAGGGAAGGGACCGCAGCCTGGCTCGACGTTGAGCCGAGCACCTGCGCAACTTGCGCGCTGGTGAGAAGACCGAACTCGTCCTCGATGGACTTCACGGCATTCTCGCTCGCCTGTGCTGCGCGGTCCATCGGGCTTGGTTCAATAAATCCGCCGTGGTCGGGCATATCATCATGGTCGCGCCTAGGGTGTGCGTTCATGTATTCACCTGAGCCGATCTAGTCGTCGTTGATAAAAGTTATCAAGCCCTCGGTCCGGTGATCGGTTGCCTGCCCGTCGAACGACTCGGCGCCACCAGCCGGCATCAAAGCGTCTTCGACCTCTCGATGAATTCGTGAAGCGTCATGCGACCCTCAAGGTATGAGTTGATGTCCTCGACGGTCTCGCGGTCAGGCGTCATGCCCTCCAGCGCCCAGCTGGCCATGGTGTCGATGGTCAACTCGCGTTTTTGCTGGCTACTGAGCACGCCGCGCCTCCTCGTCCCTAGTATGAATGATCGCTTCGGGGCCTTCTATCTCCAGCTCAGGACGTATCATCCATCGTAGGCGAACCCCTTCGTCACGGCGATCACGTCTCGCGTATCTGTCAGCGGGTCGGCCTCGCGCAGAACGTGCGCCGGCGCCTCGTCGTTCAGCGCGGGTCCCCTTGAACCATGACTGCACCGTCGTCGCGTCGTATCGTTCTCTCAACAGTGCCGCGGCGTGGAACGCGTGGCGCAACCGCTCACGGTCTTCCCCGTTTGTTGGGAGCTGCCTGACCGGACTTTAGAGACGAGCAGTGGGTGCCCAAAAGCGATCAACGGCGTCGCAGGTCCCTTAGGCTCAAGCCATGGGTGGCTATAAGAATCAGCAGATCACGAATGGGGAACAGGGATGGTCCTCCGTCGACAAGCATGTGTGCGCCGACTGTCTGAACGACGAGGCCTTGGCCGCTTCAGTTCAGAGCGCCGCCCAATCCACGGACTGCGACTACTGCGGTCAGCAAAGCGACGGCAATCCAATTGCAGCGCCGGTCGATATCCTCCTCGACGCCATTACTGAGGGCCTTCGGACAGAATACGGAAACCCGGGCAACGAAGGCGTGATGTATGTGTCTCGGGAAGGTGGATACATGATGCCCGTGGACGACACTTGGGACTTACTCGATGATCTCGATATAACCAATAACAGGGATTTACACGCGGATCTTTCCAATGCCATCGAAGGTCCGTGGTGCCAGCGGAGCCCGTACCGATCATCGCCTGCCCAGACGTTGTCCTGGGGCTGGGCCGGCTTTCGTCGGTACGTTACCCACGTCTCGCGCTATATGTTCCACCTTCCATCACCTGATACCGAGCAGCAGCGCGAGGATGGTGAAATTCCGCCTCAGGACATGCTTGAAGCACTGGCGCAGACCATTAGGAACGGCAACCTTACCCGCGTTCTACCCGTGGGAACCCGCTGGGTGCGCTCACGCCCGCACAGCTCAGCAGAACATTTCGGAACGGCAAAGGATCTGGGTAGCCCGCCGCCAGAAGCTGCCAAGACCAACCGGATGAGTGCAGGTGGTATCAGCGCGTTCTATGGCGCAAATACTCATGCCGGAGCGCTGGCAGAAGTCACCGGATACACGGAGGATGACTACGCCACAATCGGGACCTGGGAGACCGCCCGTCCCATGCTCGTCATCGACCTCGTTGATCTTCCGAACGTTCCGTCACTGTTCGATCCAGTGCAGCGCCAACGGCGATCGGATCTACGCTTTCTGCACGGCTTCGCCCGCGACGTTCGTCAGCCCGCGCGGCCGGACGACAAAGAGCACCTAGATTATGTTCCCACTCAGGTTGTTGCCGAGTATCTCCGCCAACTGTTTCAGGATGACGAGGGAAACCGGGCGATGGGAGTTCTCTGGCGGTCGGCCAAGGACCCGGCGGTGACAAACTGTGTGTTGTTTGTGGACAACGATGGCTGCGTGGAGCAGACAGCGGAATGGACAAGTGCGGCGACGGCCTGGCTCGGACTTGTTCCCGAGAGTTTACAACGGGGTCGGCTCACGGATATCCCGGATTGGCTGAAGGAAGACACAACAACTGCGGGACTGTAGCTGCGGGTCCAGGCGCGTCGGCAGGAAGCGAATCCTGAAAGACGAAAACGCGACACCAACAAAGATTGGCATCATGGTTTTGCTACCAACTTTTGTGGCGGACCGAGAGAGAGGTGCCACCGTTCTCGTGAACGACGTTGTCCCGTTTTGCACTGGGTCCTGACTATTGTTTGACTGTGACTACTGAGATAGCAGAAGAACATGCCGGGGACAAAGTTGATTGGCCAACAAGACTGCGCGACTCTTTATCCGAAGGGGAAAGTCTTAATCTCGCGGAAAATTTGAATCCGGATGAGCTCTGGGAATGTGTTCAGCATGACCCGGACTTGCTTCCGAAACTCGAGGCTCAAGTACTAAGGAAGGCCTTGCTCGAGCTTGAAGGAGATGCAGATCCACGGGGGGTTGACCTGCGAGGTGTACGCATACTCGGAGACCTTGACCTAAATTTTGCCGAGCTGAATTTTCCTCTTATGTTCACGGGGGTGCGGTTCGAAGGCAGCTTGGGGATGACTTCGTTCCGGGGGCCAGATGTCCATATAAATGACTCCGTTGTTCAGGACGTTGTCCTGGATCATGCAACGATCGAAAACTCTCTTGAACTGCGTTACAGCCGGGTGGAAGGCTGGGTATCGGCAAATAATCTTTCCTGCGGCGCACTCGACGTCTCGGGTACAGCGATCATCAACGCTTCAGCCAAGGAAGCCTCCTTGTGGGCCGACGGGCTGAACGTTCGCAGTGAAGCCATCGACGACAAGCTGGTCGCGCAGGGACCAATTTTGCTTACAGGTGCAACCATCGGCACCTTTCTTTCAATCATCGGTACAGAAATCAACGTTCCATGCGAACTGAACCGCGAGGGTACCTGCAGTGGATTCGCCATGAACATGGACAGCATTTCCGTGGGAGGTGTTTTAAACCTTCAACGGCTGCAGGCATCGTGTAGCATCGTCAGCCGTGGAGCCCGGATTGGCGGCCAGCTCCAAATTCAGGACGCAGTGGTTGGGCGGCACGGAAGTGCCGGACAAATCCCCTCAGTCCATAGGGGTTCCGTATATCGGCGTGGCTTGCCTCAAAGCACCTGCCGGATCGACCTCGACGGCCTTGATCTCGGTCAAGCCGCCCTGCTTGACCGAGTTCGCACAGGAGAGCTCAGGATCAGTGGAGCCAAGATGGGCGACCTGAACCTGACCGACGCGAGCATAGGCGTGGTCGAGGACTACAGTGTCTACGCGATCGGTTCCAGCATGGCCAAGGTGAAGCTTGGCGGTGGCAATTTTAGCGGATTCGTTGACCTGCGAAATGCCCATATCAGAGAGGGCCTCAGCACTTCTCCTGAACGAAACTCCAAAGAAGCTACCACCATGGGCTGTCTGAACGTGACTGATGCGCGTGTTGACGGCGACCTCAGGATAGCGCGAACAAGCTTCGAGCCGGGCGGGATCGTAGCGGATCGCGCGACCGTTTTGGGAACATTCTCTATTGAAGACGAATGCTCCATTTCTCCGAACCACGGGCGGGACGGAAGCCAACTGAGCCCGATCCTCGCACGCGGCGGGAACTTCGTGCATCTGCGTATCCACAGCACCACCGCAATAAACGGCGATGTGGATCTCGTCGGCGCGAGCGTGACGCATCTCGAACTCGGTGAAACAGTCTCATCGATCGCGCGTGGGCAAACACTTCCTTTGGCTCCGGGCACGGCGAAAACCTCAACAGAGACCAAAGCAACTACCTGGTCGCTTCAAGCCCGTGGAGCGAACTTTCAACACTTGCAACTGCACCGCAATACCCCCTTGAAAGGTGACTTGGACCTCACAGGCTCGACTGTTGCCCATCTTGAACTTCACGGCGCTACTTCGGACGACGGATCAGCCCGGAAGCTTCCTTCAATCCGCAGCACAGAAAATTTGACCCTGGGCCATCTCAGCGGCTCCATCTTCGGGAGTTGGCAATCGGCGCGTCAGTGGCTACTGTCCGAGTCCTCGCTTCAGACAGGTCAGACACCGGAGACAGGATCCTCCCAAACAGGAAAGCAACCACCTTTCCATGTACAGCCCTGGATAGCCATCGCTGACTGGTTCGAACGCGCTGGACTGGAAACGGACAGCCGGCGGCTGAAATTCAGTGCAACCGACCTGCTGTTACGCCGGCGATCGAGCCGATTCTGGCGACTAATCACGAAATACACGATCGGCCACGGCTATTATCCGCAAACCGCCATCGCGTGGCTCGCGGTGCTCTGGCTGTTGTCGACCGTTCTCATTGGACTGAACGCATCATCTTTTACTCCAACTGACCGGGACACCACACTCTCCTCGTCGAGCGTTGCAGAGGCCCCGAAACCAACTGCTGGAACCACCACTGCCGAAGCAACGAGCCTTTCGGAAGCATCGGATGAAATTGTTAAGGAAGTGGCAGTAACTACTGCATCCACCCAACCGGCGCCAGCAGGATACCCCAGCCTAATAGCACCTCTCTACGCAGTTGACGTCGTTCTCTCGCCCCTTGGCACCGGCCAATCCGAGGCATGGCGAGTAAGTACGGACGTATGGCTAAGCTCGGCCCTAACATTCATCAAGCTGCTCTCATGGGCTCTGCTTGGTCTGTTTGTCACTGGAATCACCGGTCTTATGAGCAAGAAGTAGCAACAGGGCACCACGGGCACCGCGTTAGCGGCGGCGATCGGAGGCTCCGGGCAGCGTGTCCTTCATCCGACCCCCCCATTGCTGAGAAGCATTACACATTGGAAAGGCACCATACAGCTGCCGTACGTGCCCGACGCCATGACGGTGCTTGCTCGGCGGCACGCGCTCACCTGACGAAATGGGCACTATTTCTCCAACGTGCGGAGGACTCGGCCCAGAGCGGGTCCCGGACCCAGGCGTTGGATCACCTGCCATTCAGTGCGTTCAGCGGGGCCAGCTTCCGCTTCACCTCCGCACGGTGCCGGCGGGCCCGCGACATGTCCGGTCACGCTTCTGAGGTGAGGCCAGTGCTGATGCGGTACACCGTGGACCGGGCGACGTTGAACAGGCCAGCGATCTCGGAGGTTGTGTGGTTTCCTCACCGAGGCGCCAGTCGAGCGGCCGGGCGAACAGCCAGTCCCCGGCACCCTTGTGGTCCCGGCCATCCACCACTGCCAGGACCTGGCCGGTATCCAGGTCCACGATCGTTGTCATCCATGGTTCGAACCGCGTCCATGTCTTTGATTCCGGGTCCTGGAAGTAGCGCACCGAACGGAACCGGTGCTCGTCGATGCCCAGCATCCGCGGGCTGAGCTGGTCCACGTCTGGCAGCCGGAGCAGGCAGGTTTCATTCAGTGCCGCCCTCACCATCCACCAGGACACGGCGTAGCCGGCAGCTGTCTCCGAGACGGCCCGCCCCGAGCGGATCACCGCGTCCACGAGCTGGTCCCGGAGCCGGCTCGTGGAGCGGGCACGGCGCGGGACCTGTAGCGTGGATTCGAAGAACGACAATCTGTCACACGCCGTCTCCTCGCAGTACCATCAATATTTCGACCAGAGCACTTCTACCGGCCCGGTGACAGGAATAACCCTCAGCCGCTGCAGCCGGCGTTCCTTCCGCCGGGAGGAAATGACCCCACAGCTCGGGCAGCCCGACAGCTCGTCAGTCTCGACGATGACCTGCCGCCAGCCAGCAATGACGGTGGTGGAGATGACATGGTAGTTGGGCAGGTTGAAGAGGATGGTGGCAGCATCGGCTACGACCCCGGTAGGCTCATTCAAAGGCTCGTGGTCCTGTTCCAGGTTGAATGCTAGACACACTCATCCCAGCAGGGCCACGGGCCCCTTTGTCTTCAACGACACGAACTCATTTCCCCACCAACCACCAAGAGCCACTAAACCAACGAAACAGCCTCGCTCAGCTGACAGAAGAATGCGAAGATATCGGTGATCTGTGGAATGACCGCCTTCCTCCTTGAGTGCAGCCTTACCTTCGAGCACCTTATAAAGTCGAATCAAGGAATGTCAGCATAAAAGCGGGATGTTGCTGACCCAGTCCTGTCCGCCCCTTCGGCCATACTTATGTGATGCTCAAGAACCGACGCGCGAACCAGGATAGGGAGTCCGCCAATCCTCACAGGCTCATCCAGCCTGCTGACGGACCCACATCGCAGCCGGAGAACAAGATCAAACTGCGGTCACTCGCCCCCGAATACAAGAAAGAGCAGCACGCGACATACGTGCGCCATCTCGAGGCGGCCGCCTTGGACCCGAAGAACAAGAACATCGCGCTGACCGGGCGGTACGGATCCGGCAAGTCGAGCATCCTCGACAATTTCCTCGAAGAACAGGCGAGAATCCAGAGGAAGACGATGCGCATCAGCATCAACACTCTGGGGCCCGATGACGAGGACGAGGATCTGACCAACCGGATCCAGAAGGAATTGGTCAAGCAGTTGGTCTATCGAGCCGAGCCAGGTCAGATTCGACACTCTCGATTTGCCCGCAGGAAGGAACTGACCTGGTGGCGAACCTTGATTGAGGCCGCCGTGGTCGGAATCGTGGTCGTCGGACTGCTTTGGGTTTTCGGAGTTCGGCCAGATCCGGACGCGTTCGGGGACAACCACCCCGCTTGGTCAATGGGCGCATTTGTCGTTCTCGTTCTGATGGCTGCAGGGGCCGTACGCTGGGTTATCGGCAACCGCTTGGTCTCGCAATTCTCAACTGGGAGCACCTCGATCTCGTTCGAAGAGCAGCCTGATTCCTACTTCGACGAGTATCTTGACGAGATCGTGGCCTTCTTCGATGCGACTCAGCCTGACATCGTCGTCTTCGAGGACCTAGACCGGTTCGATGACCCTCGGATCTTCGACTCGCTACGCGAGCTGAACACCCTCGTCAACGCGTCCGCGCACTGGAGGAAGCGGGAGGAACGCCCGCTCAGGTTCATCTACGCCATAAAGGACAGCCTCTTCGAGAGACTGGGAGAGGAACTTCGGGGAAGGGATCAGGAGGCGGAAAACTCGAAGGCCGAGACCGTGCCAAAGCACGATAAGGACGGCCATGTCACAGCACTGGCAGCCACGAAGCGGCGCTACACTGTTGAGGCTGGCCTTGAGCGCGCAAACCGGACAAAATTTTTTGAAGTCGTCGTCCCGGTAGTGCCGTTCCTGTCACACAACAACGCACGAGACCTGCTGAGCGAGGCGCTAGACGCCCTGATGCTTCCTGCTGGCACGGAGATCAGCCGGGAACTGCTTGACCTCGTAGCCCGCCACACCACTGATATGCGGTTGCTCATCAACATCTGCAACGAGTTCGTGGTCTATGCCGAGAAGTTGCTGTGGGTTCAGAAGCCCGCCCCAGGTATGACTGCGAACGATTTGTTCGCTCTGGTGGTCTACAAGAACTTCCATCTGTCGGACTTCGAAAAACTGCCGAACCGGGGCAGCAACCTGGACGCCCTAGAACTATTTCGCCGGGAACTGATTCGCGAGTCGATCGAGCAGTTGCAGCGCGACAAGCAGGACCTGCTTCACACAGATCAACTTCAGCGCGGACAGGAAAAGATCGCTCAGATCCTGGGTGATCGCTTGATGTTAATAGCAAATGCTACGAAGCACACCTTGCAAAGTCTGAGTGTAGACGGGCAATCCCATAGTCCCGCTGCAGTTCATCAGCCGGCGCTTTGGAAGGACGTCGTGGAAGCACGTCAGCTGTCGATGCAGCTTCGTCATATGTCTGGGCACTCCAGCACCCCTACCTTCAACTATGCCCAATTGATGGCACTGTTCCCCGAAGGGTTGGATTCTACTCGGTGGGGGGAGGCCGACGCAGAAAAGGTCGCTGCACAGCTGGCATCGATCGACAGCGACATAACCGCACTGCGCGGAGCAGACTTCTCAGACCTGGGCAAAGACAAGCGCTATGTCGCTAACAGCATGACCTTCGACGACCACCTGGAGAATGTTCTTGAGTCGGAGCTCGCCCGGGATCTAGTGCGACGAGGCTTCGTGAATCGCTACTATGCAGAGTATTCAGCGGTCTTCTACGGCAAGTTCATTGGTGTCGACGTGGCGAACTTCTTTCGTAACAGCGTCTGGCCAAACGAGATGGATATCCACTTCGAGTTCACCACCCCCGAGGCCGTGTCCAATGTCCTCGAGCAAGCGCCTGCGGACTTCACCAGCTCTCGCAGCTCTCTCAACATAGCGATCCTCGACCACATGCTTGCGCACCAAAAAGAGAAAGCGGAGGAGACGGCGACGTTCCTGGCGGCGGTCCGGAGCGAAGACGCCCTCGCGTTTTTAGATGCCTTCCTCAGTGAGGCAGGCTCCCGCAAGAAGGACCTGATCGCCCTTATGGCGACGCTTCCCTGGCAAGGACTGTTTGACCACCTGGCGCGCCCGGAATCGTTCGTTGACGAGGAAACCAGGACCATTCTCACAGACGTCGCTTTGCGCAGCGCACGTGACGCGGACTCGTACGAACTTGGTGAAGTGGCCTACAAACTCATCGTCGACCGCCACGCGCATCTTACAGCGTTCACCGAAGACCTGAGCGAGGCAAGAACGGCGGTCGTGTATTCGTTCGCCCGCCGAGTGGGACTTATTGTGCCCGCTTTGCGCCCGCTATCCGAGGGCATACTCCGACGAGCCGTGGAGGACAGGGCGTACGCACTTTCCGCTGAGAACATTCGGGCCGCTCTCGGTCTGAATGATGACAAAGCGATTACAATCGATCGAATCCGCCAGTACGAAGCGGTCTGGTTACGGTGCAACGAGGATATCTCCGCATACTTCAACACGGTGAATGAGGATAATTACACCCCGTACTCGGTGCTGAGCGCCGATGTCTTGAGTAGCGTAATCGGGGAGCAGCACAAGAGCTGGTCCGGCGAACAACTGGCCGAGATGCTGGATTCGAGCGCGCCGCAAGCATCACTGCCCTCCATCACCGAAGTTCCCACTGATATTTGGCCAGCACTTGTCCGAGCTGGTCGGGTCGAGCCCAATGCCGTGAACGTCTACGAGTACGCGCGGACCATCGACCTCGACGACAACCTGACAGATTTCCTCGAGCGCGTCGACAGGCTTCGAAACGTCGATAAGCTCGAGCCCGAGAACAGCTACAAGCTGGCGTTGTGGATGCTGAACTCATCGATTGACTCGCGGAAGGCGGTTAACCTCACCGAGCAACTCGATCTAGGGCGCGAAATGTCCGTCTCCGATTTGAAAGCCGACAAAGATGACCTTCTGGCACGGCTCCTCGAAGCAAAGCTGGTGCCGGATGAGAAAGAGACTTTTGTACGCTTCATAGCGCATGGCGGCTGGCAAGCGGTATCAGAAGCGTTCACTGTGTCGGAGCAGGTGGAGAAGTTCCTGTCTCCCGAACTCGTCTCAGCTATAGTCGCGGAAATGTTGAAAGATCCGCAGACACCCGAGACCATCAAGGCCACTATCGTGGAGAATTTGGGCGAATACGTCTCCGACGGACAAGATGATGCATTGCGGGCAGCAGGCCAGTACGCCCGCAAGGTGGGGATAAAGCTGCCGATCAATCAGATTGAACGTGTCGCCGCCTCTGGTCCGGCAGCCGATGTGGTGCTTTGGCAGCTCGATGCCAACAAGGAACTGACGGGGGACGATCTGCTGAGAATACTCGCGAAGCTCGGGGGTGATCACCAAGGATTCGGACAAGGAGCAAATCACGAGTTCACGGTCCAGACCAGTCCTGAAATGGGCAGAATCCTTGATCGGCTCGCGAAGGAGAAGCGGGTCGAGGCCGACGAGGCCATTCACCGCCTTCGAAGAGTACGCATTATCTCGTGAGGTGAGTTTCGTTCTGGCGCATGCGCTGCCCAGGTTGCGAAGACGTCGCACAAGACGGTAACCGTGACACGGAGGTGCGGCTTGGGCATCCCGTCTGACGAGATCTCTCAACTGCGGACGACGCCGAGGAACAGCAGCCAAATCCCGATAGATGCCTCTACGCGCCGATAGTCGGGATAAGGGCGATTATCGGGGGTAAAAAACCTGCCCGTGCAGTGAGACGGGGCTGAGCAGAAAAAAGGGGTCCGGGCGCGCGGAGCCGCGCGAGTCATAGAGCAAAGTACCCGATGTCTCGCGCCAGGCATCACGGTGGGCAATTCAGCTGACGTCCGGCCAGTCGCTGGTGAGGTAGGCCTCCACGGCGCGGTGACGGAATGTGTAGGGCTTGCCGCGTTCGATGATGCCGCGCACTGTGTCGAGGCGCTGCGAAGTCGGTCCCGCGGCAGTGGGCTTTTCGTAGCCCAGCTTTGTCGCGATGCGGGTGAGCGTGCGCTCTGTGCCCGGCAGCTCGGCCATCATCCGGATGAACTCGCGCTCACGGCCAGGGAGGCGGTCAAGGATCCGCTCGACGTGGGTCGCTGCCTCGGAGCGGGCTCTTTTCCATCCGGCCATAACCTGGGAACGCGTGATCACGTCGGTGCTTCCGGCGTACCAGGCCTGCTCGCCTGCGAGCTGGAACAGGAAGGGTTCGCCTCGGCAGAGGTCAACGATCGCATCCACGGCTTCCGGCTCCATGTGGACCCGCTCCACGCCGCCCATGTCGTTGGGAATTTCCCAGCCGTCGATCACGAACGGCTGGAGAGCAGAGGCGAGGTCGTCATCGTCTATTGCCGAGAGCGTGGTCGTCTTGAAGCGTCCTGCGAATGTCGCCCCCGTGCGGGCGCCGGTTATGTCGGCGAAGTCGGGCAGGCCGGTCAGGTAAACAGCAATCGGCAACGAACGAGATACAGCGATGCCGCCGGGGGCCGTGACCGGCTCCTCGTGCACGAGGGTGTCGCCGAGTGCGATCAGCAGCTGGGAGAGCGCTTTGTCGTCGGAGATGTTCTGGACCTCGTCGACGTGGATCAGCACGGCGTTGCCGTGTGCGATGGCTGCGCGTCCCACCTCGACGAGCAGGTTTGTCAGCACAGCGTATGGCTCGGGGCCCGACTGCAGGCGCAGCGTGAGCGACATGCCCGCGGCTGCCACCGCCTCCACCCGGCTTAGCGCGTCCTTGATCGATTGCTCGCGGGAGGAGGCGAGGCCCGCCTCGTCGGCAAGCCTGAGTGCCGCGGCAGCGACCAGCTTGAGCGGATCGGCACCGGAAGGGATGCGCAGCTGTGGTGTCGTCCAGTCCCCGGCGGCGGCGGCATCGCGGGCGATGCGGCGCGCGAGGGTGGACTTGCCCAGACCTGCATCACCGAGGATGGTCCTGCCGCGCTCAGGCAGGCCCGCGATGCGACGGGGCCGCACGATGTCGCGCCAGTCGCTAAGCTGCTCGGTGCGGCCAGCCCAGACCTGCGGGATGCTGTCGGACCCGGGGCTGAAGGGGCTGTTCAGTGCGGTACGCATGTTGATAACTTTATCAGAGCGAGCGGTTATTGATAAAGTTATCAGCAACCGGCGCCTATCTTTCGCAGAGTTGCGACTCCTCAGGATCGGAGTTTTGGCTGGTCCGGGCGCAGAGGGCGGAGTTACTTGATGGCGATCACGGTGTGCTCGGTGGATTTCACCGGGCTCTTCCCTCTTTCATGGCGTTCGACGGGGTGTTTGAGGCGATTTCGAGGGGTTTGGAGGTCAAAACAGCCGAAAGTACCGTATTTCGGTACCGTATTTTCCCGCCTGCTCTGGCCTGCTCGCAGGCGGTGTTTTGCCTAGTCAGGCCGGGGTTTGGGGTGCACAGGGCAGGCGCGGCAGGTACCGTATTTTTCTCTCGTTTTTGCTGATTCGGTAAGCACTTTTGGCTGTTTTACCCTGTAGATTCAACAAAAGAGAGAGAGAAGTACCGTATGTACCACTTGATTTCAGATAGTACACACATGCGCGCATGCGCATAGGGTTTCTCTCAACGGAGTGGTACATACGGTACTTTTGGGTGTTTGCCCCGGTTTGACGGGGTTTTTGCGTACCTTTTCGCCTTTTTGAGTGGGTACCTCCTCTAGCCGCAGTAAACCCCTCTGAGCGGCGGCAATCCTTCTCTGACTAGGGGTTTTAGTGGCGTCGACGGCCTTCTGGTCCGGTACCGGCGCAGCGTTTCAAAAAACGGTACTGTGCCCAGCGGCCTCTCTCCGGGCGTGCTTAGCGCTGTCGGGCCGTAATCTTTAGGGCGCTGCTCCACCGTAGACGCGGGCTGTTGCCGTGCCAGGTTCGATCTCGGTGAGGCCATTGTCGACGATGGTGTTGAGCCCGCGGGCGTCGCGGTCGTGTGGCCCGTCCTTGGCGAAGCTGGCTGTGCCTAGACTGAGGCCCTGTTGGTCGGCCCACGCCTTGCGTACAGCATCGTCCTGGTCGAGCAGGCAGTCAGAGGGCGTGCGCCACCTGGGCCGCAGCCTTGCCGGTGCTCATCGTGACATCGGTGTTTGATTTCGATGTACGGAGTCAGGTCGGGTGACTGGTGGAAGTTGGCGCCCGCCGGCACGGAATACCCTTGATACCCATACTCTCTCCCCTCGAGCAGGGACGGCTTTCGGCGGCGTTGTGATCCATGATCCGGGTACGTTAGCGCTTGTGTTCGACGGTTTCGACCCTGCGGACGGATCCAAGAAGGTCCCCACCACAGATGGGGGAATTGTGGTGGCCACCCCTAAACCAAACCCTGTCGTTCATCACCGGGACCCGCAGAGGCAACAGGACCATAAGCATTCTTATATGTCGGCCCCGACAATTCCACCGGGCTTCGCCGCTATGGCGTGTCGCGTTGTCTCCGTCGTAAGGTCGTCTGACTGAACACTGTGCCGCGCAGGTGGGGGTCTATCGGGGATTAGGGCTCAGGCGGAATGGGGGTCGGCGGCTCAGCCATTGGGGGACTGCTGAGCCGCCGCCCTATCACATCGTGGCCGAACTCGGCAGTTTGGGGGATGCTGCCGGGCGATACGCTCGCGACCACACCGTAAACGTTTCCAGAGGCACGGTGAAACGTCTAGCCCTAGGATGTGTGGTCTCGGTTACACTCTGAGCCTTGTGCCCTAGAGATCCCCGCTACATCCCCGAAGCGCGGCGGCGAGGTTCACAAGTAAACAAACGCTCCGCCAGAGAAACGCATGCAATTTGAAGAAGCCGAAAGGCTGCGAAAGAAGTGGCGGGAAGTAGGAGTCGCCGACCGTGCCCATCCCCACTTCACCAAGGAATACCACCTCGGTATGAGCAGCGGAGATTACCGTTGCCAGACGTGCGGGGCTGAGTTCACAAAAGCTGAAGCCAAGGCGCGGAAGGCGTAAGTAGCTGAGACTAAACCGCTCTTGTAGGGGTTGGTCCCCGGCCCCAGTTGGGACCAGGAACCTCCCCCAGTATGGGACTGCTTTCAGGGAAGAAAGTTCAGGAGGAGGGAACGACTGCGTGACGCCTGCGTACTCACCGATTAGGAGTTTACGACCCAGAAGCAGCAACTGCTGGGCATCCAGAACTGAGCCAGGCGGTGGCCGCGGTGAGTGACGGGATGAGTGCTCAGACTGGATGTACAGGCGTCAAGCGAGCCGGACGATGGTCCGGTGGCACCTCGGATGCAGCGCTTTAGCCCTCAGGTACAGGCGGGGATCGGCCCAAGATCTGACCGTGCCCACACGGGCCTACACAGGCTGAGAGAATGTCTGGGATGCCGCCTATCTGTGTTGGTTGGGCGGCATCGGCTGTCTTCGCCCGGCCGCCCCGCAGCCCTCACAGCGGTCAGGCCGGCGCCGCCGACCACCAGGGCGGTGTTGGCCAGGGCCGTGCTGGGGACGAGGGCGTCGGCCAGAACGCCCTGGCGTGCGACGTCGGCTGTACTCATGTTGCTCCTTCTCGATGCCCGGCAAACATTGCCGGCCAAACTGTTATTACTCGGCTACTCTTGATTTCCCCGAGATCCTGTACATGAAGGGGGCAGATTGCTCATCAGTCCAAGCTTCATATGAACTTCTCTTTTCGAAGAGTCTTCTTTCGGACCCCGCAGGGTTCACCCAAAGAATGGACCCGTCCTCTGTCACCGCGTCCACAATGCCTGAACATACTGTTATGCCGTTCCGACGAACGTCTATTGAAACCCCCGTGAGGGCGGCCCAATCCTCTACTCGTATAGGCCTCATCGTAGTGAGTTGTGAAGTTTTTTCCATGAGGAACTGCTTCCTAGTAGGTGCTCTCCGGCGATTCGTCGCAAGCTTCTGGATATCCTTGGGTTGCATCTGCACCCGCTATCACTCTTCATTTCGCCGCGAACATGGTGGTAAGTGGCGGTGGGGCACCGTTATTGTGGCGTAGGAATGACGATCCGGGTGATCGTCCGGTGCCCCACCGCAGCTAGTGGTCAGCAGTATGGAGCTACGACGGAACTGCTGTTCGCTCCCTTCAAAATGAGCGCTCGTCAAACCCGTTGTATTCGCTGAGCGGGCGGATCAGCGAGTTCGCTTCCAGCTGCTCCATGATGTGCGCCGTCCAGCCGGTGATCCGGCTGGCCACGAAGAGCGGGGTGAACATCTCCGTGTCGAAGCCCATCAGGTGGTAGGTGGGGCCGGCGGGGTAGTCCAGGTTCGGCTTGATGCCCTTCGCCTCGGCCATCGCGCGCTCCAGCCCGTCGTACAGTCCGAGGATTTCAGGGCGCCCGTAGTGGTCGATCATCTTGTCCAGCGCGGCCTTCATGGTCGGTACCCGGGAATCGCCGTGCTTGTAGACCCGGTGGCCGAAGCCCATCACCTTCTTCTTTTCCGCCAGGGCCTGCTCCATCCAGGTCCGGGCCCGGGCCGCGGCGTCCTCGCGGGATTCGTCGGTGCGGATGCCGATCTGCTCGAAGGTGTGCATGACCGCTTCGTTGGCGCCGCCGTGCAGCGGGCCCTTCAGCGCGCCGATGGCACCGGTGACGGCCGAATGCAGGTCGGCCAGTGTGGAGGTGATGACCCGGGCCGTGAAGGTGGAGGCGTTGAACGAGTGCTCGGCGTACAGGATCATGGAGACGTTGAACGCCTCCACCACCTCCGGCGCTGCCTCCTCGCCGAAGGACATCCAGAGAAAGTTCGCCGCGTAGCCCAGGTCGTCGCGCGGTTCCACCAGGTCCTGCCCGCGGCGCCGGCGCTGGTCGTAGGCGACGACTGCCGGGAACGCGGCAAACAGCTCCAGCGCCTTGGCCATGTTCGCCTCGGGTGAGGAATCCTCGGCCAGCCGGTGGTGGGCGCCGATCACGCTGGCCGCCGTGCGGCAGACGTCCATGGGATGGGCTTCAACCGGCAGCGAATCGATGACCGACTTCACCACCGGATCCAGTGCGCGGCCGCCGCGTTCGTCCGCGGTGAAGTCGTGGAGCTCGACTGTGTCGGGAAGCTCGGAGTTCCATAGCAGATACGCCACCTCTTCGAAGCTGCAGTGTGCGGCCAGGTCCTGGACCGGGTAGCCGCGGTACAGCAGCGAGTTCGTCTCCGCGTTGACCTTGGAGATCTTCGTGGTGTCGACGACGACGCCGGCCAGTCCTTTCCTGACGTCGATGGTTTCGGTCTGCATATCCACTCGTTTCTTGTTGGCCCCCATGGTTCGGGGCGCGGTTTAGAGGTTGGTGTAGTCGCTTTCCAGATCCGGGACCTGGAAGTTGAAGATGCCGGTGTCGAACTGGTTGTAGGCTTCGTAGTCGACGAGCTCGTAGAGCCGTGCCCGCGTAAGCATCCCAGGGACGGCCGCCTGCTAGGTTCCGTCGGCCTTGATCGCGTCCAGGGTCCGTTCGGCGGCCCCCATTGCGCTGCGCAGCAGGGTCACCGGGTAAAAGACCATGTTTACGCCTACCGAGGCCAGCTCCTTGGCGGTGAACAGGTCGCTCTTGCCGAATTCGGTCATGTTGGCCAGCACCGGCACGTCAACGGCTTCGCGGATGGCAGCGAATTCCTCCACGGTGCGCATGGCTTCGGGGAAGATGGCGTCCGTACCGGCGTCGACCAGCGCGCGGGCGCGGTCCTGTGCCGCGGCCAGGCCGTCCATGGCGCGGATGTCGGTGCGCGCCATGATCAGGAAGTTCGGGTCCCGGCGGGCGTCCGCGGCGGCCCGGATCCTTTTGCTGGTTCCCAGGTCCACCACGTTTAGTAGTGGGTTTTTCGGGAGAGCTCGCGTGTACAAGTTGACTCGTTCGGTGTCTCGACCGCGCGGTGCGGCGGGGGTGTCGAATGGTAACGCCATCAGGCTAGGCGAATGGAGCTTAGGGCACAGAGATGACGGAATCGAGAAAGACAACCTTCTCGTCTCCGAGGTTGTGCCAAGCATGATTCGCCGCCTGCAGCACGGCCCCATCTCCCGCGCTCAAGGTGACCCGCTCCAGGTCCAGATCGAGGGTCAGCGTTCCACGCAATACATAGACGAAATCAACCGACTTTGTGACGTGGAAGCCGTTCTCGTCAATACCTGGAGCTGTTTCTCCTGGATTAGTCCCAAGGGCCTCAGTGTGCGGTTCTATCTCAACCAGCGCCCAGAGTGCACCAGCTGCAGGCGGCTGCGCCCGTAGGAGAATCTCCGAATCAGCGAGTTGATCTGACCATCCCCGAACATCATTCGGACTAAACGTCCAAATTCTACCGTGCTCGATATTCTCGTCTGAGGCGACAAGCGACTTGCCATCCGCGTTTACCGCAACTACGACTCTTCTCATCATGCGCTCCGTTCGACGAGATCTTTACAGGGCAAGGCTTTTGCACCGAGAGGTGAGACCTCTGCGTCCGCACTGCCGATAATAGCCTAACGAAGGTTAGCTTATGGGTTCAAGCGGACATCGTCAAGCGGATCGACTTGGCTCAACGGAGCGCGTGACAAGGCGCATTTGGAGACCCCGTTTGCCAGCGGGTCTCGCTGACATCTGAGGTGCCGTCGGGCCCGGCCCGACGGCTGCCCAGATTTCATCCACGATTTGCACCGCCCTCGTGAGGCCATCATCGGAGCTCCGGAAACCGCCCGTTGGGCTTCGACCCACCCAGGGCTGCCACGAAGCGCGGATCAACAGGGCGTCAGCTCCATAGACACGGCGGTAACCGCCACACACCACCGCAACGGGCTGCCGTCTTGCGATAAAGCAGCTGCGCGCTGCGCTGAGCGTGGACGCGCCTCTCATGTAAAGCCACCGGGATCATGGCGTCATTTAGCACATTCTGTCAGGCGCGCTCTAGAAACAGGTGGCACCTCAAGTTACGGGTCATGATCACCGAGCGGATCCCCGCGACGTGACACAGCCGCCACACAGGTCGGTTCGAGTGGCGATAGCCGAGGCCTGTGAAGCCCTCGGAGACGACCCGATAGCCGCCCTCGGGATCTTCCTCCTGCAGCGCACGGAACATTCCGATCAGATGCGCTTCCTCCGGCTCACGCGCACTGACCGGCTGTTTCAGCCACGTTTAATACTCCTGCCCGGTGGAACCCCAGCACTCCACCCGCCACTGCGGCCAGCACCCTGACACGGGTGCTGGCCGCAGCCCTCTAGCGGACGAGGGGGTAGATCTGTAATGGGTCTCGAGCCCGCCCGTGGCTGGCTGAGAGGTTGGGTGCGCGGGAAATGCGATTCGAAACCGTCAATCACTGCATTAATCTGTTCCGATTCAAAGAGCCTGCCGTACATTCCCTCGCTCCCTTGTGCGCAGGCGCAACTTCGGCCTACGGACGCAGGGGACTCATGAACTCGGTGAGTGCAGTTTCGAAAGCATCCCAATCAATGAGGTCTGCTCCCTCGGCGTAGGCATCTACCAAACTTTGGGCGTTGGTCTTATCAACGTGCTCTACGCCGACGTGTTCGTCCCAGAGCGACCGCCAATCTTTTTGTAAGACCTCAAAGTCTTTGATGAACTGCTCCGGATCCTGAACGGAAGCGGGCGGAGCCGCCAAAAACTCGTCCGCCCGGGCTTCAATAGCCTGCTCCAGAACAGGATCGATGTCACCTGTCGGTGTGAAGGTCACACCCTGCTGTTCGGCCTGGTCAATCAGATCGCCGTACGAGTGCAGGGTCGCGCGCTGATACGCAACCGTAGCCCGTATACCTGCGTCAAAGAGGATCTGCTGCGCCTCCAATGGAAGGTCGGCCCACACATCCTTATTCACCGACATGTAGCCGCTGCTTGGTGACATTTCGACGAGCACAAGGTGCTTAGCAACCTCTAGCAAGCCTTGAGCCACAATCGATCCTGCGTCCGTGGCAACACAGTCGATGACGCCTCGTTGCAATGCTTCAAAGATCTCTGTATTGGGGATGAAGTTGGTACTCATTCCCAATCCTTTTAGTTCTGTCGCCCAGATGTCTCCGCCCACTCGTGCGATGCGGCCCTCAAGGTCTGACGCTTTTTCGACTGGCTCAGTGCACACCAGGCGCATCTGGTCACCGATCCCCCAGAGCGGCACGACATTCTGACTTGCGAGCTCCGTGCGAATGATTTCGTTGCTCTGCGCAAAATTTCTCTGCAAGGGAAGTATGGAGGTCGGCGATACTGGAAACCCCAAATCCATGTACGCCGGCGAAAGTTGTTCTGACCATGCGGCCGCCGCAAGCTCACCGGCCGCAAAGGCGGTGAAGACAGTACCGAAGTCAGCCAGACCACCCGAAAGCCCAGGCAGCAGCTCCGTTACCGGAATCAAGGTCCCACTCGGGTAGACGTCAAAGTCGAGCTTCCCGCCCGACGCCTCACGCGCATATTCCACGAAAGCTTCTACGCCCGCCCCGACCGGGTGGGTTTCATTAACCGGGAACGCGATGCGCAGGACGGTCGGCTCCATTTCCTCCAAGCCGCCCGCTTCCCCCGACGGCACAGAGGTATCGTCGACCTGTCCACTTGCGCAAGCCCCCAAGGCAACGCTAAGACCAATTACAGTCGTCACCGCGAGCGCACGGGTGCTCAAGCGTGTTCTCTTCAAGTTCATTTAAACTCCATCGTTTAGCTGAAGGTCTGATCGCCGCCGGGTGGTCGAAAATCGTGCGGAAAGTCACAAGATTGCGGCGGCAGGCGTGTCGTGCATCACTTCCCTGCGGAAGTCTACCGGCCGTTAGCCTGGCGACGCAAGCGCCCGCGGTGGCCCGGTGCGCCATGGAACGGCTGATGCGAAAACAGGTGCTGTGTGGCATTTGCCGCGGCAAACAGTTCATCCACTACGAGGCCTGATACGGCTGCCACTCTGGCGCCGGATCGTGGTTGTCATACATTCGTGATCCGACAAACTTTGGGCATCTGGCTTAGACAACGTGCGCAAAGTTGGCTAACGTGCGTTACTCAGATCGTATCTCCCGAGGCGATAGGGCGGATGCCGCCGGTCGGATCGCATTCTGGCCGAGGGGCGGAACTAAGGAGTGGGACCATGCGCCAAAATGACCTGTTGTCGGCGGAGGCGATCTACCGTCGACTACCGGCGCGTTTCGCGGACGCACTGACAATGCGCGACTGGCCGGCCGCTGCCGACTGCTTCGCTCACGAGTGCACTTGGGCGCTCGCCGCCCCGTTTGGTCTCAGCGCAAAAGGTAGAGATGGCATCGTGGCGCTCCTGAAAAATGAAATTTCAAGCGTGCGGCTCGCGGCGCAGTTCGCGACCAACGGCGTTGTTCTGGAAAACTCAGACAGGCACATCCGCGGCCGAAGCACGGTGTTAGAGCAGGGACTGCTCGACGACGACACCAGCTTCCACTACCTCGGGATCTATCATGACGAACTCACCCTCGAGGAGGGCGAGTGGCGGTTCTCCTCGCGTACGTTTGAGCTCTTGGCGCGGAGTAGAACTCCGACTGACTGGCGAGCTTATCGCTGATCTGCATCACGGACTGTTATAGTCAGCTAACACCTGTTAGGCTAAAGATGCGGCTAAGCGACTGCTGGTCGCCCGATCGCTAGCGAGAGGGAATCGATGAAGAAAATCAGCGAGCGTACCCAGGTCGTGGCGGTCGAGACTGCTGGTATCGGGCGCGTGATTGCCCTGGCTATGCCGGGAAGGTAAACATCGCGCCTTACGGGCGGCACGGCACGCGCGCCTCATCTTAAGGTCGGGCTGGGCGTTGCGTGCATGTGGTGGCGGGCTGGTTTTTTTACTTTTGAGTTTGGAGTTGGGTCATGGATTTGGAACTGAGCGAAGAAGATCAGGCGATTCAGGAGCTTGCGGCAGATTTTATTGATCGTGAGTTGCCACACGAGGAGGCTCGTCGTCTGGACGAGGCTTCGGAGTTTCCGCGTGAGCTTTGGAACAAGATGGCCAAGGCGGGGTTCATGCGCGCGTTGGTTCCCGCGGAGTACGGGGGCGATGGGCTGTCGGTGTTCCAGGAGTGCTTGATCATTGAACAGTTTGCCAAGCGAACGATGGTCGCCGGGATGATGTACATGGCGCCGTCGTTTTCGGGCCCGCGTCCGGTGGCGACTTTGGGGACGGAGGAGCAGAAGCAGCGTTTCCTGCCCTCGATGGCTGAGGGCGAGACGATTTTTTCGTTTGGTCTGACGGAGACGGGTAGTGGTACGGATTTGCTGGGCAGCCTCAAGATGTCTGCTCGTCGCGATGGTGATCGGTACATCCTCAATGGTCAGAAGCTGTACACGAGCAATGCCGATCAGAGTGATTACATCCTGACGATGGCTCGCACGGCTCCGGCGGGCGACCGTCGTGCATACGGTTTGACGTTGTTTATAGTTCCCAGCAATCATCCCGGCATCGAAATTCGCAAGCTTGAGAAGCTCGGTGGCCGTTCGTTTTCGACGAATGAAGTGTTCTTCGACGATGTGGACGTGTCACCTGCGGATATTCTCGGTGTTGAGAACGAGGGCTTTTACCAGCTTCTGCCAACGCTCAACCACGAACGTATTACTACTGCCGCCCAAGCGTTGGGCATCGGTGCGGGCGCTTTATCGGAGATGATCACGTACGCGAAAGAGCGCGAAGCGTTCGGGCGGCCGATCGGGCAGTTTCAAGCGATTCAGCACAAGATCGCAGACTCCATCATTGATATGGGGCTGGCGCGTTTGGCCATTTACCGGGCCGCTGACATGCTCGACCGCGGTCTGGACCTGAAAGTCGACGCGACCGCAGCCAAGCTCGTGGCCACTGAGGCGGCCTTCCGTGTGGCTACTCGAGGCATGGATGTCATGGCCGGCATGGGGTTTGTCAAAGGTGGAAACATGGAGCGCTATTTCCGCGATATTCGCCAATTGATGCTCGGTCCAGTTACTAACGACATGGCTCGCAACATTATCGCTGAGGGCGCTGGCCTGCCCCGAAGCTACTGATAAGGACCCGCAAGAATGGACAACTCAGAACACTCCCCGCAGGATGCATACATGAACTACGGTCGGTTCCTGCGCCTCGCGGCAAGCAGACATGCTAGCCGCCGCTTCCTAATCTACGAAGGTCAGACGTATACGTACGCGGAGTTCAACCGTAAAGTCAACCAGTTAGCCAACGCTTTGACGAGCCGCGGCGTCGCCACTGGCGACCACGTATTGACGTGGTCGTATAACAGTGACGAGATGCTCGCTCTGATGTTTGCGGCTGCGAAGCTTGGAGCCGTGATGGTTCCTGTTAACACGATGCTCGCGCGCCAGAGCGTCGAAGGGCTCATTGCACGTCTACAACCGAGCGTGATCGCGGCCGATGACAACCGCGCTGCCGAGTTGCAGGCAGTTGGTGTCTCTTCGAACGTGCTTCTCGCGCTTCGGGGGGACGAGGGCGTGGATGCGCCGCCCGGGACATGGGTCACTATGAGCCAATTTGTTCAGGACCAGTCCGACCGGGAGCCGAGCGGTGTGCTGCTCGATGACTCCGCTCGCGGGATGATCATCTTCACTTCGGGATCAACCGCCGCGCCGCGCGGGGTGGTCAAGTCCTATGCCAGTCTTGGCTGGAGCGCGGTGAATCATCAGCTGGCTACGCGCCGTGACACGACCTCGGTGGAACTTATCGGTTTGCAGTTGGCCGGTATCGTGTTCGCCAACTTCGTTCTCACCGCGGTTCTGGGCGGGGCCACCGTCGTCCTCCTGCGTCGTTTTTCCGCTCAGGGAGCGGTGGAGGCAGTTGAGGAGCATGGTGTGACCCACATGTTCCTGGCACCGACGATGATCTTGCCGATGCTGTCCGTGGTCGAATCGGGCATTGGAAGTTTTGAGAGCCTGCGACTCTTCCATACCTCTTACGCGCTGACGCCGACGCAGCGCAAGCGCATTATCGAGCATATGCCTTCCGGGTGTGACCTTCGCTATGGGTATGGGTCAACCGAGGGATCGATGTTCCCTGCGAATTCGACCGACTTCAGCGATGAAGACAATACTGTGGGCGTGCCGGTCGGAATCGATGAGATGCGAATCGTCAATCCGGAAGGCGCTGTTTTGGGGGCCAATGAGGTTGGCGAGATCCAGATTGCAGGTCCGACCGTGATGCTGGGCTATCTCGATCCCGAACCAGAAGCGAAGAGTGCCGACGGGTGGCTGAAAACGGGCGACCTGGGCGAGATCGACGACCGTGGTCAACTGCACTTCCGCGGGCGAGTCAAGGACATGATCAAAACCGGCGGGCACAATGTTTTCGCTGGCGACGTGGAGACGGCATTGGCCGAACATTCCGCGGTGGAGGATGTCTGCGTGGTCGGTGTCCCGGACGACCACTGGGGTGAGGCGGTAACGGCAATCATCACGCCCTCCTCTTGCAGCGCGGTTGAAGACGAGATCAGGGCGTTCATGAAGGATCGGCTGCCCGGGTACATGCGCCCGAAACAGTACTTGTATCTGGACACTTTGCCGGTGAATCCCACCGGCAAAGTGGCAAAGCAAGCCGCCCTGGCGCAGGCTTCGGTAGGAGTCGGTTCAGAGTGAAGGAATACCTGGACGACTACGAGATAGGCGAGACGATTCGCAGCCCGTACGTTCGGCTGAACTCTGATGACGTCCGCACCTACGCGCGGTACACCCACGACGTGCGGCCCATCTTGCTCTCTAGTGTCGACGATAAGGGTCCAGAGCGTTTCGTTCCCCCCTTGTACTTGTTGGCGCTGGGGATGTGCCTCCTGCAGCAGGCGCCGGAGAGGTCCTGGCTGCCATCCCGCGTGGTCGCGTTCTTGAAATTCGACGGCATTCAGTTCCCGACTGCAGCAAGCGTAGGGGATCTCATTTACAGCACTGCCAGAGTTGAAGACATCACAGTGCGTGGTACACGCGGCAAGCTTTTCTATCACCACGAAACCAGAAATCAGGATGACGAACTCCTGGTTAGTACTGGGTACAGCATGCTCGTAGAGCGTCGGCCGGAGGACTAATGCGCGAGTTTTTGGAAGACTACACAGTAGGCGACGAGGCGAGTACCTATGGGCGCACCATCGGTGAGGCCGACTTTCTCATCTGGGGGGGTATCGAGCACGACTACCCCACCATTCACTTCGACGCTGCAGCTATGGCCACATCGACTTTCGGGGAGCGCATCTCCGCCGGTTACATTCCCCTGAATCTCTCTGTCGGGATGTTCGCACAAAGCGACTGGCACTGGTACTGGCCTAAAGGGGCGATCGCGACGGTGGGCTGGGACGATGTCATTTTCCACACTCCCTTGCTCATCGGCGACACCATAACCACACGCCGTGAAATACAAGAGGTCATCGCAGACGAGGAAGACAGCGGAGTTCTCGTCCATCTCGTCGAAGTCCGCAACCAGAAGTCTGAACTCGTGTTGTCGGGACACGAACGGATAAGAGTACAACGACGCCCCTAAGCCACCCGTGTTCTTGCAGTCTGGCGAACGACGGATATCCAGGACGTTGGACTCGGGCCGATCGAAGTAGGCCTGGCGAGCATTTGAATCGCTTACGAACCCGTTAGTCACTCCTACGTCTCAAGAGCCGATGAGCTATTGCCGCAGTGTGCCTCGAAATGCTGAGCAGGTAGTAGGCGGGCATCGACTGAGCTTTGCCGCATTGGGGTAGACACTAAGCTAACCTCCGTTAGATAATGATGCAGGGCAGGAGCCACGAGTTTTCAGATCGTATTGCTTCAGGAAAGGTAAACATGCTCAACGAAGACACTCTTACCATCGAGGCTGAGCCGTCCTACGAAGACCTCCAAAGCGAGGTCGAGAACTGGCTGCGTCGCTTCGAGCGCCTCCTCGCCGAAGGCGACATCCCCGCCGTCATGGAGACCTTCGCGGAAGACCCCTGGTGGCGGGATTTCCATATCCTCACGTGGGATGTCACCCCCAAGCACGGACGTGACGCTATCGGTGGGATGCTGTCCGACGTCCTAGACAACGGCACTGTCATTCGGAACGTGGCGCTCGAACGGGACATCGAGATTGTTGTCGAACCCGACGGAGCCGTTAGGGCATTCTGGAAGTTCGAAACAGGCATCTCTGTCGGCCGGGGCGTGATTCGTTTCGTCAGAGAGGATCAGACTCTCCGTGCCTGGACGATGTCATCAGAGCTCCTGTGGTTGCGCGATCATCCGCCAGTTACGACCTTGATGGCGGATGCGGCCGATGAGAAGTACAACACTGCCAAGACTCCCGAACAGCGGAGGCAGGAGAGCCTCGCTGCCGACAAGAGCGAGCGCACCGACCCCGAGGTGCTTATAGTCGGGGCAGGACACTCTGGGCTAACCCTGGCTGCCCGGCTCGTCGAGATCGGGGTCGACACGTTGGTCCTGGAACAGCACGGCCGCGCCGGGGACAGCTGGCGAAAACGCTACAGCGGACTGAGTTTGCACGACCCTAAGTTCTACTCTCAGCTGCCCTACATGCCGTTCCCTTCCACGTGGCCACTGTTCTCCCCGAAGGATGACTTCGCCGACTGGCTCGAAGCTTTCGTGAAGTTCATGAGGATCGACCTATGGACGTCATCCCCGATTCTCAAGGCTGAGTACGAGCCAGAAGCCGAGAGGTGGAGTGTCGTCGTTGACAACGATGGTGTTCGGCGGACGTTGCGACCCAAGCAGCTGGTTTTCTCCACCGGGCTCCATGGGAACCCGGTCATTCCCGAAGTTCCTGGATCGGAATCCTTCCAAGGAGTGATCGTGCACAGCTCCTCGTATCGGGGAGATGACCAGGTGACGGGCAAGCGGGTCATCGTTGTGGGTACGTCATCGAGCGGAATGGACGTCGTCCAAAACGCGTATGAGGCGGGAGCATCAAAGGTAACTCTCCTTCAGCGTGGCCCGACCTACGTCATGTCCACGCGACATGGTGTACCGGCGCAGTGGGGCACGAACTACAGCGAGTCGGGTCCGGCCCTGGACATTGCAGACTCAGTGAACAACTCGCGCCCGCTGGAACTAATGTTTCGCTCCGTGGTTCCTCAGGCAGTCAGACAAGTCGCGGAGAAAGATGCAGAAATGCTCGCGGGCCTGGCCGATGCAGGGTTCGAGACCACCCTCGGTCCTGGTGACGCGGGCGTCCTGTACTACACGTTCGTCAAGAACGGCGGGTACTACATCGACAAGGGCGCAGCGCAGCTCATCATCGATCGCAAAGTCCCTGTCCGCAGGGACGGGATCGCGTCATTCACCCCAACCGGTGTGATCTACGGTGACGGCACTGAGGATGCTGCGGACATCGTCGTTTTCGCAACCGGCTACACGAACATGCGCGAAGGCTTCCGCCCGATTCTTGGTGACGAGGTGACGGACAGCATTGCCACCGTGTGGGGGCTCGACGAGACCGGCGAGGTTCGCACAACCTTCCGGCACACTGGCCACCCAGGCCTATGGGTAGCCGCGCATGGCGTGGGTCAGTGTCGTTTCCTTTCACGGCCGTTTGCAGCCATGCTTCAGGCCGTCAACAAGGGTCTGCTCGACCCCGATATCAGCGTTCGTCTAAGGCCGACGGAAAATGTAAGAAGCAAGTTCTGAGAACGCAGAGCGATGTGACGAGTGCCATGCCGTGCGCTTCTAGGTGACACTGCCGTATTGAAGCAGGGCATGGCCTCGTCGCCTGCATGCGCAGGGCCAGGAATGAGTGCCCACGACTACGTGACGCAATGGGCGGCATCGGTCACCGAGCTTAGTGAGGGGAAGATCACTTTCGACATCTACGAGGCGGGTGCCTTGAGCGCGGCACGGGAAGAAATAACCACGGTGTCGTCGGGTTTTGCGGATATGGTGCCGCTGGCTAATGGGTATCGCCCTGACCAACTTGTCGTGGCGAACTGGCTCGACCGCGCCATTCAGGAAGCGACACTCTCGTTCAACTATCCCAACACCGTCATTGGTGGAGGGGGCGATGTACCTCGCTCAGTACACCGCCTCCGAGCCTCTGCTCGAGGAGGCGGCCGCTAATGGTTTCATGCCGTTGTTGTCGACTTTTATCGGTCCGTCCATGTTGACGTGTGTTGAGCCGTTCGAGACTGTCGACGATTTGGCCGGGCGCAAGGTGCGTGGCGGGAACGCACTCCAGCAGAGCGAGTACGAAGCGCTGGGCATGGCCCCGCTCTTCCTGCCGCCGCTCGAACAATATGAGGCCCTACAGCGCGGTGTTCTTGAGTGCGCTGTCAACGGGGTACTTTTCGCCGAAGATTTGGTGGAGCTGGCTCCGTATGTCGCCATCCCCACTACCGCAGTAGCGACGACCAGTTGGGTTATCTCCACGGATACGTGGTCCCAGTTCTCACTCGAGGTGCAGCAGGCGCTGTTGGACCATCGCCTTGAGCACGTTGCCAACTACCACCAGGCTACGCTCGACGAGTATGCTGCGATTCCTGCCGGAATCGAGGCTGCCGGTGGTGAGTTCGTGGACGCCACGGGGTTCAACCAGGTGATCGCCGACTGGTGGGCGGATCAGCCATCGCTTGAGAACAGCGCGCCGTCTGCGATCCAAGACCCGGCCGCTGTGCTGAATGAAGTCAAGGAGAACGCTGCGTATTGGCAGGCCCACACGACCGAAGAACTCGGCGTGCCGACATCCGGGGGAGACATGCTGGAGACCATCAAGCGCGGCGGCGACCTGATCGATTGGACTGAGTGGACGGAAGCGGTACGCTCCCGAATTGCCGAGACGCAAAACTAATCGGTCCCTACGACGCTACTTTGTGTGAGCAGATGAAGTAGGCGGAGAAGTCCGGAGCGGTATGTCACATACCCACACCGGAGTTCTTCGTCTTTCACCGATGCGAGGGTGACTGAGTATTCGCTTTTCTAAGCGCCGTCAGGGCGGGTTTTGTCGAGGCACCGTTGGGAGCGCCGTGAATTGGGTGATCGACGGTTCGCCTCGTTGCCTGAGCGTGTGGTTTATTGACACTGGAGTCATCGTCAGCAGCCCGGCACTGACGGCGGGCGGTAGCGGGCTTCGCCGGCATGATCTCCGCCAGTGTCTGTATCCACAACTCACATCCCGTACCCGGGCCGTCAGACGCTCGCGGGCATGGTACCGCGAACGCTTGGCGGGCACTTCTCGCGAATCTGGTCAAGGTACGAGGTGCCTCACCTAAGAGTGAGCGCGAAGAATGATGCGGTGCCTCACTTATTGTGAGCGCGAGGCTTGCGGTTCATTTGGTTGTTTGGAGTCGACGAATCGACGCTTCCAAGGATGCCCTGTGAAGGTGCCGACTCGTGATCATGGCCCCAGTTTTGGCTTGGGAGAGCTCGATCCGTCGGAGCTGAATCTGATTGATTATGCGGGTCAGATCGGCCGCATTCACCCCCGAGATTCGTGCCTGGACGAGGTCGGCTTGCTCGTCAGGGGTGAGCTCATCACGCGTGTCGTAACGCCAGTAGAACGCGTGCTTGCGGACCACGTGATTGTTCTTCGACTCGACGGTCGCCTGATCATTCTTCTTGCAAGGCCGGGACCTAGTCTGGGCGGTATCCCGTTCCTGGAGCCAGCCGGCGACGTCAACAGCGCCAACAAGCGTCGCGCTCAAAGTCTGTGCGGCACCGACTACACCCACGCGCTCAAAGAAACTGAGGCACGTCGAGGTGTTGACGCAGTCATGGGCTACCCCTACAGTGTGGTAACCGCTGTTCGCCAAACGTGGTAACGAAGAATTGTCCACGCAGTTTGCCCTCGATGGTGAGGGTTCTTTAGCAGGTGGACTTTTTGCACATAATCATAGATTCCGCGATATATCAGGCTGAACAGGACAGCGTATCGTTTCTGGAAGGAATTGAAATGGGCCATGTTGTAGGTGTCGATATAGGTGGAACGTTCACCGACTGCATCTCTGTTAGCGATCGCGGCACGGTGACCATCGGAAAATCGCCGTCCACCCCACCGGACTTCGACCGAGGGTTCATTGGCGCGTTGGAGGTGGTGGCGCAACAGAACGGAGTGTCCTTAGGGGAGTTCCTTTCCAGCGCAGACAGCGTCGTGCACGGCTGCACGGTCGGCACCAACGCACTCGTCGAGGGGCGAACTGCGAGGGTTGCGCTCATTACGTCGGCAGGTCACACCGAGCCGTTGTACGTTATGCGGGCGGGAGGGCGACTTGCTTCGCAGGCTCCGGAGTACATCGCGCATGTGGCCGCACATTCGAAGCCCGAACCCCTGGTTCCTCGTGACCTCGTCAGGGAGGTCGACGAACGAGTGACCCGGGACGGCACGGTACTCGTGCAGCTGGATGACAATCAGGTTCGCAAGGTTGTGCGTGAATTGCTGGACGATGGCATCGAAGTCTTCGCGGTGTCTCTGCTCTGGTCTATCAAGAATGATGCTCACGAACGCCGCATCGGCAAAATCATTGAGGAGATGGCCCCAAACGCGTTCGTTTCCCTCGCTTCAGAGATGGTGAACCGAGTCGGCGAGTACGAACGAACTGTTGCTGCTGTCGTCAATTCGCTCATTGGTCCTGCGATGCGCAAGTACCTGACTGACCTGCGGACGGCCCTTGCTGCCGAAGGTTACACGCGTGATGTCGGGATTATGACATGTTCAGGTGGGCTTGTAGACGCCGCAGTGGCTCAGCGTCGCCCGATTCTTACAATCGGGTCCGGGCCCGTTGCGGGAGTTGTTGGCTCGCAGGTGTTGGCGGCTCGGTACGCGCGGGAATCAGATGCCTCGGTGGAGAACGTCATCACGGCGGACATGGGGGGGACCACCCTCGATGTGGGGGTGCTCACTTCGGGCACCGCATCTAAGCGGTCGACGAGCCGACATGGGCAGTTCGAGTACTTCGTGCCCACCCTCGACGTGCGGTCTGTTGGCGCGGGAGGCGGATCGATAATTCGCTACGACAAACTTTCGGGGACCATCAAGGTCGGGCCTCAAAGTGCGGGCGCCCGGCCCGGACCCGCCGCTTTTGGACGCGGAGGAACGCAAGCGACAGTCACTGACGCTGGCCTCATCCTGGGCTATATCAACCCGGACTACTTCCTCGAAGGCGGGATGAAGCTCGATCTCGAAGCTGCGCGGACCGCGCTCGCGAAGGCGGGTGAACCGCTGGGGCTATCGGCTGAAGAAACGGCTGCGGCAGCAGTTCGAATCATCGACAGCCACATGGCTGACCAGATTCGTCTGCTGAGTGTTCACCAAGGGCACGATGCCCGGAACTTCGCAATGTACGCTTATGGCGGAAATGGTCCGGTGCACGCGACGGCATTTGCGGCCCAACTCGGCATGTCAAAGGTCGTTATCCCAATGGGTGACCTCGCATCAGGGTTCTCGGCTCTCGGAATTGCCGCATCGGAACACCTTGTTATCGAAGAGGCGAGTGCGCTGCTCGTTTCACCGTTCGACATGACCGAGCTGTACGGATTGTTCCGTCAACTAGAGGATCAAGCGCGTAACCGGGCTCTAGCACAAGGTATCAAAGAGAGCGACATCACCTTCGAGCGCTTCGTTGAAATGCGCTACAGCCAACAGGTTACTGAAGTTCGAATCCCCGCACCGCTTGGTGAATTGACTGACTCGGATTCCGAGTTGCTCATGCTGGAATTCGAGCGCGAGTATGACCGTGTCTACGGCGAGGGCGCCGGATATGCCAAGGCAGGTTTCACGATCAAAACAGTGATTGTGGAGGCTCGTTCAGCCGAACGCCAACTGGGCCTAGCAGCTGCGGGGGAGGTTGCTTCGGGGCTACCGCCACGCTCGGGGGAACGCGAAATCATTTGGTATGAGCAGGGAATGGACCGCGTGACTACGCCGACCTATCTCGGTAATGAATTTGTGCGCGGTATGACCGTTCAAGGACCAGCGATCCTCGAATACGCAGTCACAACTGCAGTCATTCGACCCGGCCAGACGGCGACAGTGGATTCGACGAACTCGATCGTCGTGAGCATCGATCAGAAGGAGCAAGGAAAATGACTCTTTTGGACACCGTCGTAGCCGACGAGCTGCCATGGGATGGGCTAGTCCGGGCTTACCGTCCGGGACCTGACTGGGCATCGAACGTTTCATCGAAACTCGAGTTCTATCAGGTTGCAGACAAAGACCTTGATCCGATCACTTATGAGGTGATCCGCCACAGATTGTGGATCACAAACACCGCACACGGTGAAACTCTCCAGCGTGTATCGGGCTCGCCCATTTTCCAGATCCTCGACTTTAATATGTCTATCCTCACGGCCGAGGGCGAAGTCGTGATGAATGCCCCGTACTTCCAGCACCTGAGTTCAGGGGCACCCCTCGCGGTACGGTACCTAATGGAGCACTTCAGTGATGAGCCTGGAATCAACGAGGGCGACATCTTCATGTGTAACGACCCGTGGATCGGGGCGGTTCACCAGCCTGATGTCCTGTACGCGATGCCAATCTTCATCGAAGGTGCGCTCATTGCGTGGGTTACGAATGCAGCCCATCAAGTCGACCTCGGTGGAACAGCGCCAGGTGGTTTTCCGCCCGACGCTCCGGATGTCTTTCATGACCCGACGATGTTCACGCCTATGAAGATCGTTGAGCGAGGTAAGATGCGGACCGATATAGAACGCGTGTTCTTGCGCCAGTCACGTCAGCCAGATCTATTAGCGCTTGACCTGCGTGCGCAAATCGCCGGCGTTCGGTTCGCGCACGACGAAATTCTCCGCGCGTGCGAAACCTATGGTGCGGATGCAGTTCGTGGGACGTGCGACAAGATCTTGGACGTTTCGCAGCAGGCATTCCGGGAAAAACTACGCCGCATCCCGGACGGCACCTGGACGCGAGTCGCCTACATGGATGAGCGAATCCCGGGTGATCGTGCGAGTCAACGGTTGCAGCTCAACTTGCACAAGATAGGCGACCGTCTCCGTATCGATAATCGCGGAAGTGACCCACAGGTTGTCGGTCCCAATGGCATGACCTATGCCGCCTTCACCGGAACGGTGACAGGCGGGATCACGCTAGCTATGTTGTACGACCAGCTATACGCTGCGGGTGGGGCCCTGCGGCAGATTGATTGGGACGTAGAACCAGGAACAGTCACCTGCGTCAACTGGCCGTCTGCAGTGAGCGCTGGCTCGATGCAGCAGATGATGATGACAAATCTGGCGTATGAGACGGTCGGAAGGATGCTGTTCAGCGTGCCGGGCCTTGAGGGCGACGTGCAAGCTTCGTCAATACCTGGCGCTGCGTGGGTCTTGTTTGGTGCGGACGACATGGGGGAGCCGTTCGGTTCCCCCATAATGGACACGTTGGCCATGGGGACTGGGGCACGAGGTGTTGCCGATGGGATCCATCACAGTGGAGTTACTTCTTCACCGCTGTCGAAGTACCCGAGCACCGAGGAACAGGAACTGTTCCACCCCATCGTTTATTTGTATCGACGTCAGCTGCCGGACAGCGGTGGCGCGGGGGAGTTCCGTGCTGGAGGCGGTTTGTCCTTCGCGGTCACCGGTTACGGGGCGGCGACGCTTGGGGTGATCACTGCCGGCGCAGGACAGATAACGACAACGCACTCAGCCCCAGGCATTTTTGGCGGCTATCCGTCTGGAACGATGGAGCTGCGCGTGCTCCAGGGGACCAATGTAGCTGATTCCTTCAAAGCCGGAATTGTCCCGTCTGACGACTCGATGATCCACGCCAATTCGGAAGTCATCTTGGGGAATAAGACCTCCGGGTTTATGGTCGCAGCTGATGACATTGTTGTCGGGCGCGTTCTAGGCGGCGGTGGCTTCGGCGACCCGGTATCTCGAGACCCCGAACTGGTCGCCGCCGATGTCCATGAAGGGTGGGTCTCAAGGGAAGTAGCCGCCCGCATTTACGCAGTGGTAATCGCGGATGACGGAAGCGTCGATGTCGAGGCCACCCAGGCTGCGCGGACCGCGACTCTTGAAGACCGCGGCACGTGGGAACACGTGCGTTCACGTTGGGCGGATACAAATGTTGCTGAGTCGCTCGCGGCAACTGGAGAGCCGGAGCGACGTGTGCATCCGCACATCGTCTCCAAGGATTCAGGTGGAGTGCGGGTCCTGGCCTGCTCTTGCGGCGAAGTGCTCGTTGGTCATGCGGACAATTTCAAGTTCGGTCTACTAGTCCATGAGGCTCCCGTCACAGCAATTCCACTGGTGAAGGACCCGTCACAATTCATTGACGATGTAGGCGTCTTCCGCCAATATGCTTGCCCCGGCTGTCGCATCCTGTTGACGACAGAGGTCGCTCGTTCGGACGACCCGCCACTGCCGGAGTTCGTTCTGGCGTAAGTGCCTGAAAGGGGATCCTCGTCGATGCTCGCCGACAACAGCGTCAAGACTTACGTGCGGTGTCGGTCGATCGACGAGGATCTCCTGCGGCCGACAAGTTTCAAGGCGGCTCTGCGGGTGCCATAGCCCGGGTTGCGACCCGGAATCCACCTCGACCTGAACTACCCATCTGCGCAGCGATTCGCGGCCGATATTCAGCCGTCCGGCAATCACTCGGATCGCTTCTGCAGTGGACTCATAGTCATCTCGGTGATCAAGCACCAGACGGACCGCACGGTCCTTGAGTTCTTTGGGGTACTGCTTGGGCATACTGTCATCCTCCTCGGAAAACAGTCCCTACAAAACTCGGGCCGGTTCATCGGGCTATACCGATGTCCTGAGACATCACATCAACGCGCCGGACCAACCTAACCAAGTGCTGCTAAGCATGACGTCACGTTCGGCGTTAGGGCGAAGCAACTTGACGCTCAGCTCGGTCTACGGGCGCAGAGGAGCTCTGAACTCGACAAGTGCAGTTTTGAAAGCATCCCAATCAATGACGTCCGTCCCTCGGCGTAGGCATCTACCTAACTTTGGGCGTTGGTCTTATTAACGTGCTGTACACCGACGTGTTCGTCCCAGAGCGACCGCCAATTTTTTTGTAGGATCTCAAAGTCTTCGATGAACTGCTTCGGATCCTGAACAGAAGCAGGCGGCGCTGCCAAAAACTCATCCGCCCGGGCTTCAATACTCTGCGCAAGAATCGGATCGATGTCATTTGTCGGCGAGAAGGTCACACCCATCCGTTCGGCCTGGTCACTCAGTTTGCCGTACGATTGCAAGGTCGCGCGCTGATATGCCACCGTCGCCTGAGTACTAGCGTCAAAGAGGATCTGTTGCGCCCCCAATGGAAGATCGGCCCACACGTCCTCATTCACCGACATGTAGCCGTTGGTTGGTGACATTTCGACGAGCAGAAGGTTCTTAGCAATCTCTAGCAAACCTTGAGCCACAATCGATAGCGCGGACGCCCATGCGTGTTCTCATCATTCAGACTCCATTGTTTAACATGGGTCGGATCGCTGCTGCGTGGCCGAAGAACGCGAGGAAACCACGAAATTTCAGCATAGCTGTGGTTCATTCGTCTGTTCTGCGCGAGAGTCTAACGGCGATTAGCTAGGCGACGCAACTGGTCGGCTTGCCTCACATCAAGATGCCAGGGAAGAGTTCGTGCTTGCCTCACGTGAAATGTCCGCGTAGCTCACGCGGCGGTGGTGCACGAGGCTGTCGATCGCCTCGCGAGCCCGCTCCGATCGCGCCACCACGAGTGCGTCCGGCTGCGGTTCAGCCGATACGGTTCACGGTGCACCGGCCGACGAGTTTGTAGGGCGAACATGTCGGGATCCGCCCACGTCCCACACTGCTTCGGCGGAGACGCGTCTCTACTTGGGCGCGGTCAAGTGCTGGTATAGAGGGTACGTGAGGTTGAGGAACCCACCATCGACGACGATGTTCTGACCGGTGACGTAACTTGCTTCATCGGACGCAAGGAAGCTGACCATGCGCGCGATGTCGTCGGGGCCACCGAGGCGCCCCAGCGGGATAAATGGCACTTTCCGCGGCTCCTCGCCTTCGGCGATAGCGCGATTTGTCCCCTCGGTCTGCACGCTTCCGGGAGCGACTCCGTTCACCCGGATTCCGTCCGGCGCGAACTCGATTGCGGCTTGCCGGATGAGCATGGTAGCCGCGGCCTTTGATGTCGCATACGCGCTGAGGCCGACCGCCGGAGAGAGCCCCGTTGTCGACGTGATGTTCACGATGGCACCGTTTCCGCTGGCAGTGAGCTGCGGGTGGAACGCCTGCATGCACAGCAGATTGCCCCGCACATTAATTGCGAAGACGCGATCGAACTCCTCGACCGAGATATCGAGGAGCGGCGATTGCGGGAAGACGCCGGCGCTGTTGACGAGCACGCTCAATTCGCCGACCTTTGCAGAAGCGGCCGCGACCGAATCCGGGTCGGCCACATCGAGCCTGAGGGGGGTTCCGCCGAGTTTCTGGGCCGCATCCTCAGCGAGTTGCTCGTTGTAGTCCGTCGTGTACACGTGGAATCCATCGGCCGTTAGCCGTTTGGCAATCCCGTAGCCGATTCCCTGCCCTGCACCGGTGACAAGCGCATTACGTGACATCTTAAAGCTCCCTTAATCGAACTGAACTGTTCTGAACGCCGCCGTTGCCGGTGTCACCAGGCCAAAGGCAGCCGATGTACCCCGAAGGCGAACGGGTCATGCTTGTATTCAATCTCCTGATCGTCGGTGAGCCGGAGTGTTGGAATCCGCTCGAAGAGAACGCTGAAGACCGCTGTCAGTTCCGCACGCGCGAGTGACTGACCCAAGCATGAATGGATCCCTCCGCCAAATCCGATATGTCCGGAACTCTCGCGGTTCAAATCGATCTCGGTAGAGTTTGTGAAGGCACGCGGGTCTTGGTTCACGCTTGAGCCGACAAATATCACTCCCTCTCCAGCCTCAATCACGGTGTCGGCTACCTCTATTCGCTCCTTAACGGCGCGGCCGATTACCATATCGGTGATTGATTGCACCCGAACCATCTCCTCGACGAGGACAGGCAGCTTGGTGGGGTCATTGGCAACTGCCTCACGAAGCTCTGGGCGTTGGATCATCTGAATTGTGCCGAGCGACATTGTGTGGGCCGAGGTCTCGTGCCCGGCGGCCAGCATAAGGAACGTGTTCCCAACGGCGGCCTCATGCGTGATCTCTCCCGAATCGATTAGGCCCACCATCTTGGCGACAACTCCCTCTCGGGAGGTTACACGCTGCTCCGCTATCAGAGCCGATATCAACTGCCCCATCTCTTTGACGGTGGCCGCACGCTCTTCCGCGGTGGCGTGGGACGACGCGGTGACATTGGTCAGACGTTCGAAGTCAGTGTGGAGGGCGTAGTCGACTCCCAACAGCATGCAGATCGCCTTGGAAGCTACAACCAAGGCCAGATTCTCGTGGAAGTCGGCGGGTGAGCCTTGATTCAGAAAGTCGTCGATAGTTTCATCCACAATCCGCCGCAATTCCGGCTTCCACTGCTCCACACGCTTTGGGGAGAAGAACGGTGCGAATATCTTGCGGAACCTCGAATGCAGGGGCGGGTCCATGCGGAGAAGTTGCGTTTGCGCATTGCCGGATGGCGGCCCCTTCCGCAGGTGCGGATAGCCGGGGTTGTGGGGATCTGAGGAAAGCCGCTCTGATTGTGCGAGGACTTCGAGGGCTTCCTTGTTTCTGAGCACCAGCCAACTATCGACACCGCTCGGCAAAGTGACGCGCCTTAGCGGCCCCTCCTCCCGCCAGGTCTCGTATTGTTCCGCAGGTCGAAACGGATCACTTCGCCGGACATCCGAGGCTGTGAAATGGGTGCTCGTCATCGTTCCTCCAGGGTTCGCATCATCGCGAAAGATTAGTAGGTCTGGGATGGTACCTCTACCAGCCGTTAGCCGCGACGCTACCATAAGAGAGCGTGCGGTGCCTTGTCTTTCCTATGGGCAAATAGAACCCTTGTGCAGCCGGTACGGCGACCGCATGTCAGCACCTTGACTTTTCCCTATTCGAACTGCAGGCTAATCACTGTTAGACCATTCCCTATTCGAACTGCAGGCTAATCACTGTTAGACCATTTTATGGTCGCCGCTCCGGAATCAAAGTTCCGAGCAAACTAGCGCGGCCCGAGATGCCACACGCAGCGCCGCTGTGGCCGCCTTCAGAAAGGCAATCAATGAAGATCGTCGTTGACCGTGACAAGTGCGTCAGCCTAGGCATCTGCGAGGGGCACGCGCCAGACGTATTCTTTCTGAACGATGATGGAGATCTCGAGGTCGATGAGACCCAATCGATCTCGGAGAGCGAACTTGAGTCGGTCCGGAGCGCAGTGAGCGGCTGCCCCGTGAATGCGCTCAAGTTGATAGAAGATGACTCCCCGGCCGGTTGAGCTGGGAATCTCCGAGTCCCTAGGGGAGCCTGTGCGATCTGAAGTTGCGACAGGTCTTGCCTGGGGCGTTCGATCAAGCTTCCGGCGATACGTTGAGCGGATTGCACATGGGAGTTGCACCACCGATGGCGGCGCAGGTTCACTTCCAGATGGTAGGTTTTACTTCCCCGTCGCGTCGAGCACGGGTGTAGATCCGGATGTGCTCGACGGCACCATAAGATTCCACGGCGGCGTTCGATTCGTTGGACATCTGGGCGCAATCCAACTGAGGATCGGTGAGCTTGAGCTACGCATCGAGTCGGGCAGGGGGGCCCTCCTGACCAGCTCCCAAGCGGGAGTCTGGGACTTGATGGAATTGCGAGCGACAGAGGTGCGGTCAGATGACAAAGTAGTCGCCATCACGCTGGCGAGCCGTCTGGTCGAGGGTGCGGAAGAACTCTTCGGAGAGGTGTACGCCGCTGCGACGCCATTTGATGATCTGGAGGTGCGCGTCCCGCTCGCCATTCCATGGGCAACCGGAAGAGTCTCGCTCTAAGCTAGCGGTCGTTATCCGAATCTTGCTACACTGGCACCCCCGCATTAGACCCCGTATTTCCGATCACATGGTGGTAACCCCATTGAAAACCAAACGCATCACTGCCGTTGCATCAATGCTTATCCTGCTGGCTGGCCTTACGGCCTGTGCATCTGATCCAGGGGAGGATGAAGCCCCTGAAGACCAGATCACCGTCCGCTACGCCGCCCTCGGTCCTTCCGCGAACGACGTTTTTGGGCTAGCCGTGACAGCCTGGCAAGAAGAGGTCACCGAGAAATCGGGTGGACGCGTTCAGTTTGAGAACTATTGGTCGGCCTCACTGCTTGGTGCGACGGATATGCTCACCGGTCTGCAGAGCGGCGTGGCAGACCTCGGGTGGTTCCTTCCCAACTACTATGCCGAGCAGTTGCCGGTCAATACGTGGCTGTCCGGTATGGGCGCAGCTGTCAGTAGCGATCCGACTCGGGCTGTGGTCGCCAGCGGCGCCGTGGCTTATGAGCAAGTGCTGGGTGACACTGCCGCTCGGGCCGAGTATGAGGCCCAGGGGCTTACCCCTCTCATCGTGACGAGTTCGCTCCCATACCACCTGTTGTGCACCAAGGAGGTGTCCTCGGTCGCGGACGCGCAGGGGCTGTCAGCGCGTTCGAGCGGTGAAGTCTGGACCGCTGCCGTCGAGCAGCTAGGCATGACCGGAGTCAGCATGCCATTCACCGAGCTTTACGAGGCCCTCCAGCGCGGGGTGGTGGATTGTGCGATTGCGGCAGTAGATGCCTATCCTGCAAATGGATGGGATGAAGTCGCGAAGCACTTTGTCCCTGTCACGCTGCCCCAGGTGTCGTCCACCACGTGGGCGTGGAACAAAGACTTTTGGGACAGCTTGGACCCGGAGATTCAGCAGATCATGCAGGAGGCCACCTCCACTTTCTTCGAAGTCAGCACCGAACAGTACTTGAAGCGCGGCGCCGATGCACTTGAGGTAATGTTGGGCGACGGAGGCAGCGGAGTGACAGCGTCAAATCCGAACCAGGAACTTCTCGCTATCGCTGATAAGCATCGCCAGGCGTGGGTTAATGCTCTGCCCGCACAAGCACCGGATGCCGTCGATGACCCTGAGCAGATCATCGCCGATTATCAGGCCCGGCTTCAGCACTGGTACGACGCGATGGATGAGCTGGGCCTTCCCCAGGAACCGACCGACGTCCAGTCGATGCTCGAGGCTTACGCCCACGCCGGGACGGCCGACCTCACCGATCTCTTCAGAATGTATGACCAGGAGATAGTCAGCGCCTCGGCGTCCCGCAAATAGGCCGCCGAGTGGCACCCGCCGACTGGTTCGGCGCGTGCCACTGCTGGCGCGGCGCCGTCAATCACGCGATGAACCATGCGCGGGTAGCGCGTAAAAACGGGCAAGCCCCCTGATCAGGGCTTGCCCGTTTTTACGCCTGGAAGGCGTCGGTCAGTCCAGCAACTCGAGAATGGTCGCGTTTGCGAGACCGCCGCCCTCGCACATCGTCTGCAGGCCGTACCGGATCCGATTGCGCACCATGTGGTGCACCATCGTCGTCATGAGGCGGGCGCCTGACCCGCCGAGCGGATGCCCCATTGCGATAGCGCCACCGTTCGGATTCATCAATTCGGGCCGGGCTCCGGTTTCGGCAAGCCAGGCCAGGGGGACAGGAGCAAACGCTTCGTTAACCTCAAACACCCCCATGTCCTCGACACTGAGACCAGACTGTTTAATGGCCTTGGCCGTCGCCCCGATAGGCGCTGTCAACATCATGACGGGGTCATCGCCCGCCAGCACTGCGGTGTGCACGCGCGCCAGGGGCTTGCGTCCGAGTTCCTTGGCCTTGTCAGACGTCATCATCAACAGGGCGCTGGAGCCGTCACTGATCTGTGACGAGTTTCCCGCATGGATCATGCCATCCGACCGAAAGACGGGCTGGAGGGTGGCGAGCTTCTCCGTGGTGGTTGACCTTCTCAGACCCTCATCTGCATCCACTAACTCGCCATTAGCGAGTTGAATTGGTGCAATCTCGCCCTCAAAATGGCCTGCATCCACGGCCTGCGCCATCCGTTGGTGAGACTGGAAGGCGTACTCGTCGAGTTGCTCCCTGCTGAGGTTCCATCTTTCAGCGATCGCCTCCGCGCCGAGGCCCTGGTTGAACGTCGCGCCCTCGTAGCGTGCGGCGAGATTCGGGCTCAGCCAATCCCCCAGGTCGGGGTTGCCAATAGAAGATCCCATCGGCACAGCGCTCATTACCTCGACACCGCCAGCGACGACAACATCGTACTGGCCGGCGATGAGGCCTGCCGCAGCGAAGTGAACGGCTTGCTGGGACGACCCGCACTGGCGATCGATCGTGGTGGCTGGCACCGACTCCGGCCATCCTGCACTCAGGACAGCGGTCCGGCCGATATTCATCGCCTGCTGCCCGACCTGCTGTACACAGCCCCAGATAACATCGTCGACTAGCTGGGGATCAACATCCGCCCGTCCGACAAGGGCGTTGAGCGCATGAGCCGACAGGTCGGCCGAGTGCACATTGGCCAAGCCGCCATTGCGCTTTCCAACCGGTGTGCGAACCGCTTCTACGATTACTGCGTCTCTCAAAGGGGCCTCCAATTATGTTACATTCGCTAACTGCAGTTAGCCTATCAGGTGGACCTCCGCGATCATAGGGATCGATTCAGGGGGAGACCGCTTCCGGCAGGAAGTCGAATTGGTCGCGCAGTCCGTCGAGGATGAGACTGTTTGTTGGCTTTTGGGTCACGTAGCCCGGGCTGTCGTCGTCGAAATTGTCGGTGATCAGCGTGGCGAGCTCATCTGATGTGAGAACTCTGTCGTCGTGGTAATCGAAGCGCGGCGATGGGCCGTCGAGAATGCGGAACATGCCGCCCCCACTGGCAAAGACTTGGCCGTTCACGTTGGCGCCAGCCGGGCCAGCCAGCGCCACTACAAGCGGCGCCACATTGTCGGGGCCGGTAATCTCGTCCTCTGGCGTGACCTGCGATGTATCGCTTTCCGGCTTCACCATCCGGGTGGTGGCGCGGGGACAAAGCGCGTTCACACGCACACCGAACTGGCGGCAGGTCTGCGCGGCGCCCAATGCAAGAGTGGTCACGGCCGCCTTCGCTGCGCAGTAGTCGACGCGCCAGGGCGCAGCGTTGATGTACCCCTCCGAGGAGGTCATGATCAGCCTTGCGTCCACCGGCGCCTTCTGGCGGCGAGCTTGCTCACGCCAATGGCGCGTGGCGGCGATGGCGATGCAGAAGCTGCCCCTGACGTGAACCCTCATCACACGGTCAAGGTCAGCGAGGTCGATGTCCGGCACGACTTTGGCTGGCGGCTGATTGCCGGCGTTATTGACCACGATGTCCAGTCGTCCAAAAGCTTCGGTCGCGGCGCGGATCATGCCGTCGACATCGTCCTCGTCGGCGACATCGCCGTAGTCGGCAATCGCGTTCCCACCGCGGGCGACAATCTCCGCGACCACCGCGTCGGCGTGGTCCGAAGTGCGACCGCTGCCTCCGAGGTCGGTGCCAAGGTCATTGACCACTACCGCACACCCTGCCTCTGCGAGCGCGAGAGCTTCCGCCCGGCCCAAGCCGCGCCCCGCTCCAGTAACGAGAGCGACCTTGCCAGTCAGCGTGAGTGTCTTGTTGGCCATGACTTCTCCTATTTCGGGTTTTGCGAGCGGAGGCAGAGTACCGTCGCGCTAGTTGAAAGCTTCTCGATCCCCTTGTTTCCAAAGCGGTATGGGCCGAGTGCGCGCGATTCACGCTAACGCCGGATAGTCATCTTGTCTACACAACCTGGCAATCGAGAAGGTGGAACTGCAAGCTAACTCATGGTAGCTTGTTCCTGTCCGGGCGCGAAGTTCGCAGACCACGTATTGGCAGAAAGAGAACGCTGCCAAATCGCCCGAAGCCCATAGAAGTATCTGAGGAGCGTAGATAGCGTGACAAACGAGAACCGACGACTAATTCGTAGTGACGTCGCTGCCGGGGCTTTCGGTCTTGCGGAGCAATTCTCGTCAATTGTGGCGGAGAGCGCTCGCGTGGCGGTCCAAGTCTGTACTTCCTGCGACAAACCGCAGTTCCCACCCATGCTGATCTGTAACCGTTGTCATTCGTCCGACCTTGACTGGTACGACATCGGGGGCGCCGCAACAGTCACCAGTTGGATACCTGTGGAAGGCGGAGAAGAAACGCCGAGTGTTGCGATTCCGAAGAAGCTCCTGGAGCACACGACCTACGCAACGGTCTTCGTCCAGCCTCACGCCATCAGCGAAGAGTGCCACGTTCCTGCGCTGCTTACTGGACCAGGAGTCGAGTCGCTTCACCACGGCCAGGTCGTACAACTCCGCATCGCGAACCTAACGGGTCGACCCGTTCCGACAATCGAATTGAACGCTGAGGTCGTTTCCGGCCGGTGAGCGGGGCGTCGGCGCGGCGGGTGTGAAGCCGCAAAGTCCGGTCCGCGTCCGAAATTACGAATGAGCAGCCCTACGCAGCGGCGGCCGCAGTCGGCCGCGAAACGTGTACGGAACGCGAGGAGAAGGTAAGAATGACAAGCAGAAGCAAAGCAGTGATCGCAGGAATTGGCGAGACAGAATTGACTCCTCGGGGCTCAGGGCGCTCCGGCGACGCGATGACGGTCGAGGCCGCACTCCGAGCCTGCGCTGACGCGGGAATCTCGCCGCACGATGTCGACGGCGTCGTCAAGTACACATATGACACGTCGATCAACTCGTTCGCGTTGCTAGCCAACCTTGGCGCCAAGGACTTGAACCTCGCGGTTGAGGTGCCCTTCGGAGGTGGTTCCTGCGCCGCTGTGGTCGACGTCGCCCGCTCAGTCGTGGAGGCTGGAAAAGCCAAGGCGGTTCTGTGCTTCCGTACGGTGACCGCCGATTCGTGGATGAAGCAGATGGTCACCGCTGATCCACTGCGTCCGTACTACATGGAAACACCTTGGTACCTTCGTCCAGTCGGGTGGACCGGTTACCTAGGGTTGTTTGCCGCGTTCTACAGTCAATATGCGGCCAAGTATCCGATGGATCGTGAAGCGCTTTTCTCGACGGTTAATCTAATGCGCGCAAACGCGGCCCTCAACCGTCAAGCGATCTACAATGAGCAGGTCTCCCGCGAAGACTACTTCAGCGCACCTCTCACGATCGGGCCTTTCACTAGGTACGACGAACTCGCCCTCGCCGACACGAGCAGCGTGGTGTTAGTGGCCAACGAAGACCTAGTCCGCGACTCCGACCTCAAGCCGATCGAAATTGTCGCTTCCGGCCAATCGCATGGGCCGGATCCGCGTGCCTTCTTCGATTCTCGCGTGCTGACGTCAAACCTAGATAGCCCGGCGTCATGGGTCGCGAGAAAACTGTACGAAGAGAGCGGGCTCACCGCCGATCAGCTCGACGTCGGACTCGTTTACGACTGCACCAGCTTTACCCTGCTTCTGACCGCTGAGCAGTTTGGCCTGAGCGGACCAGGGGAGGTTGTCGAGCGGCTAAACGCGGGCGAGTTTGCTCCGGATGGCCGTCTTCCCCTCAACCCGCACGGCGGAGACTTGGCGTCGGGGTACTCCCACGGCTTCAGGAACATTGTGGAGGCGGTGAAGCAGCTGCGGGGTACAGCCGACAACCAGATCAAGGACGCCGGAGTCGCATTGGTGGCCGGCCCGCAAGCCGGGCCAACCTCCGGACTCATCTTGCGCCGACCGGGCGCATAGACATTGCAGTAGCTCCGTCGTTAGCGCCTCGGACGCTCCGGTGACACGGGTGTTTGGACCGACCGTCTGTGCAGGAGTTGTGAGCGCGTGAGATTCGAAACGAGATTGTGGAGCCGGCGGTTCGTGCTCTCTATCGCTGTGAATTTCTTTGTCACCCTGGTGTTCTATCTGCTGATGACGTCGATGGTGCTTTTCGCTGTTGAGCAGTTCCAAGCCTCCGAGTCAGCCGCCGGTTTCGTCGCGAGTTGCTTCGTACTAGGGGCGGTTCTGGCGCGCCCCTTCGCCGGTAAGTTTCTCGACTTCGTCGGTAGAAGGCGAATGCTTCTAATCGCACTGTTTCTGTTTCTGGTGGCAGGGGCGCTCTACCCTCTTGCGGACACCCTCTTCCTGCTGATGATTATGCGGGCTGTGCATGGAATCGCCTTCGGCGCGGCAAGCACTGTCATCGCGGCATCCGTCGTCTCGGTGATCCCTGCCGGGCGGCTCGGAGAGGGAATCGGGTACTTTGGCATTGCAACCACGTTGGCGAGCGCCGCTGGGCCCTTCCTTGCAATCGTGCTCACCGCCTCGGCGACGCACGACGCGGTGTTCGCAGTTGGCTCGGCGGCTGCGTCTGCTGGGCTCGTCCTTGCCGTGTTCCTTCGGCTGCCGGAACAGCGGCTGACGCCGGAGCAGGTGGCCAGCAAATGGCGGATGCGCCCAATTGATTTGTTCGAGCCATCGTGCCTTGCGATTGGCAGCGTCATGTTCGTAGTCGCGGTCGGTTTCTCGGGGGTGCTGACATTCCTCAACTCGTTCGCCCAAGCGGAAAACATGGTGACAGCGGCCAGCGTCTTCTTTCTCGTGTCCGCCGGCGCGATGCTCATCGTTCGTCTTTTCGTCGGACGAATTCAGGACCGTCGTGGCGACAACGCAGTGATCTACCCCACGCTTCTCGCGCTCGCCCTCGGTCTCGGTCTTCTCGGGTACTCGCCCGACGGGTTTGTTCTGGTCCTTTCGGCCGTATTCATCGGCTTTGGCCTCGGAGTGCTTCCCCTGAGTGCGCAGACCATCGCTGTCACGATGTCGCCCCGGCACAGGGTCGGCGTCGCTACGTCGACGTTCTTCGTCGTCATGGAAGCTGGATTCGGAGTTGGTCCGTTCTTGCTCGGTGCGCTGCTGCCGCTGACAGGCTTCCGTGGCATGTACGGCGTTCTCGGCGTCACGACCTTGCTGGCGGGGGTGCTTTACCACTTCGTGCACGGATTTCGAAACTACAACGCGGCTCAAATCTCGGACTGACCGTGGCGATGCTAAAGAACTACAGGGGCGGCCAGTGTCTGGCCGCCCCTGTAGTTCTTTAGTTAGTTGTTCCTTAGTTCTTTAGTTAGTTGTTCCTTCGTAGTCGCGCTGCTGGTTCTCCGGTACAAACCGTCGTTCGAGCTCGCGGACCTCCGCGTACGTTGGTCGCACGAACGCGTCTCCTTTTCCGATGAACTCCTCAGTTCCCTCAGTCGCGAACAAGCCATCGATATAGTCATCGACCGGGCGCAACTCGCCGGTCTTCTTGACTTGCAGCAGCAGCTGCCATGTCTCAGGAAGGGCCGGTACAGCGAACTGCACAATATTGATGGCCTGACCCATGGCACTGAGTTCTGCGACAGGCGGCGTCGGTCCGGCCTGCCGTGCTGCGATGACGTACGCCGGTCCCGGGGTAGCGGCCAGAAGTCGCTTGCTTTCCTCCCAGGTTCGGATCCCCTCGTAAAAGATGACGTCCACGCCTGTCTCTTTTTTGTAGAGCAGCCCGCGGCGAAGAGCCTCGTCGAGACTGCCGCCCGATGCGGTATATCCATCAGTGCGAGCTGTTATCACGAAGTCGGGATCAAGCTCGTCCCTTGCCTCACACGCGGCGCGCAGCCGACCAATCGCCTCTTCGTCCGACACGAGGGAGATTCCTGCCAGGTTGCCGGCCTTCTTCGGGTCGAGTTGATCTTCGATATGAATGCCCGCGACGCCCGCGGCGATGAACTCTTGTACCGTCTTGCGCACATTCTGGATTCCGCCGTACCCGGTGTCTGCGTCGCAATAGATTGGAATGTCCACCGACTGCACGACCCGTCGAGCGAGGTCGATGACCTCGGTGCGCGTGAGCAGCCCGACGTCGGGATGCCCGTACCACCACGCCATTAGCGCTCCCGATATGTGGAACGCGCCGAACCCGGCGTGTTCAGCCATCTGCGCGTGGACCGGAAACACCCCAAACGGCATCAACTCCGTGCGTGGACTCTCAAAGAGTCGCTTCAGCCGGGTTGTGCGACGAAGCTCGCTCATATTGCCCATTTCCTTCCCCGCACGGGACACGGTGCGATCAGTCAACCCGTGGCGCCGGCGCACCCGCAAGGATACTTTCGAACTCTGCCTGCATGGATGAGGGGGCCGGATGCGTCAAGATGTGAGGCATGTTTGCCCGGATCCCCGCGAGCACGAGATTGCCCACATTGTTTGTGCTGATGTATTCGTTCTCGACTGCAGCCACATCGGGATCTTCTCCGCCCTGGAGGGGACCCGCCGACGCTTTGATACGAGACTTACTCGCTTGGTCGTAGTCGCTCCACGGCTTCACGTTCCGGTTTTCCGACTGTTCATTCGCGGGCCTCTTGCTCTCGATCGAGACGATCGGGGTGCGCACAGCCCCCGGGTGCAAGATGCTCACTCCGATGCCCTGGGTCTTGAGCTCTTCTCTCGCGCACCGTGAGAAGCCATCGACCGCCGCCTTTGACGCGCTGTAGGGCGCGTGACCGGCGATTGACTTCAAAGATGCCACGGATGAGTTGTTGACGATGTGCTTTTCGCCTTCCGTTTCAAGCATCCGAGGCACAAAGACATGATGGCCGTGAACGACTCCCCAATAGTTGACGTCCATAACCCAGCGATAATCGTCCAAGCTCGCGTCCCACGAGGCGCGGAACGGACGCAGTGTCACGCCGGCGTTGTTGATCAAGAGCTCAACAGACCCAAACTCTTTGTATGCCGCGTCCGCGAGGGCTTCGACGGAGCCGACATCCCTCACATCCACGAAGTGTGCGAGGCTTCGTCCGCCAGCGGCGACAATCTCATCCGCAACGGCTTTGGGATGTTCGCTGGTGCCAGCCACGACAACGTTCGCACCTTCCGCGGCAAGAGCCAGCGCGATCGCGCGGCCAATCCCGGTGCCGCCCCCCGTCACCACTGCAGTGCGCCCTCTGAAGTCGTCCATGATCGTCCTTCCACTCATAATCGGTTCCGCGCGACATACCGCCAAACGGGAATCATCTCGTCAACTGTCCTGGCACCCACGCAAGCACATTGTTCCCAGCCACGGTGGCTATTGGCCCCATCGGCTAACTTTGGACTGTCGTTCCGCCTAGTTCTGTATCGTGGTTCCTTCACAGGACGTGCACCGTATATGGCTGTGATTCCACGTGAAGAATGAGATCCACACTAACAACTGTTAGCTATTTGTCAACCTTCACAAGATCCCAAAACGACCAGTTTGACCTAGCTCCCAGTGAGTTCCATCGACGGTGTCGAACCCAATGCGCAGCGCGATATTAGCGGGGACTTCTGTTACTCTTTCGCCTAACCGTCGTTAGGTGAAAGCGAGCGTTGCGCGACTTGTGGTCGCTGCTGTCTCGTTATCAGCGTCACGACAGATGACGCAGGTGGCGTCGGCATATGTCGAACAGGAGGAGATGGGTAATGGCACTAGCAAACGAATTTCAGATAGTGGTCGCCGCGATCGATGAGAACGGTGTTTCCCGGTTCATCGAACCAGGACCCGCTGCGGACGCCGCAACTCGTAAAAGACCCGGAGTTTCCGAAGCGGCGTGGCTTTGGGACATCATCGGTCAAGCCTCTGTGCCCGACAACGTTGGCGCTCCCTCCAAAGACATGCTTTTCCCCGCTCCAGGAGACTGTAAGGTCGGAGTCTTCCGTTTCGAGGCGCACTCCGCGGGCAAACTCAACGCTGTAGGCATGCCCGGTGCGCTCGACGTGGCTACCGACGACGCCGATATGCACGCGTCGCAGACAGTAGATATCGAGATCATCCTGTCCGGAAAGGTAGATATTGCCTTGCCGGGTGGGGAAGTGCGTGTGCTCACTCCAGGTTCGGTTCTGGTTATGGCTGGCGCACCCCACGCTTGGCGCAATCACTACGACGAGGATTGCACCTTTGTCGGCGTGGTGCTTGGGACCAAGAGCTCGTCATGACCACACTCCGTCGCACGACGCGCCTCAAGCGACTTTTCGAGAGTCAGACCACTGAGCTCATGCCGTTTGGCGTGATGCCGGTTCACGCTCAGATGGCCGAAGCAGCGGGGTTCAAGGCGTTCTCTATTTCCGGCGGTATGACGGCGTGGTGGTATGGAATGCCCGACGTTGGCCTCGTGGCTCGCACTGAAGTGGTCGATTTAGCCCGGCGTGTCGTGCAGGCGGTCGATATCCCCGTTTATTGCGATGCAGACACCGGATATGGCGGTATTCAGAACGTACGCAAGACCGTCCAGGAGTTTGTAGCGGCCGGGGTCGCCGGTATTCACATTGAGGATCAACGGGATCCGAAGATAACAGGCGGCTACGCGGGCGTAGAGCTTGTCTCAGACGATGAAGCGATCGGTCGCTTCGCTGCAGCGTGCGAAGCTCGCGATGAGCTGGACCGGGACTTTGTAATCACCGCTCGAACTGATGCGTACGGGGCAGCAGGCGGCGGGCTAGAGGAGGCGCTGCGGCGCGGAAAGCTGTACCGGGACAAAACCGGCGTGGACGTGATTTTCTACGAAGGGATTCGCACATGGGAAGAAAGCCAGTGGCTGTTAGCTGAAACCCCGGGCCCCGCTTATGTGATCGCTAGCCGCCAGGCTGGTCGCACACCATCAGTCGCAGAACTGAGCGCAATGGGCCAGGCCATCAACATTGTTCAATTCGCAGTTCCCGCTCTTCCCGAGACCTGGAAGCTGTTACTGAAGGTGAAAAACACCGGGGAAATGGCACCGGTGGATGAATACATTGAAGACCTCTTTGCCGAGCAGGACTCGGAGGAGTTCATCGGGAAAGGCGACGCGTTCGTTAAGCCAACATACGAAGAGGTCCGCAAGCTAGAGGAGCGGTACGTACCCGCGAATCAGCAGCGTGACTACGAGGGTACGGACCCCGCCTGAAATATTGAATGCGTGGCGGCGACGCCACGCATCCACCGGGCCGCATCGCCTGGCGCGAGACTGCGGTGACGGCTGCGCATGGCGGGTGGTCTGGCATTCCGCAGGAACGTTCAGTTCGGTCGACGCAGCACTAGCGACGGGCAACGCGCTTCCATGACGATCACGCCGTCATCTCGGATCATCTCCCAGCCCATGACTAGAACTCCTGCTTCGGGTTTGCCTTGTGATGGTCGAACGGAAATTACCGTGGCGCGACCGATCAACACATCGTCGGGTCGAACTGGTTCGAGGAAGCGCAGGTTGTCTATCCCAAGCCCTGCAACATTGGCGGTGCGGGAGACCAGTTCCGAGACATACATCTTCATGAATACGCCGACCGTATGCCACCCGCTGGCGACAAGACCACCGAAATGAGTCTCGCGGGCCCCTATCGGGTCGACGTGAAACACCTGAGGGTCGAATTCTCTCCCGATGCGGATGATTTCGTCAGAGTTGACGCTGCGTCGGCCGAGTTCGAACGTCAGGCCAGGCTCGAAGTCCTCCCAGTACATCATCGGGCCAGAAGATTGCATGGATATTCCCCCACACTCAGCGCCTCACTCGGCATACGGGCGACAGATAGTTCTAATCGTCAGCTAACTGCTGTTAGTCTAAGCGTGGCGGACCCTTTTTGGCTACCCGTTCTTCGCAACTGTGGGACGCTGCCTAATCCAACGAACGGAGTGTTTTGTCGTCCACGACTGAAAATGCGGGGAGCTCGCCCGACCCACGGTCGCTGCTTGAGGGTGTCGACGTCAGCCCCCTTTTGGCGCCGTACGAGCCCCTTCAGGGACTGCTGAATATGTCGAACCGCTTCGTGATGGCTCCGATGACACGAAAGTTCTCTCCCGGGAACGTGCCCGGTGACGACGTAGCCGAATATTACGCGCGGCGCGCGGCATCTGTTGGTCTGCTGGTCACGGAAGGAACATATGTGGACCATGAGGCGGCGGGCGACTCCAGCCGGGTTCCATTCGCGTACGGCGACTCTGCTCTCGCAGGCTGGCGCAAGGTGACCGACGCGGTCCACAGCCGTGGCGGCAGAATCTTTGCGCAACTGTGGCACAAAGGTCCCGCCCGCCGACCGAACACCGGACTGTTCCCCGATGCGCCGGTCGCTACTCCGTCCGGCATCGGTCTCACTCAGCAACCCGTCGGCAACCCGCTGGACACAGCGACTATCGACGCGATCATTGAGGGCTTCGCGCGATCTGGGAAAGGTGCGATGGAGGCCGGATTCGATGGCGTCGAGATCCACGGCGCGCACGGTTACCTGCTCGATGCGTTCAAGTGGGACAGCACCAACCGACGCACCGATCGCTATAACGGCAGCATCGCCGCTCGTTCGCGTCTTGGCGCCGAGGTTGTCAGAGCGATCAGGGAGGTCACTGGACGCGACTTCCCTATCTCTTACCGATTCTCGCAATGGAAGTCGTTGAACTACGAAGCGCAGAACGTGCGCAACGGGCCCGAGTTAGAGCAAATGCTAACCCCGCTCGTTGACGCGGGGGTCGCGTTCTTCCACGTCTCGACGCGGCGCTTTTGGCAGCCGGGCTTCACCGGATCCGCTCGCACCCTTGCCGGCTGGACCAAGTACGTCACCGGCCTGCCGACGATCGCTGTCGGATCCGTCGGGATCGCCTCGCCCTTCGTGGGAGAGGACGAATCTGAGTCGTCGCTCAGCCTCAAGCCACTTATGGAGCTATTCGAACAAGGGGAATTCGACATGGTCGGGGTCGGACGCGCGCTCCTGGCCGACCCCGACTGGGTCAGCAAGCTCGCCTCCGGCCGTACGTCCGACATCCTCCCGTACACGAAGGCCAGCGCAGACATCCTGCACTGACCTCAGACTGGGTCAGTGCAGGATGTCTGCGGTTGCGCGCGGATGTGGTGACAGCGTCGTCGAGTCTGTCACCACATCACGTGCTGAGTTTCGCCATCGCGGGGTGAAGGTCGACATGGAGAGAGGCGAGCCCGTTGGATACGTGGTCGACGATCCACACAGGACGGTCCGCGTCACGGATACTGAAGTTCGGGAACGCTGCAAAGAAGCGTTCGAAGAGGACCACAAGCTCCAGTCGAGCGAGATGGCGCCCCAGACATTTGTGGATTCCTTCCCCGAATGACAGGTACGGATTGGGGTTTCGTTGAATGTCGAACCGTTCAGGGTCATCAAACACTCGTTCGTCCATGTTCGCAGATGAGACGAGTGGGACGACCCAGTCGCCAGCCTTTATCTCCTTGCCTGCTAGCTGGTGATCAAACCTCGCGACTCGCATGCGCAAACGAGCAGGCGTCACCCACCGAAGAATCTCATCAATCGCACTATTCATCAGCTCCGGCCGCTCAATAAGGAGGTCGAGCTGGTCGCGATTCTGGTGAAAGAGCCAGAGCCCGACTGTGGCGGCGTTACGAGTGGTTTCCAGGCCACCGGTGATGATCATGTTTACCCAGGCGGCGACCTCCTGATCGTCCAGCGGGACCCCTTCGATCGAGCACCCCGCTATCACCGAAATGAAGTCGTCACGCGGCTCCTGGCGGCGCTCGGCCGCGATTGCCTTCGAATATGCGGCGAGCTCTTTGCGCGCTTGTGTAGAAGTCTCGTGCGGAGTCTGCCCTTCGACCGCGAACCGTGGTTCCGCGGGAGCCATGATCTGCCACACCAGCGTGCGAAGTCTGTGCCAGTCTTCCCGCGGCGCACCAAGGAATTGGAGGATGACGTGCATCGGCATGTCACCCGCGAGCTCCTCAACGAACTCCGTGTGACCCGCTTGCGCGGCACGCGCGATCAGGTCGTCCACGACCTCCTCGACGCTGGTCCGCATCCGTGAAATATTCGGGACACTGAAGTACTTGTTCATCGGCTGGCGGAATATCGTGTGTTGAGGCGGGTCCATCCTCGCGACACTCGCGTTGTACGTCAAGTCGTGAAGTTGCATGCTGGTTAGGCGTTCAGGGCTACGAGGAAGACGCATATCCCTATAGATACTGTAATTGACCTGGTCCATGAATATGGTCTTCACATCCTCATAGCGGGACACTACCCAAAACGGACGTCCGTACGCTTTCGAGTCGACCCAACGAACCGGGTCTTCATCACGAAGCCGCTTGAAAGCCGCCCGCGGTTCACCGTCCTTGTACCACTTCGGATCGGCAATTCCTTGATCGATTTCGTCCCAGCTGGGTGGCGTGGTCATCTTATTCCTTTCGGTTGTGCAAAAACTTATAGCTCAGCGTGGTCGCGGCTATTCCGACGGCCGGTGCGGCGCGAGCGTCTCTCTGAGAAGCTCCTGATATGCATCCCAGTCGATCTTGTCGATAGCTTCGACCATTGCAACTCGGAGCTCTGCAGCGCTCTGCTCGTTATTGACCTCCACGCCGATCTGGCTTTCGACCATCTCTGCCCACCGCTCTAGAGCGGCGGCGTAGTCGTCGACCATGCCCTGCGGGTTGTTCACACTAGCCGGAGCAGACGTCGGCAGATCAGCGATGGCACTGCGCTGATGCTCAAGCATCAAAGGCTGGAGCAGTGAAACGTCCTCGAAAGTCAATCCGTACTTTTCGGGACCCTCGGTCGCCCAGTATGCGAAGTCCTCGAGGGTGGTGCGTACCCTCTGGGTTAGAAAACCAGGAACCGCATCGTGGAAAACCTGCTGCACTTCGAGCGGAAGGCTTTCCCACGTGTCCTTATTCATGATCCAGCCAGAGCCAAGACCACCACTCATACCCATCGGCATGTAATGCGACGCGATCTCCCAGAACCCGCTTGAAATCAGGGCAGGCACGGGCCCAGCGAAACAATCGATGACTCCTCGTTGGAAGGCTTCGTAGCTGTCCGCGACGGGAAGGAAGACTGTGGACATGCCAATTGACTCAACTTCTCCCGTCCACGGTGGACCGCCCACGCGGGCGATCTTGCCTGCTGCCTGCTCAGGGGTCGTGATCGATTCTGTGCAGAGCATATCGACCGGATAGGCTCCGCTGATCGTGAGCTCCACGACGTTATGGGCTGCGAGTTCGTCCGAGACCAAGCCCGTGGCCGCATAGTGCTCAACAGTTGCTCCCATTGATTGGAGGTACCCGCCGGGAAAGGACTTTGCGCTCATCCCAGCTGCTCCCGTGAACCAATTGCTCCCGGGGATGGCATTACCCCCGTACTGCAAAACGAAGGCCGCCATGTCAGCGACGCCTGCACCGACGCTCGTCAACGTGTCTGATGTGGGGAACAGCGCACCCGACCAGAAGTTGTTAAAAGTTACCTTCCCGCCAGTTCTTTCAGTAATCTCGGCTTGGAACTTGAGAATGTCCCGACCGCCGGGACCGTTCTCGGGAGAGTAATCGTGGAATACGAGCTCGATCGGTTCCATGTCGGCAAGGGCATCGCCCGTAGCATCACCGTCGGCGTCCGGGGCGGAGGAGCAACCTCCCATAAGAAGGCTGACTGCGGCTACTGCTGCCACCGCGGATGTATATCTGCGCATTTGTGACCTGGGGCTCCATTCTCGACTGTGAGACAACTTGGACCCTAACACGTGTTAGCCAGCATGGCGAGTGCCGCGCGTTGACTCATAGAAACCTTCGCGTAGCCGGATACGTTGCCTCATTTGAATTCCTCCGCCTGACGGCGTGGTTCACCCGTGAGGCAGCGGATGCGGACCATGCCCGTTTCTATGGAGCTAACGATGGCCCAGCGGCAAGCTGTGACAAAGAAGAAAGCCCTCGCCTACAAGAACGCCGATCGTGCAGGGAAGTCCCAGATTCTGGACGAGCTGGTCGAGTTGACCGGTTGGCACCGCGACTACGCGAGGGCGGCCCTGAGAGAAGCCCTCGTCCTGAAAATCGTCCTGCCCAGGCCCCGCAGGACACCGGTCTACGGGCCGGAGCTGCTGCCGCCGCTGATCAAGTGCTGGGCGGTCCTCCGGGCCCCCGCCGGTAAGCTCCTGGCTGCGTCCATGCCGTTCCTGGTGTCGATGCTGCGGCGCGATCATGACATCAAGATCAGTGACGCCCAGGCCGACCTGCTGGTGCATATGAGCGCGGCGACCATCGACCGGAAACTGGCCGGCGAACGGGCCAAACTGATCCCGCGGGGGACGCTCGCGTACCAAGCCCGGCACGCTGCTCAAATCCCAGATCGCCATCCGTACCTGGGCCGAATGGGACGACGCCGTCCCGGGATTCGTGGAGATCGATTTGGTCGGCCATGACGGCGGCAACACCTTCGGCGAATTCTGTTTCACCCTGACAGTAACCGACATTACGACCGGGTGGACCGTGAACCGGGCCGTGCGGAACAAGGCCGCCAAGTGGGTCTTCGAAGCCCTTGAACACATCAGCGCCGTGTTCCCGTTCCCGATCACCGGCATCGATTCCGACAACGGATCCGAGTTCATCAACGAGCACCTGCTCGCCTACTGCCACGCACACGAAATCACGTTCACCCGTTCCCGTCCCGGGAACAAAAACGACGGCGCCCACGTCGAGCAGAAGAACTGGTCACGCGTCCGCGAACTCGTCGGCTACCTGCGTTACGACACCGCCGCCGAGCTGGATAAGCTCAATGAAATCTGGGAACTGGACCGCGTCTTCACCAATTACTTGCTGCCCCAGCAGAAGCTACTCGAGAAGCAGCGCCACGGGGCGAAAGTCAGAAAGAAGCACGACGTCCCGGCCACGCCGCACCAACGCGCGATCAGGCACCAGAAGATGCGCAAACGTCCGATCATCCAGATGAACGCCGGGCTCAAAAGGATCAAGCCCGGCCCGCTTTCCCGCCAGATCCTGGCCCTGACCGGGGAGCTGGAAACCCTCGCCCTGGCAAAGAAAGCAGCCCCGCTAAAACCAATCAACAGGGCCTGGAACCACTAGCCATACCGGAGGTTTTCAATGAGGCAACGAATCACTGTTCCCGGAGGTATTGCTTTGCGGCAACAGGGTGCGGCAAGCACGTTCGGGTCGGCAGCTTTACGTCATAATTGATAAGAGCTAACGAGCGTTAGGCCATGTCGTGGCAAACGGGAACGGCGGCAGGCTCCGTCGCCGGCAAGCTCGCCATCCACGACGACCTCGCAGTCCCAAGCCGGATGCTTTCAGCCTGGTGTTCATCGACAAGGGAGCGGCCGGCTTCGACGAGGGCCTTCCTTGACGCGCGGGTGCATCACATCTACGGCGGCTCGAACGAAATCATGCGCGAGATGGTCGCCCGCAAGGTCAGCGGCCGTAGGTAGATGCCAAAGTGAGTCAGTTGGCCAGCGGGACGAAGCGAATACCATCCGGCGTGGTCGTCAAGCGCCCTGCCACCGCGCCTGCGTAGTGCGTTCCCATGATCAGGGTGTCAGTGTCTAGGCACTCGTCTAAGATCCGTTGACGAGTACGAGTGGACTCTTCTACATCGATGTCTGACCTGCAACCCCACTCAAGGCCGATCCACTGCACGGGGTGGTGCGAAGCGTCGCCAGTGATGAGACCTCGCTGTCCGCCCGAAACGATTTCGACGGAGAAGTGCCCGCGGCTGTGCCCAGGGGTGGAGACAAACCGCACGCTCGGGGTCAAAACATGATCTGGTTCCACTTGGTCGACCACACCCGCGTCGAGCAAAGGCTGAACCGTGTTCACAGTTCCTAGAAAGTCCTGCCCGGAATCCGCGCTTTCGCGCCACGCATCCACCGCTTCCCTAGCAACTATGTACCGCGCGTTGGGAAAGGTGGGGACCCAGCGCTCGCCCTCGCGCTTAGTGTTCCAACCCACATGGTCGACGTGAAGGTGCGTGTTGACAACATAATCGACCGTGTCTGGTGCGAAGCCGGCTGCCTCCAGGTCTCGAAGGTATTGATGACCGGGGACGATCATGTATTCGAATCCGGTCGGCAGGTCGTCGCCGACCCCGGTGTCCACAACTATCTTCTTGCCGTCCGCATCAATGAGCAGCGAGTGCATAGAGATGAGGAGCTTGCCTTCGTCGTCGATGAAATGAGGCGAAAGCCAGTCTCGGTTCGCTAGAAGGTGCTCGGCGGAGGTGCCAGGGAGCAAGATTTCGGTCTGCGAATGAAATACAGCCTCAACCACCTTGGTGACGACAACTTCCCCGATCTGGCAGCGTTGCACCGTTTCAGTCTTTGCGGACCCTCGCCGCGCCGTTTCAGTCATTGCGGACCCTCCATCAGATTCTCTGCGACCCTAGCCGCGCGCTAACATCCATTAGCCTCCAATAATGCGGAAGCGTTGTCAACGGTCAAAGCCGACGCTATCGTGCACCCCATTCGATTCGTCCTAAATATTGAAGCTGCGGCCGACCTCGGCTGCTATGACGGCGACACGCGGTGCCGTCGGGTAGCGCACGCCGCGTCACGCTAACCTTTGTTAGGCTGCGATAGCAGCGAGTGTCGCTTGCCGTGGCGGCAGGCGGCTCCGAACAGAGGGTGGTCAATTCAATGAAGTTTTCAAGCGACGACATACTCGCGATCCACGATGTCATATACCGCTTCTGCTACGAACACGACAATCGGAATGCGGCTGGCGTGGCTGAATGCCATTCCAACCGTGCAGGACACCTGGGTGCCCAGGGTCATGACAGCATTCGTGCGCTATACGAGAAGATTCATAAGTCGAACTCAGCGCGTCGTCGCCACGTCTTAACTAATCCCATCGTTGATGCGGTTGATGCGAACACTGCCCTTGTACGAGTCTATGAGCAGCTGTACTTGATCGATGGGAATACTGTTCGACTTGCGCTCACGGGGGTCTACTTTGTCGACGTGGTTCGAGAAGAAGACGGCTGGAAGATCTTGCGTCTGGATCCACGTCTAGACATCCCGTACGACCTGCCTGACAATCCGCACATGACATCAGTGCAGCACGAGGATGGGCTATACCGCCTCGTTGCGCGCTGACTAGCCGAGTTCGTTAGCCGAAAGCCTGGATGGCGCGACATGAAGCGACTTGGGAGAGGGCGGCCACGAATTGGCGAGTGAAAGTTGGGAGCTGGCGACTCAACTCAAAGACGGTTCGAAGATCTCCTCGTATATGAGTTGGGTCCGATCAAACCTTGGGTTCGAAGCGTCGGGCTACCAGTCCCTCTGGACTTGGTCGGTTGAACATCCGTCCGACTTCTGGGACTCAATCTGGTCATACTTCGACGTGATCGGAGAGCGCGGCGACGGGCCAGCCATCCAGCAGGGTAGCGACCCTATGCGCCCACAATGGTTTGCTGGCGCACACGTGAATTTTGCCGAAAACGCGTTGCGAGGTGACCCCACGGAGACCCTCGTGGCAGGCTACTCACAGACCCGTGAGCCCGTATTCCTTACGCGTGGAGAACTCGTGGGTCAAGTCGCGCGTTGCGCCGCGGGCCTTCGGGCCTTAGGAGTGAATGCTGGCGACCGGGTCGCGGCATACATGCCAAATATTCCTGAGGCGGTCGTTGGCCTGCTCGCGTGCGCGAGCATCGGTGCGATTTGGACTGCCTGCTCCCTTGAGTTCGGCATCGACAGCGTGCGAGATCGATTCGAAGAAGTTGAGCCGGTGGTTCTAATCGCTGCCGACGGGTATCACTTTCGGAGCAAGTACATGGACCGGACAGACGTGATCGAAGAGCTGGTGCGCTGTCTCCCGACTATCCGCGAAGTTGTGACTGTGCCATACCTACACAGTTCCGTCGCGTGCGGTTCCGTCGAGCCAGGTCGGCGGAGCTGGAGCGATTTGCTCTCCGAGGACGCAACGCCTCAGTACACGCAGCTACCCTTCGATACCCCTCTGTGGATCTTGTATTCTTCGGGCACCACTGGCAAGCCGAAGGCGATCGTCCATTCTCATGGCGGGATTATTCTCGAACAGCTGAAAGCACACGCTTTCCATGGCGACTTAGGCCCTGGAGACCGATACTTCGCGTATTCATCCACGTCATGGGTGATGTGGAACCTATTAGTTTCCTGCCTGCTTGTCGGGGCATCGATCGTGACGTTCGACGGTGATCCGCTGCATCCGGATCCCGCTGAGCTGTGGCGCATAACAGCCGCTAGCGGGGCTACAAGTTTTTCCTGCGGTGCGGGATACCTGATGTCCTCAATGGAATCGTCGGTGGACCCTCTGGAATTCGGCGTCTCTATTCGGGTACTAACTTCCACGGGTTCACCTCTTCCGCGGCGTGGATATCAATGGGTCAACGAAACCTGGGGCGACAAGCTGTACTTCCAGTCCGGGTCCGGGGGGACCGATGTGTGCGGTGCGTTCGTCGGAGGTGTGCCGATCCTTCCGGTCTATTCCGGGAAGATGTCGTGCTCGTATCTCGGCGTGCGAGCGGTTGCGGTGGACGATGCCGGACGAACCGTCGTTGATGAGCCGGGCGAACTCCTGGTGAAGACGCCGATGCCCTCCATGCCGATAAAGTTCTGGAACGACCCGGGCGGCCATCGACTGCGAGACTCTTACTTCGATAACTTTCCGCCTTATTGGCGTCATGGTGACTGGGTGACCTTCGGGGCGGACGGGACCTGTGAAATCCACGGACGCTCTGATGGGACGCTGAATCGCGCTGGGGTTCGACTCGGCACCAGTGAGTTCTACTCAGCGCTCGCAGAGTTGCCATTCATCTCAGATTCGCTCGTCGTGCACCTCGAGGACGCGGACGGCGGGCCGGGCGAACTAATCTGTTTCGTCCAAGTGGCGGACGGCTCGCTAACGGAGGGCCGTCGTGCGTACGTCGAGACGCATCTCGCAACGGTTTTATCCCCACGTCATAGACCCGACACGGTTGTCCAGGTACGCGCTATTCCGTACACGCGCAGCGGCAAGAAGCTGGAAGTGCCCGTCAAGCGCATGCTTGCCGGCGCCGATCGGAATATGGTCGCAGTAGACGGCGCGCTGACTGATCCGTCGTTACTTGATGAAATCGAGGAATGGGCCAGAGGGCGACAGTCATGACCCTATGCAGTCATGAGGGTATCGTGCTGGATAACAGCTGGTAGCTTGCTGGCGCAACTTCCATTGAGGAGAAATTGATGGTGCATCCGGAACTCGTTCGCGCAGAATCGCACGGGATCGATCTCGTCGGGGATCACTGGCCAGCTATGGGCGAGAACCGCGGAAGCGTTCTACTGCTGCATGGCGGCGGCCAGCGTAGGTATTCCTGGCATCGCACGGGGGAGCGACTCGCGCGTGCTGGCTGGTCGACCTATGCGTTCGATGCCCGAGGTCATGGCGACAGCGGGTGGGCCTCTGACGGTGACTACTCCATCTCGGCATCGATCGACGACGCGGAGGCGATGATCGATTTGATCGGGGAGGCACCCGTGATGGTGGGCGCCTCCATGGGCGGCATGACCACGCTTATCGGCGAGGGCGAACGTGGGCCTATGGCGAGAGCGGTAGTGCTGGTCGATATTGTCGCTAGCTCAGAGCCCGAAGGAATCGCGCGAATCCAAGGATTTATGTCCGCAGCGCCGGACGGGTTCGCCACACTTGAGGAGGCTGCGGATGCCATCGCGGCGTATAACCCGCTTCGCCCGCGACCAAAATCACTCGATGGGCTGCGGAAGAATCTCTTGCAGCATGCCGACGGTCGGTGGCGCTGGCACTGGGACCCCGCGTTCCTGAAGATTGACAGCGAGCCGGAGCGCGAGGTCAGGCAAGAACGAGCACAGCGCGCGGCCAAGAATATTGATGTGCCAACTCTGCTCGTTCGCGGCGCCCACTCCGACATTGTGAGTGAGAAAGGCATGCAAGAGATGCTGGACCTGATCCCGCATGCACAGCGGGTCGATGTAACTTCCGCCGGTCACATGATCGCAGGGGACGACAACGATGTCTTCACGGTGGAACTTACCCGCTTTATGGAGGCGTTGAGCTAGAGACCCAGTTCGTGCGCAAGCGGTTGAAGCGTGCGCAGAGGGTCTTCGCGCCACGGCAAGACCTGCACGCAGACGTGGTCCGCTCCGGCCTCGAGATGCCCCTGGACTGCGCCGGCGATTTCGGCAGCCGACCCGTGAGGAGCGAGGGCATCGACCGCTTCGTTGGTTGCACCGCCGTTGAGGTCCTGCGCTGTGAAGCCGTGACTCTCGAGGGTGCGTCGGTAGTTCGTTAGCGCGAGGTATCGCGAGAGGAAGCGGCGCCCTGCTGTTCGAGCAGATTCCGCGTCTTCGTCGAGGATGAGACGCTGTTCCGGGGCGATGAGGCGTCCGGTGCCAAGGGTGCGAACTTGGAGTGTTTAGTTTTGGGTTCACATACGAGGCTTAACACTCTCCGCCTCACTTTAAAAGCGGCCAGGCTGGCCCACACCGATTAGGAATTTCTCATCTAGGCCTCGCGCGAAAAGCGGCAGCCGCGTCAAGGCTCATAGCAGTTTAACTCGACTGGGGGCGGCTCCAGTTGACATTAAGCTAACCATGGTTAGAGACTGGCTAGGGGCGCGGCCTCAGAATGCATCGCGACTGCTTGCCACCGTCAAAACAGGGCGCGGGACTCTCCACGGCTTCGCGCGCATGAGGCGGGCCCTAAATACGGTGCCGGCGAAGTCCTCAACGAGGAGAAACTTAGGTGGACGAACTACCGCGACGGACTTCGGGGAGGGAATCATGACCACCGAAGACACCCTCTCCCGCAAAGCTGAGCCTTCGCTGCAGAATATCGAACGCCGGGCCGAAGCATGGCTGCGCGATCATCCGCCGATTTCGGTGTTTATCGCAGACACTGCCCTCGAGAAGTGCAACACTCCGAAGGCGGCCGGTCAGCGAGAAGCGGATGTAGGTCCTGCCGATCTAGCACATCGGGAAGACCCCGAAGTCATGATCGTGGGAGCCGGCCACTCCGGATTGATTTTGGCCTCGCGGTTCGGAGAGCGCGAAATTGACGCACTGGTAGTCGACAAGCACCATCGAGCAGGGAATAACTGGCGTCGCCGGTACAGCGGGCTCAGTCTGCACGATCCGAAGTTTTACTCTCAGCTGCCCTATATGCCTTACCCGTCGAACTGGTCGCCGTTCTCCAAGAAGGACGACTTTGCCGACTGGCTAGAGTCCTTCGTGCGATTCATGGAGATCGATCTCTGGACGTCATCGCCTGCTGTGTCGGCGAAGTACGGCCGGGAGACGGAAACCTGGAGCGTCGTCGACAACGATGGCGTGCGCCGCGCATTGGGACCTGAGCACCTCGTGCATTCCACCGGGTTGGAAGGCAATCCTGTGTTCCTCGAGGTTCCAGGATCGGAGAAGTTCCAGGGAACAATCGCACACAGCCCCCACCTACAGGGCGGCCGACCGAGAACCTCAGGACCGAATGCTGAGTCCCAAACAGGACTCTTGAAGGAGAACGCAATGACTGGGAATCGACCACTGATCTTCAACTTCTTCGTGATGAATACGCCGGGCCACATCAACCCGGGCGTTTGGCGAGAGCCGGGAAGTCGAGCGCGAGACTACAACGATCTTGACATGTGGGTAGATGTCGCGAAACTGGCGGAAGCTGGAAAGCTGGATGCGGTCTTCTTCGCCGATGTCTTCGGGATGTACGGCGACTACCAGAACGGGTGGCAGCCATTGGCCGAGCGCGCCGTGCAGTTCCCCATAAGCGATCCCGGCATGCTGATATCCGCAATGGCGCATGCCACGAAGAACCTTGGTTTCATCTACACGAAATCGATTCTTCAGCAGCATCCGTTCGCTTTTGCGAGAGAAATCTCGACCCTGGACCATCTCACGAAGGGACGCGTCGGATGGAATATCGTCACGAGCGCTTCAGCGAACGGTGCTCGCAGTATGGGACTGCCTGACCTCGTCGACCACGACGAGCGCTATCGATGGGCCGAGGAATACCTCGAGGTGGTGTACAAGCTCTGGGAGGCATCCTGGGACGACGACGCGGTCGTTGCCGATGCAACATCGGGCAAGTACGTCGATGCGACGCGCCTCCACAAGATCTTCCATGTCGGCGAACGTTACCGAGTGGAGGGCCCGCACCTCGTTGAACCGTCACCGCAGCGAACACCGTTTCTGGTACAAGCGGGATCCTCAGCAGCAGGTATGAATTTCGCGGCTCGCCATGCTGAGGGGGCGTTCCTCATGTCCGGTAGGCCAGAGCGATCTGCGCCTAGGGTCACCGACCTGATCCAGAGGACGCAAAGCCAAGGGCGCTCATCGAACGACGTTCTCCCCATTGAGGCCGTGGCTCTCGTAGTCGGCTCAACGATGGAGGAGGCCGAGCGTAAGCGTCGCGAGATCGAGGCGTGGGAGGACGACGAAGCGCAAATCATGCTTCGTTGGGGCGCAGCTGGCGAGGGGCTAGCGGGCCTTCCGACAGACACGCCGTTGCGGGATATCGTCGGCACCCTGACTGGGATGCGAAGTGGCATTCAGGGCGTCATCGATCAGGCGCCACCCGGTCAGGTCGCGACTATTGCGGACCTGTTTAAGCTGACCGCTTCGAAAGCCGTCACCATTTGTGGCACCCCCGAAACGATCGCGGATGAAATCGAAGCATTCGCAGCAGTCGGTGTCCGTGGATTCAATCTTGTCTACAAGTCGCTGCTGGGGACCTTTAGTGATTTCGTTGAACACGTCGCGCCGGTCTTGCAGGACCGAGGTCTGATGCAGCGGGAATACGCGCCCGGAACCTTGCGCGAGAAGATGTTCCCGGGTCGCGGGCCGTCGCTGCCGACAAACCATCCCGGTCGCGCCCATCGCGGGTCTCTTTCTGCTCCCAAGTAATCAACCCCGCTGGTCCAATGTCGCATCAGAGAGGTGTTCAAATGAAGGATTCCAAAGGCCGTACTGCCGTAGTAACCGGCGGCGGTACCGGAATGGGGCAGACGATTGCCCTAGCTTTGGCCGCCGAGGGCGCGAACGTGGTCGTCGCCGGCACTAGCAACCGAAGGCCGTGGCGGCAGAGATCGCTGAGTCTGGCGGGCGCAGCATGGCGTCACGCCGAACAACATCGGGAACCGGGTCGTCGCCGGGATCAGAGCACCGGGCGCACGTGCTCAGCCACCCCACCCGGTGGCACTCCTGCAGGCAGAACGGGGAAGCATCCTCGCCGCGCTCCTGCGCCCCGCATCGACGCATGACCACACCTACTGCGGGAAATGTCATCAGCCAAAATCCCACGAAGAAAGGTATCACATGTTGACTTTTGAGAACCGAGTAACTCTCGTTACCGGCGCCGGCCGGGGGATGGGGCGCGATTATGCTCTCCTCTTGGCATCACGGGGCGCAGCCGTCGTTGTGAACGACATTAATCAAGAGAACGCTAAGTCGGTCGCCGCCGAAATCGAGAGCCAGGGCGGCCGAGCTGTCGCCGATACACACAGTGTGGTGGGAGAGGCGGATGGCGTCGTCGGAACAGCAATCGACGCTTTCGGTCGACTCGATGCTGTTATCAACAACGCCGCGATCGCGGAACGAGGGAACTTCGCCGACCAAGACCCGGACATCTGGTGGCGAGTGTTCGACACCAGTTTTCGAGGCACCGTCGAAGTCTCTCGCGCAGCGTGGCCCCATCTGGCAGCATCCAGTGCGGGGCGCCTGATCAACATAGCCTCGACCGGAATACTCGGCTCCCCGCGCAGCTCTGCGTATGGAGCCGCAAAAGCGGCGATATGGGGGTTGAGTAATACCCTTGCGCACGAGGGGGAGAGCGTTGGCATCCGGGTTTATAGCCTCTTGCCGACAGCATGGACACCGCTGCAGCAGAGCAACATGACGTGGACCCCAGAAGTGGGTGCAGTCATGCGCGACGAATTTACGAGTGAACGCGTGGCTGCTTTCGTTGCGTGGCTCGTGCACCCCGACACAACCGCGAGCACTGCCGCGATGAAGACATTCCGAATCGGTGGCGGACATGCCCGGCGGGGAGAGTTCGCAGTCCTGCCTCCAATTCGTCCTACCTCGGATACTCCCGAGGGGTGGGCTGACGTAGCAGAACAACTGGCCGCAGACAGCGATGACGTGACCTACGTTCGAAGCCTGCGCGAGCTCATGGAGCTCGAGGTGGCTACTGCTAGTCCCGCTCTCGCTCCAGTGCTTCGGGAAAAAGGCCTTTTCGTGTCCTGACCCTATAGCAGGGTCTTCATCAAAGCGGCAGTGGCAGCGGACGCCGTTGTGTCCGCTGGCTAACACTTGTTATCCTTGGTTCATCGGGGCGTTCGGTTGATGCGCAGTCCTCGATTCGAATGCATCAAAGCGATTGGGAGCAGACTATGACCAAGAAGCAGATCGCGCTCTGCGCCATGCCGCACGCTGGCGGCTGGCACTGGGCCTCCTGGATGAGACCTGGAACGGTCGGCAACGACATCTGGAATCCAGACCTATGGCGCGAGATCGCCATCACGGCGGAGAACGCGAAGCTCGACGCAGTTTTTCTAGCAGACAACATGGCACTATGGACGGTTCCCGAGCATCTGCGCCACCACACGGCCAAGGTCGGGGTGTGGGATGCAACCATTCTTGCGACAGTCATGGCCAGCGCGACCAGTCACATCGGTGTGATTGCGACGGCGCACACGGAATATCACCAGCCGTACATCCTCGCGCGACAGTTCGCGAGCCTGGACCACGCGAGTCGCGGGCGCATCGGGTGGAACGTGGTGACGTCTGGTATCCCGAACGAGATCTCAAACTTCTGGGAGGCGGATCCGCCGTCGTCTGAGCTGCGATATGCACGCGCGGAAGAGTTCATTGACGTCGTCAAGGGCTTGTGGGACAGCTGGGAAGACGACGCGTACGTCGTCGACCAAGAGAACGGGGTTTTCTACGATCCCGCCAAGATGCACGTGCTGAATCACAAGGGCGAAAACTACTCGGTTCGAGGGCCGCTCAATGTGATGCGACCGCCGCAGGGGCACCCGGTCATTGCTCAAGCGGGAGGCTCGCCCGCCGGCAAGCAACTGGCTGGCCGCGAGGGAGAGCTCGTATTCACTCCTCTCAATGGGGAAGCAGCCATTCGGTACCGCCAAGAGATCCTGCAGGTTGCAGCCGACAGCGGACGCCCAGAAGGCGCAGTCAAGACGCTGTCGCAGCTCATGCCAGTGGTGGCAGAAACGAGCTCTGAAGCCGAGGCAAAGTGGGACTGGCTGCAGCAGCACCTACACCCCGACCTCGCCCGCGGCCAGATTTCCACAATGCTGGGCCTCGACCTTGCCGACTATCCCATCGACGAACCTCTGCCGGACGACCTCGGGCAGAGCTCCCGCATCCAGGGATACCGAGAAGCGGTTCTGTCATTCCGCAAGCCAGATGGCACCAAGCCGACCATTCGAGAACTGCTGAGCTTGTACCGCGGACCTGGAACTATCGTTGGCGATGTCAAGACGGTCGCCGATTACATGGAAGCGGAGATCGACTCCGGCGCGTGTGACGGTTTCGTTGTACTTCTCCAGGGAGTGCCAGAAGAGCTGAACGACTTCACGCGACTCGTTGTGCCAGAACTTCAGCGTCGGGGGCGCTTCCGCACAGAGTACGAGTCTTCAACCCTGCGCGAACGGTTCGGATTTGAGCGGCCGTCCAACACCCAAGCGGGGTCGCTGACGGCGCTGTCGCCCAACCGCAGCGGCTGTTAATGAATGTTCGCCTGTCAGCCGCCCTCACGGCTGTCATGGTAATTAGCACTCTCTACCTATATGTGAGAAGGATGGGCATGGTATCGAACCTGCGGTGCGATGGGCGTTGACGGGTAACCTCGGCGCATTGAGATCGAATTGGCCGGCCACCCGCTCGCCATTGCGAGAAGGAGCGTCAGTTGTCGAACGAACACGCGTCGACAGTGTGCGCACGCTACGGCACGGATTTCCCCGATATTGCAGTTTGAGACGCCACCGGCACCGGCCGAGAGGTGACAGAGGACATGAACGAAGCGCCAGTCACTTTCGCCGTCGACGGTCGCTGGGGCGAAATGAGCGAGGGCTGACGGGTTGCACCAGGTGGGATGGGGGACTGCCTAGCCTGAGCGGGTGCCGGCCGGTATTCGAGCCTTGGACGGTGTAGCAGCCTTCGATCCACACGACTGGAGTCGTCTAGTCTTTTACCGGGCGGAACGGAGCACGTTCCAGCCAGACCGGATCAAGGGCTGCGCCGCAAGGATACGACCGGGGTTGAGACGCGATCGATTGTGCAGCGTCGCGACCGCAGTGGCTGAAATACTAGAGCCTGTCCGGCCTGCACAATAGACCATTCGTCGCAAAGTCTAGATTGCTCGCCACAGGATCGCTCAGGTCGATGCGGTCGATCGTCGACCTGATCAACCGCTACACGGACCGCGCCTTTGTAGCCGTGACAAGGGAAAACCGCTCGATTCGGTCGCGACACTCGGAATTGCTAAATGGCCCTCTGGCTACCCTTTGTTTGGAAGACGTTGCGACCTTTGTCCAATAACTCCTTCGCATGTCAGTCCCGCTGGCTGCTATCGGCCGGTAGGACTGGTCGCTTTGGTACCACTGGGCTTATTCGCCTCTGGCTGCCGCGTCTGAAGGTCGTGGGGGCACGGGCGGCGGTACTGCTGTCACCGGTCGGTGTCGCCGCCGGCTATCGAGGCTTTGCTCCCTCCAGGACGTGCTCAAGCACTGAATCGATCTGCACGTCGGTGAGGGGGTTTCTCGGGAGATCGTTGCTGCCGCGACGATCGGCGAAATAGTTAAGCTGCTGAAGATCTCGGTATCCACGTGCACGCCAATCTCGCCGCGGGCGCGCGCGCTGCCGATGAAAAGTCTCGATGCGGTCGCCAACTCTTCTGGCTCGCACGAGCGAAATCGGTGCCATGAGATGTCGCGATAAGGACGTGGATCGCGATCTCAACAGGATTGTCGCTTAGGTCACGGAACGCAATCATGAATGCACGAAGATCCGCCTTGAACTCGCCTGAGACCACGAACGACAGCGAGCTGTTGTGCTCGGTGAGAGCGTCCGCTATCACGGCATGCTTGTCGACCCATCGACGCTGAATCGTCCGGCGGCTGACTCCGGCAATATCGGCGACTTGCTGAAGGGTAAAGTCCATTCCAAAACGTTCAACAAGAGCAAGCGCTGCCCCATGTATGGCTTCGGTGTTTCGGCGAGTGCGCCCGCCGGGGCGCGTTTCGCGATTCTCGCCGCCCGTGTTCATTTTAGGCTCAGTCCCTCTCTCTCCGCGTCGCTGGACAGCCACCACTGTATCGGTTGGACTAAATCGAACCCTCCTACCTCAAGGCCTGTTTCTGCTGTCGCGCCAGGTCAGCAAAGAGCGGCTCATAGCAGGTCCTCGATGGGATTGGCCGTGATAGAGTGCACGAAAGCGTCTGAGCGTGCCGGACCACCGACTGGTCTGCAGAACCCGTCATCGGTGGGGGCTTCCGTCAGGGAAAATGGGACAGCCCGTCGTTGAGCACTTTCGGCAGGTCGATTGCCCTTGGCGCGTAACGGCTCCAGCGGCACCGCCCGAACCACACCGACTCGGACACGGGTTTTCCCCACGAGGTTAGACCTCGGGGCGCGGGATACTGAGAGAGACGAGTTCCCTGGGTGCCGTTGATTGCCGGAGGCTCAGTTCGCTTGGACGACTGTGCCCTGCGTCTTCAGCGCTTCGACCTCACCAGGTGAGAACCCCCAGGCGCTGAGAATGGCGTCCGTGTCCTGACCGGCGGTCCTCTCCGGACCCGGGTCGGCGACAGCGCTGCGAGAGAACGCTGGCGCGGATCGCGGCACCAATCCGTTACCGTCTGGGGCGAAAACACCACGTTCAACCAGGTGCGGATGCCGCCGAGCCTCCTCGAGGTTGAGAACGGGAGTAACGCACGCGTCGGAGCCTGCGAAGTACTCGGCCCATTCGTCGCGAGATTTACGTGCGAATGCTGCCGCGAAAGCAGCGTGGTGCTCTTCCCATAAGCTCGTGTCATTTTGCTCATCGACCATTTCGGTCGGCAGCTCCAGGCTCTCCACCAGCAATTTGAAAAAGGGCGGTTCGATCGCTCCCACCGCGACGAAACGACCGTCAGAACACTCGTACGTCCGATAGAACGGAGCGCCGCCATCCAGCGAGTTCTTTCCCCTTTCGGGAGACCACCCGCCGTCATTGAGCAAGGAGTGGAACATCGTGAGCATAGAACTCACGCCGTCGACCATCGCGCAGTCGATCACCTGCCCACGACCGCTTCGGTCGCGCTCACGCAGAGCGGCAAGGACACCGACGATCATGTATAGCGAGCCCCCCGCGAAGTCAGCCACGAGGTTGAGTGGGGGTACCGGTTGTTGAGGAGTCCCGATTGAGTGAAGCGCACCCGTGAGGGCCGCGTACGAGATATCGTGGCCGGCCGTCTGAGCCAAGGGGCCGGTTTGACCCCACCCGGTGAGCCGTGCGAACACCAACCGCTCGTTGATTGCCATCAGGCGTTCTGGGCCGAGCCCGAGACGCTCGCATACGCCCGGGCGGAATCCTTCGATGAGAACGTCTGCTTCTGACGTCAGACGTTCAACAACTCCTCGCCCTTCCGCGGACTTCAGATCGACCGCCAGGCACGGGCGACTTCTATGCAGACCTGTTCCAGAGACTCTGCTGCCTACCTGAGATAAACGGTCCAGCCGGATGACATCAGCACCCAACTCCGCTAAGAGGGCTGCCGCGAATGGCGTGGGACCGATCCCCCCGAGTTCCACGACTCGAACATCGGATAGAGGTAAGGCGGAATCAGGCGACGGTTGACGGCCGCTAGTCGGCTCTGTTTCTAAGATCGACATCACATCTCCCATTAGTTTTTCGTTGGCTACTCAGGAGCCTAGTTCGCGAGCGCCGCGCTGCGTCGGCGCAGTTCTGAGCGACCCAACGCATTGCGGTGCGCTTCATCCGGGCCGTCTGCGAATCCGATGGACCGCATGAACGCGAACGATGACGCGAGGGTGAAGTCTTGGCTGAGCCCGGCGGCTCCGTGAACCTGCATGGCGCGATCCAGTATCCACTGGACAGTCGCGGGTGTTGCGACCTTAATCGCTTGGATCTCGGTGTGAGCGCCCTTGTTCCCCACCTCGTCCATTAGCCATGCGGTCTTAAGTACAAGGAGTCGCAGCTGCTCGATTCGGATTCGAGACTCCGCAATCCACGCGCGAATTTCTCCTTGATCGGCCAGCGGGCGACCGAAAGCCACTCGCTCAGACGCCCTGTCGCACATGAGCTCGATCGCCCGTTCGGCGATTCCAATCGCCCTCATGCAGTGGTGAATACGTCCGGGTCCAAGGCGGGCCTGCGAGATGGCGAAGCCTTCCCCCTCGCCGCCGATGAGGTTAGACGCCGGCACGCGAACGTTGTCGAAGATGATCTCCGCATGGCCGCCATGCTCTCGGTCGTCGTAGCCCAGCACGTTGAGTGCTCGGACGATCTGCACACCTGGGGTGTCGCGGGGGACCAGTATCTGGCTCTGTTGACGGTGGCGTGAGGCATCCGGATCTGTCTTGCCCATGACGATGAAGATCTCTGCGTCGGGATTGAGTGCTCCAGTAATCCACCACTTGCGGCCGTTGAGGACGTAGTCGTCACCGTCGCGTTCGATGCGCGTTTCTATGTTGGTGGCATCAGATGAGGCCACACCCGGCTCTGTCATGGCGAAACACGAACGGATTTTGCCGGCGAGCAGCGGCTTCAGCCAGGTTTCTTTCTGCTCGTCGGTGCCGAACATTGCCAGCACCTCCATGTTCCCGGTGTCCGGAGCGGAACAGTTCATGGCCGGCGGCGCCAAGTGCATGCTGCGTCCGCTTAGTTCAGCGATGGGGGCGTACTGGAGATTGGTGAGGCCGCCGCCGTCAGCTCCCGGGAGGAACAGATTCCACAGGCCGCGAGACTTCGCCTCCGTCTTGAGTTCGTTGAGGATCGGTGTGCGGGTCCATGCCCAGCGAGCGTCGAGCGCGTCCATCTGCTCGGAAAGAACCGCCTCCGCCGGATAAACGTGATCCGCCATGAACTCGTTCATCGTTGCGCAGAGTTCCTGCGTTCGCTCATCGTGTTTGAAGTCCATCTGCGTTGCTCCTTGGTGTCTGCGTGAAATGTGGTCGGCCGCGAGGCGGCGCTAGATAGGCGAGGTCACTGTCGATCTGCGATGCTCCGGGCAGCGCGGGTGAAGAGTGCGATCGCCGAAGCGTGTAGTCGCTGACCTACGGCAGGATCTGCCTTGCCGGCACAGGAGCGGGCGTACGTTTCCTCCAAGAGGATGCCGAGTTTGAAAGACGCCATCGCGGTGTACCAGGGCAGGGTTTCGAGGTCACATTCCGCCTGTTCGCGGTATCGCGTCACAAGTTCCTGCGCAGTTGGGAAGCCCTCCCAGGGCTCGAGTCGTAGCGGCGGCAGGGGGGCGCTTGTGCCCTCGGGCCACGTCGCCAACAACCATCCGAGATCCATGAGCGGATCACCGATTGTGGACAACTCCCAATCGATGACGGCGGCGATTCCCGGTTCATCTCGTCGGCACATCACGTTGGCGAAATGGAAATCCCCGTGCATGAGTCCCGGCGTGAAGCTCGAGGGCCGATTCTCGGTGAGCCAGTCGGCGAGCGTGTCGAGGTGGGGTAACTGCGGTCCGGGGTACCCGGGTGTAAAGGCATAGGTTTCCAGGTGCTTGAGCCACTGGGGAACCTGGCGTTCCAAGAAGCCGTCCAGCCGTCCAAAGTCGCCGAGACCGCATGCCGCGTAGTCGACATTTGCAATTGCTGCTGCCGCATCCGCCATAGAAAGGCCAAGCGTGTGCCGCCAGCCCTCCGTGGTCTTGTAGCACTCAGGAAGGTTAACAGTCGGGTTTTCTCCCTCTACCGCCTCCATGACGAAGAAGCTGGAGCCCAGTACCCCGGGGTCGTTGCACGCTCCGAGCATTCTCGGATGCGGGACACTAGTTGAGGCCAGTGCGCCTAGTACCCGAGCCTCGCGTTCCATGACCCGGTCGCTATTAGCTCGTTTCGAGGGCGGCGGACACCGCAATACCATAGCTTTGGAGTCGCGTCGGAAACGAACGAGAATATTCTGCGTTCCGCCGGTGAGGAGAGTCGCGTCCGAGATAGGGCCCTCGCCTACCCCTTGCTCATCCAACCATTCTTGAAGGACGCGGAGATCGACGGGAATCGTTGGCGCGTCCGCGGGAACTTGTGAGCTCATGGCGTGTAGTGGGTCGCGCCGCCATCGATCCTGATGGCCGTGCCGGTCGTGTAGCTCGAGCGGCACGAAGCGAGATACATGGCAGCGCCCACGATCTCTTCGGGCTGGCCCCCGCGACCCAGGGGGATCTGCGACTTGGCGATTGCCTCGAACTCGTCAGGATCCCAAGCTGCGCTGATGTCGGTCATGAAATACCCAGGCATGATTGCGTTGCACCGAACATTCGGCGCATATGCCCGCGCGAGTCCGGTGGTCACCGCATTGAGCGCAGCCTTCGCCGCCGCATAGACCAGTTCGGTGGGCTGCGGCTTCACAGCACTAATCGACGATATGTTGACGATGCTTCCGCCATCGGCGTCGGACATTCTTTGTCCTATGAGTGACCCCAGGCGGAAAGGACCTTTGAGGTTGATGCCGACCACTTTGTCGAACAGCTCTTCAGAGACATCGACAAGAGAGGGGTATAGAGGCGATGCGCCAGCATTGTTTATGAGCACATCGCAGCGTCCGAACTTGTCGTAAACATTGTCAGTTAGGCGGTCGGCGGCTTCCCAGGAGGCCGCATGGTAATCCAAACCGAGACTGTCCCGCCCGGTGACCTCGGATAGTTCAGCGGCGACCTCCCGACACACCTTCTCCTTACGGCTGGCGATGACGAGGTGCGCGCCGGCAGCAGCGAATGAGCGAGCCATCGCCAAACCCAGACCGCGACTACCCCCGGTGATGACTACAACCTTGTCGGCAAAATCCTCTGAGATGCCGTCCGGGGCGGTGAGAACCGAGGTGAAAGGGTCGCCAGAGTGAGAATCGTCCATGGTGGCCTCCTAGAAAGAAAGGATGGGTCTGACGGTCGCTAACCGTCAGAGATAGCGTGGTGGTTAGTCGATGAGTTCGAGAATGGTTGCGTTCGCCAAGCCCCCGCCGGGCGTGCGTAGAGCCTCTAAACGATCACTGCGTCTCCCAAGAGGAAGGCCCTTCGTCCCTGCAGTTTAGTGCTAACTGCTGTTAGCCTAGCAGATAATCGGTAAGATTTAAGGGTACGGCTTTTTGCTAACAACTGTTACCATAGCTGGACGATATTAGACCGACGAGGGAGAGCAAATGCCGCACGAGGATCCACGCATCGATCGCGACCTTTACCGCCAAGTGCTGGGTCAGTACCCCACCGGTGTCGTGGTCGTGACGGCCGACCTGCCCGGCGACAAACCCGCGGCTATGACCATAGGGTCGTTCAGCTCGGTGTCGCTCGACCCGCCGCTCATCGGGTTCTATCCAGACAAAGGCTCGTCGAGTTGGCCGAAAATTCGCGAACGCGGGAGTTTCGTGGTCAACATCCTTTCCGCCGAGCAGGAAACCGTCTGCCGCAGTTTTGCTCGCCGCGGCGGCGACAAGTTTGAAGGCGTGGACTGGAGGCCCGCATCGTCGGGAGCTCCGATCATTGAGGGCGCCGTTGCCTGGCTGGAATGCGAGCTGGATGAAGTGCAACACGCTGGAGACCACTACCATGTGCTGGCTCGCGTGAAGCACCTGCAGATAGAGAGTGGCTCGCTCCCACTGGTCTTCTTCCGTGGCGGTTATGGGCGATTCGCGCCGTCGTCGCTTGTCACGGCCGAAGCGTCCTTGCTGGAGTATTTACCAACCGTCGACCGTATTCGGCCCGAACTTGAGGCGCTATCCAGCGAGGTCGGCCACGAGGTCTTTCTGGGGGCCAAGGTCAGGGACGAACTTGTAATGCTCGCGGGTGCTGGCCCAGAAGCCAGTAAGAGCGCTGCTGCGAGGGTGGGACGTCGGCTCCCGTACACAGCCCCAGTAGGTTTGGCCCTAGCGGCGTGGGGTCCTCAGGAAGAGTTTGCGCACTGGATCGATCCCAACGGGCAGCTGGACGATAGCGGCCGATCCAACTGGGAGAAGGCCTCCGACGTGGCTCGCTCGCGCGGGTATGTCGTGGGCTTGGGCGATCACCTATATTCCGAGCTTGAGCAGACGTTCTCGCACAGAGATCGGCGGTATTCCGCACCCGACGGCGCTCTGCGAGCGGCGGTGAGCAAGGTGCGTGACGGCCTGGCGCAGCAAACGGAACTGCTCGACGGGATGCAATATAATCTTCGATCGCTCGCCGCGCCGGTCTATACCGAGCACGGTGTCATGCAGGTCGGCCTCTACGGATTTACCGGCACTACCAGTGGCGAGGATGTTCGTGCCCTTGGCGAGCGTCTCGTAGACCGGGCAAAGCGTGCGTCCGAGCAGCTCGCAGTGGTCCAGCAAGACCACCAGCTCTGAGAACCGCATGGCTCTGACTGAAATAAAGCGGTCGACTATTCCAAACTATGGGCGAGTTGACACATGGTACGGAGGAAGAATTGACGAGATCCCGCTTAAGTACTGCGGAGCGCCGAACTCAGGTTCTTGCGGCCGCAAGTCGGCTCATTCGAGAGAACGGGTATCACGCGGTGGGAATGCGGGATATCGCGGAAGCGGTCGGCATCCGTGGACCTTCGCTCTATAAGCATTTTGATTCCAAGATTGCGATCCTCGAGGCGATCGTGGAATCGGTCACTACCGATTTCATTGAGGAGCAGATCGGGGCTCTAATGCCCGGTGCGCCGGTAGCTCCGCAGCTGCACACCTTGGTGGTGGAGCAACTGGTGTACCTGGCGGCGAACAGCGACGCGCTGACGGTAGCGAATCATGACTTAATGGCGCTTCCTGACGAATCGGTTGCTCGTATTCAAGGCCAGCGACGCAGGTATCAAAAGGCGATCACCGAACTGATCAGGGAGGGCGTCGAAAGCAGGGAGCTGTCTTCGTCAGACCCAGGCCTTGCCAGCTACGCCTTCTTCGACATGATCAACGGCGCAATCAGATGGTTCCGTCCGGCGAGCGAGACAGAGCGCCGCCAACTCGCTGAACGGTACTCGCACATCATCGTCGATGACATGCTCGGGCCAGTGCGAAAGGTTGCGGCTCGCGTTGAGCCCATCGCCTCTGGCTAACCAAAACCTGTTTACGAATCCCTGGAGGTCTAATGAAACGCGAAATATACGACGAGGATCATGACGCCTTCCGCGATGTGGTCAAAGAGTTCTGCAGGCGCTATGCCACCAACTCGCGGCGCGAGGGATGGGACGCAAATGGCGAAATTGACCGTGCGACCATGCTCGCGGCAGGCGAGGTTGGTCTCCTTGGTTTGACGGTTCCCGAGGAGTTTGGCGGCGCGGGAATGCTGCATGACTACCGCTTCCGTGCTGTCGTCTACGAGGAGGTTATACGGGCGGGCGCGGGCTCTATCGCCGGTGCCCTCGCTATCCACGACGACCTTGCGGTGCCCTATCTTGTGCACATGGGCACGCAGGCGCAGAAGGAAAAGTGGCTTCCGCGCATGGCCACGGGTGAGATTCTCGGGGCACTCGCAATGACGGAGCCGGGCGCGGGAAGTGACCTCCGCGGAATCCGCACCACAGCAAAAAAGGTTGCCGGCGGCTACCTAATTAATGGTGCCAAGACGTTCATCTCGTCCGGCACCACTGCTGATCTTATCGTCACGTTCGTCAAGACCGGCGACACCAACCGGCCGGATGCGTTCAGCCTGGTGCTCATTGAAAAGGGTGCAGAGGGCTTCGACCAGGGCAAGAAGCTCAAGAAGATGGGCTTTCAGGGTCATGACACCGCTGAGTTGAGCTTCACAGATGTCTTCGTACCTGATGAGAACCTCATTGGCGGCGAAGAGGGCAACGGTTTCGTGCAGCTCATGATGAACCTGCCGCTCGAGCGGCTCTCTATCGGAGTTGCGGCGGCTGCTGCCTCCCAAGCCGCGCTGGAATGGACCTTGGAGTACACGACAAGTCGCGAAGCGTTTGGGAAGCCTGTTGTCGACTTCCAAAACACCCGCTTCCAGATCGCCGACATTGCCACAACGGTCGATGTTCTCTGGACGTACGTTGATCGGGCGATGGCCCTGTACCAAAAGCAGCAGCTGTCGCCGGCTGAGGCCGCCAAGGTGAAGTTCTGGTCGACCGAGCGAGAGTGGGAGATTCTCGACGCTTGCGTCCAGTTGTTCGGCGGATACGGGTACGTCACCGAGTCCCCGATCGCGCGTGCCTTCCTCGACGCGCGGGTGCATCGCATCTACGGCGGCACAAACGAGATCATGCGGGAGATAGTCGCGCGGGAGGTCACCGGCCGCAGGTAAGTGCGTGTCGGGCAACGAAACTGAAAGAAGCTTCATGAGCGAGCTTGCGAGAGCAGCGGTATACACTGCACCGAATCAGATCGAAACTCGGGACTACGAAATTCCGGCGATCGAGGCATGATGACATGCTCCTCGAAGAGCTCTTATGCGGTGGTGACGGTTCCGAGCTAAATGGTTCAGGGGAGAGTTGAGTGGATACTCCTGTGTTTCGATTCGCCGCTAATCGTTGGTTATAATTTCAATCCTTTAGCCGCCCGCCAGGATCTCTCTCGCATGTTGCGCGATGATGTCTGCGACGATTCGGGCGGCCGGGGACCGCATCCGATCTCTCGGAGACAATAAGACTATTTCCGCGGGATCTAGGTGCGTGTCCGCGACTGCCAGTCGCACGAGACCTGGCGTGAGTGGTTGAGACGCGAGGAGGATCGCGTCACTTCGTAAAGCTACGGCTGTCAAGATTCCGAAGTTCTCGATCTCCAATGTCGCGTTGAGCGGCGTTGGCGATTGATCGAGAGGGCTGGACACTGAGTAGCGCCACCACCCGCCACCGCCAACCCGAGGGAAAGCAAGCAATTGCTTGGCGGAGACAGGCTCCGTCGCCTCAAGAAGCGGATGCCCCGGTCGCACCTGAAAGATAGGCCTCGCTATTCCGAGCGACACCTCTTCGAGCGAGTCCTCCCTCTCTCGGCCGACGAGGCGCCGTCCGATTGCGAACTCAACCTCGCCGAGTAGCAGCTTCTTCAGCATTGTCGTGGTCGTATCAAGCGCGGCATTGAGAGTGATTTCCGGGTGCCCGGAGCCGATTTGCGCGACGGCTAGCGGGAGCACCCCCTGCGCAAGTGAAGATCCGATGCTAAAGCGCACTTCTCCGGATGCACCCTGAGCAAACTCGATAAGAGTCCGTTCCACGGCGGACGAGTTGTGGAGCAGTGCTTTGGCGTCTTGGAGGAATTGACGCCCGACTTCAGTGGGCTGAGTTCCGGTCCGTCCACGCTCAACGAGCCGGACCCCGTATTGCTTTTCTAGGCTCTGGATGCTTCTCGTAAGCGCAGGCTGGGATAGGTGGAGTTCCTCCGCAGCCTTTTGGAAGCTTCCCGATTCGCAGAGCTGTACAAAATGCCGAAGCTTTCGGATGTCAAGCACGTCTAATTTCCTCACTTCGGCCGAGGGGACCCTTATAAGCGCAACGCATCGAAACAGAATACTTTATGCATTGGACTTCCGCCCGGCGGTCAGGAATTGTAGCTAACAACCATTCAACGGCGAAGAGGTTGCTGGCCTCCCGCAGGACTTGAAAGCCGTCTGCCGTCAACCAGCTGCGCAAGCTCGCGTAGCGAAGCACTCGCAGTTCATTAGGTTAGAACTGCCGCAAGTTACAGGAGATAACCATGGGTCACGTTTTGTTTGAACTCTTCAGCGGTGAGAAGAAGACCGTTGACTTCGAGCCCGGCGAGAGCGTGATGCGGATCGCTGTCGCCAACGATGTAGAAGGAATCATCGGTGAGTGCGGGGGCGAGCTGAGCTGCGGTACGTGTCATGTTTATGTCGACGAATCGTGGAAAGACCGAGTCCCCCCTGCTGGCGCCGATGAGATCGACATGCTCGAGATGGTGGACCATGTTACCGACTGCAGTCGTCTCTCGTGTCAGGTAAAGCTGACTGACGACATGGACGGCCTCCAAGTGCGTGTTCGCGAAGAAGAACTATGAACGAGCGCTATGACGTCGTGGTCGTTGGGGCTGGTCACGCCGGCGTCGGTTTGGCAATGGCGCTAGCGAAGGTGCACTTCGCCGGAACCGTTGCTCTCTTCAGTGACGAGACACACATTCCTTATGAGAGACCGCCTCTATCAAAGGGATACCTCAAAGACGAAGAAGATGTCTCTCGCTTTCTTTTCCGTGACGCTAGTTACTGGGATGAGTCTCCCATCGAGCTCCGCCTTGGCGAGCGAATCTCGCGGGTCGACTCCGCTGAAAAGATGGCTACCACGCAGGACGGCCGCAGAATCGAATACGGCGCGCTTGTTTGGGCCACCGGCGGGCGGGCGCGCAATCTCAACGTGATCGGCGCCGATCTGAAAGGCTTACACGTCTTGCGGAACATCGCAGATGCCGAACACCTCAAGCGACAGATGCACGGCGGCGAGTTGAAGAATGTCGTCATTGTGGGAGGCGGCTTCATCGGCCTGGAAGCGGCGGCGGTCTTTCGTCAGATGGGATTCAACGTCACAGTTCTCGAGGCACAAGAGCGCTTTCTTGCGCGAGTGACTTCCCCTGCCGTGTCTCGCCATTTTGCAAACCTGCACAGCAAGGCCGGTGTGGATGTTCGACTGGGCGTCGTGCTCAAGAAATTCGAGGCCGTCGGAGATCGGCTTTCCGGCGTACGGTTCGCCAGCGGTGAGCTCATTCCGGCGGACCATGCTCTCGTCGGAACCGGTCTCGGCCCAATTACGGAAGTGCAGCAGGATGCGTGCTGAAGTGGGCAACGGCGTACTCGTTGATGATCAGTGCATGACCCCGTTCCGGACGTCTATGCGGACGTTGCCGCGTTTGAGAGCAAGTACGCGTCTGGACAGCGCATCCGTATTGAGTGCGTGCAAAATGCGACGGAGCACGCTCGGATCGTTGCAAGTGTGTTGTCGGGACATGCGATCCATTCCCCGACGGCCCCTCGGTTCTGGTCAAATTAGTACGACGACAAACTCCAGACCGTCGGCGTCGTCCCGGGCCACGACGCGGCGGTCTTGCGTGGTGATCCCGCTACTGGTTCTTTCAGAGCTTGCTCGCCCAGGTTGGTGTCGCTCAGTCCGGCGTGTGGCGCGGCTACCGAACCGGCCCCAGCATGTCATCGATCACGATGCGCGAGTACTGCTCCGCGAGTTGGTACGCTTCCAGGCCGTTTCGGGGCCGGAACCATCTGGCCGCACCGTTGATGAGGTCGAAGAATGCGTAACCTGCGAGTGCGGGATCCGAGGATGACAGTTCGCCGGAGGCCACGCCCTCCTCAATAAGATCCGTGATCGCTCGTTGGTAGCGTCGCCGCTGATTCTGGATGCGGCTAACCGATTCCTCAGGAAGGGCGAGCAGATCGTGCTCTGCCACGGCGAGCGCGTCCCTGTTGTCAGCAAGGTAGAGCAGTTGTTCGATGACGAGTGAGCGGAGTTGGGGAGCGACAGGCTCCCCGGTTACCAACGCAGTAATTCGGCCTTCAATGAAATCGGTTGTAACGGACTCAATGATTGCCTCAAGGATCGCGCCTTTCGACTCGAAGTGCTTATACAGGGAGGGACCCCGGATGCCGACTTGTTCCGCTATCTCCCTCATCCCGACCGCATGGTAGCCGTTGAGTCGGATTAATCGGCTGGCGGCAGCGAGAATTTGCAGGCGGCGTTCCGCCGACGTCAGTCGTGATCCCATAAGGTCCGCACCCCGATCCGTGTTTCTCAGCGCCGCGATTCCGGAGTGAGCCGCGTGTCCCTGATGAAAGCAAACACCGCCTAGTTTATGGGTGATTCCGAACATCTTGTTGGTTTCGCCACGGCTTGCCTATAAGATCACTCTCAGTCTGCTCGTCGGATGCATCCGAATCACGGTCGTCATGCGGAGGCCGCATACACGCACAGCTGAAACGAGGGTTACTTATGGGCTCGGCGCACTCCATGAAATGGTTCGTGAAGGCGAGCTTCATCCGATACATCCAGGGCTCAGGCGGAGTAATCAGTGTTCTGGAGCCAGCTATTGCCACGGAAGGTACGGTGCGATTCGGCCGAGCCCACACCGAGTCGCTCGACCCCTCACGCCTGCAGTTTGCTGGCGGGCTGGATTTCCATGCTCATTTCGGCATGATCGACCTCCTGTTGGCAGACCCGGCGATTGAGCGTGACGAGGCGAGGACGGTGCTGACGATGCGAGTCGGCGCCGCGGAGAACGCACGCTCGACTATCGCTGAACTCGATCCCTCCTCGACCGACGATGCCGGGCGGGTGACCGCGTTCGACGCCCGACTGTTGTGGGATGGAACTGAACTTTTCGGCGGAGTGTACGAAGTAGGCACGCCGCTCGACCCCGTGCAGATCACTTATGACTGATATGTAGGTTCGGTTGTCAGGAATCATAGGTGAGCGGCTCCCGGTTCTTTGGTTCCGGGACCGCTCACTTTGTGCTCGACACGGTAGCCGGCTGGTGGCGGCGAGTCATTTTTCGACTGGCATGGTCAGACTGATATTCGCGGGTTGGTTACCGCATGACGATTATTCGGCCGGAGCGTTTCGGGTGTCTAAAGCCGAGCGTCGGCGGGTATCGGCCGCCTGCCCATAGTCGCATCCCCGGTTTGCTCCGCGTGCTTGCCACGTCACTGGCGCCTGGGGTTGGTTGGGCGCGCTCTTGGGGTCAGGCAGCTTCCATGGGTTCTCTTCGCTGGAGCGGGGCTGCCAGCGACCAGCACCAGCCTGCGAGTTCCCGGGCTACGGCGGTGATGGCTTTGACGGACTTCATCTTCCGGGCGTCGAAATGCTCCCATTTACGGTGCAGCCGGTGGTTCGCTTCCAGTGCCCGGACCCGCGTCGCGGGGTCGACCAGATCCAGTTGGCGCAGCATCTTGAGACCGGCACGGGCGAACGGGCGGCGGTGATGCCAAGCGGCTTCGACCAGCAGCCTGCGCGCGTAGGTGCTGCGGCTTTGGTGATGGGACCTTGGCTGCCGGACGGACCGGAAGACTGCTCGCTGGGGACGAGACCGAGGTAGGAACCGATGGAGGACCCGGTGAAACGGGTCCAGTCACCAAGCTCCACTGCCAGACCAAACGCAGTGGTTACCTGGATGCCGCGCAGACACATCAACGCCTTGATCACCGGTGCGTACCTGCAACTCGATGCCGTGGCCATGACCTGCCTATCGATGCGTTTGGGGTGGGCGGCGAGCAGTTCAGCCTGTTCCACGTCCGCGTCGCAGGTGAACTGTTCGAGCTGGTCGGCGAAGCGCTGGCGGTGCAGCCAGGCATGGTGTTCCTGCGTCCACTTGGTGTCTTTGTGGTAGCGGATTCCGTGGCGGAGCAGGAACGCATTGACGCGTTGGCGGGCGTGGGCGAGGTCCTTGGCCGCTACCGGCGCAGCCGGAGAGATCGCGCAGGGCTTCGGTTTCGGCATCGGGTATCCGGACTTCAGCGACGCCGCCCATCGCGAGCATCTCGGCCAGAACGCGGCATCGCGCCGATCGGTTTTCACTCGGTCGCCAGGGGCTTGCAGGAGCTTCGAAGATGCCGCGACGACACAGGTGACGCCTGTTTCCTGCAGGAACCGGGCCAGGACATAACCGGTTGGCCCCTGATTCGTACACTGCCTTGACCGGCGGTTCAAAGCGCCTTGCCCATTCGAGGACCATTGCCGGACATCACCGCCGGGCAGCAGGACCCGGGGCGCCGCCTTACCCATGCACCTGGACAGACGCTGCCAAGCCGGCGCCGCGGGCCCGACCGGCGATAGTGGCCGTCCGGACGGACAGCCAACGCCCCCCGTTCATATTGTCTAACCCCCCCCGCGCCTAGCAGCTACGTTGTTCGCAACCACACGAGAATCTGTTATTGTGGGGCTGGCTAACCACTGTTAGTTGGTCGGCCAGCCTGCAAGTAGACCACCGAGCCAACAGCGACAACGTTCTTGCCGCACGATTCCTCAGTAAGTCGGACTATGAAGACGCTGGACACAGTCCCGCGGGAAGATGATGAGAGCCAATGACTGAAGCATTCATTTACGATGCCATCCGCACCCCTCGCGGACGTGGAAAACGCAACGGTTCCCTCCACGAAGTGAAGCCCGTGACCCTCGTGGCCGACCTCATAAAAGAGTTGCTGGTGCGTAACCCTTCGCTTGACCCGGCCGAAATCGACGATGTCGTGATCGGATGCGTGACCCCGGTGAATGACCAGGGAGCGGATATCGCCAAGACCGCCGCGCTCGTGGCTGGCCTGCCCCATACGGTCTCGGGGGTGCAGTTGAACCGCTTCTGCGCATCCGGTCTCGAAGCGGTCAATCAGGCCGCCCAGCGCGTTCGCTCCGGATGGGAAGACCTAATTTTTGCGGGCGGCGTCGAGTCGATGAGCCGGGTTCCGATGTTATCGGACGGCGGCCCTTGGTCGGCCGACCCGCAGACAGCATTCGCGACCGACTTCGTGCCGCAGGGGGTCTCCGCTGACCTCATCGCGACCATCGAGGGATGGGGCCGGGAAGACGTAGACGCGTACGCGGTGCAGTCGCAGAAGAGGGCTGCCAATGCGATCGCCAACGGATACTTCCAGCGGTCGATCGTCCCGGTGAAAGATGTCAACGGAGTCACGATCCTTGGCCACGACGAGTTCGTTCGCCCAGATACGACGGTCGACAGCTTGGCGTCCCTTTCGCCCGCGTTCGCCAAGATTGGTGAACTCGGCGGGTTTGATGCCGTCGCCCTGGAGAAGTACCACACCGTCGAGTCGATCAATCACGTTCACCACGCTGGTAACTCTTCGGGAATCGTCGACGGCGCATCCCTGGTCGCGATCGGCTCAGAAGCCGCGGGCAAAGCACACGGGCTCACGCCCCGCGCACGCGTCCTGGCCACGGCGGTTTCCGGCGCAGACCCCACGATCATGCTCACGGGTCCCGCTCCAGCGAGCCGCAAAGCCCTCGCCAAAGCGGGCCTCAGCATCGACGACATGGACCTCATCGAAGTAAATGAGGCGTTCGCCGCGGTTCCGATGCGGTTCATGCGCGACTTCGGTGGCATCCCAGACGACAAGGTCAACGTCAATGGCGGAGCGATCGCGATGGGGCATCCATTGGGAGCTACCGGGGCGATGATCCTCGGGACGTTGGTCGACGAACTGGAACGCCGGAACCAGCGGTACGGCCTCGCCACCCTCTGCGTGGCCGAGGGAATGGGTATCGCGACGATCGTCGAGCGCCTCTAACGACGCTCTTCAGACGACCTCACCGAATTTCAACACGTATCAGGAGAACAGAATGGCTGACGAGACTGACGCTGTGCGTCTGCACGTGGATGACGACGGTATCGCGATCCTTACATTGGACGATCGCAATGCCCCAGTGAACACATTGAACAGCGCCTACACGCGTTCGATGGAGGGAGCGGTCGACCGCGTGATCGCCGATCGAGAAGCAATCAAAGGCGTGATCGTAACGAGCGCCAAGAAGACATTCTTCGCTGGCGGCGACCTCAAATCGATGATGCTGGCCGAACCTGAAGAGGCCGAACGTTTCTTTGACGACGCGGAGCAAATCAAGGCGACGCTACGTCGACTCGAAACCTGCAACCTGCCCGTTGTCGCGGCACTCAACGGCTCGGCTCTCGGCGGCGGACTCGAGATTGCCCTCGCGGCACATCACCGTATCGCCGTCGACGACGGCCGGAGCGAATTCGGTCTGCCCGAGGTGAGTCTTGGTCTGCTTCCGGGCTGCGGTGGAGTGACAAGAACGGTCCGAATGTTCGGTGTTCAGAAAGCGCTGACCCAAGTACTGCTGCCGGGAAAGCGTTTCAAGCCCGCTGCCGCGAAGGATGTCGGGCTCGTCGACGAGCTGGTCGACGACATTGAGCAGCTCGTGCCCGCGGCTCGGGCATGGATAAACGCAAAGGCCTCTGAAGGCGCGGCTCACCAGCTGTGGGATACAGCGGAGTACTCGATGCCCGGCGGTACCCCTTCATCTCCGCCCCTTTCATCGATCCTCCCATCGCTTCCGGCAGGACTTCGCAAACAACTGAAGGGTGCCGACGTGAAAGCGCCGAAAACCCTCCTCGCTGCCGCGGTTGAGGGTGCCCAGGTTGACTTCGATACTGCGTCCCGCATCGAAAGCCGGTACTTCGCGGAGCTGGTCACGGGGCAGCAGTTCAAGAACACGACGCAAGCCCTCTTCTTTGACATAGGCGCAATCAAGCGCGGCGACGCGCGGCCAGCCGACATCCCCACTCGCTCCTTCGAGAAGGTGGCCGTGCTGGGCGCAGGGATGATGGGTGCGGGTATCGCCTATGTCTCGGCCAATGCTGGGCTTCACGTGATGCTGAAGGACCGCGATCTCGAAACCGCGGAGCGCGGCAAGTCTTATGCTTCGAAGCTGCTAGAGAAGCGTGTTTTGCACGGCGAGATTTCGCAAGAGAAGGCCGATGAGATCCTCGGAAGGATCCAGCCCACCGGTGAGTACCGGGAACTTGAGGGCTGCGATCTGGTCGTCGAGGCCGTCTTTGAATCCGTGGCTATTAAGCAGGAGGTGTTCCGCGAGCTTGAGCACATTGTGAGCCCGGATGCACTGCTCGGGTCGAACACATCGACCCTGCCTATTTCCGAACTCGGGGAGGCGGTTGACCGTCCCGAAGACTTTATCGGCATCCACTTCTTCTCACCCGTCGACAAGATGGCGCTCGTCGAGGTCATCGTCGGCAAGGAAACCTCCGACGCGGCAATCGCGGGAGCTCTTGATTTCGTCAAACTGTTGCGGAAGACACCGATCGTAGTCAACGACAGCCGGGGCTTCTTCACCAGCCGTGTCATAACGGCCTTTCTCAACGAGGGGCTCGTAATGCTAAAGGAGGGCGTCCATCCCGTGACGGTTGAGCGCGCAGCAGTGCAAGCGGGCTTCCCGGTCGGCTCCCTGCAGCTCAGCGACGAGCTAACGCTCACGTTGAGCCAGAAGATCTCGCGTGCCCACCGTGAGGCGGTCGAGGCAGGCGGAGGTGTTTACGTCGCTCACCCTGCCGAGGATGTGGTGGATAAGCTCATCGAGCTCGAGCGGCCGGGACGCTTTCAAGGAGCGGGCTTCTACCAGTACGACGCTCCAGGAGGCAAGCGCGTCTCGCTCTGGGGAGATCTGTCCGAGCACTTTCCCATCGCCGACGAGCAGCCCCCTTTCGACGACGTCAGAGAGCGGTTCCTCTTCATCATGTCGCTCGAAACGGCTCGCTGCTACGAGGAGAACGTGCTCCGCTCAGTCGCCGAGGCGAACGTGGGATCGATCCTGGGTATCGGATTTCCCGCTCACCACGGTGGAGCAATCCAGTTCATGAATGGGTACGAAGCGCACGACGGGCAGATCGGGCTCGAGTCGTTTGTCCGCCGCGCGGAGGACCTGTCGGCGCGTTACGGCGCTCGCTTCGATGCCCCTGACTCCGTGCGATCTGCCGTCGCAACCGGTCACCTCGCCTAAGTTCATCGGCTCGTGCTGGCCTACTGCCGTGTCCAGGGCTACCGGATCGATCTGCGCTGCAAGACGGTGGATTGTGGCCAGCGACGGGATTTTTCCCGAGTCGAACAGGGCCCGGCTTTTGGCAGCGTCATGAGCCCACTCGGCGATCATCGTCAGTGACTGCGCGCCCGAGAACCCAGCGCAAACCAGGAGCAGGAGCATCCCGGCGAAAGGGTAGCGACCGCGGCGGGCGCGCGGGTCGGGAACCGTTTCCAAGGCAGCACGCAGGGAAGATGTATCAATATCTCCGTAGCCGTGCTTCGCGGACACGGCCGGCGAGGTGTCCGAATGGCGTTCCAGTACCTGGGTGAGGGTAGATGGCAACGGAGAACTCCTGTGGTCCGGGGTGTGTGATACCCACCGGATTAACAGGAGTTCTCCGTGATTAAAAGCCGACACGCCGGACCGCAATTACGCCGGGTCACCTCACCGGACTTTGAAAAGGCCCTGCTCGTGGTGGAGTTCGAGACTGAGCTCAAGTGCGCACCAGGGTGCCCACATCGCCATGGGCGTTGACATGGACGGCGTCAGGCACCTCCGAAGGATCTGGATCCGGGCTACCGAGGGAGCAAAGTTCTGGGCCGGGGTCTGCGCCGAGCTGGTCAACCGAGGCGTCAAGGACGCCCTCATCGTCTGCTGCGACGGACTCACCGAGGGTCAGATCACCACGAACTGGAAACAAGCCTTCGCCCAACTCGCGGTCGCCCACCCCGACCGCATCGACCCTACCCCTAACCCACCACACCGCGGCGGGCGACCCACTTTCATGCACGGGTCTGTCGCCGCAGGCGGCGACATCGGGATTGATGCCTTCATCCGCAGAGCAGATGAGCTTGCTGCGCGTTACGGGGGCGCAGTTTGATGCACCTGAATCGCTTCGTGCCGCCGCGAAGACAGGTCAACTCGTCTGACGTCTCGCATCTCGTCGATCGCGCGGCCAAACATTCCGTGGCCGTCTGGCCCGTCTGAGGTACGTTGCGTGTGCTTCGCAGGCATTTGTCCTAAGTCTCTTCGCGAGGTTGACCTAAAAGGCTAACCGTTGTTATCCTGCTTAAATCGCTGAAAGGTCAGAGTCGAGGGCGTTGGCTCAATCTCCGCAATTAGGAAGGGTCCGAATCATGCAGCACTACGATGTCGTGGTAGCCGGTGCTGGACACGCAGGTACTCAACTCGTACTAGCGCTGGTCGGCGGAGGGTACACAGGTTCGATCGCGCTAATCGGCGACGAGATCGCCGCTCCGTATGAGCGGCCGCCCCTGACGAAGGGCTATCTTGCCGAAGACTTTGCCGAAGATCTTGCGTTTCGTCCGGAGTCGTGGTGGGCCGGCTCGGCCGTCGAGAGGCACCTGGGTACTTCCGTGATTGCGGTGGACGCTGGAGCGCACGAAGTGACGACCGAAGACGGCGGGTCAATTAGCTACGGCACGCTAGTGTGGGCCGCTGGCGGCGAGGCACGCCGAATTCCGGTCCCAGGTGCCAACCTCGACGGTGTGCACGTGGTGCGCAAGTTGAGTGACGCTGAGCGGGTCAAACACCGTATGCTCACCGCCCGAAACGCTGTAGTCATTGGCGGTGGCTACATCGGGCTGGAAGCTGCCGCCTCACTGCGCAAGGCAGGCATCAGTGTCACAGTCGTCGAGGCGCTTGATCGCCTGCTGCAACGGGTGAGCGGCGAAGATGTCTCCTCCTACGTAAAAGCGAGGCACGAGCGCGAGGGCGTTCACTTCGTGCTCGGGGACGGCGTCAGCGCGATCCTCGGAAATGACGGGCAGGTAACGGGCGTTCATCTCACGTCCGGCATCGAGCTTGACGCTGACCTGGTTATCGTCGGCATCGGACTTGTCCCGAACGTTTCGCAATTGGCGGACGCCGGAGCCGAGATCGGTAACGGCGTGCTGGTCGATGCCTTCTGCCGCACAACACTCCCCGACGTTTATGCCATTGGAGACTGCGCCAGCTTTGAATCAGATTGGATGCCCGGAGCTCGCCTGCGGCTTGAGTCCGTGCAGAATGCTAACGATCAGGCCAAGACAGTCGCGCAAGTCCTTCTCGGTGATCCCCAGCCTTACTCTTCGGTTCCTTGGTTTTGGTCGCACCAGTACGACGACCGCCTTCAGACGGTAGGGGTGCTGACCGGCTACGACACCTCTGTGGTGCGAGGCGACCCCGCAACGGGCAAGTTCAGTGTTGTTTACCTGCGCGGCGACGTCGTGGCCGCAGTCGAGGCAATTAATAATGTCAAGGACTACGCCCAGGCGCGAGCACTCATCGGCAAGGTTGTGGCGGCGGATGATGGGAGGCTTGCTGACCCCGCCACACCATTGAAAGAAATCGCCAAAACGTCATTGCAGGCAAGCCCCCGGACGAACGCATTTGGCTAAACAGCACGGTGCGCTCCGCCTGACCAGGTACAAGACTGTAGTTACCCTCCTTGGGGTGGCAGTGACGCTCTATGTCGGCATGCTCGGGCAGAAGGTCGACACCGCACTGCAATCCGGCTACCGGCTGATAGCGTAGCCTGAACTTCTGTGCTAGCGTCTCTCGGGCGAACATACCGCCGTCGCATGTCATCAACGAAGGAGTTGACCATGACGTATTCATCTGACCGCCATCCGGTCAAGGAAGTTCCGCCCCTCGTTGAAGGAGAGGTGGGATGACAACTGTGGAGATCGTGAGTGATCGCGTTCCGTGGCTGAAGTGGATCGATCGTTTCAGTGTGCTATTGGCTGTTCTCGGCGGTATCGCGACTGTTGGTCTGATGGTGAATATCGTCCTAGACGTTATAGGGCGTTTCTTCTTCAACCGACCGCTGCCGGGCACGCTGGATCTAACCCAGTTCGCGTGGATGCCGATTTTGGTGTCGTTCGGTTTGGGCTATGCACTGCTGCATGCCGAGCACATTAGGGTCAATCTGTTGACTGCTCCTACCGGTTCCCGCACGCAGCGGATCGTTGAAATCGTCGGGATGGTTTTCGCTCTGGGGACCACAGCGATGTTTGTCTGGTTCGGTACAGCGAAGGGGGCGGAAGCGATGAGCTTTAACGAGAAGGCCCCCGGCACTCCGTGGCTGGAGGTCTGGCCGTTCCGGTTTGCAATCGTGATTGGCTTGGTCGGGTTGCTGCTGCAGGCGTTCGCAATGCTTTTGCGGGCGATCACAGTGAAGGATTTCGTGCCGTCCGATGAGGATGAAGCCGTCGCGGCGCTGGAGGCGGAGGAAACAGTGTTCGAAGAGCTGAACCAGGCGGAGCCGGCAGTTGTGCAGGCACACGACGACGCCGGTAACAAGCCCGCGACGAGCGAGAAGGCGGAGACCCAATGAGCACGATTTTGCGCGATGCACCCCGGGCTAAGACCCCGCTTGAGTTGAAGGAGGCGTTGACCGCCCGGCGGTTCACGATCGGCCTGATCATCACGGCGGTGGTGACCGTTCTGCTGGCTGTTTACCTACTCGTCGACGATTCGAACAAGCTAATCGTGGGATTCGTGATCATCCTGCTGATGATGGCGTTGATGCTGTTCAAGATCCCGATCGGTATTGCGATGTCGGCAACGGCGATCTTCGGCCTGTACATCCTGGTCGGGCCGAATGCGGTCGTGGGCTCATTGAAGGAGATCGTGTTCTCCTCCTTCGCGTCCTGGTCGCTGAGCGTCTTGCCGATGTTCGTGCTGATGGGCGTCGCCATGGGCAAGAGCGGACTGATGGGCGGCGCATACGATACCGCGCGGAAGTGGCTGAGCCGGCTTCCCGGCGGCCTGGCGGTCGCGACGAACTTCACCGGCGCAGGAATGGCCGCGACCAGCGGCAGCACCATCGGCATCGTCTACGCGATCGGCCGGGTGTCCATTCCGGAGATGATCCGCTCCGGTTACAAACCCAGCCTGGCCATGGGCGCGACAGGCATGGCCGGCACCCTCGGCCAGGTCATTCCGCCGAGCACGCTGTTGGTGATCTACGCCGGAGTGGCCGAAACCCCGGTCGGTCCGCAGCTACTGGCGGGCGTGATCCCGGGCCTGGCGATGGCGGTGCTGTTCGCGATCGTGATCATCCTTTGGGCGGCGATCAGCCCAAATTCCGCCCCGCGGGGGCAGAGCTACCCGTGGAAGGAACGGATAGCGTCTCTGACCAGCCTGGTGCCGATGCTCCTAATCGTCGTCGTCGTTCTCGGCGGGATCTATTTCGGTGTCTTCACCGCGACCGAAGCGGGAGCGTATGGTGCTCTGATCACCCTCATTCTGGGTCTGGGCCTGGTCGTGACCCGCTCGAGGAAGAACATGAAGAAGAATGCCGGCGCGGTTCCCACGCGCAAGGTCGTCGGCACCTACTTCTCCAGCACCCTGATGGAAACAGTCTCCGCGGTCGCCGCGATCATGCTGCTGCTCGTCGGCGTGAACCTGCTCACCCGGGTCATGGCGCTCAGCGGTCTGGCAGGGTGGGTCGCCGATGGCGTGATCGACCTGGGACTGACCCAGCTCGGATTCCTGCTGCTGCTTATTCCGGTCTACCTCATCCTCGGCTTCTTCCTTGACACCCTGGCGATGATGCTGTTGACCATCCCTGTGTTCATGGCTCCGCTGGTTGCACTGGACGTCAACCTGATCTGGTTCGGCGTGTTCCTGATCATCCTCGCGGAGATCGATATGGTCGCACCACCACTGGGTGTGCTGAACTTCGTCGTCCTCGCCCTCACCCAGTCCAGCACCAAGGGCATGGGACTGAAGCTGACGATTACTGATGTGTTCAAGGGTGTGATGCCATTCATCGGGGCCTGCATCCTAATGCTGGTGATCCTGATCCTGTGGCCTGATCTGGCCCTCTGGCTGCCAGGCCTATCCGGAGCCAAGTAACACCTCCATAGAGCGCGACTCCCTCGGGTACCCGATAACCAGATTCTCGAGGGGGTCGCCGCCTTTTTGAAGAAACGCGGTCATCCTGCAGTCAGGCTTGTAAGTTGTCCCGGGTAGTGGTGCGATCGCCGTTGGCGTAGTCCCGCAGACCAAGGGCGTAGTCCCGCAGCCAAAGGGCGTAGTCCCGCAGACCAAGGGCGTAGTCCCGCAGACCAAGAAGGCCGCACTGGACAAGATCCGGCCACCCCAGGTTGCTCCCGGCGCCTACCACCCGATCCTAGAATCCTCACATGGCTCGAAGCAATATGACCACGCCGACAAGGACCCTCTGTGCCGCGTATTCCCGCGTAGCGGCAGAGTCGGAAAGCGCGTATTAGTTGGCGGCAGCCCAGTGACGGATTACTTGCTTAGTGCCCGGGTAGTTGGCAGGCTGGTCAACGTGCAACTACTTCTGATCCGCCACGCACTACCCGAGCTGGTAACAGGTTCCGGCGGTCGCGCTGATCCGGCACTGACTGAGGAAGGGCGCCTGCAAGCCAAACGCCTTCCTGCCGCGCTAGCCAGCTACCGCATAGCCCGGATTGTCAGCAGCCCACAACGCCGCGCACTCGAAACGGCAGCGCCGCTCGCAGAGGCGCACAACCTTCACATCACCCAGCACCACGGGCTCGCCGAGTACGACTGCAACTACGACCACTACATCCCGTTCCACGAGGCAAAGACTCGGGCACCGGAGGCATACGCCCGCATTCGAGCAGGCGAGTTCCCGGCTTCCGTCGACGTCGACGCATTCCGTGCCCGGGTATTAGAGTCCGTTGGCCAAGTCGTGGAAGAGTCCAGACACGAGGACACAGTGGCAGTGTTTGGGCACGGCGGTGTCATCAACGTCTTGCTGCAGGACATGCTCGGGCTTGACCGCCCCCTCGTCTTTCCGATCGAATACGTGTCAGTAACCCGCGTGCTCGTTTCCCGTACCGGTGAGCGACGGGTAGCGTCCGTCAATGAGACCAGTCACGTCAGGGACTTGCTGCGGCGATAGCATCTCTCAGATTGCAAACAACCTTCACATTTTTTGAGTTCGAAGGTCGGGGGTAGGTCGCTGGACCTGGTATGACTTTCTCGTCCTATCAATGATTATCCGGTGACGGGGTGTTGTTGCCAGGTTCGGACACGCGATGCTCCAATTGATTGTCACGCGGCAACGGCTGCCGGTCTAGGGGAATATGGGGCGGATCAGGGTGCGGTATATTTCACGGACGACGTAGCGCTCAAGGCACCGGATGATTCTCTTTTGCTTAGGGCTTCTTTTGTCATTTAGTGACGTAGGCACGGGTGGCCGCATCGTCCTCATCCGGACGAGGACGATGCGGCGGAGGGCGGAGTTTGCGGCCCCTGTCCCCACCGCGGCTAAGACGCCGTCTGTCGGCCTTTCCCGACGCTGCGGGCAGGGCGCTGAGCCGGTCAGGGCGGCCAGTACCACTTCGTGCGCTCGTCAAGTTTTGAGACAGTTCATCGTTGATTTCGATTAGGCGGCCAGGGGTTCCTGATCGCGGGTTTGATGGGCGGCCAGGGCAGCTGCCGGTGCTCTGCCGCCGGCTCTGGCGTTGGGCCGTTTTCGGTTGTATCAGGCTTCGATGTATTCCATGACCCCGGTTCTGGCCGCGAGGCGGCTGGTGAAGCTGTTGTAGTGGTAGTACTCGGTCTTCAGGTGCGAGAAGAAATTTCCCGCGACGGCATTGTCCCAGCACACCCCGACCTTGCCCATCGACTGAGTGACGCCGTTGCCCTCGCACCAGGCCTGGAACTCGGCGGAAGTGAACTGCGCCCCGCGGTCCGAGTGATTAATGGCGCCTTCCGGGTGCAGGTAACCGGGAGCACGGGCCATGGCCAGCGCCTCGGTGCAGAGGCTGGTACGCATGTGCTTGTCCATGTTCCACCCGATGACCATGCCGCTGCACAGGTCGATCACGGTGGCCAGATACAGCCAGCCCTCACCGGTCTTCAGGTACTTGATGTCCCCGCACAGCCGGGTACCGGGAACCTCGGAGGAGAAGTCGCGTTTACCGTCGGCGTCGAGCATATGGTTCTCGATATGGGCGGTCTTGGCCTGCGGGTCCTGCTCGGTGGTCTTCTTCCAAGCCCGCGTCCGCACCGCCCGCGGAGACGGGCCCTTGGGATCGCGCACCGGTAGAACGAGGCCCGGGAGACTTCCAGAGTCCGGCACAGCCAGACAACACTGTAGTTGGCCTTCTCTGCTTCGATGAAACGGTAGTAGTCCTCTACCGTTGCTTCGCTGCAAAGAAGGCGCTGACTTTTCCCAGGAACTCGATTTCCTGCTTCAGCTTCGCATTCTCCGCCAACGCCTTCTGGTGCTCATCCCAAGGCACCGGCTCCTTCTCCTGGCCGGCGAACTGCTCCGGATGCTCTTCCCGGTACTTGCGCACCCAATTGCCCAAAGTTCCTTCGTTCACGCCGATATCAACACAGATCTGGGCCACCGGACGGCCGGAGGGCAGCACCAGCTCCACGGCGTCTTCTTTGAACTTCTGGGTGTACTTCTTACGCCCGGACATCTAAGTGAGGGCTCCTAACAAGCTGTCCCACCAACCCATACGGCCGCAAGTAGCCTTCGCATAGTCGCGAATTCGGCATAGATCGAGTATGAGTATGGAATGCCGTCGCAGGTTGCGCAGTTTTTCCTGCAGCCGCCCGTGGACGGCTGCGACCGGTCCACCCATTCGGTAGCGGAGGCGGAAAGCACCCGGTGGCCGGATTACGCGGCCCGGATTCCCAGGCCGATGGCCTGCTGTGTTTTGTCTGTATGGCTGAAAGGACCCTATTCCGAAAGGCTCAACCCCTGCGCCAAGGAAATACCGGCGTCGTGGCTGACACTTCAATCATTCACCGGTTCGCCGAGCAAGTTCCGGGCCCGGGTGCCCAACCCAAACGACTCGCATTCCTGTCTATAGCTGCTCCGGTGTCAGGCTGTTGAGAACCGGTCCAATGCGGGGCCGGAAGCCACGCCCGGCAGCAGGAACCGCTTGCCGTTGGCGCGCTCCGAGGCACCGCAACGGTCCAGGTACGGCGTGATGCCCCCGAGGAACATCGGCCAGCCGGCGCCCAGGATCATGCACAGGTCGATGTCCTCGGGACCTGCCACCACACCCTCACGCAGCATCAGGCCGATCTCCTCGGCGAGGGCATCCTGAACGCGGCGCAGTACGGCGTCGCCGGTGGAGGGGGACGTGCCAAAGGACATAAGGGAGAGCGTGGACGCAGGGATTTCCTGGCCTCCGTCAGCGGTCGGTGCCCACAGGGACTTCACCCCGTTGTCGATCAGTTTCTGCAGGTTGGCGGACACCGGGAAACGGTCACCGAACGCGGCGTGCAGGGATTCCTGGACGTGCTGGGCCACCGGCAGTCCCACCATGGCGCCTAGCGTGAACGGGGTCATTGGCAGGCCCATGGGCCGCAGGGCGTTGTCGGCGATCTCTGCGGGTGTGCCTTCGTCAAAGGCCGCCGTCACTTCGCCCATCAGCCGCAGCAGGATCCTGTTAACCACAAACGCAGGCGCATCCTTGACCAGGACTGCAGTCTTTTTCAGGCCCTTGGCTAGCTCAAAGGCGCTGGCCAGCACTGCGTCATCTGTCCTGGGTGCACGCACGATTTCGAGCAGCGGCATCACAGCAACCGGGTTAAAAAAGTGGAAGCCCACCAGTCGTTCGGGGTGCTGAAGCCCCTCGGCCATGGCGGTGACGGACAGGGATGAGGTGTTGGTGGCGAGGATGCAGTCCGGCGAGACGATGGCTTCCACCTCGGCAAAGACCTGCTTCTTGAGGTCCAGCTGCTCGAAAACTGCCTCAATGACGAAGTCGGCGTCGGCAAAGGCCTCCTTAGACGCTGATCCAGTGACCAAAGCCTTGGTGTGGGTGGCTGCATCCGGGCTGATACGCTTCTTCGCGAGCAGCTTGTCCACCTCGGCGTGGACGTAGTCCACGCCCTTATCCACCCGGGCCTGGTCGATGTCCGTCATGACCACCGGGATCTTGAGCTGGTTGGCGAACAGCAGCGCGAGTTGGCCTGCCATCAGTCCGGCGCCCACCACACCGACCTTGGTGACCGGGCGTGCAAGCTTCCGGTCCGGTGCGCCGGCCGGCCGCTTGGACCGCTTCTGCACCAGGTCCAGGAACGCGTACACCGTAGCGCGGAACTCATCGGTCTGCATTAGCCCTGCAAGAGCCTCACACTCGACGGTGGCCGAGTCAGCCTGGCTCATCGTGCGGTTGTCCTCAAGGATGTCCAGGACCTTCGCCGGTGCCGGAGCCGCGTTGCGCGTTTTGGCCTCCACGAATAGACGGCCGGCTGCGACGGCTGCCGTCCAGCGCTCGGCAACGCCGGGGTCGGAGGGGTCGACGGCGTGAGCCCGCTCGGGGGTCACCTCGCCGCGGATGACCTTTGCGGCCCAGGTGAGGGACTGTTCCAGGAAATCGGCCGGTTCGAACAGGGCATCGGCGATGCCGAGCCCGAAGGCCTGAGCCCCGGTGAGGGTGCGGTTGTTGCTGAGCGGATTTTCAATCATCACCTTGACCGCGTTCCCCGGACCGATTAGCCGGGGCAAAATGTAAACGCCGCCCCAGCCAGGGACGAGGCCGATGAAGGCTTCAGGTAGGGCCAGTGCGCCGGCACCTCTGGAGACAGTGCGGTAGGTGGACTGCAACGCGATCTCCAAGCCGCCGCCCAGGGCAGTGCCGTTGATGAAGGCGAAACTGGGGACCCCGAGGTCGGTCAGCTTGGCGTAAACAGTGTGGCCGAGCAGGGCCATCCAGAGGCTGTGTTCGCGGTTCTCCAGCGCCTTAACAGCGGAAAGGTCCGCGCCGGCGACCAGGAAACCAGGTTTGCCGGTCACCCCGACGCCCACGATTTCACCCCGGGCAGCCCGCTCCTTCAGGCTCTCCAGGACCGTTCCCAGCTCGATCAGGGTGTTGGGCCCCAGCGTAGTGGGCTTGTGGTCGAGGCCGTTATCCAGGGTAATTAGCGCAAAAACTCCGGCGCTGTGCTGGCCGGGCGCGGCCGGCAACTCGATGTCCCGGGTGTGTGAGTGTGTAACGATTTCGTCGGGAAAGAGTTCAGCAAGCTTGGTGAAATCGGCGGCGCTCATGCGGCAGCTCCTTTGGAAGCGGTTCGGTCATGGGGAGGGGTGCATCTTTGCGGCGAGGCCTTTTAGGTTCTCGTGCTAAGTCCGCCTAGAGTTGTCGATCCTGTAGGTGGCCGATACATGCGGATATGGCCACGCCCTCGATGTAAAAAGACCCTTGGTTGCGGGACCAGCGGAGCGCCATCGGGCTGGAGGATCAAGCTACCGGGGCGGTGGTTGGCCACCATGATCGTTCGGAGTATCGGTAGTGCTAAGCCCCCGCAATGGCGAAACAGGGGACCGACCTTCGCGGACGCTCAACTCCCCACGAAGGAGGACGCGGCCCGCAGCAGGGTCGGCACGCCCTCCTCGAGGGTAGGGGCAAAGTCATCGCCTGGGCGTTCCCCATGCAGCCAACGCGTGTACATGGCTTCGCAAAAGATTGCTGCCTTCCACAAGGCGAGTGTCTGGTACCAGTGCAAGTGGCTCAGGTCCAGCGGCAGCTGTTGTGCGTATCTGGCGATGAGCTCCTCGCGCGAGGGATACCCGGCTTCCCGGGTAACCGGGGTCAGCTCCATCGGGGTAGGTACCGCGCCCGGCTCCGCATAGGTTGCGGTGAAGTAGCCGAGATCAGCGAGGGGATCACCGATGGTGGCCATCTCCCAGTCGAGGATTGCTGCGACTGTCACAGGAGGGTTGCTGTTGAACATTAAGTTGCCCAGGCGAAAATCGCCGTGGACGACGGACGCCATCTGGCTTTCTGGCCGGTTCGCGGTGAGCCATTCCCCGATCAGTGCCACTTCCGGCAGGTCACGCCGGGTGTTGCCAGCCCATAACGTTGAGAAGAGCCTGACTTGGCGCTCTAAGTAACCATCCGGTCGGCCAAGAGTAGCCAGTTCACCGGACCTCACGTCGATCCGGTGCAGGGCGACCATCGCATCTATCGCGGCGAACGCGGTAGCTTGCCGCTGTTCTGCGGGGTCGAATGGTGGCGGAATCCGGTTGGTTATCACCTCGCCATCGACGAACTCCATGACATAGAACGGCACATCGAGCGTCGAGTCGTCCTCGCAAACGGCGACTACGCGCGGCACGGGGACACCTGCCGCGCGTATGAGGCGCTGTATTCGGGCCTCCCGCACCATGTCGTGGGCGGACTTCGGGTGCGGCGGGCGGGGGCCGCGTCGCAGCACGAACGTCTCGTCTCCGCGAACAATCCGGTAGGTCACATTTGACTGACCGTCCCCGATGCGGTCGACCTCCAGCGGCCCACAGCCGAGCCGATGCATATCGAAGAACTCACGGACTGCATCGAGGATGAGCAAGGGAGGAAGGGGAAGTGCGGCGGCGTCGGCACGCGATTCGACGATCTGGACGCCGTCGCCTACGGTGCTCATCGGACCACCGCCTGATCGAGGCGGGGCTCACCGTTGGCCACGGCCTTGGCCCTAACTTTCGATGCACGACGGGAGATTGCCCACTTGTGCGTCTCGTTGGAGCCGTCATAGATCCGGAACGGCCGCACCTCGTTAAGATACTGTGCAAGCGGAAGACCATCGGACACGCCGTCGCCGCCGCAGATCTGGATGGCGCGGTCGATCACTCGGTAAATCGCCTCGGAGCAGTGCACCTTCGCGATCGAGGACATGGCCGATCCGGCTTTCGGATCTGTGGCGAGCAGGTTCGCGGTTTTTGTGACGATCGCATCCGAGGTTTCGATATCGATGACTGACTGCGCGATCAGTTCCTGCACGAGTCCCAAGTCCTTCATGGCTGAGCCGAACAGATCCCGGTTATCGGCACGGTCGAGGGCAATGTCAAGGGAGCGGCGGGCCAGTCCCAGCCATCGCATGCAATGGGTCAGGCGCGCCGGCGCGAGGCGGACCTGTGCATAGAGGAAGCCTTCGCCCGGCTGACCGAGTACGGCCGCATCTTCCACAAAGCAGTCGTCGAAATAGAGATGCGGGTGTCCACCGTCAATGGCCCGGTCGATCGTGTGGATGTGCTCGCCCGTGCGCATGCCCGGATTATCGGCATCGACGAGGAACATGGTCGCGCCCTCCGGAACTCCGTCCGATTCCGCATTGCGTGCCATCACAATCGTTAGCGCCGCCCCGTCGGCGCCGCTGATAAAGCGCTTATGACCAGAGATGCGCCATCCGCCGTCGACGCGCCGGGCTTCCGTCATGAGGGCGGCAGGGTCCGATCCTGCACCCGGGTGTGGCTCGGTCATCGCGAAGCAGGAGCGGATGTCACCAGCCGCGAGCGGTATGAGGTATCGCTCCTGCTGCTCCGGCGTGGCGATGAGCTCGAGCATGTGCATGTTGCCTTCATCAGGAGCCATGCAATTGAGAGCGCTTGGCCCGATCGGCGAATAGCCGGCTTCCTGGAAGATCGGGGACCAATGTTCGATAGCCACCCCCTGCCCACCGAACCTCCGCTCGACGTGGGGCGCGAAGACCCCAGCGATCTTGGCTTCGGACTGAAGTCGCGCTCGGACGGCCGGATCGAGCCGTTCACCGGGTGCCGGCTCGGCGGGGACGACGCAGTCGCGGACGAAGGCACGCGTGCGCAGGCGCAGGTCGTCAATCTCAGTCATGGTCAAACCCATTTCGGTCGTGGTCACGCCGTTCCTCCCGCATTGAGCAGGCCGCCGTCGAGGTTAAGGACTTGCCCGGTGATCCATGACGCGTCGCAGGAGGCGAGGAAGGCAACTGCGGCAGCGATGTCCTGCGGGGTCCCCAGCCGCCCGAGCGGGTAGTCCTCCGTGACCTTGTCTTCCTTGCCCTCGTAGAGCACGCGGGCAAATTGAGTTTTGACTACCGCCGGAGCCACAGCGTTCACCCGAACGTCGGGGGCCAGTTCCACGCTGAGCGTTCGCGTCAAATGGGCGACCGCTGCCTTGCTCACGCCATACCAGCCGATGCCTTCGGACGGCACCTGGCCGGTCACGGAAGAAAGGTTGACAACTGAACCACCGCCGTTCGCAAACTGAAGTTCTGGGTGGTGGAACGCGCCCTGCACCCATGCGAGGGTGCCAAGCAGATTGACCTCGAGAACCTTGCGTGCGCTGTCCAGCTCGAGGTCTACGAGGGGCCCGTGCACCGGGTTGATTCCCGCGTTGTTCACGAGGATGTCAAGCCCGCCAAACTCCCGGGCGACCGTGTCGAACACAGCAGCCCGGTGCTGCGGGTCGTCGGCCTTGCCGGGGAGAGCGAGAACGGTCCCCTCGGGAAAGGAGGCCGACACCTCTTCGAGAGCGTCCGGCTTGCGGGCGGTGATCACGACCTTTGCTCCTTCGGCCACCAGGCGTCGCGCGATTGCGAGCCCAATTCCGCGGCTGGCTCCGGTCACGATTGCGTTCTTGCCTGTTAGTCGCTTCGCGGTCACTTCTGGAAGCATCTCCGCCCTTCCTAATCGAGGGTAGCCGAGCGAGCGCTCGGTAAAGTAAGCTTGATTCGAACCAAGGGCGATGTCAAGACGGCATCGGAACCCGCCCTGCGCAATGGACGAATGGAAGTATCACGCAATGGCGATGGCTAGGACGATCTCAGACCCAACCGGGGCGGGGCGAAACATCTCTGATCGCGCGTCTGTGGCGGTCGGCTGGGTAGGCCTCTGCGGCCTCGCCATGGGAGTCGTTGGTGCGAGTGTCGATCGCAGGGCCTCATGACAGACGTCGAGCCGACAAACGTAACGGCGACCATGGCCCGCTGGAAGGTATATGGCGACTCACTGGTGCCGCCGATCCTGCAGGCCGCCCTGACCTGCTTCGTCGAGCACGGGTACCACGGGACCACAACGCGTCAGCTTGCCTCCGCCGCGGGCCTATCGGTACCTGGCCTCTATCACCACTTCGAGTCGAAGCAAGCGATGCTCGTGAGTCTCATGGAGATCGCGATGGCGGACCTGTATGGCCGCAGCATCGCCGCGCTCGAAGAGGCAGGTGAGTCGGTGGAGGCCAGGTTCAGGTCGCACATCGAGTGTCTCGTGCTGTTCCACGCGTATCGCGGCGAGCTCGCGTTCATTGCGGCGAGCGAGATACGCGCGCTGGAGCCGGAAGCCCGCGCGCGACACATTGCGTCCCGTGACCGACAGCAAAGGATTTTAGATGGCATCGTCGAGGAAGGTGTTCGCGCAGGGCTTTTTCGTACGGAGAGTCCGCGTGATGCTAGCCGCGCCGTTGTCACTATGTGCACGGGTGTAGCACAGTGGTATCGACTCGACGGCCAGCTTTCACCCGCCGATCTCGCGGAAGAATACGTGCTTCTGACGCAGCGGGCCCTTGGACAGGAGGGCTCGTTATAGGCGTAGTCGATCATCGCAGACCTGCGCCGCAGATGACGAGGCGCCCACTGGCCGTCTGCGCACATTGGAACCAAGATTTGTCTGAACTAGGAGTCCTTGCGGCTCCGCATCGATACATTGCGACAGCCGCCGTGAAGAAGTTAGGCGGCGAGAGGAGATGTCAATGAAGATCATCGTGCTGGTTAAGGAGGTCCCCGACACTTACGGGGATCGCAAGCTCGACCTCGAGACCGGGCTCGCCGATCGCGCGGCCGGCGAGGTCGTACTCGACGAGATCGGGGAACGTGCGCTCGAGGTCGCGCTCTCATACGCGGACAGGAATGCCAACACCGAGGTGGAGGTCCTGTCGATGGCGCCAGAGAGTGCCGCCGCGACGTTACGCAAGTGCCTCGCCATGGGAGCAGCATCGGCTGTGCAGGTTGCCGACGAGGCGCTCCGCGGGGCGGATCTCGGGCTGACAGCAGAGGTACTCGCCGCTGCGATTCGGCGTATCGGGTTCGACCTTGTGATCGCAGGCAACTTGTCTACGGATGGCACCGGCGGCGCGCTGGCGGCGATGGTTTCCGAGCTGCTCGGTGTGCCGCATGCGACGTCGCTGACATCGATCGAAATCGCCGAGGACTCCGTGACCGGCGTTCGCGCTACCGAGAACGGCACGATGCAGGTGAAAGCCTCGCTGCCTGCCGTGGTGTCGATCACAGAGGCGCTTCCGGATGCGCGGTTCCCGAACTTCAAGGGGATCATAGCGGCGAAGAAGAAGCCGTTCGAGACTTTGTCCTTGGCGGACCTGGCTGTCGACCCTGATGCCGCGAAGTCCGGGCGGTCGATCGTCATTGCGATCGCAGAAAAGCCGGCCCGCGGTGCGGGAGTGAAAATAGTCGACGAGGGCGATGCGGGCGAGCAGCTCGCCAATTTCCTCCTGCAGAACCGACTGGTGTAAGGAGCACAATCATGGCTGAATACGAAGCGGACTCTATCCTTGTCCTTGTCGAGCTCACGCCCTCCGGCGGACTCGAGGGCAGCGCGGCAGGCCTGCTCGGCGCCGCCGCCCAGGCCGGCACTCCCGTCGCGCTGGTGGTGACCGCAGCCGGCGCGGGCGCTGCCGCCGCGGATGCCGCGGGCGGCCTGGGCGCTGCGCACGTGGTCGTTGCCGAGACGGCAGATCCCGGCATCCTGACACTTCCGGTAGTCGATGCGCTGGTCGCCGCCGTAGACGCCGTGCGTCCCGACGCAGTGCTTATCTCGAACTCGATCGCTGGTCGGGATGTCGCGGGAGCGTTTGCCGCACGCACCCGATCCGGTCTGGCGGTCGATGCGATCGGTGTCTCGCGGGATGCTGAAGGCATCGTCGCCCATCATTCGGTCTACGGCGGCGCCTACAACGTCGACTCCGCCGTAACCTGGGGAGCGCCGGTGATCACGGTACGGCAGGGGGCAGTCGAGGCGCGCGCCGAGGCGCGCGTGCCCACGGTGATGACACTGCCGGTGACCGCATCGGGCGGGCCGGCGGCATCCATCGTGTCGTTTGAAGAGGTCGTCCAGACATCGAGCCGTCCCGAGCTGCGTGGAGCGGTGAAGGTTGTCTCCGGCGGGCGCGGTCTCGGTTCCGAGGAGAAGTTCGTGCTCGTCGAGCAGCTCGCAGACGCCCTCGGAGCGGCCGTCGGTGCCTCACGCGCTGCGGTCGACGCTGGTTACATCGCCCAGTCGCATCAGGTCGGGCAGACTGGCGTTTCCGTGGCACCACAGCTGTACGTGGCGCTCGGGATTTCCGGGGCTATCCAGCACCGTGCGGGCATGCAAACGGCAAAGACAATTGTCGCGATCAATAAGGACGCGGATGCCCCGATCTTCGAGATCGCGGACTTCGGTGTCGTCGGCGACCTGTTCACTGTCGTGCCGCAGCTGATGGCTGCGCTCGACGATAAGAAGTTGTAGCGCGATGGCGACGTACACACGCTCGATACGCCAGGGACTTCCGCGCATCCCCGGCGGTGAACCCTGGCCGCCGGCCGGGGACGCGCCCAAGGCGGCGGATGCGCCCGGTGCTGAGGCGAACCCACTCGAGCAGCCCTCGACGATCCCGGAGTCTGCCGCAGCGACGGCGTCGTCGCTGGCTCCAGAGACGACGGCCGGGACCACCGAAACGAAACCGGATGTGGCGGAACCGGTTGCGACCGCCGCTCCCGGAGGCACCCGACCAATTCGCCGCGGACTGCCGCGGGTTCCCGGCGGTGAGCCGTGGCCGCCTCCCAGCGAGGTGGACGTGCCCGCCGCTGCGTCCGACCCCGCTGTTACCTCGATTCCGGACGCCAAGTCAAACGCTGCCGGGCAGGCTCCGGTCATTCCCGCAGGGTCGGCCGAAGCGTCTCCGCCTGGCGCCGCCTCCGATCGTCCGCTCCGTCGAGGCTTGCCGCGCGTCAAGGAAAACGAGCCACAGCCGGCTACGGGGTCAGCCGCCGCACCCATCGCTACCGAGTCCGGGGGAACGGCACCGGCGGGAACGGAGGACACCGCACCCCCCGCGGCATCCATTCCCGCTTCCAGTGCCATCGATGGCAACGCACAGCCGGTACGGCCCTCCGCGCCGGCTGCCGCCACCACACCGGAGCCCCCACGGGAACAGGCCCGCTCCGGATCGACGCCCGTTTCCGCGCGGGAGCCCGGCCGGTTCGGCTCTTATACGCGCAAGCAGTTGCTGGGATTCACCGTCGTCGGTGTGTTCGCGCTACTGGGGGTCGCGACGGCCGTCGTGCTCACCGCTGCGTGGTTCCGGAGTCTGCCGTTCATGCAGGACTTCTTGACCTCCTATCCCGGCGAATATCACCTGCCTGAGAGTGCGGCCCCCGGCTTTCCGGCGTGGGTACAGTGGCAGCACTTCTTCAACGTGTTCCTGATTGTGCTAATCATCCGCTCGGGGCTGCAGGTACGCACCGAGAAACGGCCAACTGCGTTCTGGACACCGAAGTGGTCGAAGGACGGCAAGGGCAAGATCAGCCTGACGCTTTGGTTCCACCAGGCCCTCGATATCCTATGGCTGGCCAATGGCATCGTTTTCGTGGTGTTGCTGTTCGTAACAGGGCACTGGGTGCGAATCGTGCCGACAAGCTGGGAAGTTTTCCCCAACGCCCTCTCGGCACTGCTGCAGTACTTGTCGTTGGACTGGCCGACTGAGAACGGCTGGGTGAACTACAACAGCCTGCAGCAGCTCATGTACTTCCTGACGGTCTTCGTCGCCGCGCCGCTCGCGGCCATCACAGGGGCGCGGATGTCGGAGGCCTGGCCGAAGAAAACGACGGCGCTCAACAGGATTTACCCCGTCGAGTGGGCACGAGCGGTCCACTTCCCGGTGATGTTGTACTTCACGGGGTTCATCATTGTGCATGTCGCCCTCGTTTTCGCCACCGGAGCGCTGCGGAACCTGAACCACATGTACGGTGGTACAGACGTCGTCAACTGGGCCGGATTCTGGATCTTCTTCGCCTCGCTGCTTATCATCGTCGGCGGTTGGATCGCGGCCCGGCCCTTGGTGCTCGCCCAGATTGCGAAGCTCTCCGGTAAGGTCACGGCACGTTGATGTCCGTCTGAGAGCAAGTTCGCCGCCAGAGCCAGCCGGGTCTTGATAGATCGCTGGAGCAGGCCGGGCGATTGCAAGGGGGAAACGGGCTGATGGCGTTTCCAGACCCATGGCGGAAATGCTGACGAACCCCTCAAGTGTGGACATCACCCCCGGGTATGGGATGGCCGTGGCCCAGGCCCAGGCCCAGTACCCCGTGGCCGTTCGGTTCGGGACCCACCCGGTCGCGGGGCGCCTGCCAGGGCACATGAACGTGCTCCTGGCCGAAGCCAAGGTCCCGTACGACATTGTGCTGGAAATGGACGAAATCAACGACGACCTCGGCGACACCTCCGTGGTCCTCGTCATCGGTACGAACGATACCGTAAACCCCGCCGCGGCCGAAGACCCCTACAGCCCCATCGCCGGGATGCCCGTGCTGCGCCTCTGGGAGGCCGAGAACGTCGTGGTGTTCAAGCGGTCCATGGCCGCCGGCTACGCCGGCGTCCAGAACCCCCTGTTCTTCCGCGACAACTCCCAGATGCTCTTCGGCGACGCCAAACAACGCGTCGAAGACATCCTCCGCGCCTTCTAACGGGAGTTGACCTCCTGATGCTCCGCGCCGGGGCGGATCGCGCGGCGTGGATCTCCTTCCGCCCAACCCGACATTTATCCACCACACGAATAAGGCAAGCCATTGACGACGCAGCCCGAAGAGGCGGCACCCTACGGGAGCACCCCCGTCGCATCCACGCAGTCTTTCTCCCCACCGTCCCTCGGTCTCCGGCCCGCGTCCGCGTCCACAACCTGGCCCATTTCAACGCCGCACGGGAGAAGTTCCCGATGCTGGCCGCCTATAACCATTACATGGCCCAGATCTTCGACGAGGCGGGCGCCGAGGTGCCCTGGTCGCGACTCGGCGGCGAACAATGTCATGGGCTAAGTCGATAGGGGCTGTAAAGAATCACCATGGCACTCTCGACGAACGATTCCACCGAAAACGAACCCGAAATCACGTTTGCCGAATTCTGGGCCATACTTCCCGGCCACTACACCTCGTCCCCGTGGGAAGGCCTGTTTTGGGAGCTGGACACAGAGACAGATTGAAGCGAAATGGGCGTGATCTAACCTACAAAGCAGTGGACTCTTGTGTCAGTCGACGGCACAGGGGCACTCCTTTCGAAACTTCAGGGGTCCTAGCAAGGTTGAGGACCGAACACGGTGGCGAGTAAGGCCTCAGAAGCCGGTATCGCGGTAAACCGGCTCGGGTAGGAGTCGGGCACAAGCATGCGGCGCCCGGGGTGGTTGCGTGCGCTGAGCAGAGATGCGCAGAACCGGGTGGGGAAGTAGCGGTGTGCCCAGTTGGTGTGTTCTCCGGCGCCAAAGGTCACCACGGCGTCTTCCGGCAGGGAAGGAACCAAGTTGGCCATGAGAGGACCCATGCGGGCAGGGCCGTCGGCAGGTGTTGCCGGACGGGCAGCTGCTCAAGCCAGCCCTTCCCACGCGAACAACGCCGCATGCCCCGGCTCCAGAGTCACAGAAGCACTTCAGCCTGCTGGGCTGACGCCAGTGCTTTGCCTGAACTTAAATTTAGGCCGGAGTCTAGAACGGAGCCGAATAGTATCCAGCCAAAAAGAAAGGCCCTCTGACCGGGATAATCCCTAGTCAGAGGGCCTTTATTCGTTGCGGGGGTAGGATTTGAACCTACGACCTCCGGGTTATGAGCCCGGCGAGCTACCGAACTGCTCCACCCCGCGGCGTATTTATGACTGTAGACCCCCAAGTGACCAAACGACGAATTTGGTGAGGCGCGTCACCTGCAGCGTCAAAAACCCCTGTCCTTAAAGCACGACGGCGGCCGGGCGCCTTCCCCGCGGAAGGTGCGCGACCGCCGTCGTCGGCAGCAGCTGTGCCGGACTACTGGAGGTGGTCTACCAGCTTGCCGGCGATGCCGTTGTAGTTGCCCGGGGTCAGTGCCAGCAGGCGGGCTTCGGCGTCGGGGGAGAGTCCCAGGCCGGAGACAAACTCCTGCATCCGCTCGGCGTCGACCCGGTGGCCGCGGGTGAGTTCCTTGAGTCGCTCGTACGGGTTCTCCATGCCTTCCACGCCGGCGATGGCCTCGGCGCGCATGACCATCTGGATGGCCTCGCCGAGCACCTCCCAGTTCTGGTCCAGGTCGGCGGCCAGCACCTCTGCCGGTACGCTGAGCCGGTCCAGTCCCTTGGCCACGTTGGAGATGGCCAGCAGCGAGTGGCCGAAGGCGACGCCGATGTTGCGCTGTGAGGACGAGTCCGTCAGGTCGCGCTGCCAGCGGGAGGTAACCAGTGTGGCCGCCAGTGTGTCCAGCAGCCCGTTCGAGATCTCCAGGTTGGCTTCGGCGTTCTCGAACCGGATCGGGTTCACCTTGTGCGGCATCGTGGAGGAGCCGGTGGCGCCTTCCACCGGGATCTGCGCGAAGTAGCCGATGGAGATGTAGCTCCAGATGTCGGTGCAGGCGTTGTGCAGGATCCGGTTGAAGCGGGCCATGTCCGCGTACAGCTCGGCCTGCCAGTCGTGCGATTCGATCTGCGTGGTCAACGGGTTCCAGGTCAGCCCGAGGCCCTCGATGAAGGACCGGGAGACGGCCTGCCAGTCGGCGGAGGGCACGGACGCGTAATGTGCGGCGTAGGTGCCGGTGGCGCCGTTGATCTTGCCCAGGTACTCGGTCTTGGCGATCCGGTCCAGCTGGCGGTTCAGCCGGTGCGCAATGACGGCCAGTTCCTTGCCCAAGCTGGTCGGCGTGGCAGGCTGTCCGTGGGTGCGTGAGAGCATCGGCACATCGCGGTGCTCACGCGCCATCTCCGCGAACTGCTCCACCAGCGCGCGGGCAGCGGGTAGCCAGACCTGCTCCACGGCTCCCTTGACGCCCAATGCGTAGGACAGGTTGTTGATGTCCTCGGAGGTGCAGCCGAAGTGCACCATGGCGGTGAGACTCTCGATGCCGATTCCTTCGAGCCGGCGGCCGATGAAGTACTCCACAGCTTTCACATCGTGGACGGTAACGGCTTCGATCTCCGCCAGTTCGCGCACGGCGTTGCCGTCGAAGTCGGTGACGATCTTGCGCAGCGCCGCCTGCTGGTCCTCGCTGAGCGGGCCCGCGCCGGGCAGGACCGACTGGCTGGTCAGATGGATCAGCCATTCCACCTCGACGTGGACGCGGTCGCGGTTCAGTGCCGCTTCCGAAAGGTAGTCCACCAGCGGCGCGACCGCGTGGTGGTACCGGCCGTCCAGCGGACCGAGTGCGATAGCGGGGGTGACTTCTGCCAGGGGGACGCGGTGAGTTTCAGCCATGGCCCCTATTCTCCCATGTTGAACGACGCCGTTTCCTGTGTGACTCCGCCTCCACAGCGCTGCTGCGTGGGACGTCGTGCACATAGCCGGACAGCCGCCGCCGCCGCGGAAGACGCCGGGCCTAGCGTCGATGCTGGAGGCGCAAAGGAGGTCTGGGGTGATGTTTTGGCAAGCAACGACGGCGGAGGCCGGGTGGGGCGGGCAGCCGGACCCGGGATGGGGGCCGGCTGCCGGTCGGCTTCTGTCCTGCGAGCAGGAACTGCTGGGGGTGCGCGCGGATCTGGCGGCCGCCGCTCAGGCGTGGGTTTCACCGGCTGGCAGGGCCTTCAGGGAGCAGCTGTACGAGTACCGGCTAGGGATGGCGGAGGCGGCGGAACTGCTCAGGGTCGCGGCGGCTGCCCTGAGGGCCGCGGACGGGGCGATCAGCGCGGCCCGAGCGGCGGCCGCCGCCATGCATGGCCGCTTGCCGTGACGGTCCACCCGCAGACCTGGTGCTGAGGATGCCCGGTGGCTGAGGCAGGCTGGCTGCCCGGGGGAGCCCGGTGGTGGGACGGAGCGGCCGGATATCGCAGCTATGACGGCTACCGGGTGGCCGGCGGCATCGGCGGTATTGCGTTCGAATGGCAGGAGCTGGCCTCGGCCGCGGCCGGGCTCGAATCCGCCGCGGCAACCATTGGCGTTCAGTGGCGCGAGGTCTGGGCCGTGAAATTGCTGCTGGCCGATCCGCGCTGGGTTCTGCTGCCGGAACGAGTGGCAGCCGAGGCAGCGGTGAACGCGGCAGCGGGATCGCTGGCCGGATTGGCGGACAACTGCGGGGCCTTGGCGGCCAAGGTGCGGCTGGCACACGGCACCTACCGGGCCGCGGAGCAGGCTGCCGCGACCGGGTTGCAGGCCGTTGACGCGGCGACCTGGTGGATCACCGTGGCCGTCGGGATGGCCGCCAACGAGGGGCGGCCGACTCGGGCCGGAGCCGAGCGGCTGTTGAACCAGGGACCCGCCGCGCTCGCCGGCGCGCTGGGTGCTCCGGCCGCCGGCGCGCTGCTGCGGGACAGCCAGCACGCCGGTGTGGGACAAGAGCCGGTCACCCAGCACATCGCGGTCGTGCTGGCACCGGCGGCCGGCCAGGCCGGCCAGCTTCACGGCTCTCCCGTCGAGATCGTGCGCGTGGACGCAGCGGCCGAAGAGATCGACCCGGCGCCGGCCTCGCTGGCGGGGCTGCTGGAACGGACCGCCATCGCCGCTGAAGCCGGCGACGGCACCGTGGAGGTCCTTGAGCTGGAGTACGGCGGGCAGAAGCGCTGGGTGGTCGCGCTTCCGGGCACCCAAGCCGCGGGCACGGCCCAGCCGACAACGAATCCGTTCGACGAGTCCGGTATTGCCGAAGCCGTCGCCGGCGGCAGCCCGTTTATTGCTGATGCCGTGTCGCGTGCACTCCGGGACGCGGGCGCCGACGCGGACGATCTGGTGGTGCTCACCGGCTACAGCCAGGGCGGCATCCACGCCATGAACCTCGCCGCGGACCCGGCTTTCCTGGCCGAACACAACGTGGGATTCGTGCTGACGGCCGGATCGCCGGTCGCCGGCATCGCGGCCAGCCCGGGCGTCCGCAGCGTTCACTTGGAGCACGTTCAGGACTGGGTTCCGGGCGCCGATGCCAGTCCTAACCCCGACCGGCGTGAGCAGGTCACCGTGACGCTGACCGATCCCGTCGCCACTCCCTCGGGCGCCGGCGTGGGACTGGGGCCAGGCCACGATCTGCAGAACTACGTGCAAGGCGCCCGTGCGGTGGATGCTAGCCCGGACCCTTCGGTGCAGGATGCGGCGGCCTACCTGGGCGCTGCGCTCGCCGGCGGGACGGCGCGGCAGCATCTGTTCACCCTGCGCCGCGCCAAACCGGATGGCGGGCGGCCGACCCCGGCGGGTTCGCCGGCTAGCCGCACGGCGCAGCCGCGGGACGGTGCCGGCGGTCAGCGGAAAGCGAGGTCCTGACTTAGCGGCTGCGGGTCAACGTGCCGGCCACCAGCGACACCACGCTGATGATCAGCGAGCCCAGGATGGCGGTCCAGAAGAACGAATCGACGACGAATTCCACCGGGGTGAAGCTGGACAGCCAAGCGGTCAGCACCAGCATCAGCGCGTTAATCACAATGGTGAACAGCCCCAGCGTCAGGATCGTGACGGGAATCGAAAGGAAGGAAACGATCGGGCGGACGATCGCGTTGACCAGGCCAAAGACCAGCCCGATGAACAGATAACCCAGAACCGTGCCGAGCATTTCATTGCCGACCGCGTCGGCCGCGGCGGTTCCGTGGATGTCCATGCCGGGCAGAATCCAGTTGGCTACCCAGAGTGCCAGCGCATTGATGATGACCCGCACAATGAACTTTCCCATGCGCTTATGCTGCCACACACGCGCCGTCGCCACGCTGAATGAACTGTGCCCGAGCCCACGTATCCTTTAAGGCATGACTTCTCCTGAGAACCCCATCAAGGAAGCTGCGGTTCAGGCAGCAGGAACGTCGGCCCGGATACACCCGCGCCCGGTCCTCGACAGGCTGCCTAAATACGCTGCCGGCAAGCCGCCGACAGCGATCGAGGGACTGCAGTCCTACAAATTGTCCTCCAACGAAAACCCCTTGCCGCCGCTGCCTGCCGTACTGGAAGCCGTGAACGCGCAGACGGACATCATGCGCTACCCCGACCCGTTGTGCACCGCCCTGCGAACCGAGCTGGGCCGCTTCCTGGACGTCCCGGCCGACGACGTTGTCACCGGCGCGGGCAGCCTGGGCGCCCTGGTGCAGATCCTGCAGACGTTCGCCGGGCAGCACGAGGACGGCAGCGAAGACGAAGTTGTCTACCCCTGGCGCTCGTTCGAGGCCTACCCGATCATGGTGGGGCTCTCCGGCGCCCGGAGCGTCCAGATCCCCAACCGGTCCGACGGCACGCACGACCTCGAAGCCATGCTGGACGCGGTGACCGAACGGACCAAGGTCATTCTGCTGTGCACGCCGAACAACCCGACTGGCCCGGCGCTGAAGGCGACGGACGTGGAGAACTTTGTCCGCGCCGTCCGTGATGACATCATCGTCGTCATCGATGAGGCCTACACGGAGTTCGTCCGCGACCCGGAGGTGGTGGACGGCGTCGCCATGTACCGGAAGTACCCGAACGTGGTGGTACTTCGCACCTTCTCCAAGGCGCACGGCCTGGCCGGCCTGCGCGTGGGCTATTCCATCTCGCAGCCCCAAATCACCCAGCACCTGCGCGTAGCGGCTACGCCCTTTGCAGTCTCCAGCCTGGCCGAGCATGCGGCCATCACGTCGCTGCGCCACTACGACGAAGTTGTAGAAAGGGTACAAAGCCTGGTGGACGAGCGTGACCGGGTGGTTGCCGGACTCGCGATGCTGGGGTGGAAGATCCCGCAGACCCAAGGCAACTTCGTCTGGCTGCCGCTGGGCGACCGGGCGCAGGAGTTCGCCGAGCTGGCCGGGCAGCAAGCGCTGTCCGTCAGGGCCTTCGCCGGCGATGGGGTCCGGGTCAGCATCGGCGAGGTCGAAGCCAACAGCCGTTTCCTGGCGCTCTGTGAGAACTATACAAACGGCCCCGGCGTTTCCTGACGGTAATAACACGGGTCCCGGCTAGCGCTGCCGTTAGGCTAAGACGAGACAAACGACCGGTATATGCCGGGTCGGGAATGCATTCCCGGTCCGGCATATATGAACAGCGAAGATCTGCCGGACCCCGGCCGATCGGCGAGGAGTTCATATGGGCGCTGAGCACTTGCCCGCCTCGGAATTCGATATCGAAGAACTCGAGCAGTCCCTGGTGACCAGCGACCCCGCTGAGGCACCGCCGCTGGTGCAGTTGATGGCGCCCGACGGCAGCGTCCGCGAGGACACAAAGTACGGCCACTATGCGGCCCACCTGGACGGTGACGCGCTCCGGGCCATGTACCGGGACATGGCTCTGGTCCGCCGCTTCGACCAGGAGGCCACCGCGCTGCAGCGGCAGGGCCAACTGCTGCTGTGGCCGCCCCTGCTCGGGCAGGAAGCGGCGCAAATCGGCTCCGGCAGCGCGCTGCAGCGCCAGGACTACGTGTTCCCGACCTACCGCGAGCACGGCGTAGCGCTCACCCGCGGGCTGGAACTGTCCAACGTGTTGCGGCTCTTCCGCGGCGTCAGCAACGGCGGCTGGGACCCGCGGGAGAGCAACTTCCACCTCTACACGTTGGTGCTGGCCGCCCAATCGCTGCACGCGGTCGGCTACGCCATGGGCGTCCAGCGCGACGGCGAGGATGCCGTGACGGTCGCCTACTTCGGCGACGGGGCCAGTTCTGAAGGCGATATCCACGAGTCGATGGTGTTTGCCGCCTCCAACCAATCGCCGGTGATCTTTTTCTGCCAGAACAACCACTGGGCCATCTCCGTCCCCTCGGAGGTCCAGTCGCGGATCCCGCTGTCCAACCGTGCCACCGGCTACGGTTTCCCCGGCATCCGAGTGGATGGCAATGACGTAGTGGCCGTCCATGCAGTCACGCGATGGGCGCTGGAGCGGGCGCGGTCGGGCAAGGGCCCGGTGCTGATCGAGGCGTTTACGTACCGGATGAGCGCGCACACCACGGCGGACGATCCCACCAAATACCGCGAGGCTGCCGAAGAAGAGCAGTGGCGCGAGCGCGATCCGCTGCTGCGGTTGGAACGGTATCTGCGCAGCACCAACACCGCTGGCCAGGACTTCTTCGACCAAGTCACCGTGGAGGCGGACAAGCTCGCGGCCAGCACGCGCGCCGATGTGCTGGCGATGGAGGCCCCGGACTTCGAGGACCACTTCGCCAATGTGTACGGAGATCCGCACCCCTTGGTCCGTGAGGAGTTGGAGTGGCACCGGCAGTACCAAGCCGGCTTCGCCGAAGACAACGCCGGACAGACTGAAGGGGAGGCACGCTGATGGCCACCATGACCATTGCCAAGGCGATCACCAGCGGTCTCCGCGCCGTCTTGGCCGACGACCCGAAGACGCTCATCATGGGCGAGGATATCGGCAAGCTCGGTGGTGTCTACCGTGTCACCGAAGGACTGCAGGCCGAATTCGGTGCCGACCGGGTGGTCGACACCCCGCTGGCCGAGTCCGGCATCCTGGGCACCGCGATCGGGTTGTGCTTCCGCGGCTACCGGCCCATCTGCGAGATCCAGTTCGACGGGTTTGTCTTCCCCGCGTTCAACCAGATCACCACGCAATTGGCCAAGATCCGCTCCCGCAGCTCCGGCATGCTGTCCGCCCCCGTCGTCATCCGCATTCCCTACGGCGGCGGCATCGGATCCATCGAGCACCATTCGGAGTCCCCGGAAGCGCTCTTCGCGCATACCCCCGGACTGCGCATCATCACGCCGTCCAACGCGCACGACGCCTACTGGATGACCCAGCAGGCCGTCGCCAGCGAGGACCCGGTGATCATCTTCGAGCCCAAACGCCGTTACTGGCTCAAGGGCGAGGTGGATACCGAGGCGGCCGGCCGTGATGCCTTCAGCGCACAGGTGGTCGGGGAAGGGACGGACGCCACCATCGTGGCCTACGGCCCGCTGGTCCCGGTCGCGCTGGCCGCGGCGCAGGCTGCGGAAGAGGATGGTAAAAGCGTCGAGGTGATCGACCTGCGCTCCATCTCGCCGATCGATTTCGACACCGTCACGGCATCGGTCGAGAAGACCGGCCGACTGATCGTCACGCACGAGGCCCCGACCTTCGGCGGCATCGGCGGCGAAATCGCCGCACGGGTGGGCGAGCGCGCCTTCCTCAGCTTGGAGGCCCCGGTGCTGCGGGTCGGCGGCTTCCACATGCCCTACCCACTGGCCAAGGTGGAGGAACAGTACCTGCCGGACATCGACCGCCTGCTCGAGGCCCTCGACCGTTCGCTCGCCTACTGATATCGGAGATTTAATGTCGAACACGCAGATTTTCAACCTTCCCGACGTCGGCGAGGGACTGGTCGAGGCCGAGATCGTGTCCTGGAAGGTCAAGGCCGGAGATACCGTGGCGGTCAACGACGTGATCGTCGAGATCGAGACCGCCAAGTCCCTGGTCGAGCTGCCCAGCCCGTACGCCGGGGTAGTCGCAGACCTACTGGTGCCGGAGGGCCAGACCGTGGAGGTCGGAACCCCGATCATTGCCGTGGCCCCCGAAGGCGCCCAACCCGCCGCCGCAACGCCGCAGCCCGCCACCGAAGCACCGGCCGCCACGGCGGCGCTGGAGCAGCCGGTGCCGAATGCGGCCCCCGAGGCCGGCCCGCTGGTCGGCTCCGGCCCCAAGGCCGACCCGGTCAGGCGCCGGTTGCGGCGCGGCAGCGCCGCTTCAACCACCGGAACAACGACGGCGGGGCGCGGCTCCGCGGTTCCGTCCGGCAAGGGGACCCCGCCTGCCGCCGCCCTGCATTTGCCCGAACCGCAGGGCCAGGCCCAGCATGTGCCCCCGGTTCCCACCGACGACGACGCAGCCGTTCCCGGCTCGGCCCCGGCCGCCGCCGGAAACCGGGGTGAAGCAGTCCAGGCCGCCGTCTCCCGGCTGCTGACGCGGGTGCTGGCCAAACCCCCGGTCCGCAAGGCGGCGAAGGATCTGGGCATCAACCTGGCCGACATCACCCCCACCGGCAAGGGCGGCGAGGTGACCAAACAGGATCTGCTCAGCTACCAGGCCCAGCGCGAGGCCGAACAAGCGGCCGCACCCACGTTCTGGGCGCAGCGGAAGGGTCTTCTGGACAACCGGATTGAACGCATCCCGGTCAAGGGCGTGCGCAAGGCGACCGCCAAGGCGATGGTGGAGTCCGCCTTCAGTGCGCCGCACGTGAGCATCTTCGTGGACGTGGACGCATCGCGGACCATGGAGTTTGTGCAGCGGCTGAAGAAGTCCCGCGACTTCGAAGGCATCAAGGTATCCCCGCTGCTCATCCTGGCCAAGGCCGTGATCTGGGCTGCCGCACGCAACCCGAGCGTCAACGCCAGCTGGGTGGAGACGGAGTCTGGCGACGAAATCCACGTCAAGCACTTCATGAACCTGGGCATTGCCGCCGCCACCCCGCGCGGCCTGCTGGTCCCGAACATCAAGGATGCGCAGGACCTCTCGCTGAAGGAACTCGCGGTCGCGCTCAACGAGCTGGCCACCACGGCCCGCGCCGGCAAGACCAAGCCGGCGGACATGCAGCACGGCACCCTGTCCATCACCAACATTGGCGCCCTCGGCATCGATATCGGCACCCCGATCATCAACCCCGGCGAAGTCGCGATCGTCGCCTTCGGCACCATCCGGCAGAAGCCGTGGGTGGTGTCCGGCGAAGTCATCCCGCGCTGGATCACTACGCTGGGCGGCTCGTTCGACCACCGTGTGGTGGACGGCGACCTCTCCGCCCGGTTCATGGCCGACGTCGCCGCCATCATGGAAGAGCCAGCGCTGCTGCTCGACTGACGCTGCCGCCGAGCCGCCGCGGAGCTGTTTCGCCGCGGCAAGCTGGTGCCCGCCAGGGGCCGCGGTTGCTAGGATCGCCGTGTGGCGAGGAGGAGCACCATCACGTGACCAATCCAGCAGACGCTGCCAAGGCAAGCACCGCCGTCGTACCCGCAGTGACGCCCACGGCGGACCTGTATGACGAACGCGGCGACGAGCTTGTCTCGGTGGCGCTCCAGTTCGGCAATTTCGGCGCTAGGGAAGCCTTCAGCGGACCGGTCCGGACCATCAAGTGTTTTCAAGACAACGGGCTGGTGAAGTCGGTCCTCAACTCGCCGGGGGATGGCGCGGTGCTGGTCGTCGACGGCAGGGGCTCGCTGGAAACCGCGCTGATGGGGGACATGATCGCCGCCGCCGCCGTGGCCAGCGGCTGGTCCGGCGTGATCATCAACGGAGCGGTCCGCGACCGGGCTGCCCTCGCGCAGCTGCCGCTCGGCATCAAGGCCCTGGGCAGCAACCCGCGCAAGAGCGCCAAAGAGAGCCGCGGCGAAACGGACGTACCCGTCGAGATCGGGGGAGTGGTGTTCCGGCCCGGCGCCACGGTCCACGCCGACCTGGACGGCATCCTCGTGGACGGCTGACGGGGGCGCGCAACCTCGGCGGTTCCTCTCAACGCGGGGAGCGAACACAGCCTGTGAAAGACTGGGCGCATGAGTAACAACAGGCCCTCGGGTCAGCGCCGCAATGCCTCAGGGGTGCCCAGGATCGATTGGAAGGGCACGCTGTGGGCCATGGCTGCGGTCTTCCTGCTCAGCTATGTGATGATCTGGCTGGTTCCCGGCCTGCATCCGGTCCTGCGCATCATCATCGTGATCGGGCTGTATTTCGCCGGCCGCTACGCGTACTACCGCTACGTCAAGAACCGGCGCCGGCCATAGCTTTCTCCAGGACCGGGGCAAGCCTTCGCACGCCCTCGCGGATGGCCTCCTCGGGCACGGCGCTGAAGGCCAGCCGCAGCTGATTCGACGGCTCGTCCGAGGGGCTGAACGCCGCGCCCGGAATGAAGACCACTCCGGCATCGATCGCGTCGTAGAGCAGCGGGTAGGTGTCCACGCCGTCCGGCAGGGTCACCCAGACAAAGAAGCCGCCCTCGGGTTCGGTCCAGCTGGCCCCGTCCGGCATGAATTCCTTCAGGGCGGCCAGCATGGCGGCGCACCGCTCGGCGTACAGCTGCCGGTAGGTATCGATTTGGCCCAGCCAGTCATGTTCGGCCAGGTAGGTGGTGATCAGCATCTGGTTCAGCGTGGGCGGACACAGCGTGACCGCCTCGTTGGCCAGGTAGAAACTGCGCTGCAGATGGTCGGGCAGCAATGCCCAGCCGATCCGCAGCCCCGGCGCCAGGATCTTGGAAAACGAGCCCAGATAGATTACGTCGTCGGGGTTGTCCGCACGCAGTGGCCGCAGCGGCTGGCCGTCGAAGCGCAGCAGCCCGTAGGGATTGTCCTCGAGCACCAGAATCCCTGTCTCGCGGCAAATTTCCACGACGTGTTGCCGGCGCTCGGCAGCCAGTGTGATGCCCGAGGGATTGTTGAAACTGGGGATGGTGTAGAGGAACTTGATGCTGCGGCCTTCGCCCTGCAGCTCTTCGATGCGGCGCTGGAGTTCGGACGGGATGAGGCCGTGCTCATCCATGGCGACCGGTTCCACCTGCACCTCGTAGGCCTCGAAAGTGTTGAGCGCACCGACGTACGTCGGATCCTCGCACAGCACCACGTCCCCTGGGTTGCAGAAGACCTTGGCGGCTACATCTTGGGCGGACTGGGATCCGGCCGTGATTACCACATTCGCGGGGTCTGCGCCGGTGATGCCTTCGTGCTCCATCACGTCGCAGATCGCGCGCCGCAACTCCTCGGTGCCCTGTCCGCCGCCGTACTGGAGGGCGGCCATCCCGTGCTCGGCAATCAGCCGCTGCGCCATGCCGGCGATCTTTTCCAGCGGCAGGGACTGCAGATAAGGGTTGCCGCCGGCCAACGAGACCAAACCGGGCCGCATCGAAACGTCGAAGACGTCTCGGACAGCCGATTGCTTGATGTTGGACGCCCGCTGTGAGAAGAGATGTTGGTGCCGGTGCGCCGCCGTCGCGCGTTCCAGCGCCACTTCCGTTTCGGCAGGCAGGGCCTCGAGGTCTGCATCCTGTGAAGTCACTCACACAGGATAGCGCGACATGTTACGGAGAGGAAACAGAAGTTTTCTATTGGTGCTGCTTCGGCTCAGAGCCACCCAGCGTCCCGGGCCCTCAGCGCAGCTTGGAATCGGCTGTCGGCGCCAAGCTGCTCCAGCATCCAAGCGATGTGCCGCCTGCAGGTGCGGACACTGATGTCCAGCCGCCGGGCAATCACTTCATCGGAGTACCCGGCCGCCATGGCGTTGAGGATGGATTGCTGGATGCCGTTGAGGGCCGACGTGGCGCCGTCCTGTCCGTCGAGCACATAGGGGTCGGCCAGCTCCCACGCCACGTGGAACAGGTTGATGAAAACCTGGATGAGGTTGAAGTCGCGCACCACCAGCGCGCCGCGGTCTTCCGGGTGCAGTTGGCGGCCGATCAAAGCGAGGTTGCGGTCGAAGATCATGATCTTCAGCGGCACGTAGGGGAGCGTGCGGTACTCGCCTCCCGCCGGGGAGATGGCGGCGACCGCTTTGCGCGTGGGGACGTGGTCCAAGGTGCTGGCATGGCTGATGTTCTTGCGGACCACCCCGCGTTTGAGCAGCTCGAGGTCCTTCTGGATGCCCTCTTCATGGACATCGGCCGAGGAGCCGGACCCGGGCTGGCTGATGAGCACCTGCTCGGCGACGTCGCGGCCATAGTCCACCAGCAGTTTGCGGATCACTCCGGGGTCTTCGAGGACCTCCACGGAAGAATCGAGCGATACGCGCTTGCGCGCCGCCAAGTAGGTGGGAACCAGGGCGGCCATGTCGGCGCGGTGTCCGCTGATCTTGGTGCGCAGGTCGATCAGCAGCCGCTCATCTGAATCCACCAACTGCGAGAGCGCAACGTCGGGGGAGATGGCGACGTAGCACTCCACGTCTGGTGCCGGCTGCTGCAGCAACTGCCGGCTGACCAGCTCCCCGATGGCAATGTTGAGGTCGCGGATGGTGTAGCCGAGGGCCGTGGACGCGGTCTCCTTGGTCCAGCCGGGGTGGGCCACAGCGAACTCATAGACCTCGAATGCCGTCCCGCTCAGCATGGGGCGCTCCTCTGGTTGATTCATCTATGTATCACGCAGGGCTTGCTATTTCAGCCGCTCTTCGGCGGCCCTTTGGCTAGTCTAGGGCAGTCCTTGGGCCGATCTTGCGCCGCGCCAAGGCGGCTACTTGCTGCCATGGCCACATTATGCCACCCGCTCATGGCGTTTGTCTGGCCAACCGTCTAACCAGCGTATTTCCGCGGAATCATGCGGAGAAGTGGGCTCCCGGCGCCGTGTCCGGAACCTGTCAGTGCAAGCCCCAAGGCACGATCAGGGCATGTCCGGATGTTGCAAGTGGATTGGCTGGACAGGCGGAGCAGAAGCACGGAACTCTTGGAGTTGTCGGGCCGAGCAGTTCGGCTGGATTAGCCACCGTACGAACCGAAGCCATGTGAAGGGAATGACATGTTCAAAAAGATCGCAAGCATCGCGGCAGGGCTGCTCGTTGCATTGGGGGCGGTCTCGGCGGCCACCCCGGCAGTAGCCGCCGATCTAGGTCCGGCCCCGCAGTCCGCAAAGTCAGTCACCGTCTCCACTTCCGCCCTTATCTGGGACTGGTAAAAAGCCGCCCCATCTCATCGGCACTGTGCTGATCCCGCAACCAGGATGACGCCGACTATCCCTCCCCAACCACCAGAACATCGAACCAGGAGAAGCGCATGAGCCAGCTGACAGCCATCCGCCCGACAAGTTCGGTGAACGTCAAACCGTACTGGTGGGTTCTGTCTATTTACACGGGTAGGCAGGACGTAGTCGACGCCGTCATAGGAGAACTGGTTACACCGCTGGTCGCTCACGCTCGCCGCGAAGGCGTGGGCCGCTGGTACTTCAGCCACAGTGCCGACCAGATGGGGCCTCACTTGAAGGTCCGGTTCCTGGGCCGCCGCCCAATCCTCGATAGCCTCCAAAGGTTTGAGCTCGCGGCCCGGGACCGGGTCCTGGACATCCTTCCCGACCTGACGACCCAGGAGAACTTCGTGCTGCCTTGGGGCAGCGAGGGCTCCATCCAGACTTCCGCCGGCGACGCCGTTGTCCCCGTTCCGGAAGCCGACCTGGACCGCTTCGGCGGACCGGAAGGGTTGGAACTGGCGGAGGAGGTGTTCGAACTTTCCTCCGAGCTGGCCATGTGGGCCACGCAGCGCTTCAGTAAGACGCAGGGCCGTTCGGCGCTGGCCTCGTTGCTCCTTTGCGATGCTGCCTGGGCCATGATGTACGGGCCGAAGGCGCAGCAGTGGCCGGACCGCAGCAGGCTTTCCTGGGAGTACTGCTGGGACAACCACCTGAGGGTCTCCACGGCCGAGTTGGGCCGCTCGGCACCGAAGGCGCGGCACAGTCTCACCGCCGGCTTGGTCGCGCGCACGGCTCCCATGCACCGGCTGATGGCGGCCACCGCGGACGAGAGCAGCGTGCAGAACTGGCGTCGCCGCTGGATCAGGACCCTTGACTCGTACCTCTACCGCGCAGATCGGGCCCGCGTGAGCCGCAGTGCCCAGCAATTGACGTTCTGTCAGGCCCACCTGTTGATGAACCGGCTGGGTTTCACTACCTGGGAGGAAGCCGCACTCGGTGTCTATGCCAGAGCATGGTCGCCGGAGGTCGAATCCTCCATGTTGGAAAAGAGGACAAAATGAGCCCGTTCGGTTTCTCGTCGATCGGACCCGAAGCCAGGGTGCCGGAAGTCCCAAGCGACAGAACATCCGATTTGGACCAGGTGGGCGTACTGGGTGCGCACGGTCAGGATGACGATCTCTGGAACCTCACCGGCAGCGACTATCTGCGTGACGCCGCGTGGGCAGACCAGGCCTGGCAATAAGAGAATACCCGCCGGCATTCCGCCGGATACTAAGCCATCCTCCCCCCAAGGGGATCAGGCCGGAGCCTCCCCAACGCTCCGGCCTGATCCTTTTTCTGCGAGGCTCGGTGAAGCGTCGTCTGGTGCTAGGACTCGCTGCAATGTGGAACGCGATCAGCCGCCGGTATTGGTTTCGGCGGCGGGTGAGGTCAGCAGTTTGTCCAGCAGCGCATCCAGCTGTGCTGCTTCCTCCGGGTCCAGACCTTCCGCCAACAGTTTGTTGACCCGCAGTGCGTCTGGCATCAACTGCTGGAGCACCGTCTTCCCGGCATCCTCCAAGGTCACGCTCTTGCGCCGCCGGTCGGCTTCGTCCCGGCAGGTGCTGATCAGTCCCAACAGCTCCAGGCGCTTCAGCAGCTCGGCGAGGGTGGACTTATCCAGCTGCGCCAGCCGGCCCAGTTCACGTTGCCCGATGCCAGGTGCATCCCGGAGTGCGAGCAACACGCCATAGGCCACCGAAGACACCTCGGTGGACACTTCACGTTGCCACAGGGCGCCGTGGAATTGCAGGGCGCGCCGCAACTGGAAGCTGCGGTACCGCTCGCGGTCCAGGGAATCGCCGGTGGGACTCAGCGTGGCAGGGGACACGTTCACGTCTACATCAATTGCTTAATCTGTGACGAAGGTCAAATTGTGATCCTTGCCGGAGGCCGAGTAGTGTAACCCTCCGTATACGGACGAAGTTTCCGAACGTTCGGTCGGTTGGTGCGAGGCGCAGCGTCGTCGCGCACCGCCGTCGCAGTTGGAAGCAAGCGCTCCTGGCACCAGAGATCCACAAGAGAAGTAGGCACCATGGATATCAAGGCACGCATCGAAGCGTCCCCGATGACGAAGGCGCAGGTGGGCATTGTTGCCATCTGTCTGGCCCTGAACTTCATTGACGGCTACGACGTTTTGGTCTTGGCTTTCAGTGCGACGGCGATTAGCGAAGTTTGGGGGCTGAGTGGATCAGAGCTGGGCATCCTGCTCAGCTCCGCGCTGGCCGGCATGACCATCGGCGCGATTTTTGTGGCACAGATCGCGGACAAGATCGGCCGCCGGAAAACCATCATCCTGTCCACCTCCGTGATCACGCTCGGAATGTTCGCCTCCGCGATGGCTCCGAACTACGAGGTCCTGTTGGTGCTGCGCATCCTCACCGGCATTGCGGTGGGAACCATGCAGACCAGTCTCAACGTGATGGTGGCCGAATACGCCAATGCCCGGCGACGGGCCACGGCAGTGAGCATCTACGCCGCCGGTCAACCCATCGGCGGTGTGCTTGGCGGCATCATCGTGGCCGCGCTCCTGTCCTACTTCGAATGGCACGCTGGGTTCATTTTCGGCGGCGTGATCACGCTGGCCATGCTCCCCATTGTGCTCAAGTGGCTGCCCGAGTCCATCGATTACCTCAATGCCAAGCGGCCCGAGAACGCACTGACTGAGATCAACAAGATCTTGGTCCGGCTGGAGCAGCCCGAACTGGACGCCCTTCCTGCCGCTCCGGACACCACCGGACGGCCGAAGAACAACCTGGTGGCGGTCTTCGCCAACGGCCAAGCCAAGAAGACCGTGCTGCTGGCCTTCGCCTTCATGATGATCATGGGCAGCTTCTACTTCGCCAACTCCTGGACCCCGCGACTGCTGACCGAATCCGGATATTCGGCCAACCAGGGCATCACCGCTGGCGTGCTGTTCAGCGTCGGAGCGATTATCGGGGCAATGGTCTTCGCTTGGGCCGGCGCCCGGTTCCCGCTCAAGCGCACGCTGGCCGTCTTCTTCGTCCTGGCGGCGGTCTCCTTCGCCGTCTTCGCCCTGCTGGCCGACACGCTGAACCCGGCGCTGATGGGAGCGGTGTTGCTGGGCATGCTGACTAATGCGTCCATTGCCGGCATGTTCACCATCGGTCCGGTCTACTACGACGCCTCCCTGCGCGCGACTGCCGTGGGGCTGATCGGCGGCATCGGCCGCTGCGGCGGAATCATCTCTCCGATCCTGGCTGGAGCGCTGGTGGATGCCGGCTGGGTCCCGGGCAACATCTACTTCGTCTTCGTGCTGCCGCTGGTACTGGGCGCCACAGCCCTGATGGTGCTGCGCAAGCCCGCGGCCTTGGTGGCGCCGGCCGCTGCCGCCCAGCCGGGAGCCGCGCAGCAGGAAGCACTGGCGGGAAGCCGCTAGGACCCGACTTGCCGTGGCGGGCGCTCCTCCCACCGGAGGGGCGCCCGCTGGGCTTTTCGGACGGCGTTGGGCCAGCTGCGCTTTTCGGACGGCGTTGGGCCAGCTGCGTTCCCGGGCAGTGCAGGCCGGGCAGCCTACGCCGACGGCCAGTGTCAGGCGCCAGCTAACGGCAGGCGCAGAACAGGCCGCCTAATGCCCGAAGACGTCGGCGTCGGCAATGTCCTTCGTGCCGCGATCCAGGGCGGACAGTTGGTCCAGCTCTGCGGCCTCCATCATGAAGTCGAAAATGGCGAAGTTCTCGGCCAGCCGGTCCGGCTGCGCGGACTTGGGGATCGGCACGTGCCCCAGCTGGGTGTGCCAGCGCAGCACCACCTGCGCCGGAGTCTTGCCGTACTTGTCGGCCAGCGACTGCACGGCCGGTTCGCGGAGCAGGTCCCCGCCGCGCCCTAGCGGGCTCCACGACTCGGTCACGATGCCGTGTTCGCGGTGGATCTCCACCAAGTCGCTGCGGGTGTGCCGCGGGTCCAATTGGATCTGGTTGACCTCGGGCACCAGCCCGGCGTCGAACAGCCGCTGCAGGTGCGCGGCCTTGAAGTTGGAGGTGCCGATCGCCCGCACGCTACCGTCCGCCAGCAGCCGGGCCAGTCCCTGGAACGCCTCCACGTAACGGTCCTGCGCGGGATTCGGCCAGTGGATCAGCAGCAAATCCACGTAGTCGACGCCCAGCCGCCGTGCGCTGGCCTCGAAGGCCGCCCGCGCGCCGTCGACGCTGTGCCACTCCTTATTGAATTTGGTGGTGATGAAGACGTCGGACCGGTCCAGTCCGCTGCGTCGCAGCCCTTCGCCCACGCCCTCTTCGTTCTGGTAGTTCTCCGCCGTGTCGATCAGCCGGTAACCCAGCCCCAGGGCTGTTTCGACGGTCTGGGCGACTTCGGCATTGTCCAGCGGCCAGGTCCCCAGCCCAAGCAACGGCATTTTGGCCCCATGGCGCAGGGTCACGAGCGGGGCAAGCAGGTCGGCCACGATGAGAGTCTCCTCTGGTTGTCCTTCCGGCCCGACCTCCGGGCCAGTGGCACCCAGCCTAAGCGCGATCGCGTCGGCTGTGCACCCCGGCGGCGGCTGCCCGTGCCGGAAGGCAGGAAGAGAGTGAGGCAGGCTACCGGCGGGCGGGGGCACCTGGGTCGCCGGATGCTTCCGGCGCTGCCCCCGGGGCGCCTGAGTCCGGAGCCGCGGTGCGGGTTTCCAGCCAAGCCAGCACATCGGAGAGCCGGATCCGCCGGTGCGTCCCGCGGTACTGGACCGGAATGGTGCCGGCATCGGTCAGGCGCCGCATGTAGGTCAGCGAGACCCCGGCCACCTCGGCCGCCTGCGACGTGTTCAGCAGCTCCACGGTGGAGCTCACCATCACCGCGTCGCCGTGGGCAAACCTCCGCAGCATGTCGACGACGGCGTCCGCGGCTTGGGCGGGCAGCTTCACCGCCGTGCCATTCACGAACACTGTGACATCGGCGCTTTCGTCGAGCGCGCGCTGCAGCTTTTGCGCCTGGGCGGCGGGAAGGGCATCGGCGGTGCGGGGCGTCAGCTGGGCCATGAACACAGCGTAGGGCACTTTCCCCGCCCGACCGCGGAAGGTGCGCACCGCCGTCGTTCTCAGGCAGTGGCCCATACGCCGGCCGGCGTTGACATCCCTTCCAGCGGTGATGTTAGGTGCCCTTAACATCCCTTCCGGCATGGCGTCTCTTCATGCCGCCATCCGCCATCCCACAGGAGGACACCGTGCGGCAGACGTGCCCGCTGAGCCGGACAGTTGCCGCTGCCGCCGAACACCGCCGGACGGAAGGTGCCGGGGTGGCTGCGCTGGGGGAGCGGCGTCGGCGGAGCATGTTGGAGCCGGCTTGATGGCGCAGATTGCCAGTCTCCCGTTTGGGCTTGCGGTGCTCATTTTGTTTGCCATTGTGATGCTGCGGGCCAACGCCACCTATTGGGCCGGCAGGGCCGTGGCCGCCGGCGGCAGGCACACCCGCCTGGCACGCCAGCTGGATTCGCCGCCGATGCGCCGCGCGGAGGCGATCGTCGCACGCTGGGGAGCACCCGCCGTCGTGCTGTGTTTCCTCACGGTGGGCGTCCAAACGGCGGTCAACGCCACTGCGGGGCTGGGCCGGATGCCGCTGCGCCGGTACCTGCCGGCCGTGGTGATCGGCTCGGTGTTGTGGGCGGTGCTGTACGCCACCGTTGGGCTGGCGGCACTGGAAGCCTGGCTGGCCGCGACCGCAGGATCCCCGGTGGGGATCGCCGTCGTGCTGCTGCTGGCAGTTGCGGCGGCGGTCGGAATCGTGCTGGCCCGGCGTCGTCGACAGCGGGATCAAGCCTCCACCTGATGCCTCCGCCTGATGCGCCCGTCTAAGGCGCCCGCCTTATGCGCCGGGGCGCGGGCGCAGAGCACGTGGCAGACGCCTCAGCCGGCATTCCTCCCGCCGTTGGTGGCTCCGGCGGCGGAAACATTAGGCTAGGGGTATGTCCGCTTTAAGAAACCGTCGTGCCGCTGCCCTCCCCGCTAAACTCTCCCGCTCCTGGCTGCTGGCCTCAGCGGCGGACGAAGCGAATTTCGGCCCGGCGCTCGCCTCTGAAGCAGACTCTGTCATTTTCGACATGGAAGACGCCGTCCCGGCGGAGGGCAAGGCCGAGGCCCGGGAGCGCGTGGTGGAGGCGCTGTCCACCGGCATGACCGCCTGGGTCCGCGTGAACGGTATTGAAACTGACTATTGGGCCGACGACCTGGCCGCCCTGTCCAAGGCGCCCGGCCTGCGCGGCGTCATGCTGGCAATGACGGAGAAGCCCGAGCAGGTCACCCACACGGCCATGCGGCTGCAGGCCGGCACCCCGGTGCTGGCGCTGATTGAATCCGCCATCGGCATCGAGAACGCCACGGACATCGCCCGCGCGCCGGGCACCTTCCGGCTGGCCTTCGGCGTGGGCGACTTCCGCCGCGACACCGGCGCCAGCGATTCACCGATGGCGCTGGCCTACGCCCGCTCCCGGCTGGTGGTCGCGTCCCGGGTGGGGCAGCTGCCCGGCCCGATCGACGGCCCAACGGTAGGCGCGCTGGGCGAGGAGCTGCTCGAAGCCTGCAAGGTAACCGCGTCCATGGGCATGACCGGCAAGCTCTGCCTGCTGACCGAAGCGGCCGACACCATCAACAAGGGCCTTTCGCCCAGCGAGTCGGAGATCAAGTGGGCGCACGAGCTGCTCGACGCACACGCGGCCGGTGCCGTGGTGGGCGACGGTTCCTACCTGCCGCGCCTGGCCCGCGCCGAGAAGATTTCCTCGCTGGCGGACTCCTACGGCCTCTGGAACGCGTAGGGTCCGACGGCGGAGCGCCCCCGAATCCGGGCGGCGCGGATCCGGGCGGCGGCGACTCGATCCCGGCGGTGCCTCGCAGGCGTCCACGGTCAGTCCCGGTCAGTCCCGGGCGAACAGCTGGTGCACGCTCAGCGCCGGGCGCCCGGTCAGCAGGTCCACATCGTGGGTCACCCGGTCCAGCTCCCCGGCGGCGATCGCCGTGTAGGTGCTGACCCAGGCATCCACCTGCCAGTCCGGGGCGCCGTAGTGCGCGCGGCTGGCGTACGCCTCCTCCACCGTTTCGTTGAGGAACGACGTCGGACGGCCGGTTGCGTCTGCGATGGCGGCGGCCGCCTCGGCCAGGGTCAGTGATTCCGGCCCGGTCAGCTCGTAGGTAAATGCGGCGTGCGGCATGGGTTCGGCGAGGATGGCTGCGGCGGCCCGGGCTACGTCCTCGCGGGCCACAAAGCCCGCCTTCCCGTCGTCCGCGGGCCCGCGGATCACGCCGGCCTCGTCGGCGAAGAGCGGCAGGATGTCGGCGTAGAAGTTGTTGCGCAGCAGCGTGTGCTTCAGGCCGGATCCACGCAGTTTCTCCTCGGTGGCGAAGTGGTCGCGGGCCAGCGTGAACGTGGCGTCCTCGGCCGCGCCGAGGAACGAGGTGTAGACGATGTGCTCCACGCCGGCGTCGATGGCGGCGTCGATGAAGGTGAAGTGCTGCTGCAGGCGGTCCTCGGCTTCGGCGGCAGAGACCATGAACAGGGTCTCGACGCCGGCCAGCGCCGCGACCACGGCGGCCTTGTCGCCGTAGCTGGCGCGCGCCGTCGTCGTTCCCGGCAGTTGCGGCGCTCGGGAGGGATCTCGAAGGATCAGCCGCAGCGGCAGGTTCTGCTCCGCCAGCATGCTGGCCACCATCCCGCCCACTTGGCCAGTGGATCCGGTGACGGCAATCGGGGTTACCTCGGGGGAGTCGGGTGCGCTCATGGCTCCAGCATATTAGGCCCGGCAACACCCGGCAGGGCACGGCTCCCGGAACGCGGTTGATACCTTCCTGCCGCCGGCCCGAAGTTGCTGCTCGATGCCCGGCCCGCCGTCGGGCCCGGACGGGGCCCGCGGCCTGCCCGCTTCCGTCCTGCTACCGTGGGGACGTGCCAGCAGTCCAGAGTCCCGCCGGTCCGCTGCGTGCCGCCGGACGGTTCGCGCCCAGCCCGTCCGGCGAACTGCACATCGGCAACCTGCGCACCGCTGTGCTGGCCTGGCTCTTCGCTCGCAGCACCGGCCGCCGCTTCCTCATCCGGGTAGAGGACCTGGACCGGGCACGTGCCGGTTTCGAGGCCCAGCAGCTGGAAGACCTGGCAGCCATCGGACTCGACTGGGACGGCGAAGTGGTGCGGCAGACCGACCGCGGACCGATCTACCAGCGGGCGCTCGAACAGCTGGCTGAGGCCGGCCTGGTCTACGAATGCTTCTGCACCCGTCGGGAAATTGCGGAAGCGCCCAGTGCTCCGCATGCCCCGGAGGGCGCCTACCCGGGGACTTGCCGGAACCTGACCGACGCCGAACGCGAGGAGCGCCGCCAAGACCGCCCCGCCGCGCTGCGGCTGCGCGCGGACACGGCAAGCTACACGGTTGCCGACCGGCTGCACGGCGACTTCACCGGCATGGTGGACGACTTCGTGCTGCGGCGCAACGACGGGGTGCCCGCCTACAACCTCGCGGTGGTGGTGGACGACGCGGCCCAGGGCGTGGACCAGGTGGTGCGCGGCGACGACCTGCTGTCCTCCGCTCCGCGGCAGGCGTATCTCGCGCAACTGCTGGGGCTGCCGCCGGTGGAATACGCCCACGTCCCGCTGGTCCTCAACGAACGACGGCGGCGCCTGGCCAAGCGGGATGGTGCGGTGACACTGGGGGCGCTGGCGATGACCGGCCTCAACGCCGCTGCCGTGCGCGGCATGCTGCTGGAATCGCTGCACCTGCCGGACGCGCCGCTGGACCAATTGGCCGCCGACTTCCGGCCGGAGGCCCTGCCGCTGGAACGGTGGATCTTCGACCCGCCGCAGCTGGCGCTCTCCCGCGGCTGAGCTCCTCCCGCTCACCGCAGCAACCACGCCTATGCGGCGCGCGCCCACCGGGCCAGTGCGGCTTCTCCGGCGCTTTTGGGCCTGTCCGGCCGGCGAAGCGCTGCGGCAACTGGCCGTGCGGTTTTCATGCGGAGTTTGCCCGGGCTTTCCCCGCTCGCGCTAGCGTGAGCGCGTGGGCGGACTTTTCGTGGCGTTGGGCGACAGTTTTACCGAGGGCGTCGGGGACTACAACCCGAACTTTCCGAACGGAGTCCGCGGTTGGGCAGACCGGGTGGCTAAACAACTGGCAAAGCAGGACCCCGACTTCCGCTACGCGAACCTTGCGGTGCGCAGCAAGCGGCTGCACCAGATCATCGCCGACCAACTGGAACCGGCCATCGCCCTGCAACCTACACTGGTCTCCTTCTACGCCGGCGGCAACGACATTCTGGAGTTCAAGCGCAGCATGCCGGAGCTCATGGCCGAGTACGAAGAGGCCATTAGACAACTGTCCGAAACCGGCGCAAGGTTGATCCTTTTCACCGGGTTCGAGGTGATGCTGCCGCCCGTGCTGGAACCGATGCGGCGGCGCAACTGGGCGTTCAACGAGGCCGTCCGGGAACTGTCCCGCCGCTACGACGCTGTACTGGTGGATCACTGGGCGTTCGAACGCTACCAGGACCGGCGCATGTGGGACACGGACCGGCTGCACATGTCCTCGCTGGGGCACAGGTATATGGCGGCCCGGGTGCTTGAAGCCCTCGGCGTGGACCACACACTCACATTGCAGCGACCGGAGGCGCCCGTCCCGGCCGGGCTGCGCGAGATTTTGCGGCGCGAGCGCGATTGGCTGCAGGAGTGGGTGATCCCGATGTTCGGCCGCAAGTTCAAGGGCGTCACGCTGGGCGACAATCTGTCCCCGCGCTGGCCGGAGCCGGTGCTTGTCTCACGCGGCTTGAAGAGGCTTGCCAGGGAGCGTTCTGCCGCGCCGGCTGGCTAACGCGGGGCGCCGGTTGCCGCTCCAGCCCTGCCGTTCGCCGACCACATCGAGGTAAACGGTGCGACCGTGCCTGCTTGTCCGACAGCGGCTGTACGCTGTTGCCACAACTTTAGGCCTGCGGCCATGCCGCGTCGTCAGGTAGGAGGCTGCCGAAGGTGACAGTCCAGGAACCGCGTAAGCCCGTGCCGGCGCTCGGAATTCCCGCGGCGTTCCAAGAGCCGACCGTCAAGGTCCGCCCCGGCTGGGTCACCGCCGTCGTCCTCACCAATTTGGGCATCAACGCGGCGTTTTTCGGCCCGCTGCAGGTTTTGCTCGCCCAGCAATCGCAGACGTTCGACGCGGTGAACAAGGAAGCAGTCCTCGCGATGGCCACCGGATTCGGCGCTGCGGTCTCGCTGGTGGCGAATCCGATTTTCGGCGCCCTGAGCGACCGCACCACCTCCCGGCTCGGGCGACGAGTGCCGTGGGCGCTCGCCGGAGGCATTTTGGGTTTCGCGGCACTGCTGCTGCTTTCCGGGGCGCCCAACATCGCCGTGATGGTGATCGGTTGGTGCCTGGTGCAGGCCGGTTGCAATGGAGCGTACGCAGCCGTCACCGCCAGCATCCCGGACCGGGTGCCCCGGCGGCAGCGCGGCCGGATCGGCGGACTGGCCGCCATCGGCCAGACGCTGGGCATTGTGATGGGCGCGGTACTGGCGAACCTGGCCGGCGGTTTCGTTGCCGGTTACATCTACTGCGCCGTGTTCCTGCTGGCCAGCATCATCCCGTTCGTGATTGCCGGCCGTGACACGCCGCTGGAGAAGACGGACCGCCCGCCCTTCGGCTGGCGGAGCTTCCTGAAGGGATTTTGGATCTCCCCGGCCAAGTACCCCGATTTCGGATGGGCATGGCTGACCCGCTTCTTGGTCAACCTGGGCAACAACATCTTCACCCTCTACCTGTTCTTCTTCCTGCAGGACGCCGTGGCGCATCCGAACCCCGCCGCCGGCGTGCTGCTGCTGACCGGTATCTACGCCACCATGGTGGTGTTGATGGCCCTGATCGGCGGACCGCTGAGCGACCGGGCGGGCCGGCGCAAGCCATTCGTCATCGCGTCCTCGGTGACCATCGCGACCGCCTCGATCATCGTGGCGGTCACGCCGGCGTGGCCGGCGGTGATCGTGGCGGCGATGGTCCTCGGCGCGGGCTTCGGCATGTTCCTGGCCGTGGACTTCGCCCTGCTGACCGAGGTGCTGCCCAGCGCCGCCGACCGCGGCAAGGACATGGGCGTCATCAACATCGCGGCGTCGTCCCCGCAGGTCATCGCCCCGCTGATTGCTGCGCCCACCGTGCTTTATTTGGGCGGGTATACAGCGCTGTTTGCCCTGTCCGCCGTCATCGGCCTGCTGGGGGCGGTCTTCGTAGTCAAGATCAGGGGCGTTCGCTAACCAGTTCTGCCCCGCGCGCTAACCAGTTCTGCCCCCGCGGCTCGGGCAGGCGAACGACGGCGGTGGCTGCTTGACGCGCCCCTACGCCCGCGCCACGTCCCGGTGCGGACCGCCACGGCCGTCATGCCGCGGCGCTCTGCCCGCGCCGCTCATGCCGCCCCGCATGCCGCCCCAAATGCAAGCGGAATGACCAGACAAACGCCACGATAGCAAGTTTGCTTACTAATTCTTTTTGTGTTTATGGTGGGCGTGCAGTCGAAATGAAAGGAGAACGTGATGGCAGACCAGAACAATCCCGGACAGTTCGGAAACCGTAACGATACGGAGCAGCAGGCCAGCAAGGGTGGCCAGGCCAGCAGTGGCAGTTTTGGCAGCGGGAACGGTGTTGATCCCTCCGCAGCCGGTCGGAAGGGCGCAGAAGCACAGCCCAATGAGGCCAAGGCGGAAGGCGGCGCAAACAGCCACCAGGGCAGCAATAGCTGACCACCGCTGAAATAGCTGACGAGGAGGGGGCAAACCTCTCCTCGTCGGCTTATGCAGATACGATCACGGCCGCGGCGCACCGTCTCCGGGCAGACCGCAATCCCGGCCCGGTTTCCCGTCGACCGCAAGGCGCCGGGCGAATCGCCCAGGGGAGGCAGCCCCGAAAAGGAGGACAGATGAAAGCACTGACATGGCAGGGAAAGCGTTCGGTAAGCGTCGAAGAGGTTCCGGATCCCAAAATCCAGGAACCCACGGACGCAATCGTCCGCATCACCTCCACCGCCATCTGCGGTTCGGACCTACACCTGTACGAGGTGCTCACTCCGTTCATGGACAAGGGTGACATTATCGGCCACGAGCCGATGGGCATCGTCGAGGAAGTCGGTTCCGCCGTCACACACATCAAGCCCGGGGACCGTGTGGTGATTCCGTTCAACGTCTCATGCGGCCACTGCTTCATGTGCACCCAGGGCCTGCAGTCCCAGTGCGAAATCACCCAGGTGCGCGAGTACAACAACAATGCCCAGTTCCTCGGGTATTCGCGCCTTTACGGCTCCGTACCGGGCGGGCAGGCCGAGTACCTGCGCGTCCCGCACGCGGATTACGGGCCCATCAAAGTCCCGAACACCGGGGAGGACGAGCGCTACCTGTACCTGTCCGACATACTGCCCACCGCTTGGCAGGCCGTGCAGTACGCCGCGCCGCCGCAGGGTGGGTCCCTCGCCGTGCTGGGCTTGGGCCCGGTCGGGCAGCTGACCGCCCGGATCGGCCGGCATCTGGGGTACGAGGTGTTCGCTGTGGACCCGGTCCCCGAACGCCGGGCCATGGCCGAGCGCTATGGCATCCAGGCGTTTGACTCCACTGACGAGGTGTCCGAGCAGCTGAAGGACCTCACCGGCGGCCGCGGCCCGAATGCCGTGGTGGACGCGGTCGGTATGGAGGCCCACGGTTCCCCCGTGGCCGGGGCGGTGCACCAGGCGGTGGGCGCGCTGCCCTCCGCACTGGGCCGCAAGGCGCTGGAGGAGGCCGGAGTGGACAGGCTCGACGCGTTGTACACCGCCATCGAGGCGGTCAGGCGCGGCGGGACGATTTCCATCAGTGGTGTCTACGGCGGCATGAAGGATCCCCTGCCGCTGATGAGAATGTTCGACAAGCAGCTCCAGCTGCGCATGGGCCAATGCAACGTGCGGCACTGGACCGAGGACCTGCTGCCGCTGGTCGATGACCCCTCGGACCCGCTCGGCGTATTGGACCTCAAGACGCACAGCGCCCCCCTTGAGGAGGCGCCACAGATGTACGAGAAGTTCCAGAAGAAGGAAGACGGCTGCATCAAGGTGGTACTCAAGCCGTAGTCCCCGCCCGCGGCGGAGCCCAGTCCTCAAAAGGCTGGGCTCCGCCACTTTAAGGTCAAAGTCATCCGCCGCTGTTAAGAGAACCCCCTCAGCAGATTTTCTTCGGCGCAATAGTTTCCGCACGCGCGTTGCTTCTCCATGACTTCGCAATTCTCGGCAATCCCTTTCACAAGCGACGTTATTGGCCTCAGGAATAGCCGACAGCTCCGCTATGATCTTTCGACCTGCTCCAGGGTTGTTTCGTACACAGGCGATGCTGCAGAAAAGGGCCGTTTTGTCAGCTCGAGTTCTCAGTAGCAAAAGCCATCTAAGGTTCGTAACCAAAGAACGGAGTGCTATGAGTTCCAAGAATGAGATGCGCGTGGCCGTCCTTGGGGCCGGATTCTCCGGTCTATCGGCGGCGCGCACCCTCGTCGATCGAGGCGCGGATGTTACCGTCTACGAGGCAAGGGATCGCGTCGGCGGTCGTGTCTGGTCGCGTCCCTTAAAGACCAGCATTGGTGACTCCGTTGTTGAACGGGGGGCGGAGTTCGTCCTCGAAGGCTACGACGAGTTGCGTGCGATCGCCGCAGAGGCGGACCTTGAACTAACTGACACCGGAATGAGCTACTACGTTCGGGAGCTCGCGGAGACCCCTCACGTCTCCACCGATGAGATTGCGGCCGCGGGTGTTGTAGCAACAAGCCTGCTCGACGACTTCGATTATGAGCCGTCGGTTGCGGAAGTTCTGGAAAAACTGGACGTGAAGCCGGAGGTTAAGGCCGGCCTCAAGACGAGAATCGAGATCTCCACTGCTTGTGAAGCTGGAACTGTGAGCGCAGCCACACTGCACCACACTGCCGCTTTTGCGCCAAAGCCCAGCTGGCGGGTTGCAAATGGCAACCAGCAAATTGCGTTCCATCTTGCTGAACGAGTCGGTCCAAACATCCGCTTCGAAGACCCTGTCCGTTCCGTGGAACGGGTTGGAAATCGCTTTGCCGTGACCGCCGAGCGATCGGGTCGAACGGAGTTCGACTACGTGATCGTCGCGCTGCCCCTATCGTTCGTTCGGAATGAAAACCTGATCTCCCTTCCGCTTTCAGATCGAAAGCGTCGCTCCCTCAAAAAGTTGGTGCAAGGACACGCAGCGAAGCTGCACATCCCACTCGAGGAAGTGCCCCCGACGAGCGCAGTGATGTCCGTGCCTGGCCGCTTTTGGACATGGACAGCAGTCGATTCGAGTGGGTCCGTCGCGCCAGTCGTTCATAGCCTCGTCGCCACGCTCCCGGGTATTGACGAGATCGGCGCACAGAAGGGAGATGAACTGTGGTTATCGAAGCTCAATACGATCCGCCCCGATCTTCATCTAGATCTTGATCGCGGAAGGTATCTTACGGTTTGGTCTGAGGACGAGTGGGCGCGTGGCGGGTTCTCCTCGCACGCACCCGGCTGGACCGCCGAGGACGATGCGTCCATCCAGGCGAGCGAAGACGGACTTTACTTGGTTGGGGAGTACGTAGACGCTGAATTTACGTGCCTCATGGAAGGAGCACTACGCACAGGGAAGGCAGCAGCGCTCGACGTCGCCGATCGGATCGCTGCAAGGCTATAGGCCCCGGATTCCCTACGGGCTTCTGAGGGGGCCGGAGCTATCTTCGCAAGGTGAGTGTGCGCACTTGGGGGTATGAGCGCGCGAAGGATCGTGCTGGGCCCTTGGCTTCCGGCGTTCACCGGAGGACGATTAAAGGGTCGAGGTGAAGGAGGTTTGTGATGTGCTACTCCTCGAACAGGGATTTCGGATGGCGCTTTAGGAAGGAAAACGAGCGCACACCGGAAACCCGCCGGGAAGACCAGGACGCCAAGGACGAGACCTGGACGAAGTCCGATGACTCCGAAGTAAAGGCATTCCTGGATAAGTCCCCAGTCGACGAACCGGCCCGAGACCGGGCCTTGTAACCGAAACCATTGAAGCCCCGCAAGAAAACTGCGGGGCTTCAATCGCGCCTAGCGTCGCCGCTGTCACCGCCTGAGCCGGAGAGGTCCTCTGCGGCAGCAACCGGTGCAAGACCCAGATCGGCCGCTTGAATGCCCTTTTGTCTTTTCTTGGTGTCATGGGCGTCGTATTCTGGAGCCGTTGTAGCGCGCTCTTGCAAAGATAGCCCGACCCTTCGGAGCCGGCCCCTCGCTCGAGAAGGAGGCGCAGGGTGGCCCATATCCAACTGCTGGGCACCGGCGGTACTATCGCCTCGCGCGGCCACGGCGCCGGGGGAGCTGTCGCTACCGACGCCTCGTCTGCGTTGGTCGATGCGCAATACGGGGATGTCACGGTCAGCGCACGCGACGTAATGACCATCGGCAGCTACCGGCTGGATCTTGCCGACCTGCGCCGGATTGCCGAGGCGGTCGGGCAGGCCCTCGAGGATCCAGACACCGACGGCGTGGTGGTCACCCACGGTACGGACACGCTCGAGGAAACGGCCTTCCTGCTCGACCTCGTGCACGCCTCGCCCAAGCCAGTAGTGCTCACCGGCGCCCAACGCACTGCCGACAGTCCCGACGCCGATGGCCCGCGGAACGTCGCAGAGGCGGTCCGCGCAGCAGCCGACGAGCATCTGCGCGGGGCCGGAGCGCTCATTTGCTTTAACGGAACAGTCCGTTCCGCCCGCGGTGCCCGCAAGGTGCATACCACCGCGGGCAGCCCTTTCGGCGGTGGCACGGAAGTGGCGCACACGGCAGGCGGCCAGCTCGTGGTGACTGCCACGCCCCGCCGCTACCCGCCGTTGGCGGTACCGTCGAGCGCGTTCGATGACACCCGGGTGGAAATCATCACCGCCTATCCCGGCGCGTCTCCGGATCTGCTGGACTACGCCGTGCAGCTAGGGAGCCGCGCCGTCGTGCTGGCCGGTACCGGGGTCGGCAACGCCGGACCGGGGTTTGCCGAGGCGGCGAAACGGGCGACGGAGAATGGCTGCGTCGTCGTGCTCAGCACCCGGGCGCCGTGGGGACCTGTGGTCCCGACCTATGGCAACGGCGGCGGCATCGATTTGGTAGCCGCCGGAGCCATCCCCTCGAAGGACCTCAACCCCTTCCAAGCGCGCATCCTCGCCGCTGTCCTGCTTTCCTACGGCAAGTTACCAGAAGAATTCCCAGGAGCGTTCGAAGCCTACCTCTAAAACACACCGCTACCGGAGGAGAGATCATGGCCAAAAAAATCTACGTCTCGGTCGGCATCGACGTCGACGCCGTCGGCGGCTGGTTGGGTTCCTACGGCGGGGAGGATTCTCCGGGCGACATCTCGCGTGGGATCTTCGCTGGCGAGGTCGGTGTGCCCCGGCTGCTTCAGCTCGCCCAGCGCCGTGAGATGCCCGTGACCTGGTTCTGGCCGGGCCATTCCGTCGAGACGTTTCCGGAGCAGTTCGACGCCGTCGTTGCTGCCGGGCACGAGATCGGGGTGCATGGCTATAGCCACGAAAACCCTATCGCCATGACCCGGAAACAGGAGACCGAGGTTCTTGACTACTGCACCGACCTGATCGAGCAGCGTTCCGGGCGCAGGCCGGTTGGCTATGTGGCTCCCTGGTGGGAGTTCTCCCCGGTGACCAATGAAATCTTGCTTGAGCGCGGGTTCCTGTATGACCACTCGCTGATGCACGACGACTTCACCCCGTACTACGTGCGGGTTGGGGACAGTTGGACCAAGATCGACTACGAAGCCGAGTCGGCCGGGGAATGGATGAAGCCGCTGGTGCGCGGCGAGGAAACCGACCTCATTGAAGTGCCGGCGTCCTGGTACCTCGATGACCTGCCTCCGATGATGTTCATCAAGTCCAGCCCCAACAGCCACGGCTTCGTCAGTCCCCGGGACATCGAACAACTCTGGAAAGACCAGTTTGATTGGGTGTACCGCGAGATGGACTACGCCGTTTTCCCCATCACCATCCACCCGGATGTCTCGGGCAAGCCGCAGAACCTGCTGATGCTCGAGCGGCTGTTCGACCACATCCAACAGCATGACGGCGTTGAGTTCGCCGTCATGGAAGACCTCGCGCGGGATTTCGCCTCCCGCCACCCCCGGCAGGGCTCCTGAGAGTCCCGGCGTGAAAGAAAGCTGCCGCCATGTCATCGCTTCGTTCCCCCCACGGACGCCCCGTCGAGCCGTGGAATGTCCCCATCACCAAGAAGACCATCACCCAGGTTTCGGTCGTCTGCTTCATCGCCTGGGTCGCCTCGGTCTATGACTACACCCTGTTCGGCACCCTGCTGCCGGTCATCGCCGAGGAGTTCGGCTGGACGACCGCGCATTCCACCGCCGTCAACACCTTCGCAACCATCGGCGTTTTCATCATCTCCCTGCTCGTTGGCAGCATTCTCGACAGGATGGGCCGCAAAAGAGCCCTCATCATCCTCATGCTCGGCGGGGCGGTGGCTTCCGGCTTGACCGGCCTCGCGGCCGGCGCCGTGAGCCTGGTCATCATCCGCTCCTTCACCGGGTTCTCCATGTCCGAGGAGGTCGTCAACGCGGTCTACCTGAACGAGATCTACAAGGAGGCCAAGAGCCGGGGCCTGATGTACTCCCTGGTGCAGGGCGGTTGGCCGGTGGGGGCACTGATTTCGGCAGCCCTCTCGGCACTGCTGCTCCCGATCATCGGCTGGCGCTGGACCTTCGTAGTGGCGGCCGTTCTGTCCCTGGTCGTGGTGGCCCTGGCCTTGCGGTTGCCCGAATCGCCCACCTTCGCCGCCATACAGGAGGTCAAACGCCGCCGCGCCTCCGGCGATGTCGAAGGCGCCCACCGGCTCGCCGACGAACACGACCTCGAGGAGGCGGCCCACCATGCCACCGGCGTCAAGGATGTCTTCACCCCGGAGTTGCGCTGGCATACCACCCTGCTGGCCCTGGCGTGGTTCTTCAACTGGCTCTCCATCATGATCTTCTCCGTCCTTGGCACCACCATCCTGGTCAGCGCCAAGGGTGTCTCCTTCGACAACGCCTTGGTCATTCTGATCCTCGCCAACGCGGTGGGCTTCGTCGGCTACGTGTTCCACGGCTGGCTAGGCGACAAAATCACCCGGAAACGCACCGTCGTCTTGGGCTGGCTGGCGGGCGGCATCGTGAGCCTGATCATGCTGCTGGGCCCGGGGAACCCGGCTGTCATCATCCCGCTGTATGCGCTGACCCTCTTCTTCCTCACCGGACCCTACGCGGCGCTGCTGTTCTACATGGGCGAGTCCTTCCCCGCCCACGTGCGCGGCATGGGCACCAATGTGGCCCACGTGATGGCACCGGTCGGCGGCATCGCCGGCTCCGGACTGTTCACCATCCTGCTCGGCGCCGGAGTGGATACCGGCTGGGCGGCGATCATCACCGGCACCGGCGGACTGTTCGTCTCGGCCCTGTGCATGGCCGGCACGCGCACCATCCGCGATGCCCATCAGAGGACGACGGTGATCGCATGACCTCCCACGACGCCAACCGCAAGAACAACAGAAGGACGGTGACCGCGTGAACCGCGACGACGGACTCGAGGGCAAGGTCGCCGTAATCTCCGGCGGCGGCAGCGGAATCGGCCGGGCGCTCGCCGTCGCCTATGCGCGGGCCGGCGCCCACAGTGTGATTGGCTACCTCCCCTCGGACCCCCACGACGCAACGGATACGGTCCGTGCCGTCGAGGAGGCCGCTGGGCGCTGCGTCGCCGTCCCGATGGACGTGCGCCGCTTCGAGGACACGGAAAACCTCGCCCAAGCCGCGCTGGACGAGTTCGGCCGGCTGGACATCTCGGTGGCCGCGGCCGGTATTTTGCGCCGGGCGCCTTTGGCCGACATGACCGACGAGGCGTGGGACGACATGATGGCGGTGGACCTCTCCGGTGTCCTGCGCGTCTTCCGCTCCTGCAGCATGCGGATGGACGACGGCGGGGCAATGGTCGCCACGTCCTCGATCGCCGGCGGCGTTTACGGCTGGGAAGAGCACAGCCACTATGCCGCCGCCAAGTCCGGCCTGCTCGGCCTGTGCCGGTCATTGGCCGTGGAGCTGGCTCCGCGCCGGATCCGGGTCAACGCCATCATTCCGGGGCTCATCGAGAGCCCGCAGTCCCTGGATCCGGTGAACTCGCTGGGCCGGGAAGGCCTTGACGCCGCCGGATCTATCATCCCGTGGGGCCGGGTGGGCAACGTCGACGAGGCCGCCCGCGCAATCCGCTTCCTCACCAGCGACGACTCGGCCTACATCACGGGACAACAGCTCATTGTCGACGGCGGGCTGACTGTCCGCTGGCCGAGCTGAGCGTCGGACAGGAGTTGAGATGGAACAACAGCTCGTCAACAAGGTCGCCGTCATTTCCGGCGGTGGCGGCGGCATCGGTGCGGCCATCGCCCTGCTCTTTGCCCAGGAGGGCGCCGACGTGGCGCTGCTGGACCGGGATGAAGAGGGCGCCGCAAAGGTAGCGGGTGAAGCCGGCGACTTCGGCGGCCGCACCGCTGCCCTCTCCCTCGACGTCACCGATGGCGAAGCCGTGCGGCAGGTGATGGACCACGTCGCGGCAACGTTCGGCGGTATCGACATCCTGGTCAGCGCGGCTGGCATTCTCGACGAGACGCCGCTTTTGGAAATGACCGAAGAGACGTTTGATAAGACCCTCGCCGTGGACTTGAAAGGCGTGTTTCTGGCCGCGCGTTGGGCAGCGCCCCACATGGTGGATCGCGGCGGAGGCCGGATCATCAACATCGCTTCGCAGCTCGGGATCAAGGGTGGGGTCGGTTTGACTCACTATGTGGCCGCCAAGGCCGGGGTGATCGGCATGACCAAAGCCATGGCGCTGGAATTGGCCGAGCACCACATCTTGGTCAACGCCATCGCCCCGGGGCCCATCTTCACTCCGCTGATCGAAGGACTCTCGGACGAGTGGAAGGCGGCGAAACAGGCAGAGCTTCCCATCGGCCGCTTCGGACACGTCCACGAGGTAGCGCCCACGGCCTTGCTGCTGGCCTCCTCGCCCGGAGGAGACCTCTACACCGGGCAGACACTGGGTCCCAACAGCGGGGACGTGATGCCGTAACCGAGTCCGTGGTCTGGGGCGGATTCTGAATGCAGCGCGCCGAATCATTCGTGCTGTCACATCGGCGTCGTGCTCCAGCGTGGCCTCGCCTAGTTGTCATCTCTGTCATTCAGTGTTTGGCTGACACCAACGGGTCACGGGCTGAGGGGGACACCATGCGGGCGTCGAAAATGTCAAAGACCACCATGCGGGTCGGCGTTTTGTTGGGCGCCATTGCGGTGCTGTTGATCGTGTTCAGCCCACTGATTCTGGGTAACTTCGGAACAACAACTGTTATGGCAGGCGCGCCTGTCGCCATGGCAGTGTCAACGGTCTATCTGCTCATGACGGCTACCTTTTTGCCGTTTTCGGCGGCGCTGATCTCCGCGTCGCTCGTCATGCGCCACGCGGAGTCCCTCTCCCGCTCCAACGTTTGATGCCCCATCCCACCAAGACGGGTGGGGCCCGCTACTCCCGGCCGGTTTCCTTTGGGGGCCACGGGATTTTCTCGCGCTGGGCCGTGGTTGTCCCTAGACAGAAAGGTTGTTCGCGGCATCCCAGACAGTTCTACAGGGCGTAAAATTGAGCTGTCCGATCCGCTCCCCAGTGAAAGGACGGTCATGGATTTCTTCCTCGGACTGCCGCTGGGGTGGGCGATCGCCGCGCTGTTTGGCGGTGCGATGATCCGGTCCAACACCACGTACTGGCTGGGGCGAGGTGTGGCCGCTGGCTGCCGGCACACCAGACTGGAAAAGCATATGGACGGCCCGCTAATGCGCCGGGCAGAGGAGATGATGGCCAGGTTCGGCCCGCTCGCCGTGACGCTGTGCTTTCTGACTGTCGGGCTGCAGACCGCCGTGATCGGCACTTCGGGCATCGCCCGCATGCCGCTGCGCCGCTTCCTGCCTGCAGTCATCGCCGGCAGCCTGATCTGGGCTGTCGTCTATGCCACGATTGGGCTGGCGGCGATTGCGGCCTGGGCCGCCCTCATCCTCGCGTCTCCGTGGGCGGCGTCAGGCGCCGCGGTGACGATCACCGCCGTCGTACTCTTCGTGGTGAAGCGGAAGCGGCGCGCCAAGGCCATTCAGGCAGCGGCGGACGACGGCGGTGCTCAAGTTGGGTTGGAACGTTCGGACGAGCAACAGCAAACTTCCACAGATCACGAGGCGTCTCTGCAGGCTGCTGATGTCGTCCCGGTGCGCGGAGCGGACGACACACGCCGCCGGTGACCGGACGCACGGACCAGCGGAACGTCCTGGTCCGGCAACTTGCAACAGCCAAATCCCGCTCCGCGGCCTCAGCCGCTGCACGGCGATAGCCCAAATGCGCTCGCGGAGGATAATGGTGCGCGATGAGCACGGTCCACCATCAGTCGGCTCGGCGGCGCGGGCGGCGCCTGTGGGTGCTGCTGCGTCCTTCGAGCCGCCTCTCCAGTGGCTGTACGCAGCGTCAGCCGACCGTTGGCTTGTGGCGGAGCGGTTAGTGTGGGTGGGTGGAAGCTCAGATTCTTGCGACCGTTGTGTGCGGTCTGCTCATCGCCGTCGGCATTGCCGGCATCGTCGTGCCCGTTTTGCCCGGCACCGTCACCATCGGCATCAGCCTGCTGGTCTGGGCCATCGCCCTGCAGAACATGGTGGGCTGGGTGGTCTTCGCCATCGGCATGGTGTTCGTGGCAGCCGGCATGCTGGCCAGCCTGGTGCTCACCGGCCGGCGGCTGAAGCAGCGGCAGGTGCCCAACTGGTCCATCCTGGTCGCCGTGCTCACGGGCGTGGTCGGAATGTTCGTGATTCCCGTGGTGGGGCTGTTCATCGGGTTTGCGGCCGGCCTGCTGCTCAGTGAATATGCCCGACGGCGGCACTTCGGCGAGGCGGTCGGGGCCAGTTGGGCGGCGCTCAAGGCCGTGGGTCTGGGCATGCTGGTGGAGCTAGGCTGCGCGTTCGCGGCCGGCGCGGTCTGGGTGGTCGGCGTGCTGGTGCAGTTCGTCTAGAAATCAGTCCTGCTGGAGCAGCCCGGTGGTCCGGTAGGGGATCACTTCGCGCAGGAACATCTGTGTTGACGTGCGCGTGATGCCCGGGCAGAACCGGATCTCCTCGCTCACCCGGTACAGGTCGTCCGGACTGTGCGCCACCACGCGGATCAGCAGGTCTGTATCGCCGGCCGGGGCATGGCACTCGAGCACTTCCGGAATCTTCCGGAGGGCTTCCACTGCATCATTGAGCTTGCTCTGGTCCAGTTCAGCGCTGACCATCGCCATCACGCCCCGGTCCAGCGCCTCGGGCAGTACCCGCGCCGAGTGGGTACGAAGACAGCCCGAGGCTGCGAGGCGTTCCAGTCTGGAGTGGACGGTCCCGCGTGCCAGGCCGAGCCGCTGCGCCAACATCATTACCGGGACCCGTGGATCCTCGTCCAGCGCCAGCAGGATCCGCCGGTCGGTGGCATCCAGTTGCTGCAAATTGACCACTTCCTGTCGATCGTCCGCCGGCTGTTTGAACAGTCTGATCAAGTATAAGTTTGCCACTTGCACGGATTGTAGTCATGCTGCTGGAATGTTCATCAGATCGGGCCAAGCCACAAGCCGCAGCCCGCTGAGGTGCACAGTCCAAGCTCACGAGGCCGGGCAGTGTTGGCGGGCCCGCGAAGCCCGGACCTTGTTGTTCACACAGCCGAAGACCCCTGCCAGTCCGGATTCCGGGCAGTCAGGGGTCTCGCTGGTTAAGAGGTCAGCGCGGGCTAAGGGCAAGGCTTCCAAGACTGGCCGCCCGGGGCATAGCAACGCGGTCCCGTGTAACCCGGATAGGGATTGGAAGCCGGAGGTGCCGGGGCAGGCGCCTGCTGCTGTTGTTGCAACTGGCGCTGACGCTCCGCGGCGGCAATTTGGGCTTGCCGGGCTGCTTCTGTAGCCTGGGCGGCAGCCTGTTCCGCTGCCAACCGTTCAGCGGCAGCGCGTTCCTTAGCAGCCTTCTTTTCGGCGGCGAGGCGTTCAGCTTTAGCCTTCGCTTCTGCTTTGCGCTTTTTTTCAGCCGCCTTCTTTTCTGCAGCAGCTTTTTCTTCGGCCGCTTTCAGCTTGTCGCGTCGCTCTGATAGCTGTTCATGTTTCACTTCACCGGACTTGATGGTGGCACCAATTCGGGAGGTTAGCTGATCACGATCAGTTGTCCCTGCAGCAGCCCAAAGGACTGCATCCGCTGTGTTGGTGGCTGCATGGAGACTGGACTCGATTGCCTTAGCGGCGGCGAGGGCGGCGACCAAAGCTGTGACCGTCTCCGCGGTTGCCGAAGAAGTATTGTCTGGCGTCGCCGCCATAGCCGTGTCGACTTGCTCAATAGCGTCCTGAACTTGTCCAGGGATCGTGCAGCCGATGGAAGGGTCGTACATGCCTTGGTCCGACGCTTCTGCTTGTGCCTGAGCCTCGCGAACCTGGCTTAGGTACTTCTTGTTGGGTTCGTAGTAGACAGCATGGCCAAGGCCGCGCCGAGCAATTTCTGCGTTTACTAACGAGTCGCCCACAAAAACCGCGGCAAGCGTGCGGCCGTATCGGTCTTCCCGCTCGATATCGAAGTCGAGTCGGACCTTGGTGCCAGGAGGAGCGATGGCTTCGAGGCTGTCAGTTGCCTCTGGGCCAAGGCATTCGACAGGCTGATTTGGGTCCTTGGTCTCCGGCGTATCGACATTCAGTAGTCGAACGGTTTCATCTCGGTGCTTGTGATTTATGACGAGGGTGTCGCCATCGATGATTCGGACGACTTCGCCGCGATCTTGATTGACTGCGCCCGCGACGGCCAAGCTACCCGCTGCAACAGCAACCGCTGATACCACGGCCACCGCGGTTGCCGATGACGGTGCCTGTTATTGCCTGCCATGCAGTTGACATAGCTGTGCCAACAGATGCCACTTTTCCCCCAACGATTATTGATATTTGCGTAAACTGCGAACCTCTATTCTCCCTCAAAATTTCCGGTGCTCAGTCGATGAGTGGGCACGGAAGACTGCCTTCGGGGTGGAAGAAAACTATGGGACGGCCCAAGAACATGATTGCCCCACCCGCGCAGTAGCTAGAGCGCAGTATTCCCGATGCTTACAGGTCTAGAGGGGAATGCTGCTGGGTCTGATGACCGCAGGCTTAAGCTGCGTTCGCAGGAGTGTTGCCGTTGAGCGGGGGAGTGTTCTGCTTCTCGCGTGGCTGGAAGAACCGCTTGTAACCGAGGAACAGTACGATGGCCAGGCCAACGGTCACCACGATGAATGAGAGCGTGGTGTTTCCGGACATGAAGCTGCGCGTGATGCTGTAGATCAGTGTGAACAGGCTGCCAAGCATGACGCCGTTGGCCAACACCCGGTTGCGCCTCTCGACCACCAGGCTCAGACCGAGTAGGACAACCGCGCTGACCAATGCCGCTATGGTGACATTGCGGTTGTAGATATCCGATGCCTCCTCGTACTCGCGGAAGGCCGCTTCTTGCTGTATCTGCAGCTCCCGCTGCTTGGCCAGCTCTTCATCCGTGGGATTGCTCTTTTCGATAATCATCTCCACCGGGTACTCCGGCACCTCCGGCGGGGCACAAAACGTGCGGATGCCGAGCCCTACGAAGAGCGCGATGATGACCCCCAAGAAGACCGTATAGACGGCCTTGAGAACTTTGTTGTCCATGGCCAGAGTCTATGGCGCCGTTTCGACTTGCTTGGCGGATGCCAGTGAGCGCTGCACATTTGTTATCAGCACGGGTGAAGTGGACGGGGACACTGGTTGTGCCGGGCGCCACGGCAGGGTGTCTGGAGCGCAACACTGCATCCTGTCAGCTTGGCGATCGGCGTCCCGCAGTCTTATGATCGAACGCAGTGGCACGGGGCTTTAGCTCAGTTGGTAGAGCGTTTCGTTCGCAATGAAAAGGTCAGGGGTTCGATTCCCCTAAGCTCCACTACATGAAAGGCCCCTACTTCCTTGTAGACAAAGGGAAGTCGGGGCCTTATGTCTGCTCTCAAATCTACTGCTTTACACCTTCAGCGCCTTCTGCTTCGCTGCAATTCTTGACGCGTGGCAAGAGTTGTAGCGCTTCTTCCGTCGGACCTTGCAGACCAGCCGCAGCGTACGCAGCATTCGCCTGACAGCCGTCGCAAATCCGGTCAGGACAGCCAGCGCCACCAGCGTGACAGCTCCGGTTCCGGCTCCGGTTCCGGTTCCGGCTCCTCGCCCAAAGCCAGCGCGGCCTCGACGATGTCGTCCGCGGTGAGCGTCATGACGGCCTCACGATCGAGCGCGTCGAGGCTTTGTTCCTTGTCGAGCGACAGCCGCAGCGCCTGGCGGTTGAGCGCCTGCTCGAACAGGGTGCGGGCGAACCGTGCGTTGCCGGAGTCCTCGCCCGCGTGGAGCCCAGTGAAGATGCGGCGCAGCATCTGGTCCGCACCCGGCTCCAGCGTGTACTCGTGCTGGGCCAGCATCTGATGGAAGATCGTCTGGAGTTCGTCGACGGAGTAGTCGGGGAACGTGATCTCGCGGGCGAACCGGGAGCGCAGGCCGGGGTTCGAGAGCAGGAAGGACTCCATCAGCCGCGGGTACCCGGCCACGATCACGACCAGGCGGTGGCGGTGGTCCTCCATCCGCTTGAGCAGGACCTCGATCGCCTCGGGGCCGAAGTCCGCCCGGCCGTCCTCGGGGGCCAGCGCGTAGGCCTCGTCGATGAACAAGACACCGTCCAGCGCACGCCGGATCACCCGGTCCGTCTTGATGGCGGTCGCGCCGACGTACTGCCCCACCAGGCCCGAACGGTCGACCTCGACCAGATGGCCTTTCTGCAGCAGACCGACCGCGCGGTACATCTCGGCGAGGAGCCGCGCCACGGTGGTCTTGCCCGTGCCCGGGTTTCCGAGGAACACCAGATGCTGTGATGTGGCCACCTCCGGCAGGCCGTGCATCTTACGGCGGGCCTGGACCTGGAGCAGTGCGACGAGGCCCCGCACCTGTTCCTTCACGGTCTCCAGTCCGACCAGCGCATCGAGCTCGGCCTGCACCTCGGACAGCGGCCGGGCCGGCCCGGGCCTTGCACCGATGAGATCGCCGACCAGATCGACGCGCTCCGAACCGTGCAGCTTGAGCTGATCGGCCAGATGGCCGATGGTTTCGCGCAGGTCGTCGAGCGGATTGCGGCTGGCAGCCATGCACCCACTGTAGTACTCGATTCCAGCCCGGGGTGGGGCTGGCCTCAACGTATCAACCCCTTTGGCCGCAGTGTTCACGGGGTAAGGCAGTCTCCAGTGGATAACGCGGGCACTGGTGCAGTGGAGATCGAGGCCGACGTCTTATGAGCCGGTCCTCGCAGGCTCCCGCCTTGACGGAAGGGCCCGGGCGTTGTGGACTGGGCGGACGCGGGAGCCGCTGGGGCGCGGCCGCCCATGACGGAAGGCCGAAACATGGACAAGCACCATCAGGTAGTGGTTGTCGGCGGCGGCAATGCGGGAATTTCGCTGGCAGCGCGGCTTCGCCGGTGGAAGGTTAAGGACATCGCAATCATTGAGCCTCGGGACCAGCACTATTTCCAGCCGCTGTTCTCCCACATAGGAGCCGGGGCTGCACGAATGGCCGAAGCAGTCCGCTCCCAGGCGGATGTCATGCCGCAGGGCGTTGACTGGATCCGCGGGGAGGCGGCCGACGTGCTGCCGGAGGAGAACGTCGTCGTCCTGGCTGGAGGCGACCGCGTTGGTTACGAGCACTTGGTGGTCTGCCCGGGCCTGCAGCTGGACTGGGACGGTGTTCCCGGGCTGCCCGAGGCCATGGCCGCGCCGCATGGCTCGTCCAATTACGACGCCGCGCTGGTCCCCAAGACCTGGGACCTGGTGCGAGGGCTGCGCGCGGGCACCGCCGTATTCACCCAGCCGCCCGGGCCCGCAAAGTGCGCAGGTGCCGCCCAAAAAATTGCCTACATGGCCTGCGACTACTGGCGGGAACAGACCGTGCTGCAGGACATTGACGTGCACTTGGTGGTGGCCACGCCTACCGTCTTCGGGATGCCGGACGTGGACCGGGAGCTGGAGCGCAAGATCAGCGAGTACGGGATCACGCTGTGGACCTCCACCACCGTAGCCTCGGTCAATCCTGAGGCACAGACACTGGTGCTGCACGGCTCCTCGGGGGATCGGGAGGTTCGCTACGACTTGCTGCACGTGGTTCCGCCTCAGTCGGCGCCGGACTGGTTAAAAGCCACTTCACTGCCGCCGAGCGGGAGCAGTGGCGGCTTTGTCGAGGTGGATCCAGAGACTTTGCGCCACCCGCGATTTCCCAACGTTTGGTCACTCGGCGACGCGGCCGGAACACGTAACTCCAAGTCCGGCGGGGCGCTCCGCAAACAGGCCACGGTACTGGCGAAGAACCTCACCGCTGTTCTGGCCGGGCGCGCGCCGGAGGCCCGTTACAACGGCTACTCAGTCTGCCCGTTCACGCTGAGCCGCCGCACCGCGTTCTTTGCTGAGTTCGACGACAAATACCGCCCCCAACCGAGCTACCCGTTCCTCAAGATGGCCAAGGAACGGCGCTGGCAGTGGGTGATGGACCGGCGCATTTTCCCGCAGATTTACTGGCACCTGATTTTGAAGGGGCGAGCCTGAGTGGTTCGCAGCTACTGATTAGTGGCGGCTCGTTGTTGCGCCGCCCGGCAAAGTTGTTCCTGCTGTTCTTCCGGCGACAACTTATTCCAGGATTCGGTCTGAGCCTTGATCAAGGCTTCGGACATGCCCATCGCGCGCATCTCTGCGGGTGACACCACAACGCTGTTCTCCGGACCAATCATGTTGCGCTGGTCCAGATCAGCACTAGGGCCATCGGCATAGCTGGGTGAGCATGCGGGGAACCCTGCATTCACTTCCCCGCCGGTACCTGCCGCTGGTGCCGTATCCGTAATTGGTGGTGAGGGAGGGGAAGCCCAAGGCGCTATTAGGGACTCGCCCAAAAGCGACCCCGTACCCACAGAGATCCCTACCGCCAACAGCAAAACTGTGGTGAGCCCAACCGACGGCCTTTTCAAGCAGAACCCCCATGCTTCAGGCCCCTGCTGAATAAGCGGGGCGACTCTTGTCATCGTCAGACTACGGCACTGCACTGCACGGAGCTTCCGGGCCTGCGTTTCGTCAGCCCCCGGAAGCGAGAATGACGGCTGAATTGGTCTGGTCCAAAACTAACCGGCTATCGCAACCGTTTCCCGAGCGTCGAAAGAATTCGAGAGATCTATACTCCAGCCGCTTTGTTTTTTCGCAACGACTGTCGTTTAAGGATTTAGCAGTGACATCGCGGCCGTCCCTGGCTGTTTCCCTGGTGCCGAATCCTAGGCCCTCATTCCGAACGCTAAAACAGTTCAGGCCCGGGGACCGGTGACGATTTCCAAAGATTCCCTTACGCATGCGCTCTTGCGGCCGATTGCAACCCGTGACACCCGTGCCCGCATTCCCGCGGTCGGATGCATGACGAACGGAATCAGTTTGATGAAGTCCCTCCTCCGCGCACTCCTCGGAGCTGCCCTCGGAACGTCCCTGATCGCATCAGCACTGGTTGTCAGCATCCCGGCGCAGGCCGCGGTACCGTACAGCGCGACTTACCAGACCTATACCGCGCCCAACGGAGTCAGCAGCAGATACCACGTTTACGCCAGCGGTATCGATACAAAGAAGCCCGTCGGCGTGCTGTTCGTCTTCCACGGCGACTACTCCCAGCCGAAGCAGTCCTACGTCCACCACCCCGAGGGCTCCGTCATGAAGAAGATGGCGGCGGAGGCCGTCAAAAAGAACATGATTATGGTCCCGGTCATCACCCCGGACAAGAAGGGTGGCATCACCTGGTGGGAAGACGCCGACCGTAACGGGGACTGGTTCCGCTCATTGGCAACGAGCTTGATCGCCACATACAAACTCGATTCCCGCCGTATCTGGTTCCACGGCTACTCCGGCGGCGCCGAGTTCATCACCTACGAAATCCTCGCCGACCGCCAGGAATGGATCAAGGGCGGCGGCGCCACCATCGTTGGCGGGGGCGGATACGACGGCATGCAGACAGCACCCTCCTCAGCCGTAAAGAAAATGAAGCTGCATTGGATCAGCGGCAGCCGCGACGGCAAGGGCGGTACCAGCTTGAAAACTTGGTCTGCTCTGGACACCGCCAAGCGCGCGGAGAAAAAATACAAGGCCCTGGGGTTCACCAGCACGAAGATGACAGTCCTGCCGGGCGTCACGCATTACACCTACGACATGCCAAAACTTCTGGCCAACGACCTGAAGGCTATGCCGGCGGCCGTCGCGCCGCCCAAGGCCAAGGCCGGTGACGTCGTTGCTGTGGATTCCGCCGGCAAACTGTACATCTATCCGTCCGCCAAGGGCAGGGACCTGAACAAACGCCGCTACGTATCCGCCGGTTGGGGCACTTCCCTGACCGTGGAGATTGCCGACTGGAACGCCGACGGCATCCAAGATTTGATCGCCAACTGGAAGGACGGGCGGCTTACCGTCGACTACGGACTGAAATACGGCGGCTTCAAACGGTCCACGCTGGGCACCAGCGGCTGGCAGCGCAACACCATCGTCGTCGCCCAATGGAGGAGCGCCGACAGGTTTCCTAGCATTATTGCCAAGAACCGCGACGGCAAGCTCTACTCTTACGTCAATAAGGACGGCGCAAAGCCCGCGGCGCGGAAACTGCTCAGCTCGGGCAACTGGAAGAGCTCGGAGCTGATGGCCATGGACTTCGACGGCGACACCAAGATGGACCTGGTCGCCCGCAATGCTGCCGGGCAGCTGAAGCTCTACCGTTCCAACGGCAAAGGCCAGCTCATGAAGGAGACCCGCAAAGTAGTCGGCGGTACAAGCTGGAAGGCTATGACGCACCTGTCAGCCGCCGGAGGGCATCTGGCCGCGGGACAGCCCGGCATCCTGGCCCGCGACAAGAAGGGCAACCTGCACTTCTACCCGGTCTCCTCAAAGAAGATTCAGAAGCGCGTCACCGTTGGTGTCGGCGGCTGGAACGGCCTGCGCATCGGATCATAACTTCCGTGCCGTCCTTAGCCCTCGCACACAGCCCGTAACGACGACTCCTTGCAGGAAAACAATCCCGGGCAGGGGGCTACGGTGCTGGCATGTGGGCGGCACAACGGTGTGTCCGCCAGCGCCGGGGCACGGACTTGCCGTACACATGAAGGGATATGAAACGCATCCGCCTTGCCCTCGCCGGCGTGCTGCTGGCCGGACTGACTGCCTGCAGCACCCCGGTCCTTGAAGCACCCGTTGCCACCGAACCACCCGTTGTCACCGAATCGTCCTCTGGCACCGCATCGCCGCGCGCGCCGCAGGCCACTATCCAAGAAAAGTCCGAGGCACCCGAGCCACAAGCTGAACAGGGACCCGCTGCCGGCACAGCGCTGGAGCAGTTGGCCGCCATTGAGGTGAAGGGCCGGGCGCCCAAGACCGGGTATTCCCGGGAACAGTTCGGCAAGGGCTGGAAGGATCCGGACCGCAACGGCTGCGATGCGCGCAACGACATCCTTCAACGCGACCTGGACGACGTCGTGGTCAAGGCAGGCGGCTGCGTGGTGACCTCCGGGGTGCTGGCCGATCCGTTCACTGCGGCGACCATCCACTTCGTCCGCGGCAACACCACCAGCGGCGCGGTTCAGATCGACCACGTCGTTGCCCTCTCGGATGGATGGCAGAAGGGGGCGCAGCGGCTGGCCCCGAACCAGCGTGAAGCGTTCGCCAACGACCCGCTGAACCTGCTGGCCGTCGACGGGCCCACCAACGCGGCCAAGTCCGATAGCGACGCAGCCACTTGGCTGCCGCCCAACAAAGCGTTCCGCTGTGAGTATGTGGCACTGCAGACCGCGGTGAAAGCCAAGTACGGGCTGTGGATGACCAAGGCAGAGCGGGATGCGATCAAGAACATCCTCAGTACGTCGTGCCCGGACCAGCCTGTCCCAACCGATGGGGGAGTGGCTATGCCGGTCGCCGCCGCTCCGGCCCCGGCACCAAAGCCTGAGCCCGCCCGGGTCAAGGAGGCTCCTGCGCCGGCCCGGTCCGGTGGCAATGTCTTCTACGCCAACTGCACCGCCGTGAAGGATGCCGGTGCGGCACCCATCAAGGCTGGTGATCCCGGCTGGGACACCAAATTCGACCGCGACGGCGATGGCGTCGGCTGTGAGTCCTGACGGAGCGGGCAGCTCATGACGGAAGGGGCGGCCTCCCTGGATGGGAGGCCGCCCCTAGCGGACAGGACAGATGGTCAGTTGCCCTGTAGGCCATCCTTTTCGATGACCTTGGCAGCCTTCCAGTCAGCCTTACCGGCGGCCTTGATTTCCTTCCAGTCAGCCTGGCCCTGGGCCTTGGCTGCCTTCCATTCAGCGTCTGCTTCAGCCTTGACGGCCTTCCAACCCAGCGCGGGTGCCTCGTCGACCGGGGCTTCGACGGCGGGAGCCTCTTCGGCCGGTGCCTCCACAACCGGTGCCTCGGGTGCTTCGTCGGCGGGTGCCTCTTCGGCCGGTGCCTCGGGTGCTGCGTCGGCGGGTGCCTCCACAACCGGTGCCTCGGGTGTTTCGTCGGCGGGTGCCTCTTCAGCCGGTGCTTCGTCGGCGGGTGCCTCTTCAGCCGGTGCCTCGGGGGCCTGCTCGGTGGGTGCCTCTTCAACTGGCGCCGGCTCCTCAACCGGCGTTTCGGGGGACACCTGGTTGGCGACCAACAGCGACGGCGAGATGTACACATTCTCGGCCGAGATGGACACCAACGAGTCTTGCGTTTCGTTGACGGACGAAGTGACCCCTGCTTCCACAGCGGTCGGGTCCTCGGCGGCCGAGGCGATTCCTGCTCCTGCGGTGGTCACCACTCCTGCGGTAACTACAGCTGCTGCGAGACGGCCGGTCTTGGCAATTCGAAACGTCATTTTTGCTCCAATTCTTTGTGGGAATGTTGCGGTTTAACCGTTACATCGCGTCCCGAGCAGTCGCAAACAAAAATGAAATTTCGGCAAAATGAGAGTCGATCCCGCTTAACGAACCGGACAGGGCGGCCCTATCTGTGCCACCCTGCGCCCTGCACTGGAGGCCGAGCGATCGGTGGATCCCGGATACCCCGCCGGACGCCAAATACTGCCTGTTCTCCGAGGCCGGCTATTGCTGCATCGCCGCGGGAGGCCGGACCCGTTCCACCACTGCGAGAGCACTTCTTCACGGCGTGCAAGGTGGAACGTCATGGACGCGCGCACCTCTGGACAGTTCGGTCTGCCCTCGGCCAGAGTCCTTCCGATCAGGGCTTCTTGCCGGCCAGGATGTTTCTTGCAGCCGTTCCGCGGGCTCCCTTGCAGTCCTGGGTGTACCAGTTGACCTCCGCCTTCGGGTCGGCGCCCATCCGGTAGGCCATGCAGTCGGCAACCATCTCGACCCCGTTGCCGGATTTGAAGATCTTGTTCAATCGGCTGTCCATCGCCTCAAGGCCGTTGCCGTAAAGGCGGAAGGTGATGATGTGGGCGCACTCGTGCAGAGCGATCGCCTGGTGCTGGCTGCCTTGGTACCCGGGCGCCATTTCAATCCGAAGCGAACCGGAGTGGGCGGTGCTGGCTGACCCTCCCTTTTTCACGGTGATGATCTGGTTGGGGCAGTACTGCTTCATGTAGTCGTAGGACAGCCTGCGGTATCCGGTGTAGCTGCGCGGGTTTTCGTGCCGAACGGTGCCAGTTTTGGAGGTCCAGCCTTTTTCGTACGCCGAGGCATTCACCACAATCCGATATTTCCGCGTCACGTTGGACTTCGTCTCCGGGGTTTTCGCTATGGCCAAGGGCGGGGGTCCGCTGGTCTTCTTTTTCCAGGCCAGCTTCTGCACGGTGACCCATTTACCGTTACTGCGCACTTGCAGGGCCCCGGTCCGGGCGGATCTGCCGGTCCAGACGTAGACGCCGTGCCGGGCTTGGTCGCCCGCCGCCACCTTGCCTTCGGCTTCCGCGAACGGCCTCGTGTAGTTCGAGTAACGGTGGCTGATGGCTGAACGTTCGCGCTTCCAGAGGACCTTCTGGGCCGGACTCGCGGAGAGGGTTCGGCTGCCCTCGGTAGCCGCGATGCGCACCTGTACGGTGCCCTCCTTGGCCATCTTGTAGCCAAGCGTTGTCTTACCTTCCCTGCCCGGTGCCTTGGAGTCCACCGTCTTCCAACTGGTCCCGCTCTTCAGCTGCAGGGCGATCCGGTACCCGGAGGACCTCGGATCGTGCCAGACCGTGAACTTCTTGGTCGGCTCCCAGGGGTAACTGTCTAGCGAAGATCCGTGGAGGGCGGGCGCTTGGTAGGCCGGGGCGGCCTGAAGCGTCACAGGGGCCGCGGCGACAGCCGGCTGTCCGGCGAAGGCCATGATGCCGACGGCGGCGGCGGCCGTTGTCAGGGCGACGAGCAGACGAGCGGACATAGCCTCTTCTTCCGGATGCTTTAGCAAGAAACATGCGTAGAGGCATCCGGACTGGGCAGGCTACGACTCCTCGCATCTGGATTCTAGCGGTCTAACGCGGATCCGCGGCGCAACACGGAGGACTCAACCCGTCGGCGGCGGAAGCTCGAATGGATCGCGCAGGCTCCGTCCCACCGCGAGCCGGGCGACCACGGGGAATCCCATTGCCTGCAAACCGGAACGGCACCGCCCCACCCTGCCTGCCGGTGTTCGAGCTAGCCGGGCAGCCCGAACAGTGCCGCCAATCGACGGTCGGTGTCGGCGAGGGCGGCGGTGTCGAAGGTGTTGGTGGTGACCATCAGTTCGTCGGCCCCGGTCGCCTCAAGCAGCAGGCCGAGCCGCTGAGCCACTTGGTCTGCGGTGCCGTGCACTGCAGCAGCCAGGGTCTCGTCCACGAGCACCTGCTGCCGCGCCGTCATCGACAAGGCCCGGATGGAGTCGGCTGGCGCCAGCGGCGGGAACTCCCCACGGGTGCGGGATTGCGCCATCGCCCACGCCTCGGGCAGCAGCAGGTCCCGCGCGGCTTCGGCCGAGTCCGCCACGGCCACGTTCGCCGACGCAATCACGTACGGTTCAGGGTAATAGGCGGAGGGCCGGAAGTTCTTCCGGTACCGCGCCAGCACGCCGCGGGCCAATTCCGGCTTGCGCCCGGTGAAGGCCGGGCCTCCAACAACGACGGCGAGGCCCGCCTTCGCCGCGATCTCCGCGCCTTTGCCAGTGGCCAGCACGAAAGGCGGGGTTGCACCGCCGTCGTACGGGCGGGCAGTAATGGCAGCGGTCCCGTCCAAGTAGGACAGCAGCTCGACCAGGTCCTCCGCGAAGCGGTCCGAGGCGTCCTTGTCCTGCCGCAGCGCCGACCGCACCGCCGGCGTGAAGCCCACCGAACGGCCGACTCCGAGATCGATCCGGCCAGGAAAGAGCGCCTGCAGGGTCGCGGCGTGTTCGGCCACCACCAAGGGCTGGTGGTTGGGCAGCATCACCCCGCCGGAGCCGACGCGTATCCGCTTGGTCTGCGCGGCCACCGCGGCCATCAGCACCGTCGGGGCGGAACCGGCGATCCCGGGCACGCCATGGTGCTCGGCCACCCAGAACCGGTGGTAGCCCAGCCGCTCGGCCTGCTGCGCCCGCCGAACGGTGGCCGCCAGCGCGTCCGACGTCGAGCTACCTTCGCGGGCATTGGCGCGGTCCAGGATAGAGACAGGAAGGTTGGCGAGCTGCATATCAGTCACAACATGGCTAGCCGGCGGCTATTCCGTCGACCCAGATTCACGACGCCGATAACGCTCCGGCCGGAAGCAGCGAGGCGGCCCCCAGATCGGTGAGGACGGTGACGTCGGGATGCAATTGCAGGACGGAGGCCGGGCAGTCCGGGTGGATGGGGCCAGTCAGGGCATCGCGGAGCGCTTCGGCTTTGTCCCGGCCCTGCACTAGCAGCAGCAGCCGCTTGGCGGCCAAAATCGTACCGAGGCCTTGCGTGATGCAGCGGGTGGGCACGTCGTCCAGGCAGTCGAAGAAGCGAGCATTGGCTTGCCGCGTGCGTTGCGTCAGCACCTCCACCCGGGTCCGCGAATCCAAGGCTGACCCGGGCTCGTTGAAGGCAAGATGGCCGTTGTGGCCGATGCCCAGGATCTGCAGGTCGATGCCTCCGGCGGCAGCGATGGCCGCCTCGTAGTCCGCGGCCGCCTGGTCCACATCCGGCCGGCCGGCGTCCGGCAGCAGAACCTTGGCCGGGTCGAGGCCCAGCGGGGTGATGACTTCGCGCTCGATGACCGCGGCGTAGCTCTCGGGGTGGCCGGCCGGCAGTCCAATGTATTCGTCCAAGGCGAACCAGCTGACGGCGGCCAGGTTCAGGCGGCGGCGTGCCAAAGATTGGTACAGCGGCAGAGGGGAGGATCCGGTGGCTAGGCCAATGACGGCTTCGGGCACTTCTTCGACGAGTCCGGCGACCAGGTCTGCGGCCACCGTTCCGATATCCGCGGCGCTGTGGTGTGAAACGTGCAGCTTGCGTTGCTCATCGACGGTGGCGATCATCGGGGCCACCTCGATTTTGCGAGGCCGGTACGGAGCGGGCGTGGTGCAACGGCCGAGGTCTGCGGCGGGGGCAGGTCAAGCTTCATGGCAGTTCCTTCATCGGTACTGGTCGCATCTGCAGGAGGCGGTGTATCCGCTGGCATAACAGAAACAGGTTACAGAAAGGTTATCGAATGGCGACGGCCGGGCACGTCGATCAGCACCAAATCATGCGCTCAGCGGATTTCGGTCAGGTCGCTTGTCAGGTCGCAGGCAGCAGCTGGTCAGGTCACCACGTCGAAGGCTGCGTGTGCGGACAGCGTCCCGTTCGCCTGCACCTGGACCAAGTGCCGGCCGGCGTAATGCACGCGGGTGGTCATCTGCCGGAAGCCGTGCGTTTTGCGGAACCGGCGCATCTCGCCCGGCGCCAGGTCGGCCACCGCCAGCTTGAACACCTTGGGGGCCAGCGCCCCGTTGGCCTTGACGTAGTGCACCACGTAGTCCACCGCAACGCGTGCCGGCACCGCCGCTTCGTTGCGGAGTTCGACGGCGAAGCCCAGTTCCCCGGGCAGGCGGACAATGCTTTGGTCAAGTTGCGGAGCGGATACCGCCACGGCTCCAGAGGTGAAACCGAGCGTGGCGAGGGCGCCGGGGTCCGCTTTCTTCACCAGAGTGCGCAGCCCGTGCCGCACCACCCAGGCCGCGCGCTCGTCCGGCGTCGTGCTCCAGCGTTCCGCGGTGGCCACCGTTTCAGCCGGGGCGTGCCGCGAGATGTCGTTCAAGTGGTTGGCCACCGAGCGCCGGACGGTATCGCTGTCGTCCCGGTACAGCTCGTCGAGGAGCGGCAGCGTCGCCGTCGGACGGGCGATGATGCCGGGCACCCGGACGGCCCAGGGCAGATAGGGCCGGGTGCCTTCGCTGGCCAGCCGCCGGACGTGCTCGTCCGGGTGCGCCGTCCAGCCGCGGATGGTTTCCAGGGCCCGATCCAAATCCTGGATCAGCAGCCGCCGGATGGCGAACTCGCTGCTCATCCGCGGCGTCAGTTCCGCGAGCAGCGCCAATGCGTCGTCGAAAACCCGCCGGCTTCCATCTCGGAGTGCCAGGGTGACCGCGGCCTCACCAACCGGCAACAGGAGCCACCCGCTGAAGCCGCCATCGGCGAGGGCGGTGCGGAAAACCTTGGCAGCCCGGCCGTAGTCCGCATCCAGATCGTCGATCAGCGCGGCGGCGAGCAGGCCGGCCCGGGCCCGCAGGGCCAGCGGTTCGAGTCGGCCGCCGGCTTCCCCGAGGGCCGGCCAGGCGGATTGGTCGGCGGCCAAGGCCAGCGAGGTGCGCAGTTGCGCCACCGCGGACGGACCCAGAAGGTCGTTCATGATCCCCAATGTGGTCCTCCGGGTCGGACAAGCGATGTTCTCACAGCCCAGCCTATGGCTCCCCGGTCATGCCAGCCGGGCCTCAGCCCGCCTGCCCGGCACCCAGAGGACAGCAGTTGTCCTGAATTCGACCCACGGGGTGTCCCGGGTCACGGTTCGGGCACTAGAGTCACCTGACATGGACATCATCTTGGTACCCGGATTCTGGTTGGACGCGTCGTCATGGTCGGAGGTGACACCGCCGCTGGTCGCCGCGGGCCACCGGGTCTACCCTCTGACGCTGCCCGGGCTGGAGTCCGTGGACGCCCCGCGGGCGGGCATTGGCCTACGGGACCACATTGACGCGACGCTGAAGGCAGTGGACGAGCTGGGCGGGCCGGTGATCCTGGTGGGGCACTCCGGCGGCGGCGCCATCATCCACGGCGTGGTGGATCAGCGCCCGGACCGCATTCTGCGCGCCATCTATGTGGACAGCGGTCCGTTGGGCGAAGGCGGCGTGATCAACGACGAACTGCCCGCCGAAGGGAATGAAGTGCCGCTCCCGGACTGGAGCTTCTTCGGGGAAGAGGACCTGGTGGACTTGGACGACGGGCTCCGCGCCGCTTTCCGCGCCCGCGCCATCCCGCAGCCGAAGGGCGTTGCCCAAGACCCGCAGCACCTCTCCGACGAGCGACGGTTCAGCGTCCCGGCCACGATCATCACCTGTGAATTCACGCCGGAGCAACTGCAAGGCTGGATAGACTCCGGGGCCCCGCAGATGGTGGAGGTGGCCAGTATCAAGGACGTGGAATACGTCCATCTGCCCACCGGCCACTGGCCGCAGTTCACCAAGCCCGCCGAACTGGGCGAGGCCATTCTGGCCGCGGTCACCAAGACGGCGGGGGCAACACAGGCATCATGAGCGCCGCCACCCTGTTGCCTGCGGTTGAAGCAGCGCTCGCCGAGCACGGCCTGACCTACGAGGTGCTGGCGTGCGATCCGGAACTGGCGGACACCGCTGCGTTCTGCAATCACTACGGCTTCTCGCTGGACCAGTCGGCCAACACCATCCTGGTGGCTTCCAAGAAAGTGGAGCCGGCCAGGTACGCAGTCTGCGTGGTGCTGGGAACCACCCGGCTGGACGTGAACAAGTCGGTCCGCGAGCTGCTGGGCGTCAAGCGCGCCTCCTTCGCGGACGCCGAAACCACCAAAGCGGTGACCGGGATGGAGATCGGCGGCGTGACCGCCATCGGCACCGCGGGCCACACCATCTACATCGATTCGGCGGTGCTGGAGCGCGACCGCGTGGTGATGGGCGGCGGCAACCGCACCAGCAAGCTGCTGCTCCGGCCGCAGGAACTGGCGAAGCTGCCCCACGCCGTCGTTGTTGAGGGCCTGGCCAAGCCCGCTGCCCCAGTCCACGCCACCGGCAGCTGAGCTGAGGGATAGTGCAGGCTTTCCTCAGCTTGGCTTGCCTTACCTTGGTGGCGGTGATACAAACCGGCGCCTAGTCTGGGAAGCATGGGACTCACAGGAAAACTTGCAGAAGCGTTCAACGACCAAGTCACGCTGGAACTTCAGGCCTCCGTGGTCTACCGCCAGCTCGCCATCGAAATGGATGCCGTGGACCTGCCCGGCATCGCCGGTTGGTTCCGCGCCCAGGCCGAGGAAGAGGTGGTCCACGCCAACAAGTTCATCGACCACATGACGGACCGCGGCGCCCACCCGAAGATCCAAGCCATCAGTGCTCCCGCGGTTTCCGCCGGGACCGTGCTGCAGGCGTTCGAAGCCTCGCTGGCGCACGAGAAGAAGGTCAGCGAATCCATTCGCGACCTGTACCGGCTGGCGCAGCAGGAGGGTGACATCGACTCGATCCCGCTGCTGAACTGGTTCGTCGAAGAGCAGTTGGAAGAAGAAGCCACCGTCGGCGAGATCATCGGCCGCGTCAAGCTGGTCAATGACGACGGCCCCGGCCTGCTGCGCCTGGACGAGCAGCTCGGCTCCCGCACCGCTGCCGCGGACAGCTAACGCTGAGGTTTTACACCTCACCCACAACGTAAGGAACGACGTCGGTGCTCACCTGGGCACGGGCGTCGTTCCTTTGCGTGCGTGGCAGCATCCTCGACGGGTGCTGATTCCCGTGCAGCGCTTGACGCGAATTCTGACCGCCCCCCGATGGGGCCACTGATTCGTGCCGTAGGCATTCACGCGTCTAGTGGGCGCGTCGTCGGCGTTCCATCAGCCGGCCGCCGGTGTACAGCCCCAATCCGATGGCCAGCAGAATGCCCGCGCGCAACCAGATCTCGCCACTCTGCTGCGTCAGCAGCAGCACGCAGGAGGCGATGGCAAGGTACGGGATCGGCGTGAAGGCCCTGAAGTGACTGTGCTCGACGGAGTCGCGGCGCAGCACCAGAACAGCGATGTTGGTGCTGAGGAACACGAAAAGGAGCAGCAGTACGACGGTTTCGGCCAATGACTCGAGGTCGCCCGTCAGCGTCAGGGCCATGGCCACCAGCGTCGTCGCAACAATGGCCACCCAGGGCGTCCTGCGGTTCGGCAGCACCCGAGCCAATACCGACGGCAGGAGGCGCTGCTCGGCCATACCGTAGGTCAGGCGGCTGGCCATGATCATGGTCAGCAGGGCGCCGTTGGCGACGGCAATCAAAGCGACGATGCCGAAGAGCCAGTGCGGGATGCCGAACCCGGTGGCATCCACGACGGCGAGCAGCGGTCCGGAAGAATCCGACAGTTCGTCCACCGGGAGGGCGATCGCTGAAGCCAGGCCGATCAGCACATAAACTGCTCCGGCGGTGATGAGAGCGCCGAAGAGCGCTCGGGGGTAGACCCGGGAGACGCCGTGCACTTCTTCTGCCACGTTCGCCGAGGTCTCGAACCCCACGAAGGAGTAATAGGCAAGCAGGGCCGCGCCGAGGACGGCGGTGGCCGGGTGCACGCCGTCGGCGAATTCGACAACGCGGCTCGGTTCGCCGTCGCCGCGTCCAAGCATGAGCCCCACCAGAACGATGACCAACACCAGCCCGGAAACCTCGACCACGGTCATCACTATGTTGCTGCGCAAGGACTCTTTGATGCCGCGCATATTAAGCAGCGCGACCAGTAGTAGGAACACCACCGCGGCGACCGCCGTCGGGACGTCCAGAAACGGCTTGAGGTAGTCACCCGCGAAAGCCAAAGACAAGCCTGCTGCGCTGGTCACCCCTGCCGCGAGCATGCAGAATCCGACCAGGAAGGAGACTGCGGGAATGCCATACGCCCGCTCGGCGAAGACCGCCGCGCCGCCGGCCTTCGGGTATTTGGTGACCAACTCCGCATATGAGAACGCGGTGAGCAGGGCCAGCACCAGTGCAATCACCAGAGGCACCCAGATGGCTCCGCCGACCTCGGCAGCTACTTCTCCCACCAGCGCGTAGATGCCGGCGCCGAGCACGTCACCGAGGATGAACAGGTAAAGCATCGGGCCAGAGATGCCCCGTTTCAGTTTGGACGGGCTCTGAGTCTCGGTTCGTGTAGGCATGCCTTGAATTGTAATCACCCTTACTATCTGCCCACTATTCGGGCGCCGAGCCGGAACTCGTGGATGGGGGTGGCGGAACTAGCCGCTGCCACCCGTGGCCACTTCCCTCGGAGAAGGGGCCACAGACCCTTCCACCATGAATGGGTCTTGCCCCCGGTGGTCGGCGCCCCTAGGTTGTAAGTGGACGCCTGCGGGGATAGGTTCCCGACCGGGAGCCGGCGGTGCGGCCAAGAAGGATAATCAGCATGGCAACAGGCACCGTCAAGTGGTTCAACGCCGAAAAGGGTTTCGGCTTCATTAGCCAGGATGACGATGGACCGGACGTGTTCGCGCACTTTTCGGCCATCTCCTCCGGCGGCTACCGCTCCTTGGAGGAAAACCAGCGGGTCGAGTTCGACGTGGTCCAAGGCCCGAAGGGGCTTCAGGCCGAAAACATCCGCACGCTCTAACGATGTGAACGGACTGCGCCCCGGACCCTGTGGTCCGGGGCCGCAGTCGTCGTGCCCTGCTTAAACGTGTTGGTCCACGATGATCGGATTGCCGTCCGGATCCAGCAGCATGAAGCTCGCGGGCCCCGACGTTCCCTCGTCCGCTTCCGAGAGGAATTCCACGCCCTCCGCCTTCAGTTCGCGCTGGAGGTCGCGCACGTCTGTGAAGGAGTCAAGCGCCTCGGCGTTCTGGTTCCAGCCGGGGTTGAAGGTCAGCGCGTTCTTCTCGAACATGCCTTGGAAGAGTCCGATGACGGTCTCTCCGTTCTTGAGGATCAACCAGTTTTGCGCGATGTCACCCCCGTGCTCGCTAAAGCCGAGCTTCCTATAGAACGCAGCAGAAGCTGTGATGTCCTTGACGGCGAGGCTGATCGAAAATGCGCCGAGCTCCACGGGCTACTCCACTCTGCAGAATGACGGATTCCTCTGATGATAGCCGCGGCGGATGACGGGACGAGGGCCCTGCCGGCGGCAGGGAAGCACCAGCCCTTCAAGCCATTGCTCCTTCAAGCCATTGCTGCCCGTGAGGCAGGCGGAATTACGGCTCCGGGTTGTGCCGGTGTTCCCTTCGTTCACGGACACGCTGCTCGTGCTCCAGTCGGTGATGTTCCTCGCGCTCGTGTTCCACCGGGATCAGCTCCGGATGGTTCAGCCGCGAGTGTTGGCGGCCGTACAGGAAGTAGATGGCCAGACCGATGACGAGCCACACCGCAAAGCGCAGCCAGGTGAGCGTGGTCAGGTTCAGCATCAGCCAGAAACACAGCACCGCGGCCAGGATCGGCACCACCGGCGAGCCCGGCACGCGGTAGGCGCGCTGCAGGTCCGGCCGCGTCTTGCGCAGCACGACGACGCCGATGCTCACCAGAATGAAGGCGGAGAGGGTGCCGATGTTGATCATCTCTTCCAGCACGTCCACGTTGGTGAAGCCCGCAACCAAGGCCACCAACGCTCCAGCCAGGATTTGCACCCGGGCCGGGGTTTTGTGGTGCTCGGTGGTGTGGCTCAGCCAGCGCGGCAGCAGGCCGTCACGGCTCATGGCGAAGGCAACCCGGGCGAGGCCCAGCAGCAGGACCATGATGACGGTGGTGAGCCCGATCAGGATGCCGACCGAGATGACCTGGGCGGCCCAGTCCGCCCCGACATCAATGAACGCGGTAGCGAGTGAGGCCTCATCGGCCGCCGCCAGATCCTTGTAGGAGACCATTCCCGTCAGGGCCAGGGTTACCAGGATGTACAGGAGGGTCACGATGGCCAGACCGCCGAAGATGCCCCGCGGCAGCGTCTTCTGCGGGTTGCGGACCTCTTCCGCACTGGTGGCAACGACGTCGAAACCGATGAAGGCGAAGAACACCAGCGCCGCGCCTGCCAGGATGCCGGTCACGCCGTACTGCTGTGGCTCCGCACCGCTGAGGAAGGAGAACAGCGACTGGGTCCAGGCGTTTCCGCCCGTGCCGGCGGTGGGAACCGGCTCCGGTACGAACGGTGTGTAGTTCTCCGCCCGCACGTACGTGAAGCCCACGACGATCACGAACAGCACAATCGCCACTTTGATGAGGGTAAAAACGTTGTTCACCCGGGCGGAAAGTTCGGTGCCGAGCACCAGGAGGGTGGTGAAGATGGCAACGATCAGCAGTGGGCCCCAGGTCAGTTCCAGGCCCAGGAAGCTGACCGTGGTGGGGACATGGACGTCGAAGAGCAGGAAAACATTGCTGAGATAGATCCCCCAATACTTGGCGATGACCGCCCCGGCCGTGAACAGTTCCAGGATCAGGTCCCACCCGATGATCCACGCCAGCAGTTCGCCCAGGGTTGCATACGTGTAGGTATAGGCGCTGCCGGCCACCGGAATGGCCGAAGCGAACTCGGCATAACACATGATGGCCAGCGCGCAGGTGATGGCCGCGAGCACGAAGGACAGGGTCACCGCCGGGCCGGCAAAGCTGCCGGCAGCTTTCGCCCCGACGGAGAAGATTCCGGCTCCGACGGCAACCGCGACGCCGAGGATCATCAGGTCGAAGGTGCTCAGGGTGCGTTTAAGCTCCCGCCCTGGCTCCTCCGAATCCGCCATGGACTGTTCGATCGACTTGGTCCGAAAGAGGCTCATGGGACCAGTATTCTCAGGATGCCCTGCCACGGAAACCCTCAGTCGGTTGAAGGCGGCGACCAGCCCGCAGAACCGAGGGTTCTCGGGCTGGACCATCCCTGTTTCTCGAACGCAACGGCGAGCCGCGGCGAACGGGGTCGACAGCGCGCCAGATTTACCTTGGCTGCGCGACGTCAGACCTGGCCCGTCCCGTCTGTCGTCGTCGAGGGCAGGGCAGGGACTGGTGGTCTGAGCATGCAGCCGTGGCTAAACCATGACTGGCGATCGAGCGTCTACCTGCTTAGCGCCCCGATGGCTCAGGACAGATGAAGACCGTTGCGCCAACCACCCCAGCGATATATTTATGAGTATGAAGATCAGGCCGGCCACAATCAGCGCAGGCAGGATGTTTCCGTTGGCAGAACCAAGCAACCGTGAAGTTAGCAGAACCTCGCTGAAACCAATGATGTAGCCCAGAGCTGAGTCTTTCAGAATGATGATGAATTGACTGATCATGGATGGCAGCATTGCCAACAGTGCTTGAGGTAATTCAACAAACCTTAAGGACGATGTCCTGGTCATGCCAATGACCAGGGCAGCTTCGCGCTGGCCTTTTGGCAGGCCATGCACTCCCGACCTCACGAGTTCTGCCATTACAGACCCGTTATACAGGGTGAGTGCGATGACCACGGAATAGAACGAACTCTCTCCCTTTGGAACCAGGCCGGAATCACTCAGACCGAGCCAGATAAAGATCATCATCAGAAGGACCGGGACAGCGCGGAAAAACTCCACAACGATACCGCAGATAGCTCTGATCAGAACGTTTTCCGCAAGCCGGCCGACACCAAAGACGATGCCGAAGGCGACAGAAGTTACGATGGCTATCGCTGCTGCCTGGAGGGTCTTGGCCAGTCCTGGAAGGAGGTAGAACTTCCAAGAATCCGCGGTAACGAAAGGTGCCCACATGCTGCCGCTTAGCTGCCCTTTTTCAGCCAAGCCCATCATCGCAAGCCCAACGATCACGAGAACCACACCCGCACCTAGGAGGTTCACAACAATCAAGCGTCGCTTTGCGCGGGGCCCGGGTGCATCAAACAGCACGCTTTTCTCAAAGCTCATCTTATTACCGCCAATTTTTTGGAGAGATAAGTGATCAGAAGTCCGATCGGAATGATGAGGATCACGTACCCGAAAGCAAATGTGAGGAAGATTGGAATAGTCACATCTGCACGGAATTCAATCATTGTCTTCATGAGCCCGGCGGTCTCTGCGACACTTGCAGCACTGGCGACGGTGGTGTTCTTTATTAGGGCGATCAACGTGTTTCCAAGAGGCACGACAGCTCCTCGGAAAGCCTGCGGGAGAATGATGAATCGCGCTGCCGGGGCGAAGCCCAGACCGATTGCACGGGCAGCCTCAGCTTGACCAAACGGAACAGTGTTGACACCACTGCGAATTGCTTCGCAGACATAGGCTGCATGGTAGATCGACAATCCCAGAACAGCTAACCGAAAGAAATTCTCGTTGAAGTCGCTGGCCAGGTTGATTTCCAGTTGCGCCCATAGTCCGAGGCTGCCTATAACCAACAGGATCGTGAGCGGCAGGTTTCTGAAGATATTCACATAGGTAGCACCGACCCATTGGAAGCTCATGACGGGGGATATCCTCATCAGCGCAAGGATGGTCCCCAATGCCAGTGAACCTAGGCCGGCCCAGAAAGTGAGCTGGATATTTACCCAGAATGCCCCCACCACATCAAAGGTCTCAAAAAGGGATACGTACTGTTGAAAGTAATTGGTCATTTCGTCCATGACTCATCTTGGTTGTCGGTGCTGGTCATGAAGAAGGCTGCGAGAGTAGAGGGAGGGAGCGGCGATCACTGCCGCCGCTTCCTCCCCCTGGGGGAACTAGGCGCAGGCGTCTTGCTTCGGCGGATTTTTCTCGGCGTCAGGGGTGAAGTCGATCCCCTCCAGATTGGTGTCGAGGAATTTCTGCCACGAGCCGTCGTCGATCATCTTGGCAAGGGCGGCGTTGATGTCTTCGCATAACGTGTTTTCCAACGGCAGGCCGATCCCATACCGTTCCTCGGTGAACGTGTTGCCGACAAGTTTGAACTTGCCGTCGTATGCTGGGTCGGATGCTAGGCCGGCAAGGATGAGGTTATCTGTCGTTACGGCATCGATGTTGCCCCCTTGCATCGCAGCCACGCACTCGGCTGTGCCAGCCTGCTCGAGCAGGTTCACGTCGCCGGCATACGTATCCTTGATCCTTTTTGCTGACGTCGATCCGGTCGTGGAACAAAGGTTAAGGCCGTTCAGGTCTTCGGGCCCTGTGATTGTGGAGTCCATCGGGACCAAGAGGTCCTGGCCGGCGACGAAATACGGACCGGCGAAGGAAACCGTTTTCTTGCGCTCTTCGGTTATAGAATAGCTGCCTACGATGAATTCAACTTCGCCATTCGCGAGAAGGGTTGCCTGGTTCGCGGACGGGCTGTGAACCCATTCGATGTCTTCCTCCGCGTAGCCAAGTTCTTTCGCGACGTACCGGGCAACATCGACGTCGAAACCGGTAAAGGTGTCGCCCTTCTTCAGTCCTAAACCGGGCTGGTCGAACTTGATGCCGACACGGATTCGTTCCCCCTCATCGCCGGATGCGCCTTCGCCGCCGCATCCGGTGAGAGCTAATGCGACGCCCGCGACTGCCGCAATAATGGCCATTCGTTTACGGTGCATAATCATTCCTTAATCCCGAAGCTCCGTGCCAGGGGCTGAAGCTTGTCGTTCCGATTTGTCTGTTGTCAGTATCTTGCTGAGAAAATCCTTTGCCCGGTCGCTCTTCGGGTTGTCGAAGAACTCGCCAGGAGTGCCCTCTTCAACGATGCGTCCGTCTGCCATGAAGAGCACGCGGTCCGCAGCTTTGCGTGCAAACCCCATCTCGTGAGTAACGACAATCATGGTCATCCCTTCGCGGGCTAGCGTGACCATCTTGTCCAGTACTTCATTGATCATTTCCGGATCGAGAGCCGAAGTTGGCTCGTCGAAAAGCATGAGCTTGGGTTCCATCGCCAGAGCGCGTGCAATGGCGACACGTTGCTGTTGTCCTCCCGACAATTGTGCCGGCAGCTTGGTGGCCTGATTAGCAACGCCAACACGCTCGAGGAGCTGCATAGCATTCCTGCGTGCTTCATCCCGTTCCGTTTTCTTGACCTTGACAGGGCCGAGGGTCACATTTTCCAATATGGATTTGTGGGCGAAAAGGTTGAATGACTGGAATACCATTCCCACATCAGCCCGAAGCTTTGCCAGCGCCTTGCCTTCGGAAGGCAGCAGTTCCCCATCGATTCTGATCTCCCCGGAGTCGATGGTTTCCAGCCTGTTGATCGCCCTGCAAAGCGTCGACTTGCCAGACCCTGATGGCCCAATGACCACTACGACTTCACCGGCCTTTACCTCCAAATCGATGTCGCGGAGAACGTGCAGGTCCCCGAAGTGCTTGTTGACGTTCTTGAGAGATACGAGGGAGCGCGATTTCGCGGAAGGAGCTGCGCTTACCGTGGAATCAGTGGTCATTTTGTTACTCTAGTCACAGCTTCTTCGAATTGTCTATAGCCGGTAACATGTTATAGACAGTCGAGGAGGTCGCCGGTTAGTGTGATCCCGGCGGACAATCCGTCTGACTCATCTCGCTAACAATCGCGGAGGATCTTCATGGCGCTGGACCTGTTGCAATCCATTGATGAATGGGGGCCCGAGAAGGTGGTGTGTGTCTCGGACAGGAAGACCGGCATGCGTGGGGTTTTGGTCATCGACAACACTGCCCGTGGAATGGGCAAGGGCGGGACCCGAATGAGTCCTACGGTCACGGTGAGCGAGGTCAGCCGCCTTGCTCGCACCATGACCTGGAAATGGGCCGCCGTCGATCTCTTTTTCGGCGGTGCTAAGGCCGCAATTCTCGGCGACCCAGGGGCCCGAGGCAAGGAAGCCGTTCTGCGTGCTTTTGCGCGGAAACTGTCCAACGAGATTCCCCGAGAGTATGTTTTGGGTCTCGACATGGGACTGTCAGAACTTGACGCAGCGATCTTCCTTGACGAGCTTGGTTCCCGAGGTGCCACTGTGGGTCTTCCTCGTGAACTCGGCGGCATTCCCTATGACCAGTTAGGGGTCACCGGATTCGGTGTGGCAGAAGCAACTGATTCTGCTGCAAAGATGATCGGAATGGAAACTGCGGGATCTAGGGTCGTCATTCAAGGTTTTGGTGCGGTTGGGGCGGCCACAGCTAAACGCCTGGCGGAGTTGGAAGCGACAGTCATTGCCGTTTCGACGTCGAAGGGAGTTCTGCACAACCCGGACGGTTTGGACGTGACCTCGTTGCTGAAGCTCCGCGCGGAGTGCGGTGATGATTGCGTCAACCAATATGGGATCCAGCCGATGGAACTCGGCGAGGAACTCAACGTCTCGACGGACATACTTGTCCCAGCCGCACTCCAAGACGTAATTACTGCCGACGTGGCACGGCGGACGACCGCCAAACTGGTGGTCGAAGGGGCTAACATGCCGACGACTGCGGAAGCCAAGGAAATCCTCCACGCCCGTGGGGTATTGGTCGTGCCCGATTTCATCGCTAATGCGGGGGGTATCATTGCCGCCGCCTATGCCATGGAGGCGAGGCAGTCGGCGTTCCGACCAGACGTTGCCCCTGTCTTTAGGACTATCACTGACAAGCTGCGCGCCAACACTCTGGCCGTCATAAAAAGGGCCAGTGACGATGAAGTCCAGCCCCACAAAGCTGCAATGACCCTGGCACAGAACCGCGTTCGTGCAGCTATGGACCTGCGCGGAACGCTCCCTTCGGAATAGAGGAATCTAAATGAGCACTAAGGTCAGTCTGCGGGATATGCGCGCCCGCTTTGCATCAGGGCTTTCGAGCCTATATGGGCGGGAGGTGCCGGCCTATAAGACCCTTGTGGAAGTTTCCCAGCGTGTGAATTCCGATTTCGTTGCTCAACAAGGTGCAGAGGCAGAACGGTTGGGCAGCCTTGGCCGTGTGACAGCGGAGCGCCATGGTGCTATTCGCGTGGGCAGTCCTCGAGAGATGGGTCAAGTCGCGCGCATATTCGCCGCCGTCGGCATGTATCCGACCGGTTTCTACGATCTCCGCGACGCTGCGCCTTCTCCGATACCAGTGATATCGACGGCATTCCGCCCGCTAGAGAAGGAGGAGCTCGCATTCAACCCCTTTAGGGTGTTCACGTCGATGTTGGTGACTGACGACCGGCGCTTTTTCGACGAAGCTCTCCAGGAGCGGTTGGAAGCCTTTCTGAACCGAAGGAGTCTCTTCTCCAACGAACTGCTTGAGTTGGCGGATAGGTCGGTCGCGGAAGCTGGCCTCACCTCGGATGACGCCACACGGTTTCTTGAGCTCGCCGTCGACGCTTTCAAGTTGTCTTCCGCCCCGGTGGATCGACTTTGGTATGAGTCCCTCGAACGTATCTCCAGCGTTGCGGCCGATATCGGGGGCATTGCGAGCACTCACATCAACCATCTCACCCCCCGGGTTTTAGACATTGATGCTCTTTACGCCTCTATGCAGGACCAGGGAATCACGATGATTGACAGAATCCAAGGACCGCCGAGGTGGGAAGGGCCGGACGTGCTGCTGCGGCAAACCTCTTTCCGTGCTCTTGCCGAACCTCGACAGTTTCGGGAGGAGGACGGAACGGTCCGTCCCGGCGAACTGCGTGTACGGTTCGGCGAAGTCGAAGCACGGGGAGTGGCGTTAACTCCTCAGGGACGTGATCTCTATGACCGTTTGATGGAGGAAGTCGATAAACGGTCGAAGGATGCGCCCAGCACTGCCCGTTCTGAGATCGCTGCTAACGTCTGGCGTGAAAGCATGCCGGCCACCCATAGCGAACTGGCGATGCAGGACCTGGCGTACTACACCTATACCGTGAATACGGACCGGGCTGCAGACGGTCAGCGTCCCCCGTCGGATCTTGCCACCCTTGTCAGGGGCAAATGGGTCAATCTGGAACCCATCGTGTACGAAGACTTTCTCCCCCGATCAGCTGCCGGGATTTTCTCATCGAACCTCACGCAGGAGGGTAGTGTCGACGGCTCCAAGGATGGCAGCGCCAAGGACGCGAACTGGTTAGAGGGTGTGTTGGGGTGCCCTCTGAACGACCCATACGCTCTCTACGAGGCAGAGCGCCGGAGCTCCTTGGAGGCCGTTGCCGAAAAACTGGGCTTAGGAAGAATTTCCACCGAGGGCATCCAGTAACGTCAGCCGCTTTTGGGATGGATGGACAGCGCTCCCTGTGACGAGACCGCTGTCCTCGCTGTCGCTCAGTCCCAGGGATACACTATGGTTTTGGTGCTGTTCGCCCCTCCTGCGACCGGAGTCGCAGGAGGGGCGAGAGCCACAGTGCCACTTCTCATCCGATAAGGCGACTCCAAATTTCGTCTTCCTTCTCCGGCTGACCGCGTTCGCGCAGGGCTTGTTGAAGGAGCAACCTCCCCGTCGTGCGCAAATGGCGTTCCATGGCCAGCGCGCTGGCCTCGTGGCTACCGTTCTCGAACGATTCAACAATGGGAAGGTGATCGAGAAGAACCTCCCTTAGAGAACGTTCCGAACCCATTGTGGATGCTCCCAGCAGTCGTGTTGCATCCCGCAGGTTATTAATGATGCTCTTGGTGCGGCTGTTGCCTTCAATGTCTAGCAGAAGCGCGTGAAAGTGCTGATCGTGGCGGTCGAAGGCAGACTTATCGTCAGCGGTGGCGGCTTTCTCCATCGCGGCGTACTGTCGGCGTAGGGCATCACGGTCGTTGGTGTTGGCCCGCAACGTCGCACGGCGCACGGCGGGCACTTCCAACGCCAGGCGGATCGAAAAGATCTCGGCGATGTCTTGGGGCGTAGGCAGAACCACCCGGAAACCGCGGTTTCGTTCGAATTTGACCATGCCGGTTTCGGCAAGTCGCAGCAGCGCCTCGCGCACGGGTGAGCGAGAGATGCCTAGTTCCTCGGCAATCTTGTATACGGAGTACAACTCACCCGGAACAAGGGCGCCGGAGCGCACTGCCGTTCTCACAGCCTCGATGGTCCGTTCGGTAAGCGACGCGCTGGTTCCTCCCAGCTCTGAAAAGACTCGTTCGGAATGCGACACATCTAGAGTCTAACGGAAAGGCTTGACATGTTACATGTTGCCTGCGGACATGACTGCCGCTTGGCATCTGCTTTCCCGACGGGAGCACCGGTTGCCCGGCTCAAGGGGGCTACGCCGGTGGTTCCACCTTGAGTGGCTCGGCGTCCAACAGTTGTGCCATGTGGATGCCCTGCCGATTACTGAGATCTGACAGCTGGGTTCGGCACGAGAACCCGTCAGCAACGACGACAGTCTCGGGTGTTGCCTCACGTACGGCCGGAAGCAATTGTTGTTCTGCTACCGCAACGGATACCTCATAGTGCCCCTTTTCCACGCCGAAGTTGCCCGCGAGCCCGCAGCACCCACCAAGCTTTTGTACCTTCGCGCCCGCGCGCTCAAGCAGCTGTGCATCTGCATCCCACCCCATGACGGCGTGGTGGTGGCAGTGTGGCTGGGCTACAACACTGGTGCCTTCCAGCGACGGTGGGGTCCAGTCGGGCACCGACGTCAGCAGTTCAGCAAGTGTTAGGGTGGCTGCCGCGACTTGCTGCGCGGCGGATTCGCCGAGCAACTCCATCGCATCCGAGCGCAGCACACCGGTGCAGGACGGTTCCAGCCCGACGATCGGAATGCCGGCGACCGCATAGCGATGCAACTCACTGATGGTACGGTCCAGAATTCTCCGTGCACCGTCTAGTTGTCCTGTGGATATCCAGGTCAAGCCACAACACAGCGGCTCGGATGGGATCTCGACATTGAACCCGGCTTTTTCGAGTACCCGGACGGCAGATTTTCCCACCTCTGGAGTGAAATAGTTTGTGAAGGAATCTGCCCAGAGCAACACAGTTCCCCGCTCTGAGGGAAAGCAGCCGTCCGCGCCACCCATCGGGCCGGGACGCGGGGTGTCGCCCGCGGCATCGTGCCGCTCCCTTGTCCGGAACCAAGAGTGGAATGTCTGTACTGCGAACGTAGGTATCGTCCGTCGGTGATCAACGCCGGCGAGCCGAAGTCCCATTGATCCGATCACCGGCAGCTTGGAAAGGGCATTAACAAGTCCGGGGAAGAGGGACGCCATTCGTGCCCAACGGGGCAGCCAGCCCAGCGAATAGTGGGACGCTGGACGGATGCGGCGGCGGTAGGTCTGGTGGAGCGTCTCGGCCTTGTAGGCAGCCATGTCGACTCCAGTCGGACAGTCTGAAGCGCAGCCTTTGCAAGAAAGACAGAGATCGAGTGCTTCATGGACTTCCGGAGATCGCCATCCATTGCCGCCCTTGTTAATCATTTCCTGCAGGACGCGGGCACGCCCCCTCGTGGAGTCCTTTTCCTCCCGCGTCGCCAGATAGGACGGGCACATCACTCCGTCGCCGTGGGAATTGTCAGCACGGCATTTTCCCACTCCGGTACAGCGATGGACTGCTTGGCTGAAGTCACCGCCGTCATGGAAGTATCCGAATCCAAGACCAGCTCTCACTGGTCCGGCTTGGGCGACACGTAAGTCCCGATCCAGTGGCTGTGGATTGACGATAACGCCAGGATTCAGCAGGTTTTCTGGATCAAGAATTGCTTTAACCTTGCCGAAGAGATCAAGGGCGGACGGCGAGTACATATAGGACAAGAGCTCGCTGCGCGCCCGTCCATCTCCGTGTTCTCCGGAGAGGGAACCCCCGTATCCGGAAACGAGCTGAGCGGCAGCGGTCATAAAATCGCGGAAGAGCGCGGTTCCATCGCTGCGGTCAAATGGCACGTCCAACCGGATGTGAACGCAGCCATCGCCGAAATGGCCGTAGGGAAAACCGGTGAGATTGTGCTCAACCATCAGGGCGTCGAAATCCCTCAAGTAATCGCCCAGTTTCTCCGGAGGAACTGCGGCATCTTCCCAACCCGAATGAGCGGGCGCGTCTGCAGCAGAACGGCCTGCCAGTCCTGCGCCATCCGCGCGGATTTGCCACAGCGCTGCCGCCTCGCCGGGATCTGATATGATCCGTGCCGCAGCGGCAGTCTCCTGGCTCAAGCGACGCGCTCTGTCGGCTACCTCCGAAGGGCTTTCACCGGCAATTTCAATAAAGAGCCACGCCGCTCCCTTGGGCAGGATCGGTACGGCCGAGCGGCCCTTCGCCGCGCGAACAACATCGACGATTCTCGAGTCCAAGCCCTCACAAGCGGTGGGCCGAAACCGCATAACCTCCATTACCGCATCCCCGGCCGATCCGATGTCGTCAAATCCGAGGACTACCATGGTTCGGCAGGGCGGATCCTCGACTAAGCGGACGCCGGCCTCCAAGGTGATTCCCAGGGTCCCCTCGCTGCCAACTAGCGCGCGCCTCAAATCAAAGCCGCGCTCGGGCAGGAGATGTTCCAAGGCATAGCCTGAAACCTGTCGGCCGAACCGGCCCAGTTCGGTTCGGATGGTGCGGAGTTCGGTTTGCACCAAGGCGCGCAATGCGGCTGTTTCCACAGTCGACGGTGTCGCTTCGGCTCCCAGAAATAACCGTGTTCCTGTCCCGGTCACCATATCGAGATGCGTGATGTTATCTACCGTTCGACCATATGCCAGGGTTCGAGAACCGCAAGCGTTATTGCCGATCATGCCGCCAATAGTGCACCGGCTGTGAGTGGACGGGTCGGGCCCGAAGCGCAGCCCCTCGGCGAGGGCCTTGCCTTGCAGGGTCGCGTGTACAACCCCGGGTTGGACAATGGCCGTACGGGTATCCGGATCAACATCCAAGACTTTGTTCATATAACGGCTGAATTCAAGGACTACCCCGCTGCCAACCGCGTTGCCAGCTACCGAGGTCCCTGCTCCGCGAGGCGTGACCGGGATTCCCCGCTCGCGGCACACCTCCAGAGTTGCCATAACGTCATCCGCATCGTAGGGGAAGACGACAGCCCCCGGGGCCACGCGGTACAGGGAGCCATCGCTGGAGTACGCGGCTCGAGTGGTTTCATCGTCTCGGGCATCACGCACCCCTGCGCTGCGTAAAGCTCTGACGAGAGACTGCGGGACGGCTAGAGCGGTCATATGTAGCATGCTACATGTTATTGAACAGCCGGAAAAGGTTCCCCTTTGGTTATTTCTACCTGCGCCGACAGGCGGACGAGCGGCTAAGCAGCAAACACTGCTCGGAAACTCCGCGGTGAGGTGGATTTTCTGCGTCTTCACGCACGACGGGCCCGTGGGGCTGTGCGCCGTCTAGTGCGGGAAAACGCGTCGGCGGAGAGACCCCGGGAACACTAGTCGATGAAGGCGGCCTTCGAGCTGTACTCCTGATACAGCCTGGCGGCATCACCCAGCGGCATGTCGCCGTACTTCAAAGCGGTCAATAGCCCCGTCGAGTTGCGCGCTGGCCGATTCTGCCGATGAGATCTGCTCGGCGCTGTTGCGTGAGTTGGAAAGACTGGACGCTATCGCGGCGACCAGGGAGAGGACCGAAGACAGGATGCAGATGACCTGCCAGACGACCGAAGGGCTGGACAGCGAGAAAATGTTTGCCACCGCTGAGTTGAAGGTGTCCTGTCCGAAACCGGGCCCCGCCGTCAGCGCGGCGACGGCGGCACTGGCGACGATGCTGACACTGGTCAGCCGGTTGCGCCTCGGACGCGCCCGGCGAAGAAACGCCCGGATGTCGTTACGGCGCTCGTCGATCTGCCGGGTCAGGTCCTGGCGGTTCTGTGCGTCATCCATGATGCCCTCGTCCCGCCGGCAGGTCTGTGGCTTTTCTACCGGGTTGGTCCCACCACGCGAGGACGCGGGTGGCGTAGAAGGTGAGCCATTTGGACGCTTCGCCGGGTGGCACGTCGATATCGAACCAGACACGCCCGGGATGGCGGCGTTCCTGTAGCCACGTGCCGTCGGATTGGCGGGCGGAGCGGATCACCTCCACTGCGTCGGCCAGCCGCGGGTCAGGGGCGCCGCCGTCGTGCAGCGCAGCAGACCTGAAGTAGTCCGCGGCGTGCAGCGTGCTGTGGACGAACCGGAACGGGTAGGCGAAGTGGGTGGCCCACGGGCCAACGATTTCTCCGGTGGACTTGGAATAGAGCAGCCGGCGTTCCAGCAGGTATTCCTCGCCGGCGTGGCGGGCGTCGCGCAGTTCGTCCGATCCGCCGGTCGCAGACTCGTAGTACAGCAGGCCTTTCAACGTGTTGAGCGTGGAATGGAACGAGGAGCGGGTGGAGCCCTCGACCCACTCGCAGTTCCAGCCGCCGTCGGCCAACTGATGCTCGAGGAACCAGGCGGCGATCCCGCTGACATCGGCTCCGAGCCAGGCGCCGTTGGCGAGCGTGAACGCGTTGATGCAGCAGTCCACTTCGCCGTCCCAGTAGGGCAGGTTGTCATACTCCCAGCGGCTGTTGGCGGCGAGCCGTTCGGCGGTGCCGTCGAGCGCGGCCGCGTCGAGGCCCCACTCGCGCAGCGTGTTGAGCGTCCAGGTGGTGGCCGTCCACGGCTGGCCGGCTTCCGCTTCCGGGCTTTGGACGTCGAAGTCCGCCGGGAAGTAGGCGCCGCCGGCCCACTGGCCATCGGCGTCCTGAAGCGCCAGCAGCTTCGCCCCGAATCCCTCGGTGGCCACCCGGGCCCTGGTTGCCTGCCACTGCTCGGGCGGCGCGTGGGCGAGGTCCCGTTCGACCTGCCAGCGCAAGGCCGGGTCGGAGTCGAGCATCCAGTCGATCAACGCCGTCTCGGGCTTCATGGGGAACAGAGTAGCGGCCGCCGGGCGGGAGCAACACCGGCCCTGAGCTGTGGCGGCAGAATGGCGAGGAAAACACAAGGATGACGTCGGCACCCGGGTGGGCGCCGACGTCGTCCTCTCAACTGTGGGGAGTGCTCTCTGCGATCAGCCGCCGACTACTTGCGCGTCGATCAGCACCGGGCCGGTGGCCTGCAGCGCCTTCTGGTAGGCCGCTTCGAACTCCTCGCGGGTGCTGGTCCGTTCGGCGGGCACGCCATAGCCCTCGGCGATGGAGACGAAATCGATCCCGCCGAGCTTGAGGCCGGGCACGTCCGGCACACCCATCCGCTGGGCGAAGCCGGCGAGGGCACCGTAGCTGGAGTTGTTGACGATGACGAACACCGTCCGGGTCTGCCGCTGCGCCGCGGTGTAGAGCGCGGTGATGCCGTAGTTCGCGGAGCCGTCGCCCACGGTCGCCACGATGGTCTTCTCCGGGTCGCCGAGGGACATCCCGACCGCCACCGGCAAGCCGAAGCCCAGGCCGCCCGACGCCGGGAAGTTGTACATGCCCGGGCGGTCGATGGCGATGCGCTCGAGGTAGTCCAGGTCCAGAGTGGTGGTCTCGTTGACGTACGCGACCGTGTCATTGACGTGGGCGTTCAACACTTCAAGGATTTCGGTTCCGGTCATGCCGTCCGGCGAGGTCTTGGCGGCCGGCAGCTCCCGGGAACCGGGCTCGCCGCGCCGCTGGCCCCGGTCCTTCACACCCTCCGCCAGAACCTTCGCTGCCCCTGCCACATCGGCGACGACGGCTCGGCCGAAGGGTGCACGGGTCGCCTCGCGCGGGTCCTGGGTCAGCTGGATGACCTGGGTCCCCGCCTCGAGGTAGTTGCTCGGCTCCCAGCGGTGATAGCGGAAGACGGCTGCACCGAGGACCAGCACCACGTCGTGGCCGGCGAGGCGGTCGCGCACCGACTGGATGCCCGGGACGATGACGCCCTCGAAGTTGGGGTGCGTGGTGGGGAAGGGGCCGCGCGACGGCGAGGGCGCGACGAAGACGGAGGCATCGGTTTTCTCCGCCAACGACACCACTGCGTCGAACACGCTGGGATCATCGACGGCGGCGGCGTCCACCTGCGGGCCGACGACGAGTGCGAGTTTCTTGGCGCCGTCGGCGGCCGCGATGAGTTCCTGGGCGAGGGCCTGGGTGAGGCCGCCGGCGGTGACCACCGACCGCTCGGTGAGCAGGGCGTCGTCGTCGAGGGCGGGCTCCGCCCAGTCATCGAGCGGGACCGAGACGTAGACCGGCCCGCGCGGCTGGGCTGAAGTCTCGAACACGGCCTGGGACAGCGTGCGCGGCACGTCCGCGGCGGCCAGCGGCTCGTGCGAATACTTGACCAGTGGCGACGGCAGCATGGAGGCGTCCGCACTGGCCAGCATCGTCTCCTGGCCAACCGTGCGCCGGACCTGCTGGCCAGCCAGGATGACCATCGGGATATGGCCGTAGTGGGCGTTGGTCAGCGCACCCATGGCGTTGCCCGACCCGGAGGCGGCGTGGAGATTCACCAGCGCGGGCCTGCCGGTGGCGCGGGCGTAGCCCTCGGCCATGCCCACGACAACCTGCTCGTGCAGTCCGAGGATGAAGTCGAATTCTTCGGTCAGGCCGGCGAGGAAGGGCAGCTCGTTGGACCCAGGGTTGCCGAAGATGGTGGTCATGCCGTGCGCACGGAACATGTCCAAGGTCGTCTCCAGTACCGTCTTCTTTGTGCTCGCCACTGGTCTGCCTTCCTAGTATTTTCGTTGTCTTTGGTTACTGCGTTGATGAGTCGGGACTCTCTTGCGAAAGATGGAGGGCTGCTGCCTCCCGCACAGAAGCTGCTGCCTTGACGAGGGCGGCCTGCTCCTCGGCGGAGACCTGCCACTCGGCAAGTTTGACTCTGCCGGAGCTCATCATGACCGGCAAGGCGATGAAGGCTTCATCAAGCCCGTGAGCTCCCGCGGTCCATGCAGCGGCCGGAAATGTTTCGCCGCGGGCCATCAATTCGATCATGCGGACCACGCCGAGCGGGGTGGTCCAGCCTGAACTCCGGCCCGGCTCCAAGGCAGACCAGCGCTGGAACCAGCCATCGATGTCCTCGCGGATATGTTCCTGCTGGGAAGCGGTCAGCGTGGCCGGTGCGCCGTCGACCAGCACGGAACTAAAGCACGGCACCTGCCTATTGCCATGCTCGCCCAAAACCTGGGCACGGACCCGATGCGGTTCGATGCCGATCTCCCGGGCTACTGCGGCTTGGAACCGCACCGAATCGTTGATGCTGTAGCCCAAAATGCGGTCTGGGCTGATGTCCGTGATCCGGTGCATGCACTCGGCCAGGACGTCGACCGGGTTGGACAGCAGCAGGACTACGCCGTCCTTGCCCGCGAGCGTCTCAATCGTCGGGGACAGCAGCCTGAGCAGGCGCAGATTGGCGGCCAAGAAGTCACGACGGTCCCCGCCAGGCACTTCCGGGGCCGACGCGGCCACGATGACCACGTCAACTTCCTCCCAGGAATCAGTAGCTGCTGGATCAACAACATTCAGATGGGGTGCCCTGACGCCGGCCAGGATCTGCGCCTCGGAAATATCGATGGCATGGGCGCGTGCGACGTTCTCTTTCACATCGACCAGATGGATCGTGTTGCCGATGCCGGCCAGCGCCAGCTGGTACACCACGCCCGAACCAATCAGCCCGGCGGCACCGATCACCGCGATGCTGCGGGGCCACACCTGACCTTCGCCCGCACTTTGCCCGGCACCTGGCGGATTGGCTTCAGCTTCCACTGTCACTTCTTCCATCTCAAAGGACCTGGTCGATGCCAGGGTCTTGTGCCGAGCATACCCACGTCCGAGCCCCGGCTGCAGCCAGCCGATCCTTGTATGACAGGTGCCGTTTCACGGTCGCGGAAAGGCAAAGGACGACGTCGGCGCAAAGCTGAGCGCCGACGTCGTCCTTAGGTGGGGGAGACTACTTCACCTTGTCCTTGAGGAACTGCACGGCGCGGCTCCAGGCCAGCTTGGCCGCCTCGGGGCGGTAGTTGCCCTGCGGGTTTTCGTCATTGTGGAAGGCGTGCGGGGCGTCGTAGAAGTAGTAGTTCACTTCCGTGCCGGATTCGCGGCGGATCTGCTCCTCCTGCGCCTTTGCCTTCTCCACGGGGTAGGAGGTGTCCTGCTCGCCGTAGTGACCCTGAATGGCGGCGCGGACACCCTCGTAGGATTTGGGAACCGCCTGCCCCACCCCGTAAAACGGCACAGCGGCGCTGATCCGCTCGCCCTGCTGCGCGGCCAGCGCCAGCACAAAGCCGCCGCCCATGCAGAAGCCGATGGCGCCCACGGTGGAACTGGTCACTGCTTCGTGGGCCAGCAAGTAGTCCACGGCACCGGCCAGCAGGCGCGCGCCTTCTGCTTCGGGCAGCTTGGACATCATCTGCGCCGCCTCCTTGCCGTCATGGGCAATCCGGCCCCCGAAAAGATCCGGGGCCAGCGCCACGAAGCCCTCGGCCGCCAGGCGGTCAGCCACGTCGCGGATGTGGTCCACCAGGCCCCACCACTCCTGGATGACAATCACGCCGGGGCCGGACCCGGACTCCGGCAGGGCAAGATACCCGTGGGCCTCGCCGCCTGCAGACTCGAAGGTGACATTCTGAAAGGTTGGGTTTTCAGCCAAAGTCCTACTCCTGATCGCTCGGGGCATACGGCATCAGTCTATGGAGGGCGGCGGAACTTGTCTTGCGGGGTGCCCAACCGACTGCGAACCGTGGCGAGCTGGGGCAGGAAAGTCGACAATCGGTGTATGGAACAGCTGAAGAAGACTTTGACAGCCCTTCCGATCGCAGCCGGACTGGTACTGGCCGTATCAGCGTGCAGCGATACCGGAGACGACGTGTCGCGGCCCGAACCAAACCAGACCCAGTCGCCCATGACATCGGCGGGATCTTCGGCGGCACCGTCCGATATGACTGGCCAACCAAGCACGGGCATGGCGGAATCCGGCGCGGCAGCCAATCGCGATGCACAGGCCGCCGTGGCAAGCGCAGTGACAGCGGTCCACGGCAGTTCCGCCATCGAACTTGACTACAGCGAACGACGTCAGTCGTGGGAGGTGGACGTGTTCGACGTGGACACCGAGCATGAGGTCCGGGTCTCGCCGGACGGCAGCGAGGTGCTGGAGCAGCGTGAATCGGGCGGCGTTGAACCGGAGGTCGCAGCGGAACTGAAGCAGGCCAAAATCTCGATGAGCGAAGCCCTCGCCACAGCCATGAAAGCTGAATCAGGGAGCGTGGATGAGGTGGCCTTGGAAGACGAGGGCGGCAAGCCGGTGTGGGAGGTCGAAATCGACCACGGGGACGGCTCGAGTACCGACGTGCGGATCGATGCGATGACCGGAGACCGGATCGGCTAACCAGCCCGGCTCGTCCCTGATCTCAGGCGGCCGTGCTTTCGCGGAAGCCGGCGAGCCGGCCGCCGTGGAAGACCAGCGGGTCGCCGTCGTCGGCCGTCATTTCCAGCACTTTGGCGATGATCAGCACGTGGTCCCCGCCGTCCAGCTCCTGCTGGATCGTGCAGTCGATCCAGCCAAGGGAGCCGGTGATGTGCGGTGTGCCGTACGCAGAGTGTTTCCAGCCGATGGCCGCGAACTTGTCCTCGGCTTTGCCGGCAAGGGCTTTGCAGACCGGCTGCTGCCCGTCCGCGAGCAGGTTCACGCTGAACATGGCGGAACGGCGGATCTTCGGCCAACTGGTCGACGTCCGGGCGATGCTGAAGGTGACCAGTGCGGGGTTCAGCGATAGCGCCTGGAAGGTGCCGACGATCAGGCCGCAGGGTCTGCCGGTGGCCGGGCCGGTGGCGCAGATCGCTGCGACGCCGGTGGGGTAATGGCGCATGACGGCGCGGTACTGGTCGGGCTGGATCGCCGGGGTGACGGCCGCGAGGCTCATGGCTCTTCCTTAGGTCGTGGGGGCGAGTTCGGCGGGGGCGGTGGTGAGGCTGGCGTGGACGTCCCGCGCCGCGCGCAGGCCGCTTTCGATGGCGCCGTCGATAAAGCCGGCCCAGATGTTGGCATAGTCGCTGCTGGCGAAGTGCAACACACCGGTATTCTCCTGCTGGGCAGTGAGGTACCTGGTCAGCTGGCGCGGCTGCTGGATCAGCCAGGTTTCCTGCGAGTACTGGTCCGCCATCCAGTCATGGCCGGTGGTCTCCAGGACCTCCAGGTCATCGCGCCACACCTTCAGCGCGCCGCGGACGGCCTGGACGTCGTTGACGTCGAGCCGTGTGGCATCGGCGCCGAACGCGACCAGTACGGCGTCGGTCTCGCTGATGAATTCGGTGCGCACCACCGAGAGCGGGTGGTGCTGGGAGGAGTAGGCGAAGAACGGTTTGATCGGGCCGCGGACGCGGATCCAGGCTTTGATGCCCTGCGACGCGGTTTTCTCGATGCTCGGCCGGATCTTGCCTTCCGGCAGGGCGGGGGCGACGTCGAGCTGGTGCAGGGTGTTCTGCGGCACCGTGAGGACGACGCGCGAACCCGAGATGCTGCGGCCGGCGCCGTAGCTGACAAAAGCCGAGTCGGCGTCGTGCTCGATAGACAGGACGGGGGAGTCAAGCCGGATGTCGGCGCCCGAGTCGCCGGCGATGGCATCGGCCAGGCTGCGGGTGCCGCCGGCGAGCCGGAAGATGGCCGACGCCTCGTGCATGAGGTGCCAGGAGCCGGACGTCGCAGCCGTCCACCGCAGGGCATTGGTGTAGGCACACCGGTCCAGCGTGGCGTTGAAGTGCCCGACCCAGGCTGCTTCGTTGGCATTGCGCTCGTCCACCGAGAGGTCCAGTTCATCCAGTTTCTCCTGCAGGCTGAACTGGTCGACCTCCTCGATGCCGGGGACCGCCAGGGGCAGGTCAGGCCGCGGAATCCACCTCATCGTGTCTTCGAGCAGGCGGGTCATGCCCGGGCCGATGAGCTGCATGAAGTCCTCGAGGTTGCCGCGGCGAACCTGGCTGCCGGCCAACCAGTAGGTCTCCTCGGAGCGTGGACCGCGGGTCACCTCCAGACCATAGCGGGTGACTTCGGCCCACGAATGCGGCTGCGTCCAGTGCAGCCAGGTGCCGCCCATCTCCAGGTCGTGGCCGAGCCGGTGGTCCGTCCAGGTACGGCCGCCAATCCGGTCCCGGGCTTCCAAGACAACCACGTCCAAACCCCGGCGGGTCAGTTCGCGCGCCGTGATCAGTCCGGCGAATCCGGCGCCGACAACGACCACATCGGTTGTTTCCGTCATAGCGTTCTCCTGCTTCTTCGGGTGTCGTGCCTGGGCTGGGCTAGGAAGCGATGGCGACGGCGGTGCCCGCGCGATAGCTGGTGGCCGGATGCTCCGGAAGTGTGTACCGATGCCCGGCACCGTACAGCTTTTCGCGCAGCGTCAGCTGCGGGCCGGTGGACTCGGGAGCTTCTGTGGCGAGCCCTTGGCGGCGCAGTTCGGGCAGGGCATGCTCAATGAAGCTCTTCCAACTGCCGGGCTTGGTGGCGTAACTGAGGTTGATGCCGTCCACGTCCGCTTCGTCGCGCCAGCGCCTGATTTCGGCGGCGACAGTACCGGGCGAGCCAACGATGACGCTTCCGGTGCCGCCGATCCCGAGGAATTCGGCGACGCTGCGCGGTGTCCACTCGCGGTCCGGATCGGCTTTGGAGAACATGTCCACGAGCGATTGCACACCGCGGGTCTTGACATGCTCCAGCGGTGCGTCGAGGTCCGCGGCGGAGAGGTCGATGCCGGTCCAGCCGGCGAATCTGGCCAGCGCGCCTTCGAGGCTGACGTTGCTGCGCGCCTGCTCGTGCAGGGCCTCGGCCTCGTCATCGGTCGGCGCGACGATGACCGTCAGCAGGACCACCACCTTGATGTCGTGCGGTTCGCGGCCGTTTTCGACGGCGGCCTGCCGGATCTTTTCGACGCTGCGGCGGGCCTGTTCCACCGAGACGGCGTTGATGAACACGGCCTCGGCGTGCCGTCCCGCGAAGGCCATTCCCCGCGGCGAGGAACCGGCCTGGAACAGTACGGGAGTTCTTTGCGGCGACGGTTCGCACAGGTGGATGCCCGGGACGGAGAAGTATTTGCCGCTGTGCTCAACGGGGTGGACGCGGGCCGGATCGACGAAGGTGGCACCTTTCTGGTCGCGCACCACGGCGCCGGGCTCCCAGGACTGCTCCCACAGCTTGTAGACAACTTCCATGTATTCCTCGGCCAACTCGTAGCGCTCGTCGTGATCAAGCTGCTGTAACATCCCCACGTTCCGGGCCGCGGACTCCGAATAGGAGGTGACGATATTCCACCCGACGCGTCCGCCGGTCAGGTGGTCCAGCGTGCTGAAACGCCGCGCCATCAAGTACGGCGGCTCGTAGGTCAGCGAGGACGTGACGCCGAAGGTGAGCCGTTCGGTCACCGCCGCCATCCCGCTGATCAGCAGCATCGGGTCGTTGACCGGGAACTGCGCGGCATCGCGCAGCGCCGCGTCCGGACGGCCTTCGTAGACGTCGTGGTAACCAGTGGTGTCGGCCAAGAAGATCCCGTCGAACCCGGCGGATTCGAGCATCCGGGCAAGGTCCGTCCAGTACGCCAGGTCCTTGTAGCAGTGGCCCTGGTCCGCCTCATGGCGCCACGAGCCCGCAGTGAGATGCGCCGGGGAGTTGGTATCGAAGGCGAAAAGGCTCAGGGCCTGGTCTTTCATAGCAGCGACACTTCCTTGCACCGTTGAAAAGAGGAGGGCTGTATGTTCAATATCTGAACGTGACGTTCAATTTAGCGACGGGAGGCGGTAGTGTCAATGGTGTCGGCCGGTTCTCGGCATAAGGTGGAAGTGCCCGCCACTACGCGGTCTGGATGGCCGAGACTGTATGGCCGAGAGGAATGCATGGCTTTGCCGGAGACAGAAGCAAACACAGAGGGCTCTGACGCGCCGGACCTTACCAACAAGTCCGTGGTCAAGGCCATGACGCTGCTGCGCGAGCTGGGCCGCCACCCGCAGGGGATCACCGTCACCGAACTGGCCCAGGCCGTCGGACTGACACGCCCCACCGCCTTCCGCCTGCTGTTGAGTATGGAGCAGGTCGGGTTCGTCGATCGGTCTGAGAACAACTACACGCTCGGCTGGGAAATCGCGCGGCTCGGCCGCCTGGCCGACCCGACCGCGGGCGTGGGCGCGAAGGTTCAGCCGATCCTTGAACGGTTCGCCCAGGAGATCAACGAAACAGCCACGTTTGCGCTGAACAAAAGCGCGACGGAGTACGATCTCATCGCCGAGGCCTCGGCGTCGAGAATCCTCAGTGTTTCCCAGCTGTATGTGCACCGCCAGTACCCGCTGCATGCCAGTGCGACCGGCAAGATCCTGCTGGCCGATTTGGACGATGACAAGATCATCCAGCTGCTGCCCGAAACGCTGACCCCGATCACCCGGCAAACCATTACCGACCGCGGTGCCCTGCTGCAGGAGATCCACGAGGTCAGGCGAAACGGGTACTCCGTGCTGGACAACGAACTCGAGGAAGGCCTCTTCGCCGTGGCCGTCGCCGTCCGGGATGCCGATGGATTCCTGCTCGGCGGACTCACCGCCACCGGACCGGACCAACGGATGAAGTCCGGCCGCCTGCCCGGCATCGTGGAGCACCTGCACGCCACGGCCGAAAAAATCGCCAAGGCGATCGGCTAGCCCGGATGAAGGACGCCGGCGCGGCCTCCTTGCTCGACCTGGGCGGCGAGGTTCGCCAGGGACGAGGCCAGCCCGGCTTCGTGATCGGTGGGGGAACGAAGCCCTGCGCAGCGGCCGAAGCCGGCGCCCGCTGTCGTGCCATAAATTAACTGTTTCAGGGCAGCCATTCCCATGCAGATGGTCACGTTTTATCATGGGCCGTTAGGGCGACGAGCCGACGGGGACTGCTGAGACCCAGCCCGTGCCCGACGGCAAAGGGGCGTGAGGCAATGAAGCCGCATGAGGTGAAGGTCAACGGCGTGCCACGGGTGTTGGCCGCCGGTCCGCAGGTCAGCTTGCTTGACTGGCTGCGCGGCCAGGGTTTGACCGGGGCCAAGGAAGGCTGCGCCGAAGGGGAATGCGGCGCTTGCGCGGTCTTGGTGGCGCGCCCAGACGGGCCGGACCGCACCCGGTGGACCGCCGTCAACTCCTGCCTGCCGCCGGCGCTGGCTTTCGACGGCGGGGAGATTGTCACGTCCGAGGGGCTCGGACGCGCTGCGGCTGCCTGCAGCGCCGAGGAACTCCATCCCGTCCAGCGCGAAATGGCGGACCGCGGCGGCTCCCAGTGCGGCTACTGCACGCCTGGCTTTGTCTGCGCCATGGCGGCCGAGTACTACCGTCCTGAACGGCGGCCCGCGGCGGGGGAGCACGGTCCCGACCACGGCCCCAATGGGTTCGACCTGCGCTCGCTGGGCGGTAACCTGTGCCGTTGCACCGGCTACCGGCCCATCCGCGATGCCGCCTACGCTCTGGGTGCGCCGGAGGACGGGGATCCGCTGGCCGTCCGCCGGGAGGCGCCGGCGCCGGCCGCCCGGCGGACCCGTTTCGTCTCCAGCGGAACGGAGTTTATCCGCCCGGAAACGTTGCAGGAGCTGCTGAACCGGTTGGAGCAGGATCCCGACGCCGTGCTGGTGGCCGGTGCCACCGACGTCGGGGTGGAACGGAATCTGCGCCACAGCCGCCCGCGGTTGGTCCTCGCCATCGACCGGCTCCAGGAGCTGCGCGGCTTGGAGCTGGGGGCGGACGTCGTGGACATCGGGGCCGCCCTCACGCTCACCGAAGTCGAGCAGGGGCTGGCCGGACGGGTGCCGCTGCTGCGCGAACTCTTCCCGCAGTTCGCTTCCCGGCTGATCCGGAACAGCGCCACGTTCGGGGGCAACCTGGCGACCGGATCTCCCATCGGCGACGCCGCGCCCGTGCTGCTGGCCCTCGACGCCGGCCTGGTGCTGACTTCACAGCGAGGCGACCGGACCGTGGCGCTCGCCGACTACTTCACCGGCTACCGCCAGAGCGTGCGGGAGCCGGACGAGATCATCCGCGCCATCCGGGTCCCGCTGCCGCTGGCTCCGCGCACGGCATTCTATAAGGTGACCAAGCGGCGCCTCGACGATATCTCCTCCGTGGCGGTCGCATTCGCGGCCCGGTTCGACGGCGCGGTGCTGACCGATCTCAGGATCGGGCTGGGCGGCGTCGCCGCGATGCCGCTGCGAGCCAAGGCCACCGAGAACGCGCTGACCGGCAAAGAACTGACCGCGGAGACTGCGGAGGAAGCTGCCGGCATCCTGGCCGGCGAAGGCACCCCGATGGACGACCACCGGGCCAGCGCCCGCTACCGCACCGCAATGCTGGAGCAGGCGATGCTGCGGTTCTATGCCGAAAACGCCCCGGAACTGGAGGTGGTCCGGTGACCTCGCTAGCCGACCGGCCCGTCAATCCCGTCGTGGGACAGCCCCTCTCGCACGAAAGCGCGGCGCTACATGTGACCGGAACCGCGCTGTATACGGACGATCTGGTCGGCCGCATGCGCGGTTGCCTGCATGCGTGGCCGGTGCAGGCACCCCACGCCCACGCCTACGTGACGGCGCTCCGCACCGAGCCGGCGTCGGCCGTTCCCGGCGTGGTCCGGGTGCTGACCGCCGCCGACGTGCCCGGTGTCAACGACGCCGGCGCAAAGGACGACGAACCGCTCTTTCCGCGCGAGGTGATGTACTACGGCCACGCCGTGTGCTGGGTGCTGGGCGAGACCACCGAGGCGGCCCGGCTCGGGGCGGCGGCCGTGCAGGTCGAGTACGAGGAACTGCCGTCGCTGCTGACCCTCACCGAGGCCATCGACGCAGCCAGCTACCAGGGAAACCAGCCGGTGGTGGGCCGCGGCGACGCCGAGGCCGGGCTAAAGAGCGCGCCGCACCGGTTCAGCGGAACGTTCGAGTTCGGCGGCCAGGAGCACTTCTATCTGGAGACCCACGCCTCGCTGGCCCACGTGGACGAGTCCGGGCAGGTCTTCGTCCATTCCTCCACCCAGCACCCCTCCGAAACCCAGGAGATCGTCGCGCACGTGCTGGGGCTGACCAACAGCGAGGTCACCGTCCAATGCCTGCGGATGGGCGGCGGGTTCGGCGGCAAGGAGATGCAGCCGCACGGGCTGGCAGCCGTCGCCGCGCTCGGCGCCGTGCTCACCGGGCGGCCGGTCCGGCTCCGGCTGAACCGCAGCCAGGACATCACCATGACGGGCAAGCGGCATCCGATGCACGCGAGCTGGGACGTGGGGTTCGACGACGACGGGCTCCTCCTCGCACTGCGCGCCACCATCACGTCCGACGGCGGATGGAGCCTGGATCTGTCCGAGCCCGTCCTGGCCCGCGCCCTCTGCCACATCGACAACGCGTACTTCATTCCCGACGTCGAGGTCCACGGCCGGATCGCCAAGACCAACAAAACCTCGCAGACGGCCTTCCGCGGGTTCGGCGGCCCGCAGGGCATGCTGGTCATCGAGGACATCCTGGGCCGCTGCGCGCCGGCACTGGGCATCGAACCGGCCGAGCTGCGCCGCCGCAACTTCTACGCGCCGGGCCAGAGCACGCCGTACGGGCAGCCGGTCCGGCACGCCGAACGGCTGCACGACATCTGGGCCCAGCTGTCATTACGGGCCGACGTTGAAGTGCGCCGGGCCGCCGTGCAGCGCTTCAACGCCACCCACGAGCACTGCAAACGCGGGCTGGCGATGACACCGGTGAAGTTCGGCATCTCCTTCAACTTCACCGCCTACAACCAGGCCGGGGCGCTGGTGCACGTCTACAAGGACGGGTCGGTGCTGGTCAACCATGGCGGCACGGAGATGGGCCAGGGCCTGCACACCAAGATGCGCCAGGTGGCCGCCACCGCCTTGGGCGTGCCGCTGGATTTCGTGCGGCTGGCCCCGACACGGACGGACAAGGTGCCCAACACCTCGGCCACGGCAGCGAGTTCGGGTGCCGATCTCAACGGCGGGGCGGTGAAGCACGCCTGCGAGCAGATCCGTGAGCAACTGGCCGAAGTCGCGGCGCGCAAGCTGGACACCCAGCCCTACAACGTGCGCTTCGTCGACGGCCGCGTGACCAGCCTGGGCTCAACCGAGAGCCTGTCCTTCGCCGAGCTGGTGCACACGGCCTACTTCCAGCGCACGCCGCTGTTCGCCTCCGGTTTCTACCGGACCGAGGGCATCCACTGGGACGCGGCAAACATGCAGGGTGAGCCCTTCAAGTACTTCTCCTACGGCGCAGCAGTGTCCGAGGTCGAGGTGGACGGCTTCACCGGGGCCTACCGGCTGCTGCGCACGGACATTGTGCACGACGTCGGCGACAGCCTGTCCCCGCTGATCGACCTGGGCCAGATTGAAGGCGCTTTCGTCCAGGGCACCGGCTGGCTGACCCTGGAGGAATTGCGCTGGGACACATCCGCGGGGCCGGACCGGGGCCGGTTAACCACGCAGGCAGCCAGCACGTACAAGATTCCGAGCTTCTCCGAGATGCCCGAGGAGTTCAACGTCCACCTGTACGAGCGCGCCACCGAGAGCGGCGTGGTGTACGGGTCCAAGGCGGTGGGGGAGCCGCCCTTGATGCTTGCCTTCAGCGTGCGCGAAGCCCTGCGCTCGGCCGCCGCGGCCTTCGGGCCGGCCGACCGTCCGCTCGAGCTGCCCAGTCCGGCGACCCCGGAAGCCGTCTTTTGGGCAGTCCAGGAGGCCCGTGCCGCCGCCGGAGCGCGCGCAGTACCCGCCACGACGCCGGCCGCTTCGGGAGCGGGCCGATGACGGACTGGCTCGCAGCAGTGCAGAGTCTGCGCGACGACGGACGCCCCGGTGTGCTCGCCACCGTGACCTCCGTGCGGGGCCACGCGCCCCGGGAGGCGGGCGCCAAGATGGTCATCGCCGCGGACGCCCTGTGGGACAGCGTCGGCGGCGGGAACCTTGAGGCCGAGGTGATCGACCGGGCCCGCCGCATGATCGCCGAGGCGTCCAGTGCGCCCGCGACCCTGACCTTCGCGCTCAACGAGCACGCGGCGAACCAGCACGGGCGCCAGTGCTGCGGCGGCGAAGTGCAGGTCCTCCTGGAACCGTTGCGCAATGATCCCGTGGTGGCCGTCTTCGGCGTTGGGCATGTGGGGTTCGAGCTGGCCCGGATCCTCTCCCGGCTGCGCCTGCGCTTGCACCTGATCGACAGCCGGGCCGGGCAGCTCGATCCGCTCCGGCTGGCCGAGGTGACCGCCGGCAGCGCCACGGTCACGGTCCACCACACGCCGGCACCGGAGACCGTGCTGCAGGCCTTGCCGGCCGGCTCGCACGTCTACATCATGACCCACGACCATGCCGAGGATTTCTTGCTCTGCGACGCCGCGCTGCGCCGCGGCGGCCTAGACGTTGGACTGATCGGCTCGGCGGCTAAGTGGGCCCGCTTCCGGCAGCGGCTGCGCGCGGAGGGGCACGAGGACGTGGACTCCATCCGCTGCCCCATTGGCTTGCCCAGCGTCGCCGGCAAAGCCCCCGCAGCCATCGCCGTCGCGGTGGCCGCGGAACTGCTTGGCAGGCTTGGCGGCGGGGGTAGCGCGGTACCGGAAGCTTCCGGGCCCGCCGGCCGCGCCGTGTCGGAGAAACTCCGGATCAGCCGGCCGCGAGGGCAGGGTTAACCGCTCAGGGCACGGTTGCTCGGTGAGGGCAGGGTGCATGGGCCCCGCCCTGGCAGGAATACCCCGCCCTGAAGGTGATTGCGCTCGCCGGTCCGGGTAAGTGCGGTCGGCGTCCCAAGGAGCTGCCGGCATAACTCCGGGGGCCGTCACCAACAGGGGTTCAGGACGGTACGGGCTAGGACGGCGCGGCGAAGCCCAGCTTCTTGTCGATCACATTTTCCAGCGGCTTCTGCCGGAGGTAGCGGCCGAAGTTGTCCGCGAACTGGCCGGCGAGCTGCGGCAGCCAGCCCCGGGCGTCGCCGCTCAGGTGCGGGGAGATGATCACGTTGTCCATCGCCCACAACGGGTGGTCCACTGGTAACGGCTCGACTTCGAACACGTCCAAGGCCGCTCCGGCGATGGCACCGGTCTGCAGCGCGTCCACCAACGCTTCGGTATCCACGCTGGCACCGCGCCCCACGTTAATAAGCCGTGCGGTGGGCTTCATGGCCTTCAGCACCTGCTTGTCGATGAGGTGCCGGGTCTGCTCGGTTAGCGGTGCCACCATCACCACCCAGTCGAAACCATCGACGACGTCGGCTAGTTCCGGGGATGCGTACACCTCGCCGAAATCCGCATCGCCGCTGCGTGCCGTGCGCCCGGCCCCGGCGACGCGCAGCCCCACGGCTTTGAGCACGCGGGCAATCTCGCGGCCGATGGCACCGGTGCCGACGATGAGCGCACGGGAGCCTTCCAGCCGCTCGGTCTCCCTATGCTGCCAGGTCCGCTCCCGCTGCAGGGACAGCAGGCCCGGCAGGTTCTTGGCGAAGGCCAGCATGCCGGTGAGCACAAACTCGGCCATCGGCCTGTCGAAGATGCCGCGGGCATTGGTGACCACCACGCCGGATTCCCGCAAGTCCTCGAACAGGAGCTTGTCCACGCCGGCGGCTGCCACATGGATCCACTCCAGCGAGCCGGCGGCATGCCAGGCATCCTCCAGCGCGGAGGAGAAGAAGTCCCAGAGCAGCAGCACCTGCGCACCGTCGAGCGCTTCGGCCAGCTGGTCCGCGGTGACGTACCGCACCTCGGCGGCAGCTTCCACATCCTCCATGCCGGGCGGGAGTCTGTCCTTGTACAGGACGGTAACCACCGGCTTGTGGCCCGCCTTCGGGTGCTCCGAGCCGCTGGGCTCGGGGGCTTCGCGTTCCGTCAAGGTTTCCTGTATCCCAGCCATCGTCCTGCTTTCCGTCGCGGCACTGCCTGGCCCCGTCGACCGTGACCATCCTAGAGGAGCCAGCGGTTCCGTGGCCGTTGAGCGGCCGGGGGAGGAGACCGGAGCGACGGGCAGCGCTGTACTGCCCCGCCTGGAATCTTAGCCGCGGGGCGGCTGGTTGCCTTTGGTCTTGAGTTCGCCCAACTGGCCCTCGACTTCCGTGCTGGCCTCCAGCCATTCGAAGGCAGCCTGAACCTGGGGCGAGTCCGGATCCGACCAAGCGATTTCGTTCCGGGCATTGGCCTCTGCCTCGATCCGCCGGGTCTCGCGCTCGGCCTCCCGGGCGGCCGACTGGATGCCGTTGGCGCTGCCGGCTGCAGCCGACGCGGCCTGCTGCATGCCGAGGGTGGCTTGGGCCACGCTGTGGCGGGCTTGGAGAGCCTGGAACTGCATCCGGCTTTCGTCGATCCGTAGAGACAGCCGGCCCAGCTCGCCGTTCAGTTGGCGCCATTGTTCGGCCATGCGCTCATACTGTCGGGAGAGCGCTTGCACCCTCTTGGACGCCGTGATGCTGCGGTGCAGGGCCTCGCGGGCGCCGTCGTCGTCGCCTCGGGCAACGCACTCCTCGGCGTAGCGGTCGCAGTAGGCCTGCTCGGCTTTGGCCTCGTCCAGCAGCAACTCAATCCGCCGGCAATCAGCGGCGATGTCGGCAACGCTGCGGCGGGCCTGCTCCACCGCGTCGACCTGTTGCTGCTGGCTTGCCGCGATGGTTGCCAACGGATCCACTGGTGCCTCTTTAGCCGTGCGGTTGGCACGGATAATGCGTCCGATGCGGCGTTTGATGGACAACATTAGCTCCTGCTGGGGTTGGGCCGGCGTTGCGCCGGAGCAGTCCGACGGCGCTGCTGGACGTCCAGCCAACCGTGCGGCGGAACAGTGGCGCCGAAGCCGCCAGGCGTGCCGCGGTAGGACGAGGACCAAGCATGCAGCGCCTCGATCTCGCGGGACAAGTGCCTGCCAGCCAGGTCCAGTTGCTCGGCGTCGGCGGAATAGCCGGCTTCCATCACATGTTGCCGCAGTTCGCCGGAAAGCCGGTTCACCTGATCCGCCCGGCCGGCCAGGCCGGCGGCCAAGGAGCGCTTCACGCCAAGGTCCGGTTCTCCTTCGGCCAGCTTCAGCTGGGCATCCAGGGACCGGGACGCGGCCTGAAGCCTGTCCGCGACGAGCGGGAGTTCGCCCACGGGACGGCCCTCGGCAAAGGCGGCGGCCAGAGCACGCCCCGTCGCTTCGGCCGAGCGCTGCAGGCCGAGCCGTTGCCGCGCAAGGCGGCGTCCGGCGTCGTCCTTGGTGAAGCTGCGCACGGTCAGGGTCCCCGTGCGGAACCCGTTCCGGAGCTGGCTGGACCGCCGGATCCGGCGGATCACCAGCCACAGGCCGACGGCGGCCGCAGTGCCGAGGCACAGCATGGTGACGCCGGTGAACAGGAGGATTTGCAGGACTAGGTCAGCCATAAAGGATCCGGAACTCGCGGTCTCTGGGGTCGGTGGCATGCCTTAAGTTTGCCCCCGCATGCCGGTTCCTGCCAGTGGGAGGGAAAGTCGCCTACAGGGAGGCAAAGTTGCCGCCAACAGGACGGTGGTGCGGCAAAAACAATGGAGCCGGTTCCCGCGTGGGAACCGGCTCCATTGGAAAGACTAGTGCGGCGTTGCCGCTACCGTCTTAGAGGCCGCGGATGTTGGCAGCCTGCAGGCCCTTGGGGCCCTGCACGGTTTCGAATTCGACCTTCTGGTCTTCACGCAGTTCGCGGTATCCGCCACTGTTCTCGATGGCCGAGTAGTGAGCGAAAACGTCGGCCGAGCCGTCGTCCGGAGCGATGAAGCCGAAGCCCTTTTCAGAGTTAAACCACTTGACGGTTCCAGTTGCCATTTTTGTACTCCTCCGAGTAATTCACGATCCGCGGACTTCACGGTTCGCTTGCAGCGGTGTTTTTAGTCCGCCGTTCAGAGAAGCACAAGCCCTTCGGTGAAGGACCTGTTGCTCAAAATCAAATGCGCAACACAACAACTACAAGTTTCACAGTACACGAAAGAGGCGGGGATACCGAATGGCACTACCACGGCCGTGCTGCGTTCAGCGTCCGTTCAGCAAGACACCGTAGAGTGATCTTCATCTACGGGGTATTCGCCCTACTGAAGCGGCTGGGAAGTCGGACATCGAAACCACTAAGGCCGCATGAGCATATCTGTATCTCCACCCGCACCGACCACCCGCAGCAGGCGCGGCTCCTCAGCCGCCACCGGCTACTCCCAGCTTTTGAACACGGTGCGGGACGCTGGACTGCTCAGAAAGCGCCGCGGCTTCTACATCAGCCTGTTCGCGGCGCTGGCATTGGGCCTCGGCGGCGCGGTTACCGGCTTCGTGCTGTTGGGCGACAGCTGGTACCAGCTCCTGATTGCCGCAGCACTCGGCATCCTGTTCACACAGCTGGCGTTCCTGGCCCACGAGGCGGCCCACCGGCAGGTCTTCGAGACCGGTCCCGCCAATGACCGGGCCGGAAGGTTCCTGGCCAACGCTGTGGTTGGAATCAGCTTCCAGTGGTGGATGAACAAGCACACCCGACACCACGGCAACCCGAATACCATCGGCAAAGATCCGGATATTGAACAGGACACCATTTCCTTCCTGCCGGAGCAGGCGGCCGAGCGCAAGGGACTGATGGCCTGGTTCACCCGCCGGCAGGGCTACCTGTTCTTCCCGCTGCTGATGCTCGAGGGCATCAACCTGCACGCCACGTCGATCAAATCGCTGTTCGCCCGCGGCCAGGTCAAGGGACGCAAACGGGAACTGTCCATCTTGTTCGCCCGGCTGTCTCTCTACATTGCCGCGATCTTCATCTTCCTGCCCACCGGCATGGCCTTCGCCTTCATCGGAGTCCAGCTCGCCGTCTTCGGTGTTTACATGGGCGCCTCCTTCGCCCCGAACCATAAGGGCATGCCGCTGATCCCGAAGGACTCCAAGGTGGACTTCCTCAGCCGTCAGGTCCTGACCAGCCGCAACATCATCGGCCGCACCCGGCTGGGAAGCGGATCCATCAACGCCTTCATGGGCGGGCTGAACTACCAGGTGGAGCACCACCTCTTCCCCAGCATGCCGCGGCCCAATCTGGCCAAGGCCGCCGAGATTGTGCGCGAATACTGCGCCACCCACAAGATCCCGTACACGGAAACTTCGCTGCCCAAGTCCTACGGGATTGTGGTCCAGTACCTGAACAAGGTGGGGCTCTCCGCCCGAGACCCGTTCGACTGCCCGATGGTGGCAGAGTACCGCCGGCTCTAGCGCCGGCAGGTTCCTCGGCTCATCGGCTGTACCGATAACACCCGCTTTCCCGGCGGTTGTGTGCGTTTTCGGTACAGCCGATTCTGTTTAAGCCAGATTCGTTTTTAGAGCTGGGTGAATTCAGCCGTGGCCGGGTCGGCGCCGATGCGGCCGCCGGCGTCGAGCGCTGTGATGGCAGCGAGGTCCTCCGCATCGAGGGTGAGCCGTGCCGCGGCCAGGTTCTGCGCAATCCGATCCGGATTGGCGGACTTGGGGATCACGATATTGCCGTTGGCCAGATGCCAGGCGAGCACCACTTGGGCCGGGGACGCCAGGTACTTGGCCGCGATGGCGGTGACCGTCCGGTTCTCCAGATCGGCGCCCTGGCCCAGCGGGCTGTAGGCTTCGACGGCGATGCCGTGACGGCGGCTGAGCGCTGCCACTTCGCGCTGCTGGAAGGTCGGGTGGATCTCGATCTGGTTGACCGTCGGCACCGTGCCTCCGGCGGCCAACAACGTTTCCAGGTGGTCGGCCAGGAAGTTGGAGACGCCGATGGCCCGGCTGAGGCCTTCGGTGTAGATCTCTTCAAGTACCTGCCAGGCCTGCAGGTAGAGGTTCTGCGACGGCACCGGCCAATGGATCAGATACAAGTCCACGAAGTCCAGGCCGAGTTCGCGCAGGCTGTTGTCGAAGGCTTCGCGCGCGGTCGCCTGTTCGCCGTTGCGCAGCTTGGTGGTGATGAACAGATCCTCCCGGGCAATCCCGCTGGACTTGATGGCGGCGCCCACACCGGACTCGTTGCGGTACGCGGCAGCCGTGTCGATGTGGCGATAGCCCGCTTCAAGCGCAGCTTCGACCGCCTGCTGGGTTTCAGCCGGCGGCACCTGGAAGACGCCGAACCCCAGCTGCGGGATGGCGACGCCGTTGTTGAGGTCGATCGTGGGCACAGAGACCATGGGAATACTCCTTCGTACAGGGGTGCGGAACTACTTCTTCGGGACCAGCACGCCAAACACGCGCAGTTCGGCCAGATGCTGCCCGTCCTGGTCGTGGATGGAAATATCCACAATGTTGTTGCGGCCGAAGCGGGTGCGCTCGACGCCGGTGGCGACCAGCCGTGAATCCGCCGCACCGGGCGCGATGTAGGTGATTTCGGCCTGCCGGGAGACGGACGGGCGGCCCAACGACTCGCACACAAACGCGAAGCAGGTGTCGCCCAAGGTAAACAAGTATCCGCCGTGCAGAATGTGGTGGCCGTTCAGCATGTAGTCCTGGACGGCCATGGCCATGACCACGCGGCCCTCTTCGGCCTCGAGCACCTCGATACCCAGATGCTGCGACGCTTTATCGGACGCGTAGCGGTGGCGAACAAGGTCCTCGACCGTGGCAAACTGCGCATTGGTGGCAGGGGTGGTCAACGGTGTCCTCCCGGACGTGGCATGGATCATTGGCGTGATCCACGCTACCAACATCGGCGCCCGAACACTTCGGCCTGCGGCCCATGACCGGGCGGCCGCCGCACACAAAGCCGCGTCGCCGGAGATCAGTCCTCGCTGGAGAGGATCTTCCGCCTGGTGCTCAGCAGATCGACGCCCGGCCGGTAGGCGACGTAGTTCTCGGCGGTGTCCAGCACCTGCACCACATGGGCCCGGTCGGCGCCGACCATGCCGATGCCCACCTCCGCCCGGCGGTAGAGGTCCTGCTGGCCGACCTCGGCCACGGAAACATCGAACCGTTTCCGCACTTCGGCGATGATCGGCCGCAGCACGGAGCGTTTTTCCTTCAGCGAATGCACATCGCCCAGGAGCAGGTCGAACTCAATCCAGCCGATCCACATGGGGACGATTCTAGGGCAGGTGGTCCATCGCCTCGCACGGGCTGGAATTCGGCTGGGCGCGGTGGATCTCCATGGCGAGCCGCTGGATGAGTCCGGACAACTGGGCGACCTCGTCCGCCGCCAAGCCCGAAAGCAGGCTCTGTTCAGCAGCGGCCACGCGGACCTCATAAGTCGAGAGCACCGTGCGCCCTTGCCTGGTGGGGACAATCTTCCGCGCGCGCCGGTCGTTGGCCGCGGGGACGCGTTCCACCAAGCGGGCAGCCACGAGCTTGTCCAGGAGGTAGGTCAGCACCGTGCGGTCGATCGCCAGATGCGCGCCCAGAGCCTGCTGGTTCGGCGGATCCCTGTGGACGACGGCGGAGAGCACCTGATAGCCGCGGATGCCCTCCGGCATGTCCGCGACGGCCTCCTCGAATCTGGACTGGTATCCGCGCAGCACCATGCCCAGGTTCCAGCCGAGATCGCCGGGAATCTGGTCCTGCGTCCGGCCGGCGGATGCTGCGGGTGCTCCTGTCATGCCACACATCATAACCGGTTACACGAAGTTGCACAGATAATCTGCGTCCAATATAGTCTGTGCAGCAACATACTTTTTCTCAACTGGAGTTGGCGTGGACCATGGCGTGATTGGCATTTTGGGAGCGGGACGGGTGGGCACAGCGGTGGCCCGGCAGTCGCTCAAAGCCGGATTCCGGGTGAAGATCGCCACGGCCAAGCCGGCGGACGAGATCGCCTTGTTGGCCGAGATCATCACGCCGGGAGCAGAAGCGGTTGATGCGGCCGAAGCAGCGGCGGCGGACCTCGTCGTCGCGGCCGTTCCCCTGCACAAGTACCGCACGCTGCAGCCGGAGCTGTTGTCCGGAAGGACCGTCGTCGACGCGATGAACTACTGGGCGCCGACCGACGGTGTGATTGCCGACTTCGACGACGACGCACGCGGCAGCAGCGAGGTCATCCAGGAGTTCCTGGCCGGCGCCCGCCTGGTCAAATCGCTGAACCACATTGGGTACCGCGAGCTTGAAGTCGACGGCCGCGAAGCCGGTGCCGCCGATCGCCGGGCCCTGGCGCTTGCCTCGGATGACCCCGGAGCCAAAGCCCTGGTCGCCGGCTTCATCGACCGGATCGGTTACGACCCGGTGGATGCCGGCCCGCTGTCGGCCGGCCGGGCCTTCCAGCCTGGCACCGCCATCTTTAACGCGGCGCACACCGCCGAACAGCTCCGCGGCCTCTTGGCCGAGGCCAACGAACCCGCCCGTCCCTGACCACGTCATCGGGCAGAACAGGAACCACGATGGAAATCGGTGCTTACAGCTTCGGCGACACGCAACTGAATCCGGACGGCTCGCAACGCGCGACGTCCGAGGCGGTCCGCAATCTCTTCGAGGCCATCGTCCACGCGGATGAGGCCGGTCTGGATTATTTCGGCATCGGCGAACACCACACCACCAGCATGCCCGCGTCCTCACCCGGCGCGATCGTCGCAGCAGCCGCGGCCGCGACGAAGCAGATCAAGCTCGGCAGCGCCGCCAGTATCATTTCCACCGACGACCCGGTCCGCGTGTTCCAGCAGTTCGCCGCCGCCGACGCGATCTCCGGCGGGGGCCGGATCGAAATCACCGCGGGACGCGGCTCGTCGGTCGAAACCTTCCCGCTCTTCGGCTACGACCTGGGCGACTACGACGAGCTCTATGCGCAGAAGCTGGACCTGTTGATGACCATCAACAACAGCTCCACGCCCGAGGTCTCCTGGAGCGGCTCCCGGCGGCCGGCCATCGCGGACCTGGCCGTGGTGCCACGCCCCGCCTCCGGGCGGCTGCCCATCTGGCTGGCCACCGGAGGCAACGCCGGTTCGTCGGCCCGGGCCGGACAGCTGGGCCTGCCGGTCTCCTACGGGATCATCGGCGGGGCCCCGCACCGGTTCGCCCCGCTGGCCGAGCTGTACCGGCGCTCCGCTGCCCAGGCCGGCCATTCGGGTCCGGAGATCAAGGTTTCCGTGGCAGCGCTGGGGCTGGTGGCACCGACCAAGCAGGAGGCCCTGGACAGGTTCTACCCCGGCTGGCACAACCTGAATGTGGAAATGGGACGACTGCGCGGCTGGCCGGCGCCGGACCAGAGGGCTTTCCTGGCCCAGGCCGAGGCCCCGGGCGCCTACTACGTGGGGGACCCGGATGAAGTAGCCGAGCGCATCGTCCATCTACACGGACACCTGGGGCACATGCGGCACTTCCTCCAGACCGACATCGGCGGGCTGCCGCATGAACACCTGATCGAATCCATCACGTTGCTGGCCAGCGAGGTGAAGCCGCGCGTCGAGCGCCTGCTGTCCCGGAAGTAGGCATAACCAGGGCGCCGACACTCAGCAGTGCCGGCGCCCTGGTTTCGAGGGGGACGTCCTAGTTGGCGACCGTGAAACGCCGGTTTTCATGCTGCGGGTTCTCCAGCTCGTCCAGCACAGCCACGGCAAAGTCCTGGGTCGAGACGCTCTCGCCGGCGGGGGAATCCGCACCCAGCTTGTAGCTGCCGGTGCGCTCGCCCGGCGCGATCTGCGGGGCGGGAGCCAGCATGGTCCACTCCAGACCGGACGCGGAGCGGTACAGTTCCAAAACTTCGGCCATGGTGATGGCTTCGGGCTTGTAGTCCTCCGGGAAACCGGGCAGATCCTTCAGCTGCACGCCGTCCACCTCGGTGGCGCCGGCGCCGCCCACCACGAATAACCGCGCCGGGATGAGGGTCTCGGAGATTGCCTCGTGCGCATCCACGAACGGCGCGTGCGGTTCTCCGGTGCGCGACGGCGGGATGGAAAGGACGACGACGTCGTGCTCGCCGGCAATCTGCTTGTAGGTCTTCAGATCGGAGAGCTCCGCAGCCTGGGCCGTGCCGCCGTCCACCGTGGTGCCGCTGCGCGAGATCGCGGTGACCTGATGGCCGCGGCGCAATGCCTCTGCGGTGATCTGGCTGCCGACCATGCCGGTGGCGCCGTAGACGGCAATCTTCATCTGTAAGTCCTCTCATCGGGCGAAGCGGTCATCTGGCACCGGCGTTTCAGCCACGACCTAAGCTAGGGAACGTGGACAACGCGGTGGACAGTCAGGCGGACCAAGCGGAGCTGGCGGCAACAGTCGTTTTGCTGCGCGATCATGCGGACGGACTCGAGGTCCTGATGCTGGAACGGCCTGGCAAGGGAACCTTCGCCGGGGCCTGGGTATTCCCGGGAGGCAAGGTGGACCCGGACGACTATCTGGCGGCTGAAGCGGAAGCCGGCGTGCCCGCACCGGCGGGCTCCGCCGTCGTCGAAGGCCTTGCCAAGCAACTGGCTGCGGCGAGGAATGCGGGCGTGCGCGAGACGTTCGAAGAAACCGGGCTGCAGATCGCCGGGCAGGAGCTGGTGCACCTCTCCAACTGGGTGCCCCGACACAGCCTGGTTCGCCGCTTTCAAACCTGGTTCTTCGTGGCGGCAGCGCCGGCCGGCGAGATCCGGCTGAACGACGGCGAGCTGGCTGGCTACGCATGGATGTCGCCAGCGGAAGCACTGCGCCGGCACCAGTCCGGTCGCATGCAGTTGGTCCCGCCGACCTGGGTCACGCTGCACGAACTGAGCGGCTTCGCCACCGTGGCCGACGCGTTGGAGGCAGCCCGCAAGGCGCAGCCCTTCGATTTTGAGAGCCATGTGATCGATGATCCGGTCAATGGGCAGACCATCGTCTGGGCGGGCGATGATGCCTACCCCGGTCCCGGGCCGGCGGCTTCTGCGGGGTCCAGGCACCGGCTCTTCACCGCCGCGCTGCCGTGGCGGTACGAACGGCACCACTAAACCCCTACTCCGCCCGCGGATGCGCGCCTACACTTGTGGCACCTGCTGCCTGCATAGACCGGGAGACCGCCATGAAGAACGCAATGCTGAGGGCCACCAAGAAAAAGCGCTTCAAGGATCTGAGCGGGGACCAGAAACGGCGCGTTGCCGTGACGGCCGCGGTGCAGATGGCCTTGCAAGCCGCCGCGCTCAAGGACCTGAAAAAGCGGCCGAAGACCTTGGTCAAAGGACCAAAGCCGGCGTGGTTCGCGGCGTCCTTCGTCAATTTCATCGGCCCGGTGGCCTACTTCCTCTTCGGCCGAAAGCGCCTAGTGCACTAAGCACAATCCGTTGAGAAATTCAATCCACACGACTCAACCACCGTCAAACACTGTCTTGTGGTTTCGGCTGAGTAACGATGCCCTAGAGTGTTTGACGTCACTGAGTGGCATCGACCACACTTGAAATAGTGAACGCGTGTTCGGTCAGCGAACAAGCGCGGTCTGTATCCCCGTTCTCCTCGGGGCAGAAGGAGTGGAAATGAAATGTGCGCTGAATGAAGCGCCGCACCGGGAGGAGCTGCCATGAGCGCTCCGGCGGTGACAACAGACGGTCAGGGCGCCGCGGTTAGCCGGTCGCCGAAGCGGCCGGCGAAGAAGCGCCCCACCAAGCAGTTATTGGGGCTGGCCGGGATTTTGGCGTTCTTGCTGGTGTGGGAACTGGTGCCGCGGGTGGGGATTGTTGAAGCGCGCTTCCTGCCGCCAGCATCCGAAGTCATCGCGATGTTGTTCAACGACTTCGGTCTGACCGCATTTTGGTTGGCGGTGGGGGAGACCATGTTGGCTTGGCTGCTCGGCTTGCTGATGGCCGTGCTGCTGGCGGTGGTGCTTGGTTTCATCATCGGTTCATCCAACTTCCTGCGGAAGGTCACCAACTCCACGGTGGAGTTCCTGCGCCCGATCCCGTCGGTGGCATTGATTCCGCTGGCCGTGCTGCTGTTCGGCGTGAAGATCGAGTCCTCGCTGATGCTGATTGTCTATGCGTCCTTCTGGCAGGTCTTCATCCAGGTGCTCTACGGGGTGGCGGATGTGGACAACGTGGCGATGCAGACCGCGAAATCGTACGGCCTGGGCCGGTTCGCCCGAGTCCGTTACGTGGTGTTCCCGACCGCGTTGCCGTACCTGATGACCGGCGTGCGACTGGCCGCTGCCGTGGCGCTGATCCTGGCGATCACGGCCGAACTGGTGATCGGTTCCCCGGGGCTGGGCCGGGAAATCGCGCTGGCGCAATCCGGCGGAGCGATTTCCGGGATGTATGCGTTGGTGTTGGCCACCGGTTTGATCGGCGTGCTGATCAACCTGGTGATGCGCTTCATTGAGCGCAAGACCCTGTCCTGGCACGAATCGATCCGTTCCGAGGTGATCGCATGAAAGTCCTGAAGGGCATTGCCTATGCGCTGGCGCTGCCGGTCATCCTGGTGCTGATCTGGTGGGGATCCACGCTGGGCACGACGAACTTCTTTGTTCCGACCCCGGCAACGCTCGCGGAAGCGTTCGGTGAGACCTGGTTCGGTGAGCGAATTTTCTCCGACGTGCTGCCGTCGATCGGCCGGCTGCTCGTCGGCGTGATTGCCGCGATCGTGATCGGCATTGCTGCCGGCCTGCTGATCGGTTCGGTCAAATGGCTGCGCGACTTCACCGAACCGGTGCTGGAGTTCTTCCGCGCGATCCCGCCGCCGGTGCTGATTCCGGTGCTGATGCTGCTGATGGGCATCACCGACTCGATGAAGGTTGTGGTCATCATTTCCGGCTGCATCTGGCCGGTGCTGCTGAACACGATCGAAGGTGTCCGCGCCATCGACTCGGTGCTCTCGGATTCGGCCCATACCTACGGGATCGGCGGCTGGGCGCGGGTGCGTTACCTGGTGCTGCCCTCGGCCGGTCCGCAGATCATGGCCGGTGTCCGCCAGTGCCTGTCGATCGGTTTGATCCTGATGGTCATTTCCGAAATGTTCGCCTCGTCCTCGGGGCTGGGCTTTACCATCGTGCAGTTCCAGCGTTCCTTTGCGATTCCGGAGATGTGGTCCGGCATCGTGGTGCTGGGCCTGATCGGTGTTGCCATGTCATTCATCTTCCAATGGACCGAGCGCAGGATCTTGCGCTGGTACCACGGCCTGCGAGAGGTAGAAAATGCAGCCTGAAATCACTCCCGTTTCGACCGGCAGGACCCTGCCCGAAGGCCAGGCCATGCTCTCGGTCCGCGGCGTCAAGAAGGTCTACCACACCGACGGCGGCGACATCGAGGCGGTGCGCAACCTGACCTTCGACCTGAAGGCAGGGGAACTGGCCTGCTTGGTGGGCCCGTCCGGTTCCGGCAAGACCACGTTGCTCAAGTGCATTTCCGGCCTGCTGGCGCCCACCGAGGGCGAGGTGCTGCTGGACGGCGCCCGAGTGACCGGCCCGCCGAAGAAGATGGCGGTGGTGTTCCAGGAATACGGCCGCTCGCTGTTCCCCTGGATGCGGGTGCGCGAGAACGTGGAGCTGCCGCTGAAGAACGCCGGCATGGCCAAGGCCGAGCGCGACAAGCTGGTGGACGAGGCGCTGGAGGCCGTGGGCCTGGACCATGTGCCGCAGTCCTATCCGTGGCAGCTCTCCGGCGGTATGCAGCAGCGCGTGGCGATCGCCCGCGCCGTGGCCTACCAGCCCGAGGTGCTGCTGATGGACGAGCCGTTCGCGGCCGTCGACGCGCAGACCCGTGCGGACCTGGAGGATTTGATCCGCACGGTCTGGAAGAAGCTCGGCGTGACCGTCCTGTTCGTCACCCATGACATCGACGAATCGGTGTACCTGGGCCAGCGCGTGATCATCCTGTCCTCTTCGCCGACCGTGATCCAGGAAGACCTAGAGATCGACCTGCCGGACGAGCGCGACCAGCTCAACACCCGCGCCCTGCCGCGGTTCACCGAGCTGCGCCACCACGTGTACGAGCAGATCCAGCTGGCCAAGCAGGGCCACCGCCCCGCCGCCGCCACCCAGGCCGGCAGCGCAAGCTAACCAGGCTCAAAAACAACCAGGAGCCGGCCACTTCCCGTTGCGGAAGTGGCCGGCTCCGTACTTTAACTGGTGCCGGCGCGACCCGGCCCCCGGAATCGAGTGCGCAGATAACGCCCTTTTCAGCGCTGAAAGGGGCGTTATCTGAGCACTCGTTGGGAGCGGGATGCAGCGTTCGGGCGGGGCGGCCCGGGGGGACGCGTGCCCGGCTCAGAAAGCGATGCGGCGGAGCAGGTCGCGCAGCGTTTCGCGCTCCTGGTCATTCAGCTGCGCCAGGGAATGGTCGGAGGCCTGGCGGACGATCGCTTCGGCCCGCTTATAGAGCCTGCGGCCCGCGGGCGTGGCGGCGATGACTTTGGACCGGCGGTCGCGCGGATCGGCTTCACGAGTCACCGCTCCACGCTTCTCCAGTTGGTCCACCAGGGCCACGATCTGGCTGGGATCCAGGCTCAGGAAATCTGCCAGTTCACGCTGTGAGGGATTCTGCCCGCTGCAAGCCAGCGAGAGGACGGAGTAGGAGCGCACCTTCAAATCAAGCTCGGCCAGCATGTTGTTGGCACGCCCGGAGCCGAGCGACCGCGCCCGCGCGGTGAGGAATTCGATCTCGCTGGCGAGGTCGGTGTTGTGCAGCCGCTCGACGCCGCTGCCCTCCGCCGTCTGGCTGGCCGTGCTTGCGTCGGCCGTGGTTGCTGCGGACATGTTCCCTCGCTACATCTCGATGCTGGAAAATATGATTGACTTTTTCAATCATATGGGTTGTCATTGGTTTCAGACCAGCATAAACCCATGCACCCCTCAGGTGCAGGAACAAGGAGCATCAAATGTCACTGGCCGGAAAAGTAGCCATCGTCACCGGAAGCGGCCGCGGCCTCGGCCTGGCCTACGCCCAGGAGCTTGCCCGCCAGGGAGCCGCCGTCGTCGTCAATGATGTTGATGCACAGGTGGCCGAGGACGCCGTCGCCAGCATCACGGCAGCCGGCGGCAAGGCCACCGCCGTCGTGGCTCCGGTGGGTTCCACCGAAACTGCCAAGCAGTTGGTGAACACCGCCGTCGAGACCTTCGGCGGGCTGGACATTCTGGTGACCAACGCGGGCGTGCTGCGGGACAAGTCGCTGCTGAAGATGACGGACGAGGACTTCGACCTGGTCATCAACGTGCACCTGCGCGGCACCTTCACCTGCGTCCGCGAGGCCTACGCCTACTTCAAGGAGAACGGCGTGGCCGGCCGGATCATCACCATCGGCTCGCCCACCGGCCAGCGCGGCAACTTCGGCCAGACCAACTACGCCGCCGCGAAGGCCGGCATTGTGGGCATGGTCCGCACCTGGGCACTGGAGATGAAGAGGGCCGGCGTCACCGCCAACGCCGTCATCCCGGTGGCCGCCACCGCCATGACCAAGACCGTGCCGTTCTTCCAGAAGGCCGTGGAGGCGGACGAGCGCGGCGAGGCCATGCCGGACTTCTTCCGCAAGGACCTGGGCTTTGGCACGGCCGACGACGTAGCCGGCCTGATTGCCTACCTCGCCTCCGACGCCGCGGCCAAGGTGACCGGCCAGGCGATCGGCGTGGGCGGCGACCGCCTGCAGCTGTGGTCCCATCCGGAAGCCGTGGTCACCGAGTTCATGGACGGCGGCTGGACCTACGAGGCGCTGAGTGAGCGCTTCGAGGACCTCTTGGGTGACCGGCTGCAGAGCGTGGGCGAGGAGTTCCCCGAGCTGCCGGCCGAACTGCAGCCCGAGCCGGCGGCGAAGTAGCCATGGCCCCCACACGTTACGAGCTGGGTCTGGACGTCGACTCACTGACCGCGATCGACATGCACGTGCATGTCGAGATCGACGGCCACGGGCACGTCTCGCTGCCGCAGGAACTGATGGACGCCTCGAGCAAGTACTTCAAGGCCGAGGAGCGAACGCCGTCGCTGGATGCGATTGCGGCGACCTACCGGGAGCTCAAGATGGCGGCCGTGGTGTTCACCGTGGACGCCCGGACCCGGCTGAAGCACGAGCCGAACAGCATCGAGGACATTGCCGAAGGTGCGGCCCGGAACAACGACGTGCTGATCCCCTTCGGTTCGGTTGATCCGCTCACCGGTGCCGAAGCGATCGACCGGGCGAAGCAGTTGGTCGAGGACTACGGGGTGCGCGGGTTTAAATTCCACCCGAGCCTGCAGGGCTTCAATCCGTCCGACGAACGGTACTACCCGCTGTGGGAGGCTCTGCAGTCGCTCGGCCTGCCCGCCGTCTTCCACACCGGACAGAACGGCATGGGCGCCGGCACACCCGGCGGGTCAGGAATCAAACTCGGGTACTCTAATCCGCTGCTGCTGGATGAGATCGCCGCGGACTTCCCCCAGTTCCAGATCATCATGGCGCACCCGTCGGTGCCGTGGCAGGACGAGGCCAACTCGATCGCCACGCACAAGTCGAACGTGTTCATCGACCTGTCCGGCTGGTCGCCCAAGTACTTCCCGGAGTCATTGGTGAAGCTCTCCAACTCGGTACTGCAGGACAAGGTGCTCTTTGGCACCGACTACCCGCTGATCACCCCGCAGAAATGGCTGGGTGCCTTCGCGGACCTGCCGCTGAAGGACGAGGTGCGTCCAAAAATCCTCAAGGACAATGCGGTGCGCCTGCTGGGGCTGGACGGGGCTCAGCGATGAGTGCCGTCGCCGAAGAGAGGGCAGGGACCGTGGTTGAACCGTTCTACCCGTCCGACCAGTATGGCTATGCCACCCTGCTGACCGACGCCGAGCGCGGCGTGCTCGGCCGGCTGCGGACGGTCCTGCAGGAACAGGTCCAGCCGCTGCTGGCCGACTACTGGGAACAGGGAGAGTTTCCCTACCAGATTGCCCAGCCGCTCTACGACCTGGACCTGATGGCCCCGGCGGAGCTGACCGCCGGCGATGCCAAGCCATCCGGGCTGTATGAGGGCTTCCGCAACTTTGAACTCGCCCGGACGGACGCCTCCGTTGCCACTTTCTACAACGCACAGTCCGGGCTGTTCCGCACGGCCGTCAATTTGGGCGGCAGCGCAGAGCAGGCGGCCGAGCTGGACCCGAAAATCCGCAGCTTCGAGTTCAAGGGCGTCTTCGCGCTTACCGAACCGGAGCACGGATCGGACATCGCCGGCGGGCTGGAGACCAGCGCCCGGCGCGACGGCGACGAGTGGATCATCGACGGCGCCAAGCGCTGGATCGGCGGAGCCGTTACCGCCGATGTGCTGGCCATCTTTGCCCGCGACCAGGCCGACGGCCAGGTCAAGTGCTTCCTGGTGCCGACCGACGCCCCCGGTGTCGAGCTTTCCAAAATCCTGCGCAAGACCTCGCTGCGGATGATGCAGAACGCGGACATCACGCTGTCCGGCGTACGCGTCCCGGACTCGGCGCGGCTGCAGAAGGTGAACTCGTTCGCTGACGTGGCCTCGCTGCTGCGGAACATGCGCTCGGACGTTGCGTGGATCGCCACCGGCCTGCAGGCCGGGGCCTACGAGGCAGCGCTGCGCTACGTCAAGGAGCGGAAGCAGTTCGGCAAGCCGCTGGCCGGCTTCCAGCTGATCCAGGAGAAGCTCGCCACCATGCTCGGCAATGTCACCGCGTCGCTCGGCATGGCGGTGCGGCTGACCCAGCAGCAGGAGGAAGGCATCTACAAGGATGAAAACTCCGCATTGGCCAAGATGTTCTGCAGCGCCCGGATGCGCGAAACCGTCGCCCTGGCGCGCGAGCTCGTCGGAGGCAACGGCATCACGCTGGACACAGACGTCGCGCGTTTCCACGCCGACGCAGAGGCCGTCTATTCCTACGAGGGCACGCACGAGATCAACGCCCTGATCGTCGGCCGGGCCATTACCGGCACCGGCGCATTCCGCTAGACCACATCAGCAACACAGTCCCCAAGGAGCAATCATGAGCAACACCGTCGTCAACTTCGAAGACCTGCCCAACCTGGTCGGCAAGGACCTCGGCTACACCGACTACCGCGAGATCAGCCAGGACCAGATCAACACCTTTGCGGACGCCACCGATGACCACCAGTGGATCCACACCGATGTGGAGAAGGCCAAAGAAGGCCCCTTCGGCGCACCCATCGCGCACGGCTTCCTGACCTTGTCCCTGATCATCCCGCTGTGGAGCGAACTGTTCGACGTCGAAGGCGTCAAGACCAAGGTCAACTACGGGCTGGACCGGGTGCGCTTCACCAACCCGGTCAAGGCCGGTTCCAAGGTTCGCATGCACTCCGTCATCGCCGAGGTCACCGAGGTCAAGGGTGGCGTGCAGATCAAGACCAACAACACCATCGAGATCGAGGGCGAGGAACGCCCCGCGGTCATCGCGGAGTTCCTGGCTCGCTTCTACGTCTGACAGCCCGGCCGTCGTCGGCCGCGGCGCGGCCCGGTGCCGTCCGGCGGCGGGTCCCGGTGGCGTATAACATCACAAACCGGCCACGACCATTGATTTATTCAACTATTGCATCTACGTTGTACTTAGCTGTGGTGCTGGTCACAGTCAGCCCCCGATGGTCGGGGGACGGCACTACGGAACACAAGGAGCATTCATGAAGAAGCATTTGGCTAAACTTCTGGCTGGCGGCGCCATTGCGGCGATGGCACTGACCGGCTGTGGATCCGGCTCTCCATCCGGGTCCAACGAAGCCCCGGCCGCCGAGTCCGGTGCCGCAAGCGGCGGCCTGACCAAGATCACGGTGGGCGTGCTGCCGATCGCACCGTCGGGTGCCATGCAGTACGGCATTGACGAAGGCATCTTTGAGAAGCACGGGCTCGACGTCGAGCTCCAGACCGGGCAGGGTGGCGCGGCAATGCTGCCGGCAGTTTCCACCGGCACGATGAATTTTGCCGTGGGTAACCCGCTGTCCGTGATGACCGCAGTGGACAAGGGCCTGGACATGAAAATCGTCTCGGGCTACAGCAATTCCCGGGCCGAAGGCGAGGATAACAACGCCGTGATCGTCAAGGCCGACTCGGGGATCGAGAGCTTCGCCGATCTGGCTGGCAAGACCACTGCCGTCAACACCCTCAAGACCCAGGGCGACTTGACCATTATGGAGTCGGCCGCGGAGGACGGTGCCGATCCGTCCAAGCTCAAGTTCAGCGAAATGCCGTTCCCGGACATGGAAGCCCAGCTGGAACGCGGCAACGTGGATGCCATCTGGGTTCCGGAGCCGTTCCAGTCAAAGGCGCTCGCCAATAGCGACTACAAACTGCTGGGCTACCCGAACCAGAAGACCCTGCCGGGCCTGCCAACCATGGTGACCTTCACCAGCGGCAACTACGCGGAGCAGAACCCTGAGGTGGTAGCGGATTTCAAGGCCGCCGTGACCGAAACCCTGAAGGATGCCGAAGCCAACAATGACGGCGTGCGCGCTGTCCTGCCGGACTTCATGGGCATGCCGGAAGAGGTGGCCAAAAACCTCAAAATGGAGGTGTTCGACGGCGATGTGCGGACCCAGGTGCTCAGCGACATGGGCAAGCTGATGGTCAAGTACAAGTACGTGGACAACCAGCCGGATGTGCCGGCCATGGTTGTGAAGTAATTCAAGCGAGCATCGAGCAGGGGCGGTTCCGGATTTTTCGGGGCCGCCCCTGCGGCGTGTGATGCCCCGGGTGACGGCGCTGGCCGGGCGCGTGGCTAAGTATTAGCTGCATGAGTGGGGGTCGGGCAGCCCCCACTGTGGCCTGCCTGACAACCGCTGCCTAGACTCCCAAGAAACGCTGAAAACACACGAGGGAGTGCATGATGAAGCGACTTGTCACTATGGTCTGTGCCGCCGTTGTGGCGGCAACGTTGGGGGCCTGCGGCGCGGGGTCGCCGTCCGGTGGGCCGGCAGCTACCGACGGCGGCGGCGCTTCGCCGGCGGAGGGGATGACTCCGGTGAAGGTGGGTGCGATTCCGATCGGCGACGTGGCACCGCTCCACCTCGGTAAGGCCAAGGGGTTCTTCGAAGAGGAAGGACTCGACCTGACCATCGAGAACACCACTGGCGGCGCCGTCTCGGTCCCGGGCGTGGTGAGCGGCAGCTTCGACTTTGCCTTCGGCAACACCGTCTCGCTGATGGTGGCCCGCGACCAGGGGCTGGACCTGAAATACGTGGTTAACGGAACCCGTGCCTCTAACCAGGACGACGTCGACTTTGCCGGCGTCGTGGTGACGAAGGATTCGGACATCAAATCGGTCAGGGATCTGGAGGGCAAGACGGTCTCCTCCAACAATCTGGCCAACATCGGCGACACCACTATCCGGACCGCCGTGGATCAGGCCGGCGGCGACGGCTCCAACCTGAAGTTCGTGGAAGTTGCCTTCCCGGACGCGCTGGCCGCGGTGGAGAACGGCCAGGTGGACGCCGCGCTCATTCTGGAGCCCTTCCTGACCTCGGCCATCAAGAGCGGGGCGCGGGTAGTGTCCTGGCCGTACCGCGAAACAGATCCGAATTTGGATATCGGCGGCTACTTCACCTCCGCGGACAAGATCAAGCAGGACCCGGAACTGGTGCAGAGATTCACCGCGGCAATGACCAAGTCGATGAACTATGCCCAGGAGCACCCGGACGAGGTCCGGAAGATCATCGGCACCTACACCAAGACCGACCCGGCGCTGCTGAATGAAATCGTGCTGCCGCGCTTCGACCCGAAGTTCGACCGCGAGGCCGCCCAGACACTCGCGGATGCAGTGCTGAAGTACGGCACCGTCGACAACAAGGTGGACCTCGACGCGCTGCTGCCGGCAGCTAACCAGTGACGTTGCAGAAGCTGTCGGTTGCACAGGCTGCTGGCTCAGGCCGGCTGCTTCGTCCGGGTCGACGCCGGTTTCCGAGGCTGAGGAGCCCGGTCGATAACAATCCGGATGCTCCGTTGACCTCTACCACTATGGATGTAGATACTGTGAGTGAGCTGGGGCACACTCGTGCCTTCTGGCAGATTGATGGGAGAGGGAACCGTGAAGAAAATCAGGGCAGCAGTGGCATTGGCGGCGGTGCTGGCGTTGACGGCGTGTGGCGGTGGAAGCCCGTCGGGCGGCGGTGGGGCATCGGCTCCCGCGGGTGGCGGCGAAACAGCCGGAGGAATGACAAAAATCAACGTTGGTGTCATCCCCATCGTGGACGTAGCGCCGATTTACCTGGGTAAAGAGCAGGGCTTCTTCAAGGAGGAGGGGCTGGATCTGGAGCTTACCTTGGCACAGGGCGGTGCGGCCATCATCCCGGCCATCACCAGCGGCCAGATGGACTTCGGATTCAGCAACGTCACCTCGCTGGTCATCGCCCGGTCCAAGGGCCTGGACATGAAGATGGTTGCCAACGGTGTCGCCACCACCGGCGACCGGGATAAAGACTTCGCCGCGGTCATGGTCAAGCCGGACAGCGGCATCAAGGACATCCCCGACCTCGTGGGCAAGCGGATCGGTGTCAACACGCTCAATAACATCAGCGATTCCACCATCCGCGAAGCTGTCGAGCAGTCCGGCGGCGATTCGTCCAACCTGAAATTCGTGGAAATGCCGTTCCCGGATATGCCGGCGGCCTTGGCGAACGGCCAGGTGGACGCGATTGCGGCCGTCGAGCCGTTCGAGACCATTGTGAAAGACGACGGCGCCGTTCCGGTCTTCTCCAATTACGCGTATCCGGTCAAGGATCTCACCGTGGCGACCTACTTCACCTCCGACAAGAACGTGCAGGAAAAGCCGGAACTCACTGCAGCGTTTGTCCGCGCCATGAAGAAGTCGCTGGCCTATGCCAACGATAATCCCGAAAAGGTGCGCGAGATCCTGCCTACCTACACGAAGCTGGATCCGGCGGTGATCGAGAAGCTGACCCTGCCGAAGTTCCCGCAGGAAGTGAACGCCGACTCAATCAAGGAGATCGCCGACATCTCGCTGAAGAACGGGCTGATCGACCAGGTTCCGGACATGCAGGCGCTGCTGCCGCAGCAGTAAGCCCGCACCATGCGCCGATGATGCCTCTTCCCCGGCGGAAGGGGCATCATCGCCGTCTACGGGCCCCGGCCCCAGCCTCAGTCAAACGGCATTCTCAACTATTGACTTTTTCAACTAAGCCGCATTAGGTTGAGTGAGAGCCGCGGTGATGCGCTTCACGGCGGCTTCGCTGGGTAGCCCGGGCGCCGGGTACGTCGAAAGGGTTTGAACGATGCAGAATCAGGGGCTCGGTGCCTGGATCCACAAGCGCCGCATGAAGTCCGCGGCCAAGACCGCGATCATCAGCACCGCGGGCGAGATGAGCTACGGAGAGTTCGCCGAGCGGGTCGACCGGCTGGCCAATGCGCTGGCGGACCGCGGCATCGCCCAGGGCGACCGGGTGGCGTATCTGGGGGAGAACCACCCGTCCTTTTTGGAGACCTTCTTTGCCTGCGGCACCCTCGGAGCCATCTTCGTGCCCCTCAACACCCGCTTGGCACCGCCTGAAGTCCAGTTCGCCCTGCAGGACTCCGGCAGCCGCATCCTCGTCCATGCCCGCACTTTGGAGCCGCTCGCGGTGCGCGGCAGCACCCTCCTGGGCATCAGCCACCGGATCGTGGTCGAGGACGGCCCCGCGGGCGACGGAAACGGCGCCCCCACGGCAAGCGCAACCGACGCAGGCGGGGAGGGCGCCGCCGTCGAGCTGTTGGAGGACGTGATTGCCTCCGGCAGCGAGGAGCGCCGCGATGTGGCCGTCTCGCTCGATGATTCGGCCATGATCCTCTACACCTCCGGCACCACCGGCCGGCCGAAGGGCGCGCTGCTCACGCACGGCAACATGACCTGGAACAGCATCAATGTGCTGGTTGACTTCGATATGGCCAGCACCGACGTCGCCCTGATGATCGCGCCGATGTTCCACGTGGCGTCGCTGGGCATGGGGGTGCTGCCGGCGCTGCTCAAGGGTGCCACCGTGGTGCTTGAGCCGAAGTTCGAACCCGGTCGGACCTTGATGCTGATCGAGAAGTACAAGGCCACCAGCATCAGCGGCGTGCCGACCACCTATCAACTGCTCTGCGAGCATCCCGACTGGGACAAGACCGACATCAGCTCGCTCAACAAGCTGACCTGCGGCGGCTCCGCGGTGCCGATGCGGGTACTGGAGGCCTACGAGGCCCGCGGCCTGTCCTTCACCAACGGCTACGGGATGACGGAGACAGCGCCTGGCGCCACCACGCTGGCCGCGGAGAAATCGCGCCCGAAAGCCGGATCGGCAGGACTTCCGCACTTCTTCACCGATGTCCGGATTGCCGACCCGATGGGCGAAGTGCTGCCGCCGCGCGAGGTGGGCGAGATCCAGATTTCCGGCCCGAACGTGATCCGCGAGTACTGGAACCGGCCCGATGCCACGGCCGAAAGCTATGCCGACGGCGTCTGGTTCAAGTCCGGCGACATGGGCTACGTGGACGACGAAGGCTTCCTGTTCATTTCCGACCGGCTCAAGGACATGATCATTTCCGGCGGCGAGAACATCTACCCGGCCGAAGTGGAGCAGATCATCCTGGAGCTGGAAGCGGTCAGCAGCGCGGCCGTGATCGGCGTGCCGGACGAGAAGTGGGGCGAGGTCCCGCGCGCGGTGGTGACCGTCCGCGAAGGCTTTTCGGTGACTGCCGAGGACATCCAGCAGCACCTGGACGGGCGGCTGGCCCGCTACAAAATCCCCAAGTCCGTGGTGATCGTGGAGGACCTGCCGCGGACCGCCAGCGGCAAAATCCGCAAGGCGGACCTGCGCAAGGAATACTCCAACTAGCCCGCCGATGTCCGGGTGCCGCCGCCGTCCTACCGCGGACAACGACGGCGGTGCCTGGCTTCGGCTCTCCGGAACCGGGCTGCTATCGGGCGGCTACTTCCTGGCGCCGGCAGCCTGCCGGGAGCCCGGCCGGCTGGCGTAGAGCTGGTCGATCAGGGCGAGCCCGCGCTGGGCCCAGGCAATTTCTTGGTCGGCCCGGGCCACCAGGCCTTCATAGGTGAAGCGCTTGAAGGCCTTGACCCGTTCGCGGTCGGCGTCGGGCGTGACGGCCAGGCGGCGGTTGAGCATTTCGCTGGCGTCCTGGTCGATCTCGCGGATCCGCTGCTCCCACTGCTGGCGTAGGCCGGTGTGGTGCTCAATGTGCGCGCGCATCTGCTCGCGCGCTGCGTCGGGCTCGGCCCATTCCAGGTAAGCGGCCTTCAGGTGCGCTGGGTCCCGCACCCGGGTGTATTCGAGGGTGGTGTTCATCCAGTCCCGGAACGCTCTCACCCCCGCGTCGGTGATGTGGTACCGGCGCTTCTTGCCGCGCTGGCCCCAGGTGACTTCCTCGCCGTCGAGCAGGCCTTCCTTCTCCATCCGCCGCAGCTCCGGGTAGATCTGTGAGTCCGGTGCGTGCCAGACGTGCCCCACGGAGGATTCGAATTCCTTGTAGAGGTCATAGCCGGTCATGGGCTCAACGCTGAGCAGCGCCAGCAAGGCGTAGCGGAGACTCATTGATCCAACTTTCTATTCACCTGTGTTGCCACTCACTATATCCATCGATAGTCTGAGAATCACGCCACTATCTATGGTGATAGTTAGTTGGCCCGGCCCGGAGACGGGACCGCCATCGGCAAATATATCGGAGCGGCGTCACCGTGGATGCCAGGCTCCCAGTACCGGAAGGAACCGTTGTGACTACTGCTGTGCAGACCGCCAGCTCCACTACCCACAAGGTCATGGGCCACCCGCTGAACGCATGGTATGTGGCGGCCTGGGACCATGAGGTCACCCGCAAGCCGATGGCCCGGCGCATCGCCAACCGGCCGTTGGCGCTGTACCGCACGGAAGACGGCAAGGCAGTGGCTCTCGCCGACGCCTGCTGGCACCGGCTGGCCCCGCTCTCCATGGGCAAAACCATGGGCAAGGACGGGATCCAGTGCCCTTACCACGGCATTGTTTACAACTCGGCCGGGCGGTGCGTCTCAATGCCGGCCCAAGAGACCATCAACCCGTCGGCCACGGTCCCGTCCTTTCCGGTGGTGGAGCGCCACCGGTACGTCTGGGTCTGGCTGGGCGACCCGACGAAGGCCGACCCGGATCTGGTGCCGGACATGCACCAGATGGACTCGCCCGATTGGGCGGGCGACGGCGAGACTATCCACGCGGACTGCAATTACCAGCTGGTGCTGGACAACCTGATGGACCTGACCCACGAAGAGTTCGTGCACTCGTCCTCCATTGGGCAGGAGGAGCTGAGCGAATCCGACTTCGTCGTCACCCATGACGGCAATACCGTCACCGTCACCCGCTGGATGCACAACATCGACGCACCGCCGTTCTGGCTGAAGAACATGCGGGATAAGTTCCCCGGCTTCGAGGGCAAGGTGGACCGCTGGCAGATCATCACGTTCCAAGCCCCGTCCACCATCTGCATCGACGTCGGCGTGGCCAAGGCGGGCACCGGCGCGCCGGAGGGCGACCGCAGCCAGGGTGTCAACGGCTTCGTGATGAACACGATCTCGCCGGAAACCGACCGGTCCTGCCACTATTTCTGGGCTTTCATGCGCAACTACCGGCTGGACAGCCAGCTCATCACCACCCAGCTGCGGGACGGCGTGCACGGTGTGTTCGGCGAGGACGAGGAGATGCTCAAGGCGCAGCAACAAGCCATCGATGCGAATCCGGACTACGAGTTCTACAACCTGAACATCGACGCCGGCGGGATGTGGGTGCGCCGGCTGATCGAGCGGATGCTGGTAGCCGAAGGCCGGATGGCTTCCGCCGTCCCGGCCGGCCACTGAGGAAGGTGTAGGCGGCGACATGGCAGCAACAAACGTAGAAGTCTGGCAGCGCGCCACCGTGCTGGACGTGCAGGACGTGGCGGACGGCATCCGGCGCATCGTACTGGAACCAGCCCTGCCCAAGACCGCCGAACCGGGATCACACGTTGACCTGAAGGTTCGGATTGCCGGTCAGGAGGACAAGCGTTCCTACTCCATCGTGGACGCGGCCGACGGCGGACGCCGCCTCGCGCTGAGCGTGCTGAAGGCGCCGGCATCCCGCGGCGGATCGGAATTCATGCACACGCTGGCACCCGGTGACACACTGGAGATCACCCAGCCGCTGCAGAACTTCCCGCTGCGTGTCGGGGCCGATCGGTACATCCTGTTGGCCGGCGGCATCGGCGTGACCGCGATGGTCAACATGGCACGGGTGCTCAAAGCCGTGAAGGCCGATTACCGCATGGTGTACGCCGGCCGCAGCCGCGAGGCCATGGCCTATCTGGACCGGCTGCAGGTCCACGTGGACGACGAAGCCACATCGCTGCAGGTGGGCGAACTGGTGGCCGGCGCGGATATGGATACCGAGCTCTACATGTGCGGGCCCATTCGCCTGATGGACGCGGTCCGCCGGGCCTGGACGGAACGCGAACTGCCCGCGGCGAACCTGCGCTACGAGACGTTCGGCAACAGCGGCTGGTACGACCCGGAGGAATTCGTGGTGAGGATCCCGCGGCTCGGCATCGAGGCCACGGTAGGCCAAGGGCGCTCCATGCTCGAGGCCCTCGAAGAGGCCGGAGCGGACATGATGTTCGACTGCCGCAAGGGCGAATGCGGACTCTGCGAAGTCCGCATACTGGAACTGGACGGCGCGATCGACCACCGCGACGTTTTCTACAGTGAGCGTCAGCAGCGAGCAGCGGAAAAGATGTGCTGCTGCGTCTCCCGCGCCGTCACGTCCGGCACCGGCGCGCAGTCCGACGCCGCTCCCGGCCGCGGCCCGGCCGTCGTCACCATCGAGGTCTCCTGACCCGCGCACGGTGATCGTGTCTCCACGCGCTTCGCTTGGTCGACAACCGAGGCGCTTGCGCCTGTTCCCCGTGATCGACCAAAGGCGCTTGCGCCTGCGTTCACGGTGATCGACCAAAGGCGCTTGCGCCTGCGTTCACGGTGATCGACCAAAGGCGCTTGCGCCTGCGTGGAGATCCGGCCAAGGTGTCTCCACGCGCTCCGCTTGGTCGACAACCGGCGCCTGCCCGGGTGATCGACCAAAGGCGCATGCGCCTGCGTGGAGGTCCCGGCGGAACGGCGCTGCCGCCCGGCTTAAATCCAGCGGGGTGCTGGCGGCGCGTTCGTCCTGTTGCAGGTGATGCCGCGGGTCGACCGGCCCGCAGCCCAGGCGGCGATATCCGGCAGGGATCCGGTGATAATAACCGGGTCGGCAGCCGAGGTGTCCCCGAGTTGCATGCCGCCGCCAGAGCCTAGGACTTCTAATCGCAGGTCTTTGTCGTCGCCGCGCTTGTGCCAGGCTCCAATGATGTCTTTGAGCAGGCGTTCAAGGACGTCGGAGGGCACGTCAGCGAAGCTGGCGCCGTTGTCGAGGTCGACGGCGTGGAGCCAGACTTCGCGCGTCCGCCACCACACGGTTTCGGAGGCCGGGGCGGTGTAGCCCTGGGCCGCTTGAATCTCGTGCCCCCACGCTTCTTGCGGTGTGTTCCGCCATGCAACGTCGAGCTGGTTGGCGGACTGTTCGTAGAGGTCGCGCAACTCGACGGGGGAGAGCGTGGCGCCATGGTCGATTTCTTCGTTCCGGGCCTGCCGCGAGGAGTACATCGGGGTTTCCACGCCGGTGTTGGCCCACCCTATCAATCGCGCGATGGCGCGGGCGTTGTAGCCGACGTGGCCGATGACGTGGGCGCGGGTCCAGCCGGGCAGCAGCGAGGGCGCGGCGAACTCGTCATCGGAAAGTTCGCTGAGCTTGCGGCCAAAAAAGCCGGTGCCGCGGCGGGCGGTGAGCAGTGCATGCCGGAGGTCCCGGTCCTGGGCGAAATCCTGGTTAGCAACCATGATGTCTCCTGCAAATGGGTGGCCGGCGCGCGTTCGCTCGCACAGGCATGTCTGACGGTTCGGTATTAACTACTGTCCGGAACGTCCAGTCCCCTCTGCCGTCAAGCGTAGCGCTCGGAGTGACGCGGGCTCGGGGCCTTGGAAAATGGACTTCGATCCGCTGAGGGCGACGCCGGCACCCAGGCGGGCACCGCCGTCGTCCTCAGATGCTAACCGTATCCGCTAGACGCTGGCTGGCTCGACGGGTTCCAGTTTCCGCTCCAGCGGGTGCTCGATCTCGTCCTTCAGCATGGCGCCGAAGGTGAGCGCCAGCACGGCCAGGAGCGGCAGGGCCAGGCCCACCAGCAGGAAGATCAGCCAGATCGGCACCACTTCGCCCACCGGCCCAGCGAGCGCCATCGAAACCGGCACCAGGGCAAGCGAGACGAAGAAGTCCTCAACCCCCTATATCCGTAGTGGTTTTGCGGCTAGACTCGCAGCAAACCGGGCAGGAGTGACCGGTGCCACACGTGGAAGGACTTAGATCATGGCCAACCCGAAACAGGCTTCATCGGACGGTGCACGCGCGTTGCTCGACGACTTCTCGCTGGAGATGACCGGCAAGGACGTTCCGGCGCTGGAAGACGCAGCCGCCGCGATTCCTCCGGGCACACACATCAACGTGACCTTTTTGGGGAACGAGGACCTGCCGATGCGGGTGTCCGCGGCCGCGGCAGTGAAGAGGCGTGGCTTCGTGCCGGTGCCGCACGTGTCTGCCCGCCGATTGGCCTCACAATCGGAATTAGAGGATTTCCTGCAGGCTTTGTCCACCGACGCGGCGCCGGAGGATGTCTTTGTCGTGGGCGGTGACCCGACTGAGCCGATGGGACCGTATCCGGACTCGCTGGAGGTGATCCGCAGCGGGTTGCTGGCCAAGTATGGCATTCGCAGGGTGGGCATTAGCGGTTATCCCGAGGGCCACCCGGATATTTCCGACGACGTGCTGTGGAAGGCACTGGAGGACAAATACGCCGAATTGCAGCAGCAGAGCCTGGAGTCGGTGATCATCACCCAGTTCGGCTTCGACGCCGATCCCGTGTTTGCCTGGCTTGCCGAAGTCCGTCGTCGGGGGATCAATGCACCGGTGCGGATCGGTGTCCCGGGTCCGGCCGGGGTCAAGCGGTTGCTGAACTATGCCAAGCGCTTCGGCGTGGCCTCCTCGGCCGGAATCGTGCACAAGTACGGGTTCTCGCTGACCAACTTGCTAGGCACGGCCGGACCGGACAAGTTCCTGGAGGAGTCCGCCAGCCGCTACGACCCGACCGTGCACGGCACGGTGAAGCTGCACTTCTACACCTTTGGCGGAATGAAGGCCACCGCGGAGTGGGTCACCGAGTTCCGCGGACGGTAACGGCTTTCGCGGCGGCCGGCGCCGAGTGTCTGCGCAGGGGGAGCCGGCTTTCGCTCCCACGTATAGGAGTAACTTCCCGCGTTTCAAAACGTTTGCCCAGCTCTGACTAGCGTAAACGCTTTGCGTGGCCCAAGAGACGTGGGAGCGAACGGCTTGGCGCGAGGCTGCCTGGCCCGGTGCGCGGCGGGCCGGCCGGGCTCGCAGGAAGGGCGCAGGCATTTCCCCGGCCCTGTTGCACGCGACCGCTCTGTGATTAGGTGAAGAGAGGGCGCACCGGCGCCTGAGGGAAGGAGCTTCATGAGCGAGAACATCAGCAATCCGGACCGATACGACCGCGAGGACCGTGACAAAGCCCCGGGTGAAGCGGTGCGGGACGAAGAGGTGCTACCGCCGGGTGAGATCCCGGCGGATGCCAAACAGGGCCTGGCCAACGTCTACGGCGATGCCGATCGTACTGCCATTGATGATCCGGTCAGCGAGCCTGGGCCCGTGGATGCTGCTGCCATCGAGCACATGGAACAGCACTACAGCGTCCGCGAGACAGAGTCGGGCGAGCGGTACGTCGAAGAGACGGTCCTGCCGGAGGACGGCGACTAATCAGCGCAGTCGCCAGCGCTCGCCGCGGAACGCGGTGACATAGCCGGCCAGTTGCTATCGCCGAGTCCGTTAACTGAAGCGGCGGGGAGGATGCCTTAGGGCACCCTCCCCGCCGTTCGCCGTCGTGCTCCTCAGGAGCAACCGGGCATCAGGCCTGCTTGCCCGAGCGCCAGCCACCCGGGTAGTCCTGGCGGACCGCCGAGGAGTACGGCACCGGGCTGACAATGGCGCGCACGTTCAACTGCTGGTGCGGCTCCACCGTGGTCTTGCTGGACCCGCCGTCGGGTTCGCCCCATACCACGGTGACCTCGGTGCCCTCCGGCACATCGGCGTCCACGGTAGCCAGGGACAGGGCCTTCTGCTCGTTCGCCGAGTAGCCGGTGAACATGGACAGGCCGATCGTCTCGCCCGCGGCGTCGAGCACGGCGTCGTAGTTCGACGAGCCGTAGTTGGCCAGCGGCAGGTCGAAGTACTTGTAGGACTTGCCGTCGGGGTCGAAAAGTGAGGCGAAGATCTTGGCCATGTCCTCGGCGTTCCACTCGAGCGTGACTTTCTTGCGCTGCGTTGCCGGATCGATCTTCTCGAGGGCCTCGCGGCCGATGAAGTCGTGGTCGAACTTCACCATGTGGCCGTAACCGAGCTCCCACGGGTTCAGGTAGTAGTCCTCGATTTTGTCGGAGACGAAGCTGCCCGCCACGGCGTTGACCGCTTCATAGCTATCGGCGCCGAGCCACTCGCGATAGGGGCGGAGCTCCTCGCCGGTGTAGATGGCCGGCAGCGGCGACGGGATCCAGCCGGATTCCAGCGTGTTCGACGGGTAGGCCCGGGAGCCGACGGCGAGCATGCCGAACTCCTGGCCGGCCTCCAGGATGGTGTCGCGGATCTGGTCGTAAGTTTCATACGGACCCCAGATCTCCAGCCCCGGAGCCCCGGCCATACCGTGGCGCAGCGTGTGGACCTGGCGGCCGGACACCTGCATATGGTCCATGTTGAAGAACTTCAGCTGCTCCACCGGGCCGCCGTTGACCTTCTCGATAATCTTCCACGCGTTCGGGCCCTGGATCTGGAAGCGCCAGTACTTGCGCTTCACCGGCTGGCCCATGGGGCGCGACGGCGACCGGCGGTCCACCTCGATGTCCACGTCGTAGCCGCCGGTCTCACCGTGGTAGATCAGCCAGTTGGCGGCCGGGGAGCGGCCCACGTAGACGTACTCGCCTTCGGCCTCGTGGAACAGGATGCCGTCGCCGATGACGTGTCCGGCCGGCGTGGTGGGAACGTACTGCTTGGCTTTGTTGACGGGGAAGTTGGCCACCGAGTTGATTGCCGTGTCCGAAATCAGCTTCAGGGCGTCCTTGCCCTTGATGAACAGGTTGTCCATGTGGTGCGACTGGTCGAACAGCACCGCGGTTTCACGCCAGGCGCGCTGCTCACTGCGCCAGTTGGTGAATTCCGGGGCGACAACGGGATAGATGTAGGCGCCGATCTGCGAGTTCCGCAGCATCTCGACGGTATTGCCGGATTGGTCCAGGACTTCCTGGAGGTTCTTTGCGCTCATGGGTACTTGTCCTCCTAGATGGCGACTAGATTGTGATGCAGTGCACAACCCCAAGACACCTCGACTCTATATCTATGGAGGTAGTTATGTCGACGGTTTTTGCCGGAGGAAAATTCGCCGGCAAGCAAATACGGAACGAAAATCTGCCTTTTTGATCGGCCGCGACAGGAATAACGTGGTGGACACGCAGTCAGCCCGTCCGAGGGCGGGCACCCAGCAAGGGCGACAGAAGCATGGAGGAGCCGCCATGACCGCAACAGCTCACGTGACCGATTGCAGCGTGACCAACTGCTCGTTCAACGACCACACCGAATGCAACGCCGGCGCCATCACCGTTGCCGGCGGCGAAAACCACGCTGCCTGCGCCACGTTCATTGACACCGGCGTGCACGGCGGGCTGCCCAAGGTTCTGGCCGGGGTAGGTGCGTGCCAGCGGAGCGAATGCGTGCACAACGACCACCTGATGTGCCAGGCACCGGCGGTCCACGTGGGCCCGGGCGCCGATAACGCTGACTGCCTGACGTACGCGCACCGGTAGGCCGGGGACTCCGCGAGCCCCCTGGCCTACGGGCGCCGGTAGCCTGCTCCGGGAACCAATCGTGTTGACACTCGACCGGCTGGAAGCCGCGGTGTTATGGCCTCAGAGGCAGCGCCTTCTCTCCACTCGATGCTCAACGGCCGCCAGCGCCGACCGTCGGCCTCACCCAGCCGGATCTCGTGGCGCGTGAGCCCGCGCAGAGGCGCGCCGTGGTCGTGAATGCCGTGCAGGGGTTTCCCTGCAGCACCGAGAACGTCCGCGGGTTATGCCGCTATCTGGTCCGGCGGTTTTCCTCAAGAGCGCGAAGTGCCCTTTCCGACGTCGTCAACGGCCGACGTCGGGAAGGGCACCTGGGTTTGGGGCCGCAGTGAGTCGGATCAGCGCTCCGCGGCCAGCACCGGAGCTTCCGCCGCATGGACCCGGTGGACGGCTTCGTTGAACTCCGTCTCGATCTCCGGCGTGGGCTTGTACGTCAGGAGACTGACGACGACGGCAACGACGACGTTGAGGATGAAGCCCGGAACAATCTCGTACATGGTGTCCGAGAGCGCCGACGTGCCCCAAATAAACACAGTGGCCGCACCGGCCATCATGCCGGAGAGTGCGCCGGCGACGGTGAGCTTTCGCCAGAACAAGCACAGGATGATGGTCGGGCCGAAGGATGCGCCGAAGCCCGCCCACGCAAAGGCCACCAGGCCCAGGATGGTGTCATTGCGGCTCCAGGCCAAGATGCCCGCCACCAAGGAAACCACCAGTACGCCCATCCGGCCGAGCATCACCTGGGTCTTGGCCGACGCTTGTCTGCGCGCGAAGATTTTGAACAGATCCTCCACCAGGGCCGAGGAGCAGACGATCAACTGCGACGAAACCGTGCTCATGATCGCCGCCAGTACGGCCGCCAGCACAAAGCCGGCGACGAACGGGTGGAAGAGGATTTGGGACAGGTCCAGGAAGACCGATTCGGCCGACTTGGCGTCCGTGAGGGACATGTCCGGGTTCTGCTGAAAGTAAGCCACGCCCACCAGTGCGGTGGCGACGGCGCCAGCGACGGTCAAAAGCATCCAGCCGATGCCGATCCGGCGGGCGGCTTTCGCCTCGCCCGGCGAGCGCAGCGCCATGAAACGGACAATGATGTGCGGCTGTCCAAAGTAGCCCAGGCCCCATGCCGCAGCCGAGATGCCGGCTACGGCACCGCCGGTGAACAGGCTCAGGTGGTTCGGGTCCACCTGCTGGATGGAGTCGATGGTGGCGCCGAGACCGCCGGTGGCGAAGACGCCGACAAGCGGCACCAGGAGCAGGGCCGCGAACATCAACAGGCCTTGGGCGACGTCGGTGTAGCTGGCGCCGAGGAAGCCGCCGAACATGGTGTACAGCACCGTGACACCGCCGACCACCAGCATGCCGACCTCATAGGTGGAGCCGAACGATGACTCAAAGAAGATGCCGCCGGCCACCATGCCGGAGGACACGTAGAAGGTGAAGAACACCAGAATGATCACACCGGAGACGACCCGCAGCAGGTGCGAGCGGTCCTTCAACCGGTTCTCCAGGAAGCTGGGAACGGTGATCGAGTCGTTGGACACTTCGGTGTAGGAGCGCAACCGCGGGGCCACGAACTTCCAGTTGAGCCAGGCGCCGATGGTCAGGCCGATGGCGATCCAGGCCTCGAACAGGCCGCCGACGTAGAGCGCGCCCGGCAGCCCCATCAGCAACCAGCCGGACATGTCCGAGGCCCCGGCGCTCAAGGCCGCGACGCCGGGCTTCAAGCCCCGGCCGGCCAGCATGTAATCGTCCAGGTCGCTGGTGCGCCGATACGCCCACCAGCCAATAGCCAGCATGCCTGCCATGTAGATCAACATGGCGATGATCTGGAAAATCTGGTCGTCCAAGAGTGGGTCCTCCCCGGTAGCGGTTCGGCGCCTCAGTATTCCAGCGACCCGCTGGTGGCGCCAGTCACAGGTCGCGCCGCCGCGGAAATCCGGGCGTAATCGTTTCATGAGAACGGTGAGCCCGGCAGGGAAAACCCACCGATTGAGTTTCGCCAATCAGTGATAAGGTGTAGCCTCTATCTGCCCTCACTTCAATCCTTTGCCCGAAAGTTGCGTCACACCCAGATGCTGCTCCGTTTAATCCGCCATTATGGGCGCCCCTATCTTCCCTTCGTCTTCGCCGTGGTGGTGCTGCAGCTGATTGCCACTATCGCGGCGCTGTATCTGCCCAGCCTGAACGCCCAGATCATCGACGAAGGCGTCGCCCGCGGCGATACCCACTACATCTGGAGCACCGGCGGCGTGATGCTGACCGTCAGCTTTGTCCAGGTGGCCGCCGCGATCGCCGGCGTCTACTTCGGCTCCAAGGCCGCGATGGCGGTGGGCCGCGACCTGCGCAGCGGCATTTTCCACAAGGTCACCGGGTTTTCCGCCCGCGAAGTGGGCCAGTTCGGCGCACCCAGCCTGATCACCCGCGGCACCAACGATGTGCAGCAGGTGCAGATGCTGGTGCTGATGGGCCTGAACTTCATGGTGATGGCTCCCATCATGTGCGTGGGCGGCATCATCATGGCCCTCCGCGAAGATCTGCAGCTGTCCTGGCTGGTGTGGGTTTCGGTGCCGCTGCTGTTCGTTGTGGTGGGCTTGCTGGTCTGGAAGCTGATGCCGCTCTTCCGCTCTATGCAGCAGAAGATCGACAGCATCAACGGCGTGCTCCGCGAGCAGATTACCGGCATCCGCGTGGTCCGGGCGTTCGTCCGCGAGCCGTACGAGGCCAAGCGCTTCGAGAAGGCCAACCGTGAACTGACCGATGTCTCGCTTTCGGTCGGCAACCTGTTCGTGCTGATGTTCCCTTCGATCGGCATGATCCTGCACCTGGCCACCGCCGCCGTGCTCTGGTTCGGCGGCCTGCGCGTGGACGCCGGCGAAATGCAGGTCGGCGCCTTGACCGCGTTCCTGCAGTACCTGCTGCAGATCCTGATGGCGGTGATGATGGGCACCTTCATGGCGATGATGATCCCGCGCGCCTCGGTCTGTGCCGAACGCATCGGCGAGGTGCTCGACGTCGAGCCTTCCGTGCATGAACCAGCCGAGCCGGAAAAGGCGCGCGAGCCCGCCGGAGTCGTCGAGTTCCGCAACGTGACCTTCGCCTATCCCGGCGCCGAAGTGCCGGTGCTGCGCAACGTCAGCTTCACCGCCCGGCCCGGGCAAACGACGGCCATCATCGGCAGTACCGGCGCCGGCAAGTCCACGCTGATCAGCATGCTGCCGCGGCTGTTCGACGCGGGCGACGGAGAGGTGCTGATCGACGGCGTTCCGGTCACCCACATGGCCCGCACGGACATCACCGACCGGGTTGCCCTGGTGCCGCAGCGGCCGTACCTGTTCTCCGGCACGGTGGCCCACAACCTGCGCTTCGGCAATCCGGACGCCACGGACGAGGAGCTCTGGGAGGCGCTGCGCGTGGCCCAGGGCGAGGGCTTCGTCCGCGCCAAGGACAAGGGCCTGGAGTCGGCGGTCTCGCAGGGCGGCACCAATGTCTCCGGCGGCCAGCGCCAGAGGCTCTGCATCGCCCGGGCGTTGGTGGCCAAGCCCAAGGTCTACCTCTTCGACGACTCGTTCTCTGCGCTGGACGTGGCAACAGATGCCAGGCTGCGGGCTGCGCTCAAGCGGACCACCGAGGACGCCACCGTGATCATCGTGGCCCAGCGCGTGGCCACGATCATCGAGGCAGACCAGATCCTGGTGATGGAACACGGGCAAATCGTGGCCCGCGGCACCCACGAGGAGCTGCTGGAAAGCTCCGAGACTTACCAGGAAATTGTTAATTCGCAGACCGCGGTGGAGGAAGTGGCATGAGCCCGGACAAACAAACCCAGTCCGAGCTGGCCACCGGACCCGAGCCGGTGGCAGCGCCCACCCCGGCCGCTGCCGCGGAAGCCGAGGCCGAGGTCCTGGAGGAGCAGTTCCAGCCGGGCGAAGCCGACCAGGACTTCATGACCGGGACCCCGGTCCGCAAGGCGCAGCACTTCTGGCCGTCGGCCAAACGGCTGTTCGGCCTGCTGAAGCCGGAGAGGGCCGGCATCGCCCTGGTGCTGGCCATGGTGCTGGTGGCCGTGGTGCTCAACGTGATTGCGCCCAAGGTGCTGGGCAACGCCATGGACGTCATCTTCAACGGCGCGATCGGCATGAACCTGCCGGCCGGTGCCACCCAGGCGGAAGTGATCGCCGGGCTCCGCGCGCAGGGCCAGAACCAGTTCGCCGACCTGCTCTCCGGCATGGAACTGGTGCCCGGAGCGGGCATCGACTTCCAGCTGCTGGGCAGACTGATCCTGCTGGTGCTGGGGATGTACGTGGTCGCGTCGCTGTTCATGTGGCTGCAGGGCTGGCTGCTGAACCGGATCGTCATGAAGGTGGTCTTCGGGCTGCGCCGGGACGTGGAAGCCAAGCTGAACCGGTTGCCGCTGAACTACTTCGACACCCGCCAGCGCGGCGACATGCTCTCCCGGGTGACCAACGACGTCGACAATATCCAGCAGGCACTGCAGCAGGCCTTCGCGCAGTTGATCATGTCCGCGCTGAGCCTGCTGGGCATCACCATCATGATGTTCATCGTCTCCTGGCAGCTGGCCCTGATCGCACTGATCGCCCTGCCGCTCTCCGCCGTCGGCGCCGGCATCATCGGCACGCGGAGCCAGAAACTGTTCACCGCCCAGTGGAAGCACACGGGTGCGCTCAACGGCCACATCGAGGAGTCGTTCAGCGGCCACGAGCTGGTCCGCGCCTTCGGCCGCGAACAGCAGTCGGTGGAACAGTTCGACGAGAAGAACGAGGAGCTGTACAAAGCCTCGTTCGGCGCGCAGTTCGTCTCCGGCATGATCATGCCGGTGATGCAGTTCATCTCGTACCTGAGCTACGTGGGCATTGCCGTGGTCGGCGGCCTGCGGGTGGCATCGGGGTCAATGACACTGGGCGACGCCACCGCGTTCATCCAGTACTCGCGGGAATTCAACCAGCCGCTGAGCCAGATGGCGGGCATGGCCAACATGCTGCAGTCCGGCGTTGCCTCCGCGGAGCGGGTTTTCGAGCTGCTCGACGCCGAGGAGCAGGAGCCGGACACGGCCACCAAGACGCTGCCGGCCAAGACCGACGGCCACGTGGAGTTCCACAACGTCAGCTTCAGCTACACCGCGGACAAGCCGCTGATCGAAGACCTCTCCTTCTCGGCGAACCCGGGGCAGACGGTGGCGATTGTGGGCCCGACCGGCGCAGGCAAGACCACACTGGTGAACCTGGTGATGCGGTTCTACGAACTGGACGCCGGCCGGATCACGCTGGACGGCGTGGACATCACCGCGCTCAGCCGGGCCGAACTCCGATCCAAGGTGGGCATGGTGCTGCAGGACGCCTGGCTGTTCGGCGGCTCCATTTTCGACAACATCCGCTACGGCAACCTGGACGCCACCGAGGAAGAAGTGATGGCGGCGGCCAAGGCCACCTATGTGGACCGTTTCGTGCGGGCGCTGCCGGACGGCTACGACACCGTGATCGACGAAGAGGGCAACAATGTCTCGGCCGGTGAGAAGCAGCTGATCACCATTGCCCGGGCGTTCCTGGCCAACCCGTCGCTGCTGATCCTGGACGAGGCCACCAGTTCGGTGGACACACGCACCGAGCTGCTGGTCCAGCACGCCATGGCCGCGCTGCGCTCCGACCGGACCAGTTTTGTGATTGCGCACCGGCTCTCCACCATCCGGGACGCCGACGTGATCCTGGTAATGGAGGACGGCAAGATCGTGGAACAGGGCAACCACGCCACGCTGCTGACCGCCGAAGGGCCGTACTACCGGCTCTACATGTCCCAGTTCGCTGCTGCCGCGGATCCGGTGCCCTGATCCGCTAAACCACGGGAACAACGACGGCGGCGCCCGGGTGAGGATTCGCATCCCACCGTGAGCGCCGCCGTCGTCGGTTAGGCGGGTGTGCAGCCTTCGGCGATCCGCTCGGCGGCACGGCGCAGCAGCGGAAGATGGGCGGCGGTCGCCGCCTGCAGCGAGTCCGGCGTGGCCAGCATGTTGACGCCCACCGCGGCGACTACCGCTCCGACGGTGTCCCTGACCGGCACGGACACGGTGCGGTGGCCGGGCTGCAGTTCGCTGTCGTTGACTGCGTAGCCTTGCCGGCGGACCTGTTCGATCTCCAGGCGGAAGCGTTCGGTGCTGTCGATGGTCTGCTCGGTCAGCCGACTGAACTGGCTGGCGTCCAGGGCGGCTCGGAATTCGTCCTCGCTCAGTCCCGCCACCAGAACCTTGCCCATGGATGAGGCGTGGGCCGGAATCCGGGCGCCGACGGTCAGCCCGGCACGGATCATTCCGGGAACCCGGGTGGCCGCGATGCAAATGACGTCGCCGCCGGCCAGCACGCCGGCCGTGCACGGTTCGTCGAATTCGTCAGTCAGCCATTCCACGCCCTGGCGCGAGGCCCGCACCAAGGGAGAGCCGGACAGGTAGCCATAGCCCAGCTCCAGTGCCTGATAGGTCAGCGCGAACTTCTCCCCGTGGCAGCGCACGTAGCCCAGCTGGACCAGCGTCCGCAGCACCCTGGCGGTGGCGGCCCTGTTCAGCCTGGCCCGTGCCGCAACGTCGGCGGCGCGCATGGCCGGATTTCCGTCGTCGAACACGCTCAGCACCGAAAGCCCGCGCGCTAAAGTGCGCACGGACGGCTCGGCGCCGGGCCGGAGGGCAGGCTCGCTGGTGATGGTCATCACAGGAGAGGATACCCGGCCAGCCGCCGCGCTGTGATGCTGGTTACACTGTGCGAAGCAGTGCTGTCAGTTCGTGTCGGGACGGTCCTCGAGGACGCCCAGCACGGACGACTCCGGAACCCACATCACGTCACCGTGTTCGGCGTTCGCCACCCGGCCCATCACGAAGAGCAGGCCCGACAGCCGGTTGAGGTAGCGCCCGGTCTCGCGGTTGACCACGTCGCCGTGTTCGTCCAAGGCAGCCCAGACTGTTCGTTCGGCCCGGCGCACCGCGGTGCGGGCCTGGTAGAGCAGCGCGGCGGAGAGGGTTCCGCCGGGCAGGAGCATGCCGCTGAGATCGCCGGCTTCTTGCCGGAAATGGTCGATGGCACGTTCCAGCCTTTCCGCGTGCTCGGGAATAATGCGCGCGTCGACCGGGAGGTCGCTGGGATAGGGCACCAGCAGGTCGGCCATCAGGTCGAAGAGGTCGTTCTGCACGCTGACCAGCATGGCGTTGGCCTCTGGAGACAGCCCGCCGCTGGCCATAGCTACTGCCACGGCCGCATTGGCCGCATCCACCTCGGCGTGCGCGACCACCCGCAGATCGTCTTTGGACATCTCGCCGTGGCTGCCGAACACGGTGCGCCCGGAGTCCCCATAATGGTCGGTTTCCGTCTGGTTGTCCGCTGCTGATTCGCCACGTTCATTCATGCCTGCAACTATACTTACCGGGACGTTTGACATCGAAGAGCCACAGGAAGCCCGGGCTGCGTAAGGCACGGGTGACAAGAGTGAGGACCATGATGAGCAACGAATACACCGGCCCCTTGCCGGCGGCCGCCGAGGAAGCGGACGACGGGCTGCGGGGCTGGAAGACCGTCGACAAGACGGTTTTCTTCGTTTCGGGCGGCATTATTGTCGTCGTCTGCCTGCTGGGCATTTTCTTTACCGAGCAGGTTACCGAAGTCGCCGGGGCCCTTCTCAGCTGGGTGACCAGCACCTTTGGTTGGCTGTTCATCCTTGGAGCAACAGGATTTGTGGCGTTTTCGCTGGTGCTCGCGTTCGGCCGGTACGGCAATATCCCGCTCGCTCGCGAGGGCGAGACGACCGAGTTCTCCACGCTGTCATGGATCGCCATGATGTTCAGTGCTGGCATGGGCATTGGCCTGATGTTCTTCGGGGTCTATGAACCGGTGACACATCTGGCCTCACCGCCGCCCTTCGTTGATGCTGCTCCCGGATCGCCCGAAGCAGCGAACAACGCCATGGCCTACACGCTCTTCCACTGGGGTCTGCACCCGTGGGCCATCTACTCGGTGGTGGGCCTTGCGCTGGCCTACTCCACCTACCGGATGGGGCGCGGGAACCTGATGAGCTCGCCCTTCCAAGCGATCTTCGGCAAAGAACGGATCGAGAAAAAAGGCTGGGGCAAGCCGATCGATATCCTGGCGATCATCTGCACCAAGTTCGGATCGGCCACCTCGCTTGGTCTGGGCGCACTCCAGATCGCGGCCGGTCTGTCGCTGCTGCAAACCGGCCAGTTCCAGGAAAACCCGGGGACAGCGGCACCGATCCTGATTATCTGCGTGCTGACCGTCGGTGTGGTCATCTCCGCCGCGAGCGGGGTGTCCCGCGGCATCAAATGGCTGAGCAACACCAACATGTTGCTGGCAGCGGTGCTGCTGGTGTTCGTCTTTGTGCTCGGCCCCACCGTCTTCATCCTCGACCTGGTGCCGGCCTCGATCGGTGACTACCTGGCCAACCTGGTGCCGATGAGCTTCCATTCGGCGGTGTTCGGCGGCACCGAGTGGTTGGCCAACTGGACCATCTTCTACTGGGCCTGGTGGATCTCCTGGACGCCCTTCGTCGGGACCTTCATTGCCAAGATCTCCCGCGGCCGGACCATTAAGGAGTTCGTCCTGGGCGTGCTGCTGGTCCCCACCACCGTGAGCGTGATCTGGTTTTCCATCTTCGGCGGTGCCGGCATCCACCTCCAGCTGAACGGCGTAGACATTGCCGGGGCCGGAAACGAGGCGGCCGCGTTCTTCGCCACGCTGCAGAACTATCCATTCTTCATCGGTGCGGCCATCGTCGTCATGGTGCTGACTGCGGTGTTCTTTGTCAGCGGTGCCGACGCTGGCGCCGTGGTGCTCGGAACGCTGTCCTCCCGTGGACGCAAGGAACCGTGGAAGCCGCTGGTCATCCTTTGGGGAGTGCTTACCGGTGCGGTGGCGGCTGTGCTGCTGTTCGTCGGCGGCCTGAACGCCCTGCAGACGTTCACTATCCTGGCTTCCACGCCCTTCGTGCTGATCATGATCGGCTTGTGCGTGTCCCTGTACGTTGACCTGCGCAAGGATCCGTTGCGGCAGCGGCGTCTGGGGCCGGTGCGCGGCGCTGTCAGTGTGCCCAGCAACGTGCCGTTTGCGGTGCCGACATCCACGTCGGAAATCCCCGTGGTCGAAGCGGAAAAGCTGCCGCGCATCGATGGTTCCGGAAGCACGGACCATCCGGCCGGGGGCCTGCCCGAAGACGTCGGCGACGGGAAGAAACACGGACACCACGCGTAGCTAAATCAAAGAGGGGCGGGGCCGGCGAATGTTCGCCGGCCCCGCCCCTTTGCTCTCTGGATGCTGGGGTTGCGGGTCCGCCGTCCTTAAGCAGCGGCGGGAGATGCTGGGCAGTTAAGTTACCTGCGGGTAGCATGACGGCATGCACCTGATCTTCCGCACCCTGTTGCTGCTTGTCACGGCACGCCGCCGGCCCGCGCTGGGAATTTGGGATTCGTCCTCTCTGTCCTTGCGTGTACTGCCCACGGACATCGACATCGCCATGCACGTCAACAACGGGATGTACTTCTCGTTGATGGACCTCGGACGCTTCGAGTTGATGGTGCGCGCCGGCGTCTGGGACGTCTTCCGTCGCAAGGGCTGGTCGCCAGTGGTCAGCGCGGAAACCATTGCCTTCCGCAAGTCGCTCACACTCGGCCAGCAGTACAGCATCGAAACCAGGATCATCGGCTTCGATGACCGCGCCATCTATTTTGAGCAGCGCATGGTGTCCGGCGACGAAATCTACGCCCGCGCCTATATCGCCACCCGACTGGTCTCAAAGCAGGGGCCGGTCGCTAACGAGGAGATCTTCGGGGCGACTGGTCAGCAACCGCCAGCCGATCTGGTGCTGCCCGCCTGGTTGCATGAATGGCGGGAGAACAACGCGCTGCCCAGCACCCGCCGTCCCGCTCCCCACCGCTGGGTGCGCTGACTCTGGTCGGCGGCACCTCGTTGCCCTACGCTATGGGGGAGGAGGTGAGCGGTCATGATCGCAGCACCCGGAGACCGCATCGTCATCAGGGGAAAGACCGTGGAATCAACGGACCGGCACGGCGAAGTCATCGAGGTCCGCGGCGCCGGCGGTGCCCCGCCTTACTTCGTCAGGTTCGACGACGGACACGAGAGCGTGGTCTTCCCCGGCACCGACTGCAGCATCGAGCGCGCTGCCGGATAAGCACCAGCGGATAGGCGCTGCAGATAGGCACTGCGGGGGAAGCCCTGCGGCGTGAACCCGTTGCGTGCCAGCCCCGCCGCCGGCCGGACAGTCAGCGGCTACCAGCCACACGGCGGGCGCGGAGAACGCTGTCCGTGAGCGTGCCTGTTTCGCCATCCGGTCCTGTGACCTCGCGCTCAACCGAGTCCACTGTCTCCAGTGCCCAGGCTGGACCATCGAGCCCGAGTTCGGCGGCGAGTTCAGCTGCGGTGGGCAGCGCTTCCTCCGGCTCTGGGTGCTTGGACCACGGCGGAAACGATTCGTGGCCGACGATCAGCAGCCGGCCGCCGGGGGAGACGGCGCGAGCTCCCGCTGCAAGGATCGCGTTCCGCGGCAGCTCGACCGGTGAGTGGAGGAACTGCGCGCAGACCAGGTCGTACTGTTCGGTGGCCTCCCAGCCGACCAGATCCTGCCGGCGCCAGTGAATCCGGTCCGCAACGCCGGCTTGTTGGGCGTGCTGTGCCGCCCGCTGCAGTGCGAGCGCTGACATGTCCAAACCGGTGACGTGCCAGCCCTGCTCGGCGAGCCAGATGGCATCAGCGCCCTCGCCACATCCCAGTTCCAACGCTCTGCCAGGGCGCAGGCCGGAGAGCTCGCGGACCAGCATCGCGTTGGGCCGGCCGCTCCAGATCTGGTCCCGCTCAGCGTAAAACGACTCCCAGAACTGGTCGGGATCCTCCGCATGGCCTTGATGGCGATGTTCCATGCCTCCAGACTCTACGCCGCGACACTTCCGCGCAGAACGCCGCAACCGCTTCTTTCGCACCGCGGCGTTGGCCAGCAGCCAATAGCCGAGCCACGACTCGCCGGGGGAGGTGGAAGAAATAAGGTGGGCACCGCCGTCGTTATGCCGAATGTGTGCCCGCGGCAACTACCGCGGGCCATCCCGCAACGAAAGGCCCGCCGGCGTGAACGTACCTCTATCCATCCTTGACCTGGCAACCATCGGCACCAACGAAACCGTGGGCGAAAGCCTGGCCGGCAGCGTGGCGCTGGCACAGCGGGCCGAAGAACTGGGATACCGGCGTGTCTGGTACGCCGAGCACCACAACATGGCGTCGATCGCTTCCTCGGCCACCAGCGTGCTGATCGCCCACGTGGCCGCCAACACCAGCACGATCCGGCTGGGCGCCGGCGGCATCATGCTGCCCAACCACGCCCCGCTGACCATCGCCGAGCAGTTCGGCACATTGGAGGCGCTGCACCCGGGCCGGATCGACCTGGGCCTGGGACGTGCGCCGGGCAGCGACCAGAACACCATGCGGGCGCTGCGTCGCGATCCGATGAGCGCCGAGTCGTTCCCGCAGGACGTGCTGGAACTGCAGGGCTACCTCACCGGACAGACCCGGATCAAGGGCGTGGACGCGACGCCGGGCAAGGGCAGCAACGTGCCGCTGTACATCCTGGGCTCCTCGCTGTTCGGCGCGAAGCTGGCCGCTGCGCTGGGGCTGCCGTACTCGTTCGCCTCGCACTTCGCACCCAACGCGCTGCGGGATGCCGTGGCGGTCTACCGCCGCGAATTCCAGCCCTCGGAGCAGCTCGCCGAACCGTACGTGATCGCCGGTGTGAACGCCCTCGCCGCGGACACCAACGAGGAAGCGCAGGAGCAGTTCCGGATTGTCCGGCGCAGTCGGGTCTCGCTGCTGTTCGGCCGCGACCGTGGGTTCACGGATGAGGAAGCCGACCTGATCCTGGACTCGCCGCAGGGCCAGCATGTGGAGCAGATGGTCAAGTATTCGGCCGTCGGTACGCCAGATGCCGTGACGGAATATCTGGAGGGATTCGCCAAGCACGCCGATGCCGACGAGCTGATTGTGGCGTTCCAGGCACCGACCGTTGCGCAGCGGCTGCGCGCGCTGGAGCTGACCGCTCAAGCTGGAAACCTTGCCGCCTGAGTTAAACAATCCAGCGCGGCGCGCAAATGCGGCCGCGCGGTTTGTGGCGTAATCTCCGCCACAAACCGCGGTGCTGCTCGGGGCTGCCGGTACAGTGGTGCCAAATCCGGATCCGCAGTTTCGCAGGGATATCCCCCGAGAAGGAGCAAACATGAGTACAGCCGTAGTTGCGCGCCAGGGCGTTCTGGCCGACGCCCTCGTCCCGAGCACTGCCCTGGCCAACACCGCCCTGGTGGTCGGTGGCGCCGGCCTGACCGCTGTGATGGCGCAGCTGGCCGTGCCGCTGTGGCCGGTACCGATCACCGGCCAGACGCTGGCGGTGCTGCTGGTCGGCAGCACCCTCGGCCCGGTCCGCGGGATGCTGGCGATGGCGCTGTACTGGGTGGCCGGTGTCGCCGGCATGCCGGTGTTCTCCGAGGCCTCCTCCGGCCTGGCCGCTGCCGTCGGCCCGACCGGCGGTTACCTGGTGGGCTTCGTGGCCGCCGCAGGCCTGACCGGCTGGCTGGCCAAGCGCAACTGGGACAAGAAGTTCCTGGGCGCCACGGTCTCCTTCCTTGCCGGCACTGTGATCACCTTCGTCTTCGGCATGGCCTGGCTGGCCATCTCGCTGGGCGCCGATCTGCAGCAGACGCTCGAGTGGGGCCTGTACCCGTTCATTATCGGAGGCATCGTGAAGTCCCTGATCGCGGCCGCTGCCATGCCCGCCGCCTGGAAGCTGGCCGCCCGCCTGCCCAAGGACTCCTAAGTAGTTTCGGCACTCAGCCAAACCACGACGCCGGTGCCCGGTGGGGATGCGACTCCACTAGGGCACCGGCGTCTTTTTGTTCTCCCACGATGGGTGGCCGGGGCCGCGCGGCCGGTTCTCCGGGAGTCCGGCGAACTTGGCGCCGTGGGTGCGTGGTCCCCGGGGCACGCTTAGCTGGTGCCGTGAGTGCGTGGTCCCGGCGGATCCGCTGAACTAAAGCCGTGAGTTTTCGCCCCATCTCCTCGAGTGGCGAAAAGATGCGCCGAACAGTCCGCTAAAGGGCCATTTCGCTGCAACTTTCCTCCAGTGGATTGCTAACGATCCCCAAGACAGGCTCTGGGCCAGCTTCGGCTCGCTTGCTCCGCAAAGCGGATCGTATACGTTGGGAATGTGACAGCGCGCCAAGGGATCCGGGACTTTGTGGAGCGGCTAGGGGAGTTCGAGACAGGCCCGGCCAGCCGCAACTTCTTCTCCACGGAGCTGCCAGCGAACGCGGCACGCAGGAACAACGTCACCCGCTACTTTGAGCAGATGCTGGAGCTCCGGCCCACGGTCCTGCTGGTCGGCGAGGCGCCGGGCTACCGCGGCATGACCGTTACCGGCGTCCCGTTCACCAACAAGGCGCTGATCTCCGGCAACGACCCTTTCGGCATGTTCGGCCCGGCCAACGGGTACCTGATGCCGGCGGAGGTGCTGACAGTGCCGGCCGAGCCCACCGCCACGGTGATGTGGAACGTGCTGGCTGAACTGGACTTCCTGCCGCTGCTGTGGAGCGCCTACCCGTTCCATCCCCACCAGCCCGGGCGGCCGCAGTCCAACCGCACACCGTCGGCGCCGGAAATCGCGGCCGGCACGCTCTACTGGCAGGACCTGGCCCGGCTGTTCAGCATTGACTCAGTCGTCGCGGTGGGGAACATCGGGCACCGGAGCGTGGCCGCCAGCGGGCTGGATGTGCCCAAGATCCGCCACCCCGCCCATGGCGGCAAGGAGCTGTTCCGGCAAGGCCTGCAGGACCTGCTGAACACCGGCGTCATCCGGAGGAACCAATGACCGTCAGCAGCTCCGGTCCCGGCTACGGTGCGGGCGCTGCGGTCAAGGAATGGCCCGCCCGGGACGGCTAAAAACGAGTATGCCGATCTGGCCCCTCCAAGGCTTCCGGAAGGGCCAGATCGGCACAGTCGATGGATGGGGCTGCCGGTCGGGCTAGACGGCTTCGAGCACGCTGACGTAGTTGGCGATGGCCAACCCGCCCATGTTGTGCACGGCAGCGCGCCGAGCGCCCGCCAGCTGCATGTCCCCGGCCGTGCCGGAGAGCTGCATGGCGGTGACCACGTGCTGCGAGACGCCGGTGGCACCGACCGGGTGGCCCTTGGCCTTCAGGCCGCCGGACAGGTTCACCGGCAGCTTGCCGTCGCGGTACACCAGGCCCTCCTCGATGGCCCGGCGGCCCTCGCCGGCGCCCGTCAGGCCCATGACCTCGTACATGATGAGTTCGGCGATGGTGAAGCAGTCATGCACCTCGGCCAGGTCCAGATCCTCCAGGCCCACGCCGGCCATGTCCAGCGCCCGCTGCCACGCCGCGCGGCTGCCGGCGAAGGCGGTGGGATCGCGCTTCTCTGCCGGCATGAAGTCGTTGGCATGGCCGAAGCCGGCCAGCCGCACGGCAGCAGCTGCGGCACCGGAACGCGGCGCTTCCGTGCTGAGCACCACCGCGGCGGCGCCGTCCGAGACCGGCGAGCAGTCGGTCCGGCGCAGCGGCTCGGCCACCACCGGGTTCTTGTCCGATACGGTCTGGCAGAACTCCTCACCCAGGTCCTTGCGCAGCTGCGCGTACGGATTGGCCACGCCGTTGCGGTGGTTCTTCGCCGCGATCGAGCCGAGCACGTCGCCCACCTCGCCGTAGCGCTTCTGGTAGTGCTTGGCGGTCTCGGCAAACAGCCCGGCGAAGCCGGTGGAGCTCGGCTTGCCGGCCGCCTCGTAGTCGGCGCCGAGCAGGGCGGCACCCACCACGTCGGCACCGGCGTGGGTCATCTTCTCCGCGCCGATCACCAGCACGTTGCGCGCGGTGCCGGCCAGCAGCGACTTGGCACCCTGCTGCACCGCGGCGGAGCCGGACGCGCAGGCGTTCTCCACCCGGGTGGCCGGCACGTTGGCCAGTTCATCCGAAACCTGCAGCGCCAGCGAGGACGCAAAGCCCAGCGGCACCATGCCGGAGTTGAACTGGCCCAGGTAGACCTCGTCGATCTGCCCCGGCTCCAGCCCGGCGTTGGCGATGGCCTCCCGGGCCACGCCCACGATCAGAGACTCCAGCGTCTCGTCCGCCAGCTTGCCGAACGGGGAGTGCCCCCACCCGGTGAGCAGGATGTCTTTTCCGAAGTGTTCCTGCAGGCTCATCAGCGTGTTCCTTCCAGAGCGGTTTCCAGTTCGGCGTCCGGCTCCGTGTTCGGGGTTTGATCCAGTCCAGGCGCGACGGCGAAGTCCGGCTCGGTCTTCTCCCGCACCTCGGCCACGGTGACCCCCGGCGCCAGGCGGACCAAGCGCAGCGAGGGGGCATCGCCGTCGTTCTCAATATCAAAGACCGCCAGGTCCGTGATGATCCGGTCCACCACCCGCACGCCGGTGAGCGGCAGCGAGCATTCGTTGACGATCTTGGGGGTGCCGTCCTTTGCCACGTGCTCGGTCAGCACCAGCACGCGCGGGGTGCCGGCCACCAAGTCCATCGCGCCGCCCATGCCCTTGACCATCTTGCCCGGGATGGTCCAGTTGGCCAGGTCGCCGGTGGCGGACACCTGCATGGCGCCCAGCACGGCGATCTTCACGTGGCCGCCGCGGATCATGCCGAAGCTGGTGGCCGAGTCGAAGATGGAGCCGCCGGGCAGCACCGTAACGGTCTGCTTGCCTGCGTTGATCAGGTCCGCGTCTTCGTCGCCGTCGTACGGGAACGGGCCCATGCCCAGCAGCCCGTTCTCGCTCTGCAGCACCACCCGCACGCCGTCGGGCAGGTTGTTGGCCACCAGCGTGGGAATGCCGATGCCCAGGTTGACGTAGTCGCCGTCGTTCAGTTCGCTGGCGGCGATGGCCGCCATTTCATCTCGTGTCCAGGCCATGGTTCTCTCCTTCAGGGGGTTGTCTTCAGGCGCCGACGACGGCGGGTCGGGGGCGGACGGTGCGCTGCTCGATGTCCTTGACGCGGTCGGACGCCTGCACCAGTCGCTGCACGTACACGCTGGGGGTGACGATGTGGTTCGGGTCCAGTTGGCCCGGTTCCACGATCACCTCGGCCTCGGCGATGGTGACGCGGCCCGCGGTGGCCACCACCGGGTTGAAGTTGCGGGCTGTGTGGCGGTAGATCAGGTTGCCGTCGGTGTCCGCGGTGTGCGCATGCACCAGCGCCAAGTCGGCCACAATGCCCCGTTCCTGCACGTACAGCTCGCCGTCGAACTCCTGGTGCGGCTTGCCCTCGGCAATCACCGTGCCCACGCCCGTCTTGGTGTAGAAGGCCGCGATGCCGGCGCCGCCGGCACGGAGCCGTTCGGCGAGCGTGCCCTGCGGGTTGAACTCGACCTCCAGGGTGCCGGCCAGGAACTGCTGGGCGAACAGCTTGTTTTCGCCCACGTAGGAGGCCAGCACCTTGCGGACCTGCCCGGCTTCGATCAGGACGCCGAGGCCCTTGCCGTCGATGCCCATATTGTTGGAGACCACGGTCAGGTTCTTGACGCCGGAATCACGCACCGCGTCGATCAGGTCCGCGGGGATGCCGGAGAGCCCGAACCCTCCCACCGCAATGGTCATGCCGTCATGCAGCACTCCTGCCAGCGCGGCGGCGGGTCCTGCGGTCAGTTTGGACATCTGCTTCCTCCTCGTTGAGTGCTCTCCCCTGCGGCGGGGCCACTGGTTCCTGCGGTACTGTCCATCTTGTGGACAACGTCTACCGGGCAGCCTAAAGGTGTTCCGTGCATCACGTCAACGGCGCCTGCATTGCCCGATTCACAGTGTGGACAGCGCCGGATAGACTGTCCACAATGTGGAAAACCACTGGGGCGAAGACTGCAGGTTTGCACCCGCTGGCCAAGAAAGGAACACGATGCCGGAGAAACAAGTGCAGGGCGCCCAGGTGGTCAGCCGGGTCGCCAGACTGCTGCGGATCGTGGGCCGCGCACCGGAGACCGGGGCCGCCCTCGGCGACATTGTGCAGGCGTCCGGACTGACCCGGCCCACGGTCTACCGGCTGCTGAACTCGCTGGCCGCCGAAGGGCTGCTGGACCACCACGCCGAAACCGGCAGCTGGCATCTGGGGCCGGAACTCTATGTGCTCGGCTCGGTGGCGGCCAGCCGCTTCGCCATCGAAGACCTGGCCCGGCCCAGTCTGCAGCGACTGGCGGATGAGACCGGCGAGAGTGCGTTCCTCTCCATCCGCCGCGGCGACGAAACCGTCTGCCTGGTCCGGGTGGAGGGCAGCTTCCCGGTGCGTTCCTTTGTGCTGCACGAAGGCGTCCGTTTCCCGCTGGGCATCGCCTCCGCGGGGCTGGCTATTATGGCGTTTCTGGAGGCTGAGGAGATTGACCGGCTACTTGACGACGGCGGTGCCCGGCTGCAGCGGTTCGGCCCGGCCCATGCGCCGGAAAAGATCCGCAGCAACTTGGCCGCGACCCGGGAGCGCGGCTATACCGTCAATCCCGGACTGATCCTGGAGGGCAGTTGGGGGATGGGCGCGGCGGTCTTCGACCGGCAGGGCCGGCCGGCCTGGGCGCTGTCGCTGACCGGCATTGAACAGCGCTTCCGCCCGGACCGGCAGGAGTTCCTGGGCAAGCTGCTGCTTGAGGAAGCGCACAAGCTCACGCAGAAGCTGCGCGAGCAGCCCCACGCCGGCCGGTAGGCTCGGACACAGCCGCACCCCTCGGGGCAGGCACCGGGAGCACACTAGGAGGACCCATGACCGAACACCGGCCGCTGCGCACCGCCGTGATCGGCTACGGCCTTTCCGGCCGGGTCTTCCATGCGCCGTTCCTGGCAGCCGCCAGCGAGTATTCGCTGGACGCCATCGTGACGTCCAGCCCGGAACGGGCGGCCCAGGCGGCAGCCACCCACCCCGGGGCACGGATCGTAGCAACGGCGGACGAGCTGTTCGCGGCCCCGAGACTGCTGGACCTGGTGGTGGTGGCCACGCCGCCGGCCAGCCACTATCCGCTCGCCGAGGCCGCCTTGGACCGCGGCCTGCATGTGGTGGTGGACAAACCCTTTGTTCCGGTTTCCGCCCACGGTGAGGCCTTGATCGCCAAGGCCCGGGCGGCCGGCCTGGTGCTTTCCGTTTACCAGAACCGCCGCTGGGACGCGGATTTCCTGACCCTGAAGAAGCTGATCGACGGCGGCGAACTGGGCCAGGTGCACACTTTCGAATCACGTTTTGAGCGGTGGAAGCCGGAGGGGCTGCGGGCGTGGAAGGAGACGTCGGGCGTCTCTAAGGGCGGCGGCATGCTCTTCGATCTGGGCGTGCACCTGATCGACCAGGCGCTCACGCTCTTTGGCCGGGCCGCCACGGTCTACGGCGAGACCGCCCGCCATAGCGCGTCCGCCGGAGGCGCCGCCGATGCAGCGGCAGGGTCCCCGGCCGGATCCGGCCCGGACGAGGACGCGTTTGTCTCGCTGCTGCACGAATCCGGCGTGCGCTCGCGGCTATCCATGAATCTGATCTCCGCACTGCCCGCACCGCGGTTCCACGTCCTTGGCTCGGCTGCGGCCTTCACCTCGTGGGGGGTGGACGGCCAGGAGGCGGCACTCAATGCCGGTGCCGTGCCCGGGTCGGACGGTTACGGTGTGGAACCCGAAGAGCGCTGGGGCACCCTGGGCACGCCGGGGCACACCCGCAAGATTCCGTCCGAGCGCGGCGCCTACACGGAGTTCTACCGGCAACTGGCCGCGGCCATCAACGGCGGCGCCCCCGTGCCGGTGGAGCCGGCGGACGCCGTCGCGGCCATCCGCATCATCGAGGAGATCCACCGGCAGAACCGGGCCTGAGGCCGGCAGGCGGCGGTGCCGGGCAGGGGATCCACCGTCAATCGTCGTCCGGGCCCGTGAACCGCGCCGGCGCGGCATGCGGAATGTGCCAGCCGTAATGCAGCGAGACCACGCGCAGCCCGAACACCACTGCGGCCACGCCGATCGCTGCCGCCGTCCCGTAGATCCCGGCGAACCACAGAACAACCACCAGTGCCGAGCCCAGCATCGCCGGTACGGCGTACAGGTCGTCCGGGTTGAATAATTGCGGGACCCGGTTGGCAACGACATCTCGCAGCATTCCGCCGCCCACAGCCGTGGTCAGTCCCAGCAGCGCGGAAGCAACAGGGTTCATGCCCAGGCTCAGGGCCTTGACGGTTCCGGTAATGCAGAACAGGGCCAACCCGCCGGCGTCGAAGATCAACAGCGGACGCTGGAACCGTTCCACTCGGTGGAACAGGAAGAACACCAGCAGTGCCGCCAGCACCGGCGGGATGAAATAGACCGGATTGTCGAAGGCACTCGGGACGGTGCCCAGAATCAAATCCCGGATGATTCCGCCGCCCAAACCGGCCAGTGCGCCCAAAAACAGCGACCCGATGATGTCGAATTTCCGGCGGGCCGCCAGGATGCAACCGGACATGGCAAAGAAGAAGGTGCCGAAAAGGTCCAGTACCAAGCCGATGGTCATGCCTGCCATCCAATCATCGTTCGCTCCGGTTCACGCCGCGGCGCCGGCACCGGATCAGCAGGGCAGAATGAGCAGGCCGCTTGGGTTGTCCGCATGCCATCAGCCGGCCCGTCCGTAGCGGTGCTCGGGCCGCCCGGTGGTGCCGTAGCGCAGATGGATCTCCACCGCGCCGTCGTCGGCCAGAGCGGACAAATAGCGTTGCGCGGTGGCCCGCGAGACGCCAACCGACTGGGCCACTTCAGCCGCCGAACGCTGCAGCCCGGACGCCAGCGCTTCCAGCACGGCGGCCTCGGTGGCCGACCGGGTGCGGGCAGCCACCGCCGCCTCGGCCGGATGCAGCGCATGCAGCGCCCGGTCAACGGTGTCCTGGTCCACCGCCGGCTGCTCGGCCAACAGCCGCCGGTACCGGGCGTAAGCACGCAGCTTCCGCGCCAGTTCCTCGGCGGTGAAGGGCTTGATCAGGTAGCCGAGCGCACCGCGGCGCAGGGCCTTGCGGACCGATGGGGCATCCGCTGCTGCGGTCAACATGATGGTGTCCACGTCGACCTTGCGCAGCAAATCCAGCCCCAGCGCGTCCGGCAGGTACACGTCCAGCAGCATCAGGTCCGGCGCATGCCCGTGCACCGTGCGCAGAGCCTGCTCCGCCGTTCCGACCGGCGCCAGCGCGCTGAAGCCCGGGACGGAATCCACATAGCTGGCGTGCAGGCGCCCCACGTGAAAGTCGTCGTCCACAATCAGTACCTGCAGGTTAGTCATGGTTTGCTCCTGGTGTTGCGGGTTCAACGGTGCCCGGCAGCCGGGCACAGAATACGGCGCCGGGGCCGCCCGGACGCCCGGGATCGGCCACCCAGACCTCCCCGCCCCGGCGGCGCGCGAGCCGGCGGATCAGCGACAAGCCGAAGCCCTGGCCGTGGATGTCCGGTAGCTCCGCTTGACCGGCCACGGACTCGGCCACCGCCCCGTCAACGGCCGCGTCAGCGGCCTCTGCCGGCCTGTTCCGGGAGCGGTCGCCCGCCGTCGAGAAGCCTTCGGCAAAGATCCGCTCAACCCCCGAACCGCCGTCTGCCGCCGTGCCACCGGGAAGCCCGGGCAGCCCGTCCCCGGAGTCCGCGACCACCAGGTGCAGCGTTCCGCCGCCGTCGGTTAGTTCGTCCATGATCTCCACCTCCACCCACCGGTCCGGAGCGCTGCCGTGCACTGCCGCCCGGACGGCGTTGTCCACCAGGTTGCCGATCACGGTGGTCACGTCCTGCGGATCGGTAACCCTGCCGCGGACCAGCGTTTCCGGCCCGACGCGCAGCGTCACACCGCGCTCGGCCGCCTCCATGCTCTTGGCGCCAATGAAGGCCTGCAAGTACGCATCCTGCAACAGCTCGGCCTGTTCTGCGGGGTAGTTCAGTGGACCGGTCTGCATGATCGACGTGAGGTAGTCCTGCGCATGGCTGGGGTTCCCAGTGGCCAGCAGGCCGGAGATCGTGTGCAGCCGGTTGGCGAACTCGTGCCTTTGCGCACGCAGCGCCGTGCTCAGCGCGCCCACGGCGTCCAGCTGCCTGGTCAGGGACTGGACCGCGGTGCGGTCGCGCAGCATGATCACCCAGCCCAGTTCGGGGGCACGCGGAACCACCGGGCCGGTGCCGGTCCCGGGGCGGTAGCCGCGCCGGCCGGGGGTGCGGCTGGCCTGCACCTCTCGGGCGGAGAGGATCAGCACGCGGGAACCAACCACCAGCTCCACCGTCGGCGACTGCGGGTCCGCGGCATCGAGCAGCCGGCCCAATGCGTCCGGCAGGCCGGATTCCTCCAGGCCGGGCAGCGGCAGCCCCTCGAGCGGCCGGCCGACCAGATCGGCATCAATGGTGAAGCCCAGCAGTCGTTTGGCCTCGCGGTTGAACACGGTGATCCTGCGCTCGGCGGAAACGCCGATGACGCCCTCATCCACGCCGCGCAGCACCGCCTCCTGGTCCTGGGTGAGGGCGGCAATCTCCTCGGGCTCGAGTCCCAGCGTCAGCCGCTTCAGCCGCCGGCCCAGCAGCAGCGAGGCCGCCAGGCCAAGTGCCAGCGCTCCGGCAGTGGTGGCGGCGATGGGCAGGATGTTGCTGGCCAGGGATTGCAGCACGTCCTGGCTGGAGAAGCCGACGCTGACCTCGCCCACCACGGTTGTGGAACCGGGGGCGAACACGGGGACTTTGGCACGCGCCGAATGGCCCAGAGTGCCCTGTTCCTGTTCGGTGACCTCACGGCCGGCCAGCGCTTCGGAGGGGTCGGTGCTGACCATCCGGCCCAGCTCCGCCGGGTTGGGATGCGCCAGCCGCAGGCCGGAATCGTCGGTGATCACCACGAACAGCGCGCGGGTCCGCCGCCGGATATCTTCGGCCTGGGACTGCAGCGGCCCGCCCGCCAAGGCCTTGGCGGAAAGCTGTTCCGGCCCAGCGTCCGCCAGTGCGGCGGTTTCGGTGCGGACATCGCCCGAGGCTGCAACCGCGCGGGCCACAGCCAGGGCCTGGCGTTCCGCATCTTCGCCCAGCCGCTGATAGGTCAACCAGCCCAGCACCACCGCGGAGAGCAGCAGCACCAGCGCCACCACGCCTACCTGGAGCAGCAGCATGCGCGCGGAGAATCCCATCCGCGGGCGGCGGTCGCCCCCGTTCTCCATGGTGCCTCCCGGGGCGGCCTGCGGCCGGTGATGTGAGCTAAATGAGCAAAACGTGCGCAATAAGCAGTATGCACCTGAAGTGGGCGAAACCGCCACCAGTGATCCGCACCACCCTAGAGTCTGTAGGGCCGGTCACACCGGCAGTTTTTATACAAAGGAGTTGCTGTGCTGGTATTTCTCGGCTTCGCAATGATCGCGGTCTTCATGGCGCTGATCATGACCAAGAAACTGACACCCGTTCTGGCCCTGATTATTGTGCCGACGATCTTCGGCCTCTTCGCCGGTGCGGGCCTCGGCCTGGGCGACATGGTCCTTGAGTCGATGAAGTCGTTGACGTCCACAGCAGCTCTGCTGATGTTCGCCATCATCTTCTTCGGCCTGATGATCGACGTCGGTCTATTCGACCCGTTGGTGCGCTTCATTCTGCGCACCTTGGGCAACGACCCGGCCAAGGTGGTGCTGGGCACCGCGGTGCTGGCCGCCGTGGTCTCGCTGGACGGCGATGGGTCCACCACCTTTATCCTCACCACGGCCGCCATGCTGCCGATCTATCTGCGGCTGGGCATGAGCCCGGTGGTGCTGACCTGCGTGGCCGGCCTGGCCAACGGCACCATGAACATTGTCCCGTGGGGCGGCCCGACGGCCCGCGCTGCTGCGGCGCTGGATGTGTCTCCCTCCGACGTTTTCGTGCCGATGATCCCGTCCCTGTTGGCCGGCATCGTCATCGTGATGGTGTTCGCCTGGACACTGGGCCTGAGCGAACGCAAGCGCCTGGCCGGCGGCAATGCCAAGGCCGCTGCCAAGGGCAAGCCCGACCTGTGGGCTGATGCTGCGGAGAACAACGACGGCGGCACCCGCACCTCCCGCGGCAAGGCCGGCTCGATCTTCGGCGGCCGTGGCGGCCGCGGCGCCGTCAAGCCGGTTCCCGGCACCTCCCCGGCCGGCACGGCTCCGGCCGGGGGCTCGGTGGCAGTCCTGGAAGCACCCGCAGAGGAGAATGCTTCCGTCGGATCGCTGACCGATTCGGCACTGGATCCGAACCGTCCCACCCTGCGCCCGCACCTGTTCTGGTTCAACCTGGCCCTGACGGTAGCGGTCATGGTGATCCTGGTGCTGGACGTCGTTCCGCTGGCCTACGTGTTCATGGTCGGCGCCGCCATCGCCTTGGTGGTCAACTTCCCGAACGTCAAGGAGCAGGCAGCCCAGCTGGTCGCGCACGGCAAGAGCATCGTCGCCGTCGTGTCCATGGTGATGGCCGCAGGCGTGCTGACCGGCGTGCTCAACGGCACCGGCATGGTGGATGCCATGGCTGCCTGGCTGGTGGACATCATTCCGGATTCGATGGGCCCGTTCATGGCCGTGATCACCGGCCTGCTCAGCATCCCAATGACGTTCTTCATGAGCAACGACGCGTTCTACTTCGGTGTGCTGCCGGTGCTGAGCGAAACCGCCGCACACTTCGGCATCGCCCCGGCCGAAATGGCCCGGGCTTCGATCACCGGACAGCCCGTGCACATGCAGAGCCCGCTGGTCCCGGCCATCCTGCTGCTGGTCTCGCTGGCCAGCGTGGAGCTGGGCGACCACCACAAGAAGGTGCTCTGGCGCGCGGCCATCGTCTCGCTGGTCATGCTGGCGGTCGGCATCCTGCTCGGCGCCATCCCCTGGGGCTGAGCCACCACCACAGTAACGACGGCGGCGCCCGGGTTCTGGTCATGACCAGCCCGGGCGCCGCCGGCATTTAATGCCTCGTCCTCCAGGGGCTATCCGTGAGGCATGCCGGGGCGTCGCGGATGCGGACGGTTGGTCGGCTTCCTGAATGCTTTTTTGACACGGGAAAGTATGTTTCTCAAACAGTTGAACAAATGCAGATAAACAATCAGTGTTTCTGCTTCGCCCACGGCGAACGGATTATTGGCCTTAAAGAATTTCACTGGATACAATCCGAGCAGGTAACAAAATTCCTGCTTTCCGGCGCCGATCACGAATAGTTTTCACCTTTCATCAGGCTACGAGTGCAGGAAACCCCAAGCCAGCCGCCGTGATGAAACTCGGAACCGTCTTATCCCGGCGGATAACCAAGACCACCACGACGACGGAAGCTCTCGACGGTGCAGCCCGTGAGGAGATGCGGATGCCCCTATCCCCTGAAGAACAACAACGGCTCAAGGCCATAGAGCACTACCTCGGCCTGGAGGACCCTGATCTTGCACGAAAATTGCGGTCAGGGTTTGATGGCACTTCGGTCAAGGGTATCTGGGTGCCGCTGATGCTGCTGGTCGGGATGATGGCTCTGCCCGTGGGTATCGCTGCGAAGCTTGCTGGCGTCGCCCTCATAGGATTCGTTCTCGTGGCGGCCAAAGCCTACGGAGTTTTCAGCAATTCACGTGTCGAAAAACCTCAGGGGAACACGCGTGAAAGAAGCCGGGAAAAGCCGGATAGGCGATAACAACAGCATAGCGGGCACAGTCTGCCGATAGACGTGAGCCGCAGTCGAGCATTGATTGAAGGAGTTAATGTGACACCGGACAAGATTGTCTTCACCCTGACGGCATCACCGCGCGAAGGTGGCGAACGGGTTTTCCGCGACAGCATCGACCTGGTCGTTGAACACGGCGTCGGGGGCGCCATTTTCACACCGGTCGAAATCAGCAGCACACAAGCGGTCCTGCAAGGGGAGATCATGGCTGATCTCCGCTTAGTCACCGAGCGTGGACTGGCGGAATACCTGGCGGACACTTTGGCGTCGAAGGAGAGTATTCTCCTGGACCTCACCCTGCAGTTGGAGGCCGACAGCCGCCCCCTGCCCGTCGCCCGCGCGGCGGCCGCCTGAAACGCTAGCCCAGCAGCAGGGCGACAAGCAGGACGGCGGGCAGCGAGAGCATTGAGCTGAGGAAGATAATGTCCCGCACCAGGGTGGACTGCATCCTGAACTGGCTGGCGAACAAAAAGACGTTCTGCGCAGTGGGCAAGGCAGCCATGACCACAACGCCGAGCAGCGGGGTGCTGTCCAGTCGGAAGAGGAAGTGCCCGACCACCCACGCGAGGGCCGGCATCAGCAGAAGTTTCACCACCGTGCCCAGTGCCACGTCCGCACGCAGGCTCCGCTGGGTCAGTGGCTTCTGCCCGTACAGGCTCATGCCGAACAGCATGAGCAGTAGGGGGATGGAGGCGTTGCCCAGCATTTCTATCGGTGCCCAGAGCACCTCCGGAAGGTTCAGCCCGGTCAAGGCCATCAGGGCCCCGGCGGCGGTAGCAACGGTGACGGGGTTGAGGATGGAGCGCACTACGCTGCGCCATAGCGGGGCAGCCGCGGGAGCACCGCCGTCGGGATGAAGGTGCTTAGCGGCAGCAGTCTTCCGTTGGCACCACGCAAAAATGGATAAGTAGATCGGCGCGATGACCAGGAGTTGGGCCAGCAGCACCGAAACCACCGGATCTGCGCTGCCCACTGCGTAGAGGGCGATCGGTACGCCGATGTTCCCGGCATTCACGTAGGTGGAAGCCATGGCACCGCCGGCCGTTTGTGCGGCCGACCGCCGCAGCAGGAAGCGACTGAACAGCGCATACACCGTGCCTGCAACGGCCGCCGTGATCAAGGCAATGGGGGTGTAGACGCCGACCACCGACGCGAGATCAGTGTCCGCGAGCAACACCAGCATCAGCGCCGGATTCGTGATGTAGAAGATCACCGGCGTGAGCCCGCGCTGCATGTCCGGCGCCTTCTGCGGCAAGATGGCCGCGGCCGCGAAGCCCACCGCAACGATCACCAGCACTACGCCGAAGCCGAGCAGCACTCCTTCCACGGAACCTCCTGAAATCACGGCAATGTCCGGCCGGCCAGAAACGGCCGACCGGACAGAGCATCACACGGTAGAACGGAAAAATCCGCCCGCCCTGCGGGGTGCGGGGCGGGCGGAAGGTCCTAGCGGACCAGGCAGGGGCGTTTGGGATCGAATTCCCAGCCCTGCACCAGGTACTGCATGGCGGCGGCGTCGTCGCGCGCGCCGAGGCCGTGCTCCAGGTACAGGGCGTTGGCCTCGGCCAGCCGCTCGCGGTCCAGTTCCACACCCAGGCCCGGGGCCTGGGGCACCTTGATCTGGCCGTCGCGGATCAGCAGCGGTTCCTTGGTCAGGCCTTGGCCGTCCTGCCAGATCCAGTGCGTGTCCAGCGCGGTGATTTCGCCCGGGGCGGCCGCGCCGACCTGGGTGAACATGGCCAGTGAGATGTCGAAGTGGTTGTTCGAGTGCGAGCCCCAGGTCAGACCGAACTCGTTGCACAGCTGTGCCACGCGGACCGAGCCGGCCATGGTCCAGAAGTGCGGATCGGCCAACGGAATGTCGACGGCGTTGGTGCGCACCGCGTGGGCCATTTCGCGCCAGTCGGTGGCGATCATGTTCGTGGCGGTCTGCAGCCCGGTCGCCCGGCGGAACTCCGCCATCACTTCGCGGCCGGAGAACTTGCCCTCGGCGCCGCAGGGGTCTTCGGCGTACGCCACCACGCCCTGCATGCGCTTGCCCAGCCGGATGGCGTCCTGCAGCAGCCAGCCGCCGTTCGGGTCCAGCGTGATGCGCGCGTCGGGGAAGCGCTCCTTGAGCGCTGTCACCGCGTCGACCTCCAGGTCGCCGGCCTGGACGCCGCCCTTGAGCTTGAAGTCCTGGAAGCCGTAGCGGGCCTGCGCTGCCTCGGCCAAACGGACCACGGCCTCCGGGGTCATGGCCTCTTCCCGGCGCACCCGCTCCCAGTCGTCCGAGCCGTTGGGTTCGCGCAGGTACGGCAGGTCGGTGGCGTCCGGGTTGCCCACGTAGAACAGGTAGCCGAGCATCGGCACCGCGTCGCGCTGCTGGCCGTCGCCGAGCAGTTCGGCCACGGGAACGCCGAGGAACTGTCCGTGCAGGTCAAGCAATGCGGATTCGACGGCGGTCACGGCGTGCACGGTGGTGCGCAGGTCGAAGGTCTGCAGCCCGCGGCCGCCGGAATCGCGGTCGGCGAAAGCGGCGGCAATTTCCCGCAGCAGGCTGCGGAAGCGGGCCACCGGCCGGCCGGTGATCATGGCGCCGGCGTCCTCGATGGTGGTACGGATTTTCTCGCCGCCGGGGACTTCGCCCAGGCCGGTGCGGCCGTCGGAATCGGTCACGATGACCACGTTCCGGGTGAAGAACGGACCGTGCGCACCGGAGAGGTTCAGCAGCATCGAGTCGTGCCCGGCGACCGGGACCACCTCGACGGCGGCAATGGTGGGTTGGTTGCTCATGCGTTACTCTCCTGCGAGTTCCATGGTGCCGTCGATGCGGCGGTTCAGCTGCCATGGGTTGGACTGCTGCAGGGGTGCCGGCAGCAGGGCGTCCGGGATGTTCTGGTAGGCCACCGGGCGGAGGAACCGTTCGATCGCCAGGGTCCCGACCGAGGTGGTGCGGGTATCCGAGGTGGCCGGGAAGGGGCCGCCGTGGACCATGGCGTGTCCCACTTCGACGCCGGTCGGCCAGCCGTTGGCCAGGATGCGGCCCGCCTTGCGCTCCAGCACCGGCAGCAGCGGAGCCACCGTCGCCTGGTCCTCGTCGGTCATGTGCAGGGTGGCGGTCAGCTGGCCTTCCAGCCGCTTGGCCGCAGCCAGCAGATCCTCGGTGGAGGTGTAGCGGACCATCAGCGAGGCGGCGCCGAAGATTTCCTCGTGCAGCACGTTGTTGGACAGGAAGGTGGGAACATCGGTGCCGAACACGGCCGGGGCCGGTGCGTTCTGCGTGGCGCCGTCCTGGCCGCGGGCCACCAGCTCCACGCCGTCCTGCTTGCCGAGGGTATCGACACCGGCGGTCCAGGAGTCGGCGATGCCGCGGGTCAGCATGGTCTGGCCGGCGGCCGGGGCCATGGCGCGGTTCACGGCGGCCGCGAACGCATCTCCGGTTTCGCCGGCCGGGACGAAGACCAGACCCGGCGCCGTGCACAGCTGGCCGCTGGAACCGGTGACCGAACCGACGTAGGCCGCGGCCAGCGCGTCCAGGTCGCCCTTGAGCGCGCCGTCGAAGAAGAACACCGGATTGATCGAGCTCATCTCCGCGTAGACCGGGATCGGTTCCGGCCGTGCCGCGGCGGTGGCCACCAGGGCGGTGCCGCCGGAGCGGGAACCGGTGAAACCGACCGCCTTGATCGCCGGATCCGAGACCAGGGACTGACCGATACTGGCCCCGGGACCGTAGACCAAGGAAAACACGCCCGGATGCAGACCGGCGTCACGGACGGCGTCGGCAATGGCATGGCCGACGATTTCGCTGGTGCCCGGGTGGGCATTGTGCGCCTTGAAGACCACCGGGCAGCCGGCCGCCAGCGCCGAGGCGGTGTCGCCGCCGGCCGTGGAGAAGGCCAACGGGAAGTTGCTCGCACCGAAGACGGCAACCGGGCCCAGCGCGACCTTACGCTGCCGGATGTCCACCCGCGGCATCGGCTGGCGGTCCGGCTGGGCCGGATCAATGCGGACACCACGGTGATCGCCCTGGCGCACCACCGCAGCAAACAGGCGCAGCTGGCCGGTGGTGCGGCCGCGTTCGCCGTTCAACCGGGCAGCGGGTAGACCGGTTTCGGCCATCGCACGCGCGACCAGCTCGTCACCGACGGCTTCGATGTTGTCGGCGATCTTCTCCAGGAAGGCGGCGTGCGTTTCCGGATCCAGCGAGCTGAAGGAGGCGAAAGCTTCCTCGGCCGCGGCAGTGGCGGTCGCCAGCTGGGCAGCGTCAATGAGGCTGTAGGCCGGTTCGAGGACTTCGTTGGTGGCAGGGTTGAAGCCGTTGACAGTGCCGCCGGTACCGGTGACGGATTCGCCGGCAATGATCGAATGGCCTGTCAAATTTGTCTGCGTGGTGGGCATCGGGTGCTCCTTCTTACTGCTTTTTTACTGCGGATGGTCGGCTGTGGGTGAGGGCCGGAAAGCGGCCGCCCGTCTCGGGCGGCCGCTTCGGGCCAAGAGCCGCCCGGGATCCCCCGTGCTGCGCAAAGCGAAGCCGGGGCAGGCGGCGAACGCTAGGCGTTCTGCAGGGCAGCGTCCGCTGGGCGGATGCCGGCGGCGTCGATCAGGGCCGACAGGTCGGCGATGTCCTTCTCCGTCAGATCCTGCAGCGGCGGACGGACCAGGCCCCCGTCGCGGCCGACGGCCTTCAAGCCGCCCTTGACGATGGAGACACCATAGCCCTTAACCCGGTCGCGGATGTCCAGGTAAGGGAGGACGAAGCGGTTGAGCTTCTCGGTCACGGCGTCGCGGTCCTGATTGCGGACGTCGCGGTAGAAGTCCAGGGCGAACTCCGGCACGAAGTTGTACATGGCGGAGGAGTAGGTGCTCATGCCCAGCTGCAGCAGCGGCAGCGCAAAGGTCTCCGCGGTCGGAAGGCCGCCCAGGTAGAACAGGCGGTCGCCGTTCTTGGCGTAGACCTTGGTGAGGTGTTCGATGTCGCCCAGGGCGTCCTTGAACCCGATGAAGTTCGTGTGCCGGTCAGCCAGCGCAGCCACGGTATCCGCGGAATAGATGGCGTTGGCACGGTTGTAGACGATGACACCGATGCTGGTTGCGGCACAGACGGCTGACACGTGAGCCAACAGGCCTGCCTGGTCGCATTCGGTCAGGTACGGCGGCAGCAGCAGCAACCCTTCGGCGCCCGCGGCCTCGGCGTCCTTGGCATTCTGGATCGCCTGGGCGGTGGAACCACCGGCAGAGGCAAGCACGGGAACCCGGCTGCCGGCTTCTTCGACCGCCATCCGCACTACCCGGGCGGCCTCGGCCGGGGTCAGGCTGAAACCTTCACCGGTGCCGCCGGCGGCAAACAGGCCGGCAACATCAAAGCTGGACTGCCAGTCCAGGTGCTTGCGGTAAGCGGCCTCGTCAACGTTCAATTCCGCGTCGAAGGCCGTGACCGGAAAGGACAGCAGCCCGTCCTTGAGCTTGTCTGCGAGTTCTTGGGGCGTGTACTGGGCCACGTGCATCTTCCTTTGCATTGGTGCCGGAGACGGCGGGGTTGAATGCGTTGGTTCCACCCTAGGAAGGCGGATGATGCCTGTCCAAGCCCTCTTTTGTATGGATTGATGCACTAAGAGTATTGACGTTCGGAGAGGCGGCGGGATCGGCTGGCAGCTAGGAGGCTTTGGCCCACACGCTGTCCAACATCCTGCGTAGCGCTGGGTTGTGCGAGTCCCGGTTCCAAATGGCATGCAGCTCCACCGAGTCCGGCGCGAGTTCGGGCAGATGCAGGTAGCTGACGCCATCGACTCCCAGCAGTTGTGCCGATTCGGGCACGAAGGCCACGCCTCGGCCGGCCGCCACCAGCGCCACCATGGTCAGGATCTGGCTGACGATGTGCACGACGTTGCCGTGTTCGATCGGGATTTGGCGCACCACCAGATCGTAGAAATAGCGCGCCTTGATCGGTGAATGCATGATGAGCGGCACGTCTTTGAGGTCGGCCACCGCAAGCGGACGTGCCAGTTGGTCCAGCGGATGCCCGCTGGGAACAGCGAGCATCAGGTTCTCCGACAGCATCAGGTGCGATTCGAAGAGGTCTGTGTCGAAGGGCGGGCGGGCCAGTCCGAGATCAAGGTCGCCGTCCATAATGGCCTGGACCTGCTCCCCGGTCACCAGTTCCTCGAGTTCGACGTCGACATCGGGCAGTTCCAGTGCAATCTCGGCGAGCAGGGGTCCGAGGACGCTGAAGGCGGTGGCGGCAGTGAAGCCAATCCGGATCTCACCCGCCCGGCCGGCGGCGATGCGGCGTGCCGTTCGGGGCGCCCGGTCTGCCGACACCACCAGCTTCCGCGCCTCGGAGAGAAAGGCGTGTCCGGCGGCGGTCAATGCCACCTTGCGGTTGTCCCGCTCCAAGAGTTCGACGCCGATGCTGCGCTCCAGTTTCTGGATCTGCCTGCTGAGCGGGGGCTGGGTCATGCTCAGCCGCTCCGCGGCTCGGCCGAAATGCAACTCTTCGGCGACAGCGATGAAACTGCGGGCCTGGTCCAAGGTGAACATGATGCCTTTCAAGTATCATTCAATGCACTAATGGGCTTGGACATGCATCATAGTCTCTTTCTAAGCTCGATGTCCGAGCCACTAGTGACCTGTCTCATATGAGTCGGGTCACGGCCGAGACCCGTTCGAACATCGCTGTTCATCGAGCAAGGAGCCCGAAGTGAAAGCACTCTCCATCCGCCGGACCGTTCTAGGTCTGACCGCTGCCTCTGCTGCGCTGGCGTTGACCGCTTGCGGCGGCAACGTTGGGGGCGGCACTGCCGCCGAGGGGGACACCTTCCCCAACGGACCCATCACCCTGACCGTCGGCCAGGCTCCGGGCGGGTCGACGGACCTGATCGCGCGCACCGCGGCCGAAGGCATGGCGGACGAGCTCGGCGTCGCTGTTCCGGTGGTGAACAAGCCCGGTGCCAACGGCGCCCTGGCAACGCAGGAAGTCGCGGCAATGAAGCCCGACGGACAGAACCTCGTCCTGCTGAATGCCTCGCTGATCACGATCACTCCGCTGGCAGTGTCTGAAGGCGAAGCCGTCAGCCTTGACGACCTGGATGTCATCAAGGGCCTCTCCCAGGACGACTACGTGTTGGTTGCCAGCGCCGAATCCGGTTTTGAAAACCTGGACGACATCAAGAACAGCTCCAAGAAGCTGACCTTCGGCACCACCGGCGTGGGCACCGGCTCGCAGCTGTCCCAGGCCATCCTGTTCGCCCAGGCCGAGATCAAGGGCACCGCGGTGCCGTTCGATTCGGGTTCCCCTGCGCTGACCGCTGTCATGGGCAACCAGGTCCAGCTGGCCACCATTCAGCTGGGTGAAGCCAAGCCGCAGATCGACGCCGGCAAAGTCAAGCCGATCGTTGTCTTTTCCGACGAGCGCAACACCTTCCTGCCGGACGTCCCCACCGCCATCGAAGAAGGCTACGAAGTTCCGGTCTCCCAGTACCGCGCCCTGGCTGCCCCGAAGGGCCTGCCTGAAGATGTGAAGGCCAAGCTGGTCGAGTCGGTCGAGGCCGCTCAGGCCACGGACACGTACAAGGCCTTCAACGAGAAGAACATGCTGACCCCCAAGGAGATCTCCGGCGAGGAAGTCGTCCAGCAGTGGAACGACTTGGCTGCCAAGTACAAGGAGCTCACCGAGAAGTACGACATCTCGCTGGCCGGCGAGTAGCAACACCCACGTGAGGCCGTCCGGCCTCCACAGCGAATCGAGTTAAACCATGACGCCCCACCGCGAGACGCCAGCAGAAGGTACTGAGTCAGTCGACGTCGTCGACGATGACCTGACACCGGAGGAACTGGCTGCCCAATGGGAAGCCGAGGCCGCACCGCCGGCAGGACGCATTGCCAACCTCGCTTCATCCCTCGTGGTGCTGGCGCTGGGCGTGGCGGGGCTCGTCATGTCGCTCGGTCTGGGGCTGGGAACGCCCTCCCAGCCCCGGCCCGGCATGTGGCCGTTCGTGGTCAGCCTGATCATCGCTGTCCTCGCGCTCGCCCAACTGGTTGTTGGGCGGCGTGGGGGCCGTGACGGGGAGAAATTCTCCAAACTGTCCTGGCTTGCGGCCATAGGGTTTGTGACCCTGCTGATCATGGTGTTGCTGATGCCGCTGATCGGCTTCGAGGTCCCTGCACTGCTCCTCTGCCTGGTCTGGATGAAGTTCCTCGGCGGTGAATCCTGGCGGGGTGCCATCATCTACTCACTGCTGATTGTTGCCGCGTTCTACGCCATCTTCATCCTTGCCCTGGGAACGTCGATTCCCCACCTGTTCTAGCGGGTTGCGCGCTCCCACGGTGTCGGCTTTGCCGCCACCGCGGAACCCTCGCGCCCCACCCTCGCCCACTGATCCAAAGGTTCTCGCATGGATTTCCTGCAACCGGTCATGGACGGCTTCGGCGTCGTCCTAGAACCCTCCAACCTGCTGTACTGCCTGCTGGGCGTTGTCATCGGCATGCTGATCGGCGTACTGCCTGGCCTCGGTCCGGCAGCCACCATCGCCATCCTGCTGCCGCTGACCTACGGGATCGAGCCCGTCACGGCCATCATCATGTTGGCGGGCATCTTCTACGGCGCACAATACGGCGGCACTATCACCTCGGTGCTGTTGCGACTTCCGGGCGAAGCCAGCTCCGTCGTCACCGTCTTCGACGGCTACCAGCTCGCCAGGAAGGGCAAAGCCGGAACGGCGCTGGGCATCGCCGCCATCGGCTCCTTCATCGGCGGCACGGTGGCCATCATCGGCTTGACCTTCCTCGCCCCGCTGGTGGCAGGTTTCGCATTGGACTTCGGCCCGCCCGAGTACGCAGCCTTGGCCATGGTCGGCATCCTGCTGGTCGCCACGATCAGCAACGGCGCCAAAATCAAGGCATTGATCGCCGCCGCCTTCGGACTTCTGCTGGCCACCGTTGGCCGCGACATTTTCACCGGTGCCGAACGCTTCACGTTTGGCAACCTGAGTCTGGCCGACGGCATCGACTTTGTCCCGGTGGCCATGGGCTTGTTCGGCGTCGGCGAGATTCTCTACAACCTGGAAGAACGCCACCGCGCGGCCCAGGCGCCGGCAACAGTGGCAAACGTTTGGCCGTCCAAGAAGGACCTCAAGCAGTCGGCCGGGGCCATCGGGCGCGGCTCGGTGCTTGGCTTCTTCCTGGGCATCCTGCCTGGCGGCGGCGCCACCATCTCCTCACTCGCCGCCTACGCAGTGGAGAAGAAGCGCGCCAAGAACCCGGAACGCTTCGGCAAGGGCGCCGTGGAGGGCGTTGCCGGTCCGGAGACCGCCAACAACGCCGCGGCCACAAGCTCCTTCATCCCGCTGCTCACCTTGGGCATTCCCGCCAACGCCACCATGGCGATCATCTTCGGCGCGCTGCTCATCCAGGGCGTGACCCCGGGGCCGCAGCTCATTGTCGAGAACCCGGATCTGTTCTGGGGTGTGGTCAACTCGATGTACATCGGCAACATCCTGCTGCTGATCATGTCCATCCCGCTGGTCGGCTTGTTCGTCCGCATCCTGCGGGTGCGCGCCGCCATCCTCGCTCCGATCACCGCACTGATCACCTTGCTGGGCGCCTACACCATCCGCAACTCGATGTTCGATGTGCTGCTGGTGGTCCTCTTCGGCGCCGTCGGGTACCTGATGAAAAAATTCGGATTCGAGCCCGGACCGCTGGTGTTGGCCTTCGTGCTCGGTGCGCTGCTGGAGTCCAGCCTGCGGCGTTCGCTGTTGGTGCTCGACGGAGACGTCGCCGGATTCATGGGCCGGCCGATCTCCGGCACGCTGGTAGTTCTGTTCGTGCTGGTCGCTGTCTGGCCGATGGTCAAGTCCGCCATAGAGCGCCGAAAGAATTCCCGGACCGCACCCCTCACCAAATCTAAGGAGAACGCATGAGCATCCTGGTCGGTTATGTACCTACCCCGGTCGGCGAGGCGGCCGTGTCCGCCGGGATCGCGGAAGCCAAGCTCCGCGGAGAAGAGTTGCTGATCGTCAACTCCACCCGGGAAGGTGCACTGGTCGACAAGACAGTGGCCTCCGAGGAAGACCTCCTGCGGCTTAAATCGGCCGCCGATGAAGCTGGTGTGACAGTCGAGGTCTTGCGCCCCACGCACCGCGACGACTTGGCCGAGGAGATCCTCGAGCTGGCCCGTGAACGAGAGGTCTCGCTGATCGTCATCGGTCTGCGCCAGCGCAGCCAGGTGGGCAAGTTCATCATGGGTTCGCACGCCCAGCGCATCCTGCTGCAGGCAGACCGGCCGGTGTTGGCCGTCAAGGCTGCCGAGTAGCCACAGCCGGCCCACCCGCGCGCAACAACGAAGCGGCAGCAGACCTTGGTCTGCTGCCGCTTCCGTATCCGGACCCTGCGACCTACGGTGCGTGCAGTTCCCGGGGCTCATCAGTGCCCCGATTCGCGCTCCAACCGGTGCCGCGAGTTGACCAGATGGGTGCGCATCGCGGCGGCGGCGGCCATGGCATCGCCGGCCTCGACGGCGGCCAGCACCGCTGCATGCTCGTCCGCCACTTCGGCAAGGCGTGTGGTTTCCCCGTCGGCCGCGCTGGCCTCCAGCCGGTAGCGGGGCATGGCAATCATGGCCGGGCCGAGGGCCGCGATCGCATCCTGCAGATAGGGGTTGCCGCTGGCCTCGGCGACGGTGCGATGGAACTCGAAATCGTGGGCCAAGGCCGCGGCCGGGTTGGAACCGGAGCGAGAGAAGTCAGCGTTTGCGGCGCGCAGGGCCGCCACCTGCTGGTCGGTCCGCCGGACGGCGGCCAAGGCAGCGGCTTCGCTTTCCACGCCGGTGCGGAACTCCACCAGCGCCCGCCGCTCCTGCAGCGTCCGCACCGGCCGGGCGGTCCGCGGCCCGTCCGGCTCCACCGGCGGGGTCAGGGCAAAGCTGCCGCTGCCGCGCCGGGTATGCACCAGCCCCTCGGCCTGCAGCCGGGTGATGGCCTCGCGCACTACGGTGCGGCTCACGCCGTGTTCGGCGATCAGCGTGTTCTCGCTGGGCAGCTTGTCGCCCGGGGCAATCTCGCCGTCGACAATGCGCCGGCGCAGCTCATCGACCAGGGCGGACGTTAGGTTCGGTTTCATCGCTCAGGCGCCTTCCTTCGTGGCAGGTGGGGGAACGACGGCGGTGCGGGGCACCGCCGTCGTTATGTGGATGATGCCCGGCCCGGGTTAGGCGCGGCCGAACTCCACGCTGTCCGTGGTCCAGGCGCGCGCTTGGTCGCTGAAGGTGAAGCCGAGGCCCGGACGGTCCGGGACGATCATCCGGCCGTCGCGGGTCTCAAGACGCTCGTTGAACAGCGGGTCGAGCCAGTCAAAGTGCTCCACCCACGGTTCGCGCGGGTAGGTGGCGGCCAAGTGCAGGTGGATCTCCATGGCGAAGTGCGGGGCCAGGTCCAGCCCGGCCTGGTCGGCCAGCGTGGCCAGCCGGAGGAACTGGGTGATGCCGCCGACGCGCGGTGCGTCGGGCTGGATGATGTCGCAGGCGCGGGCGGCAATCAGCCGTTCGTGCTCGGCCACCGAGGCCAGCATTTCGCCGGTCGCGATCGGCGTGTCCAGGGCGGCGGCAAGGGCGGCGTGGCCCTCGGCGTCGTAGGCGTCCAGCGGCTCTTCGATCCAGACCAGGTCGAACTGTTCCAGGCGGCGTCCCATGCGGAGGGCAGTGGCGCGGTCCCACTGCTGGTTGGCATCCACCATCAGCGGCACGTCGTCGCCAATATGCTCGCGGACGGCAGCAACACGGCGCAGGTCCTCTGCGGTATCGGGCAGGCCGACCTTGATCTTGATGCCGCCGATGCCCTCTTCGATGGAGCGGCTGGCGCGGTCCTTGACCTGGTCGATGGAGGCATTCAGGAAGCCGCCCGAGGTGTTATAGGTGCGGACCGAGTCGCGGTGCGCGCCGAGGAATTTGGCCAGCGGCAGCCCGGCCCGCTTGGCCTTGAGGTCGTACAGCGCAATGTCCAGGGCGGCCAAGGCCTGGGTCGCGACGCCGGAGCGGCCCACCGAGGCGCCGGCCCACAGCAGCTTGTTGTACAGCTTGGCGATGTCGTTGGGGTCCTCGCCGATCATGGTGTCGGCGACTTCCTTGGCATGGGCGTACTGGGCGGGGCCGCCGGCGCGCTTGGAGTAGCTAAAACCCAGGCCCTGATGGCCCTGTTCGGTGGTGATCTCGGCAAACAGGAAGACCACTTCAGTCATCGGCTTCTGGCGTCCGGTGAAGACCTTGGCATCGCAAATCGGGGTGGCCAGCGGCAGGGTGGCGGTTGAAAGCTTGACGTGCCGGATGGCATCGGGTGTGTAGGGCATGGCGGTCCTTACGCGGGATGTGCAGATAAAACTCATCCTACAAGTAGCGAACTTGTCCTACAAGTATCTGCGTTGCGCCTTAGTTCACCGGAGTGACCAGTGAAGCGTCGCGCAGGTAACAGCGCAGGTTCTCCAGGGTCAGTGCGGCCATGTCGGCGCGGGTCTCGTGGGTTCCGCTGCCGATGTGGGGGAGCAGGACGACGTTCTCCAGTTCCATCAGCTCGGCGGGGACGTGCGGTTCGGACGCATAGACATCCAGCCCGGCACCGGCCAAGCGGCCCTCCGTCAAGGCGGAGATCAAGGCTTGTTCGTCCACTACGGAGCCTCGGGCAATGTTGACCAGATAGCCGTCAGAACCGAGTTTGGCCAGCACCTCGGCGTCGACCAGGCGGGCCGTCTCGGGGCCTCCGGCTGCGGCGATGACCAGTACCTCCACGGTGTCGGCCAGGGCGGCCGGTGAGGCATGGTAGACGAAGTCGGAGCCTTCGACGGGACGGCGGTTGTGATAGTGGATCTCGCAGTTGAAGGCCTCCAATCGCGCTGCGATGGCCCTGCCGATGCGGCCAAGGCCGAGGATTCCGACCTTCTTGCCGGAAGCGCGGACGGCCAGCGGATAGGACGGGGTTGACTGCCACTTGCCCCGGCGGACAAACCGGTCGGCGGCGGTGGTTTGGCGCAGCACATCCAGGTAGAGGGCCAGCGCCGTGTCTGCCACGCAGTCGGTGAGTACGTCCGGTGTGTTGCTGATGGCGATGCCCCGTTCCTTCGCCTGTTTGACGTCCGTGGCATCGTAGCCCACGCCAAAGTTCACAATGGCCTCAAGGTTGGGCAGTCGGCGCATCAGATCGGTATCCACACCGATCCGGCCGGAACAGACCGCCACCTGAACGCCGTCGGCGTGCCGCAGCAGGAATTCTGCGCGCTCCGGGCCGTCCGGGAGTCGCAGGGCACCGAACTCCTGGGCCAATGCAGTAGCCACGGCGGGATTCACCGGCCCGACCTGAAGGATCTGCTTTCCGGAGTTGGCTGGGTGGCTTTCGGGCTGCGCGGCCGCGTAGGTGGTCATACTGGCAACAGTAAGAAAGCGGGCGATTCAGGTCCAACACGCAGATGGCATGGATCGATACCCCCGAGGCATGGCCGATAATTGGGGCCGACCGCAGCGATCGGACCGGGGAACTCATCCTGGAGGAACCTTTAGGGGGCTGAAGGCCCTGTTGCTCGATGTACAGGCGCTATGTCGGACCGGGACATACCGGCAGCGGCCCAGCGCGATGCGGTCAAAAACCAGAGCAGCGGGCCGAGGAGCGGTAATGCCAGCACCACCACGGACCAGCCCGACTTAGCGGCGCGCTGCCGGTTGCTCCGCCAAATGCTGACCAGCGCACCGGTGGCCAGGAGCAGGGCAAAGGGGCCGGCACAGATGACGGCAGATATCCACGTGACTGAGTCGACCAGCAAAGGACCCCCCTCCCTCAATAGTCCTCTGGCCGGACGCACCGGTTATTGGACTGCCTGCTACGAGTCTAAAATCGCATCCCTGCGGCGTACCATCCTCCAAGAGGATGAATTACGTGTGGGCGCCTCCACCCTGGGTAGCACGTGCCGTCGGCCGCCTGTCAGGTCTGTGGCGGAAACTTGGCCAGCACCTTGTGCATCGTGTTGAGGTTCCTCGTGGTGGTCAGTTGCTTGTACTTCGCCTTGGCAAGGTGCTTGGACAGCTTCGACTCCAAGGTGCTGCCTTTCGGGACTTCCCAGTACAAGACATCGCCGCCGGGAGCAGCACGCTCTTCGGGTGACAGCCCGGGGCAGTCCTCGAGCATTCGTTCCACTACGTCCCGACCGGTGGTGATTACCGCATAGGCATGTCGGGGAACACCGTCCTCGGCCGGGGTAAAGGGGTAGCCGTCGATGATGGCCGCTACTTCTTCCCGGCTTTTGACGATCACCCAGGCGTCGTAGCCGAAGGCTGCGCGCAAGGTTGATTGGACGCTTTCCTTGACCACTGCCGGATCATCGGTCTCTGTGCGGAGAACCACGTTGCCCGACGCCAGCACCGTTTGGACGTCCGCGAAGCCGGAATGAGCCAGGACCTGACTCAAATCCTTCATGGCAATCCGAATTCCGCCGACATTGATGCCCCGAAGGAAGACCGCAAAGGTGTGAGGAGCCCGGGTGGTGACAGACATATTTTTATTGTGCCCTGCGAGGTGCTGGTCGGCCCGGTTTTCGTTGTATGCAGTAGGTGTAATCGGTTGACCAAACCGCCCCGAGAGGGATGACGTCAGGCAGATGCTGAAACCGGCATATGTACCACTGTCGCAGTGCATTCGCAGGGATCTATCGTCCTTGGAAGTAACCATTAACCAAAGCTTTGAGTGAACCATTAACCAACTCCAGAATGGTCACGACCGGGCTTTGTGGCGTGAATTCTCCCTTGTTTTACCCCGGAAGCGCTCCTACGCTAAACCATGTTGGAACGGCATCAGGAAGGATGCCGCATTCACTTTTGGGGCACTGCGGCCGGGAGCTGAGAGTGTCACTAGCAGTGCCTAGGACACGGGCGGGCATCCGGCCGGCGGGGGAAGCAGAGCGTGGCTCTGGCAACAGTATGAAAGCGGTGAGGGATGTCCTCGCTGGGCGTCCTATGGGGGATTCATGGCCTATGTACTGAGTGTCGATGTCGGCACAAGTTTCACGGCAGCAGCGACTGTCCGATACGGGGAAGGGGATCTCGACGCTCGGCAGCCGCAGCCTGTTAGTTTGGGTTCGCGTGCGGCGGCCGTGCCGTCCGTCATTTATTTGGGCGATGACGGTACCGTCCTGGTCGGTGAGGCCGCCGAGAGACGGGGAGTTACTTCCCCTGAGCGGGTGGTCCGCGAATTCAAGCGGCGGATCGGTGATGCTGTGCCGATCCTGGTGGGGGACCAGTTCGTCACGCCCGAGAGCATTTTTGCCACGGTTGTCCGGTGGGTCGTCGACCGGACGCAGGAACGCGAAGGCGAGGCCCCGGAAAGCGTGGTGGTGTCCCATCCCGCTAGCTGGGGCGACTACAAGGTGGGACTGATCCGGGAGGCTCTGGCCGCCGTCGGGCTGGCTGACGTGGTGCCGCTGAGCGAGCCTGAGGCCGCCGCCTTGCATTACGCCTCGCAGGCACGGGTGCCGGCCGGGAGCTTGATCGCGGTCTACGACTTCGGCGGCGGGACCTTTGATGCTGCCGTTCTGCGCAAGGACGACACCTCCTCGTTCACCCTGCTGGGCAGGCCAGAAGGTCTCGACCGGGTGGGCGGAGCGGATGTTGACGACCTCGTCTTTGACCACGTAGCGGCCAACCTGGACGGCGGACTGAACGGTGCAGACCTCACTACGCCGGAGGCGCGGATGGCACTGGCCCAAATCAGGCGCGACTGCGTCGAAGCAAAAGAGGCCCTCTCGGTGGACTCTGAGGCGACCATCCCCGTCTTGCTGCCGGAACACCAGACGGCTATACGCCTGGTGCGGACGGAGTTCGAGGGCCTGATCGAGCACCTTGTGCGCGATACTATCGGCTCCCTGAACCGGGCGCTGGAGGCGGCGAACGTTGCCGCCGATGACCTGACCGCGGTTCTGCTGACTGGCGGCTCATCCCGGATCCCGCTGGTCGCTCAAATGCTGTCCGCTGAGTTGGGACGTCCCATCGCGATAGACGCGGATCCGAAGGCCTCGATCAGCCTGGGCGCTGCCTACTTCGTGGCCCGAGACCATGTAGCTCCGGCCAAGGAGCACGCGCTGGCGCACGTGCGCAGTACGGAAGCGGAAGCAGCCACCACGAGTGAAGTGGGCGGACGGAAGCATTCGCCCATCGGTGTTTCCGCCCCGGTTGCGCAGTCGATCGCCGACGAGGGCACCACCCGTAAGCACGCCTTCTCTGTGCGCGCGGCCGCCGTGACAGTGGCGGTGGCGACCTTGACGGCCCTGACCGCCACGGCCGCTCAAAGTCCCCAAGACTTCGGTCTGTTCGGTTCATCACCGGGCATCGCCCAGGGCACCGCCGCGGAACGGAACAGCTACCTCCCCGGCGGCGCTAGCCAGCAAAGCGAAGGCACCGGTTTGGCAAATTCGGTGATGGCTGCCGAGCCGGTGCAGCCCGGTATGAGTCCCGTTGTTTCGTGGGACAGCCCGGATGGAAAGGCGGCCGACAAGGCCGGCCAGGGCCCGGAGGACTCGTCCACGTCCGGTACGGCAGGGAACGCCCCGCAGGACAAAACGCCGCGAACATCAACGACGGCGCCGGACAGCAGGCCGGGGACTGCTCCGGGTGGCACACCCACGCCAGATCGGGGCGGTAAACCTACCGGTGCCCCCGGCACGGCGTCCGACCCCGGCACCAACAGCGGCACCAACAGTGGCACCGGCACTCCTGCTCCGGCAAATCCTGGCACCGCGGTGCCGACCCAACCAACACAGCCGAGTCCGTCGCCCGTGCCGGACCCGGTTGTCACACCTGTACCGACAACTGGACCGGAACCTCAACCGGCGGAGCCGACCCCCGCCCCGGAGCCGACGTCGTCAGAGACCGCCGTCGAAGCTCCGCCAGCAGAGAATCCGACATCACCGGCTTCGACCGATTCGGAGCAGCCACCAAATCCGGCGGCCGATCCGGCTCCTTCGGTGCCGGCATGACAGCTGCGAGACACATCCCCGTGGCCGCTGGCCGGCGGCTGGTAAACCGCAAAGCCGCGCAACTGGTGGCCGAGGCCTCGGTGGACCCCCGGTCACGGTTGTTGGCCAGCGTGTCCGGACCCGGCGGCTCAGGCAAGAGCACCCTGCTGGAGAACTTGGCGGTGGTCTACCGCGAGGCAGGAATCCCCGTGAGTTCGGGAACGCAAGCTCTGCAGCAAGGCGCGGTGGACGAGGGAACCACCGTGCTGATCGACGATGCGCATCAGTTGAACGCCCTTGACGTGGAGCGCATCCATCGGTTGGTTGACAAGCAGCATGTTAACGTAGTCGTCGCCTATCGAATGTGGCCGCTGTTGCCCGCTTTGAAACGGCTAACGGCAACGCTCGAGGCACACCGCCGGCCGGTCCTGTTGGGGCCATGGACCAGGGACGACGTGGCGGCCCATGCCGCCGCCACCGGGGGGAAGCCGCTTCCCGGTTCCGTCATAGACCAGGTCTTCGAACTCACGGGCGGCATGCCGTGGCTGGTTCAGCATGCGATGGAAGCGATCGGTGATGGGGGCCGAGCGCTACCGAAACATCCGCTGGAGTTCGGTGGACTCATCGACCACATCGGTTATGAACTCGACAAGCTGGAGCCTGACCTGCGCGAGTTGTTGCTGGCACTGGCGGTCGGTTTCGATCCAGCAGGGCCCCTGCCGGCCGGTCTGGAGGACGCACCGGGCGGAATCGACTCTCTGATGTCGCAGGCAGCGGCAGCGGGGTTGGTTCTTCCGGAGGGCACCCTTCCCGCGCTGATGCGCAGCGTCCTGCTTCAGACCACTCCACCGCATCAGGTGCGGGCGGTCCAACATGCCTTGGCCGAACTCATATCCACCGGCATGACCCCGGACCCTACTGACATAGCCCGTGGTCTCGCCCAAAGCGGGCTCCAGGATCCGCGCGTGGCTCGCACACTCGAAGCGGCCGGCGACAGTGCCCTGGCGACCGAGCCGCAACTGGCCGCAACGCTCTACGAGGAAGCGAGCTCTGCCGGCGCACCGGCAGTAACGACGGCGGCGCGCCGCGCCCAAGCGGCTTTGGCCACCGGAGATCTTGATGGTGCCGGCCGGCTCGTGGACCCGGTCCTGACGCAACCTGAGGCACCTGACAAGGGCCGCGGTGCAGATGTGGCGGCGTCGTTGTGGGCCCAGCGCGGGATGCTCGCGCGGAGTGCTCAGGTCTACCGCTGGGTCGGCACCCCTGCCGCAGATGCTTCCGACGCTCTGGCCGCCGTCGTGATGATCGGCACCGGCGACCGAGACAGTGCACGGAGCCTGCTCGCCGCCGACCGACCGGCAGAATCACCAACGCTAACCAATGTCGCGGTCGCGCTGATGGGACAAGGCATCGCGGAGTCCGTTGGCGAGCACACCGAACGCGCCCTTCCAGCCCTGGTCCGGGCTTCCGACATGCTGACTGCCTCCGGAGCTGCGATCCCACTGCCGGACAGCCCGGCGGCACTTGCCGCACTGGTGGCCCTGCACAGCGGGGAGCTCCCGGTAGCCGAATCCGTGCTCGACGATGCGCTGCGCGGAGGCCAGGGCGGGCCAGCCGACAGGCGCCGGTTGCTGCTCCTGCGGGCTTGGGTCGCCATGCTGCAGGACCATCCCGACAACGCCGTAGCGGCGATAGCGGAGGCTACCGCCGGCGGAACCAGTCCTACTCCGCGCGACGAATTGTTGCTGGACGCTTTGCACGTGGGTTTGGCGCGGCGAACCGACGATATGGCCGGTTTGGTGCGTGCCTGGGAGCGGGCGCGGGCACGTCTGCTGCATGTCGCCGTCGACCTCTACAACCTGTTGCCGCTGGGCGAGCTGGCGGTGGCCGCCGCCCGCCTGCGCGATTCCGAACGGCTTCGGCCACACTTAGCTGACGCGTGGGCGCTGCTGGAAAGGCTGGACGAGCCTGCCCTGTGGTCCACGCCGCTGCACTGGTACGCCGTCCAAGCCGCAATCCTCGCGGAGAAGCCCAGCGAGCTGGCACCCCACGCCTCGGCGCTGGTGCGGGCGTCGGGCAAGTATCGATTGGCGGCCGTGCTGGCGACAGCCGGCCGGTGCTGGGTATCCGTCCTCGCGGGCAGGATCGACCCGCGTGCAGTCGAAGAATCCGCCCGCGCACTTGCGGCCGCCGGCCTTACCTGGGACGGCGCCCGGCTGGCCGGACACGCGGCAGCCCATGCGGATGAGCGCAAGGACATGAGCCGCCTCTTGGCCTGCGCCCGGGATCTGCACCCAGGGACGCGCGGCACCACGGAGCCTGCCCATCCAGCCCAGTCCGCCCCGAAGGACGAACCACGGATAATCCTGCCAGCCGCAAAAGCACCTGCTCCGGAGGGCGCCGCTTTGAGCGAGCGGGAGCGCGAAGTGGCCCGGTTGGTTTTGGAGGGCAAGACCTATCGGGAGATCGGCGCTGCGATTTTCATTTCGCCGCGCACCGCAGAACACCACATCGCGCGGATCCGCCGGCGGTTGGGGGCTGCAAACCGCTCCGAGCTACTGACCCAGCTACGGCTTGCGCTGGGCGAAGACGGCGCCCAAGGGCCGTAGTTCCGCGGCGTAGCGGGACTTGGGCCCACCCTACCTAGTCCGCGGAAGCCGTAATCCCCCTCCGGGGAGCGGGCAACGGGGGAGGAAGCCCCGATGCCGGCAGCAGCACCCCGACCGTAGCTTTGAATCAAGCCAAGCAACATTGCTCGGCGGGCCACCATCCATAGCTTTTGGCCACATCCAGTAGGACCTAGATTGGGGAATCAACATAATGCCTACGCTTGCTAGCTCTCTTCTCGAATTCATCATGAATCTGCTCCGGGATCCGCGCGCTGCCGACGAATTCACCGCTGACCCGGACGCGGCCTTGGCCAGCGCCGGACTGTCCGGCGTGTGCTCGGATGACGTGGACGCGATCATGCCGGTCATCTTGGACTACGCACCGGTGGGTTCCGGATCGTCCTTCGACCGTGAGTACAACACCGGTGGCAACCACGGCGGTGACACCGGCGACTGGTCCAGCGACAACGGCGGCTGGGGCCACGGACGGGACGATGACGATGACGACCATGGGCATGGACGCGGCTGGGATGACGACGACGATGACGACCGCGGCCACGGGCGCGGCCGGGACGACGATGACGACCATGGGCATGGACGCGGCCGGGACGATGACGACGACGATGACCGCGGCCACGGCGGCGGGCGCGGCGACGACCACGACCACGCGGTGCAGCAGCTGACGCACATCGTCAACAACTACTCCTACACCTCCAACATCGACGACCGGGACACCAACATTGACCAGTCCGTGAACCAGAACATCTGGGCCAACGGCGACGTCACGCAGTGGTTCGACAATGACCTGGTGGTAGCGTCGGGCGACGAAGCCATCGCGGCCGGGGACGATGCAGACGTGGACAATTCGACCGGCGACGAAAACAACCACTCGGTCAACATCACGACGGGCAACGTCGGCGGCGGAATCGCGATCGGCAATACGGACAACTCCATCGAGGACTCCTACAACGAGGACCACTCCATCGAGGACTCCTACAACGAGGACCTCGACCTGGACGTCGAGGTGGAAGACTCGTTCAACGACAACTCCAAGGACATCGACCTGACCAACGTCGGCAACGAGGACAACGACCTCACGGTTGGTGACGTCGCTATCGATGCTTCCCAGGACAACGACGGGGTCGACGTCACGACGGGCGACATCACCGTCGATGCATCCACGCAGGACAACGATGGCATTGATGGCAACGGCAACGTCGTCGGTAATGACGGCAACGCGATTGATAACGACGGCAGCGCCATCGGCAATGACGGCAATGCCATCGGCAACGAGGACAACGATTTCATTGTCCAGGACAACGTGGTCACCGTCGGGAACGAAGACAACGACACCACCATCAGAGACATCGACGCCGAGTTCACCGGGATTGACCAGTCGGTCAACGACTCGATCGTCATCGCTGACAACGACAACAACGACCTGCTGACCGATAACGACGTGGTCGATGCAGATGTCGAGATGGACTAACCGATACCGATCTGACAACTGAATCACGACAGATCAGCTGTCCAGCAGGGGGCCGGGGGGACCTCCTGCTGGACAGCATCACAGCGTTACGGTCCGGCTGGGGGCCGGAAACAGGAGGGAAAACGGTGGCGGAACTCGTCAAGCTGGTGGAACAGGGTCTGGAACTTGCCGCGAAGGGCGAACGCGCAGATTTGCAGCGGCGACTGGAACAGACCCGCAAGCGGCTGAAAGACCCGACCACCAGGGTGATCGTCGTTGGCGAATTCAAACAGGGCAAGAGCCAGCTGATCAACGCGCTGGTGCATGCGCCGGTTTGTCCCATCGACGACGACGTCGCCACCTCCGTTCCCACCGTGGTGAAGCAGGGGAATCCCGCCTCGGCCGTGATCCTGGTGCCGAAGGACGGCAACGCATCCGCTGACGCGGAAGTGGAACTGGAGCGCCGGCCGATCGCTCTCGAGGAACTGGCCCAGTACGTTTCGGAACGCGGGAACCCGGGCAATGAGCGCCGATTGGCAGCCGCGGAAGTCTTGCTCCCGCGCAAAATCCTGGACGGCGGATTGGCCCTGGTCGACTCTCCGGGCGTTGGCGGACTGGACTCGGCGCACTCCCTGACCACGCTGACCGCGCTGCCGACAGCAGATGCCATGCTGCTGGTCTCCGATGCATCGCAGGAGTTCACCGAGCCGGAACTCCGGTTCCTGCGGCAGGCCCAGCGGATCTGCCCGAACGTAGCCGGAGTCCTGTCTAAAACGGACCTGTACCCGCAATGGCGGCGCGTGGCCGAGCTGGACCGGGGGCATTTGGAGCGGATCGGGGCAGATATGCCGCTGATTCCGCTCTCCTCGGAATTGCGGCTGCAGGCCGCCGCGCTGCGCGACAGTGAATTAAACGCCGAATCAGGGTTCCCGGAGCTGGTGGCATACCTGCGGAACAACATCCTGGCCCAGAGCGACAGGCTCCAGCGGCGCTCGGTGGCCCAGGACCTGATCTCCGCCACCGATCATTTGCAACTGTCGCTGAAGTCCGAATTGAGCGCACTGGAAAATCCGGACGGCACGCCGGAGATGCTCGCCGAACTGGAAGCGGCCAAGGAACGCGCCGATGAGCTCCGCCGTCGTTCTTCCCGTTGGCAGGTCACGCTCAATGACGGCATAAGCGACTTGATCTCGGATATGGAACATGACCTGCGTGACCGGTTGCGCAGTATTCTGCGGGACGCGGAGCAGGCCATCGATGCCGGTGATCCAGGTCCGCAGTGGGACCAGTTTGTGCACTGGCTGGAACAGCGGGTCGCGTCGGCCGTTTCGGACACCTTCGTGTGGACGAACGAACGGTCGCTGTGGCTGGCGGAACGGGTCGCCGAACACTTCAATCAGGATGAGGTAACCCTGCCGTCGCTGCAAGTGGATTCCACCGAGAACGTGCTGGATCCGGTGGAGGGGATCCCGGGCCTGGATCCCGGGCGCATGGGACCGGTTCAGAAGATCCTGATCGGCATGCGCGGCTCGTACGGCGGAGTACTGATGTTCGGTTTGTTGACCGGGATTATGGGCATGGCGTTAATCAACCCGATTTCGGTCGGTGCCGGCCTGCTGCTGGGTGGCAAGGCATACCGGGAGGACAAGGAAGCCCGGTTGAAGCGACGCCAGCAGGAAGCCAAGGCGCTGGTGCGGAAACAGATTGACGAGGTCGTGTTCCAGGTGGGCAAGCAGCTCAAGGACCGCCTGCGGATGGTCCAGCGGGGCACCCGCGACCATTTCACTGCTCTGGCGGAAGAGCATCACCGCTCGCTGGCCGATTCGGTGCTGGCCGCACAGAAGGCAGCGAGCAGTTTCAACCAGGAACGCGGCCTGCGGATCCGGGAGATCAAAGCATCGCTCGCGCTCGTGGAATCGCTTCGCAAACAGGCTCTTGCGCTGGATGTTGCGCCGCAGTTGGCGGCACAGAAATGAATGCGGGAGCGGACGTGGAGGCGGCTCGCGGGCTGGTTCAAGAAGCGATCGAAGCCTACCGCGATGACCCCGCTGTGCGTCAGGTTCTGGAGGGCTATGCGCACCGCCTCGACGAGCCCTTGCGGGTGGCCATTGCCGGCATGATTAAGGCCGGCAAATCGACGCTGCTCAACGCCATCATTGGTGAGGAGATCGCACCGACCGACACGGGGGAGTGCACCCGGGTGGTCACCTGGTATCGCTACGGCGACACTCCGCGGATCACCCTGTACCCGCGGGTTGGATCGCCACGAAACGTGCCGATCAAGCGGACGCACGGCCGGCTGGCCTTCGAGCTCGGCGGGATCGAGGCCGGCGACGTCGCACGGCTGGTGGTGGACTGGCCGTCCAAGACCTTACGTGACATCACACTGATCGACACGCCGGGCATTGCCTCGCTCTCCCGGGACGTGTCGGCCCGCTCCACCGAGTTCCTGGTGCCCACCGACGCACCTTCGGAAGCGGACGCCATCATCTACCTGCTGCGGCACCTCCACGCATCCGACCTCGGCTTTTTGGAGTCGTTCCGGGACACCGCCGCCGGCCAGAGCGGCACGGTCAACGCGCTGGCCGTGTTATCCCGCGCGGACGAGGTCGGTGCGGGACGGATTGATGCGCTGCTCTCCGCCCAGGAGATAGCCGCGCGCTACCGCCGCGATGGCGCATTGCGTGCGCTGGCGCTTGGGGTAGTCCCGATTGCCGGCCTGCTGGCGCAATCGGCCCGCAGCCTGAGGCAGGCGGAGTTTTCCATCCTCACCGAACTCGCGTCCTTGGACCGCCGGGAGCGCGAGCGTCTGCTGCTGTCCGCCGACCGGTTCGTCCGCCCCGGAGGACCGCTGACTGCGACGCCGGAAGCACGAGCGGACTTGCTGGACCGGTTCGGGGTCTTCGGACTCCGGCTGGCAGCGGCACTGCTGCGCGGAGGCATCTCTGATCCGACCGTGCTGGCCCACGAACTGGCCCGCCGCAGCGGGCTGGATGAACTGCTGGCCGTGATGAGAGGGCAGTTTCAGGCCCGCGCCGGACAGCTGAAAGCCCGCACCGCCCTGGTCGGCATTGAGAAGCTGCTGAACGACCATCCGCGCCCCGGCACGGACGCGGTCGCGGCGACCCTGGAACGGCTGCTCGCCAGCGCCCACGCCTTCCGCGAACTGCGGATGCTGGCGGTAGCGCGCACCACCGGGCTGCCGCTGGAACCGCAGCTGGCCGCCGAAGCCGAACGCATGATCGGCGGCGACGGTGTTTCTGCCCACGAACGGCTCGGCCTGCCCCGGGAAACGCCCGACGACGAACTGCGGAAACACGCGCTGGCATCCCTGCGGCGGTGGCACGCGGTAGCGGCTGATCCGCTGCGCGGCCGGGCCGTCGCGGAAGCCTGCCAGACCGTCATCCGCAGCGGAGAGGAGCTGCTGGCCGGCATGCAGCCTGCGTCAGGGGGCCGGGTGGCCGCGCGCCTGGTTATCGGCACGGAACCATTGGCTGGCCCCGCCCAAGACGCTGGCGACTACCGCCGCGCCGGCTAGAACCAGCTGCAGCACCAGCAAGACTCTGATGCCCAACTCTTGATCGCCCGGGGCCGCCAGGAAGGCATCGGCCAAGAGCGTCACGGCTCCATTGACCAACAACATGGCCAGCAGCACGAACCGCACTTTCCCGTGCCGGCGCATGAGCACACCCAGCAGCACAGCCTCGATCAGGATGACCAGCGCCAGCATGCCCAGGGTCCCCCAAAAGACCACCACCGCGAGGGCCTCCACGGTCTGCTGGTCGTCGCCCCGTTCCAGTCCGTTGATGAGTCCGCGCACGTGCTCGAGGATCCCGTCCCGGGCGAAGAACGCGAAGATCCCCGCGATCAGCCCGGACGCGAAACTCAAGACCCACAGGAACCGGACCCTTTTGACGGCAGGCGGCGGCTTCAGGATCTCCCTGATCGGTGCCGGCGTACGGTCCGACAGGGGCGGACGCGGCGGCGCAGGACGTTCCGGTTCGCCGGACAACCCCCCGGTAGCTCCAGGCGCCCCCATTCCTGGTTCATGAGACATGCCAGTAATCTAAACCGCCATCTGTTCGGGCCGCAATGGCGCTCCCGACGCCTCCGGGGTCTCTCAGCCGACGTGGATGCCGGGGCGGCGGGCCGGATCGGGTTCGTTTTGGCGGATGATTTCGCGGACCACGGGCGCGGTGTCGCCCTGCCCCAGGAGCAGATAGCGGAAGAGGTGGCCTAGCGGGTTGCCCTCGGACCATTCGAAATAGGCATGAGGGCGGACACCGGTCGCATCCCGGATCGCCAAAAGGATGGACGCAATCGCGTTTGGTACAGCGGGGCTTTCCGCCCGCAGCACCCGGTACCCATCCACGTCAACGCCGCGGACCCGCAGGACCTTGGTGAAAGCAGACGGGTCAACGATGTCAATTTCGAGGAACAAGACGTCCGCACTGCCAGGCACGGCATTCATGTACCGTTGGGAGGCCTCTTTGGCGCTGTACTCGGCTTGATTGCCTGGCCGACGTTTGGCGATGATGTCCAGCGCGCCGTCATAGTCCAGCGAATCGCTGATGAACCGCCGGGCTGCCTGGTCGAACTCGATTCGGTCGGCGCGCAGCTCGATCGTCCGGGTGACCCGGGAGACCAGCGACACCGTGACCATGCCCAGGACGAAGAGGCCGCAGATGGCGATGCCGTCCGGCTTTTCCACGATGTTGGCCAGCAGCGCGTACAGCAGGACCAAGCTCAGCGCGGCGTACCCGGCAGCGGAGCGGAGCTTCTGCCGGCGGGCAACAGTGAAGGTTACCGCGACGGCTGCAGAGACCATCATGGCCAGGATCCCGGTGGCGTAGGCTCCGGCCTGGGCATTGACGTCGGCGCGGAAACCCAGGGTGATCAGCACGCTGACGCCGGTGTAGACAAGGACCACCGGCCGGATGGCGCGGGTCCATTCGGGTGCCATGCCGAATCGAGGCAGGTAGCGCGGAACAATGTTGATCAGCCCCGCCATGGCCGAGGCTCCGGCGAACCACAGGATCAGGATGGTTGCTGCGTCATAGATCGTCCCGATTCCTTCGCCAAACATCCCGTGGGCCAGATACGACAGGGCCCTGCCGTTGGCGGGTCCTCCGGGAGCGTAGGCCTCGGGAGGGACCATAACCGCTGTGACGAAGCTGCTGCCCAGCAGGAAACCGCTCATCACCACCGCCGCGCAGGTGAGCAGTTTCTTGCTGTTGTGGATGCGCGAGGCCAGGCGCTGGGCCCGGGTCTCGCCGGTCGAGGCGACCAGCGGCATCATGCTCACGCCTGTTTCGAAGCCGGACAGCCCCAGGACCAGCAGCGGAAAGGCCAATAGCAGGGTCAAAGCCAGGCTTCCGAAACCGACGTTCGCCGATGCCACCGCCTGGGTCCAGCCGGAGAGCAGACCCGGCTCCTGGGCGATCGTCGCCAGCCCCGCTGCGATGACCACGGCGTTCATGACCAGGAACACGGAAACCAGCGGTACGGCAATGGCCACCGCCTCGCTGAAGCCGGTCAGGAAGACGCCGCCGAGGAGCAGCAGCAGGGTGATGGTGACAGGGACGGCCTCGCCTTGCAGGAAGCCGGGGACGTAGGGATTTTCCAGCACGTGCACCGTTGCGTCGGCGGCGGACAGCGTGATCGTGATGATCCAAGAGGTGGCTATGAACCCGAGCAGGACGAGGATGACCACCTTTCCCTTCCAGAAGGGGAGCAGCCGGTCCAGCATGGCCACAGAACCCTGACCATGCGGGCTCTCGGCGGCCACACGCCGGTAGAGCGGCAGCATGCCCAGCAAGGTGAGCCCCACGATGAGCAACGTGGCCAGCGGCGACAGCGGTCCGACTGCGATCAGGGCGATTCCGGGAAGATAGGACAGCGTCGAAAAATAGTCGACGCCGGTCAGGCAGACGACTTTCCACCAAGGGTAGGACGCGGTCCCCGGAGCGCTTTCCCGGCCCACCGGCGGGACCTTGTCCTTAACCAACCAGCGGCCCAGCGGGCGGCGGAGCGGTGGCGGGGGACCCGGCCTTGGCACAACGGCAGGGACCGCATGTTCAAGCGACCAACGCACCTGATTCTCCAGTTGCCCCGGCCGGCGGACCCCGGTTTGAGGCCCTGTCGCGGGGCGTTCCCACAGTATAAATCCGTCATGGGCCGGACACGAGCGGTTGACGGCAAAATTCAATCTCCCAGCAGGGGCTGTTCGCCAGGTGTCGCCAACGTCAGGACGGCTTCTTCGATGAGGTCGTGCTCCTCCAGTGCGCGCTCCACCCGGCGCAGCGCCACCGCCACATCATGTTCGGGCAGGTCGCCGACCATATCGACCGCCGCCACCACGTACAGCCGTGAAGGTCCGACGAACTCCATGTGCAGGTAGGTCACCCGGTCCACCTCCGGATGTTGCAACAGCAAGTCGACGACGGCGGTGCGCGCCTCGCCGGTCGCAGGTTCTCCTACCAAGAACTTCCGGTTTCGGTCGATCAGCACTACCGCAATGGTCCCGAGCAGCAGGCCCACCAGGATAGACCCGATGGCGTCCGGCACCGCAGATCCGGTGATTTGATGCAGGGCGACGCCCGAAGCCGCAATGGCAATGCCGATGAGGGCCGCAAAGTCTTCAGCGAACACCGCCCGCAAAGTGGGATTGGAACTGATGACGACGTGCTCCAAGGTGTGGCGCCGGTACTGCCTGGCGCCTTTCCTGGCCTGGCGCAGGGCCTGTACAAAGGAAACCCCTTCCAGCCCGAACGCCAGCGCCAACACCAGATAGGCCACAATGAAGTCGCTGGCCGGCTCGGGGTTGGCCAGGACCTGGATGCCGTGCCACACCGAGATGACGGCCCCGGCGGTGAACAGGCCGAAGGCGGCGAACATGGACCAGACATAGGCTTCACGCCCGTAGCCGAGCGGGTGCCGTGCATCCCGCGGCTTGTTCGACCGGCGCTCGGCAATCAGCAAGAAGATTTGGTTCCCGGTATCGGCCCATGAGTGCGCTGCCTCCGCCGTCATCGACGCAGACCCGGTGAGTGCCGCGGCAACAGACTTTGCCACTGCCACCAGTGCATTGGCACAAAAGGCGATGATGACGGTCAGTACGCTGGACTTCTCCTCCGCCTCGCGCGCGGGCACCGTAGCCTTCATGACCGGCCCGGGTTCCCCTCCGCGGTCATAGCCTTATCGAGGCCCAGCACGGCTCCGCCGAGCAACCCGAAGGCCAACGCGGTCATCCACCCGGGCATCAGCGCTCCTCCCGTCCACGCTCAGGCTAGCGGCGGGGTAGCGAAATCGCTACGGCAGGAAGCCGCGCGGTGGCAACCAGGAGGAAGGCGCCCCGGGGGTCGGTGATGCTGTCGGCAGCGCGGGTGCTACTTGCCGGGGCGTCCCAATCCGGTGCGCGCCATCGCGTCCGCGTAGGCCTCATGCATGACGTCCAGCCATTCCTGCTGGCGCGCCGGGGAACCGGCGAACGCCCGGCCGCTGAGCGCCCGTACCTTGAACGTCTTGAAGCCGCGCCGCCAGAGCAGCGGGTTCTCGGTCTTCAGCAGCAGGCCGGCGAGCCGCTGGGCCTCGGTTCCATGCGCCACCAGCACCGACGCCCGCGGCACCAGGGCCAGCATCCGCAACAGCGGCTTAAGTCCGGCGCTGATCTGCTGCGGGGTGAGCTTGCCATTGGCCTCGCCCGGGGTGAACCAGGGGTGCACGTTCCACGGCATCACGTATTCCGGCCGCAGGCCCAGCTGCCATTGGAGCCCGAGCATCCGCGTCGTGGCGTCCTCATCGCCCGGCCAGATGAAGCCGGTGTCCGACGCTTGCCCAATGTTGGAGTAAAGCGACACAATCCGGCATTCATCAGCGTCGTGGATCGGGTCCACATAGGGGACCTCGGTGCCCGGCTTCTGCTCGCGCAGCTCGTCAATCAGTCGGTTGATGTCGGCGACGCCGGAATCGTACCGGCGCTCCATGAGGTCCTTGTGCTGATTGGATACTGCCGGGCTTGTCATCGGGATGCGGGTCTCCTGGACGGGAAGGGAAGGTGAACGGTGGGCGAATCGGTGTGCCAAGAACGACGGCGGTGCCCGCCTGTGGCGGGACGGCCGCCTGCCGCTGCGGGAGGCGGCTATTGAGCATAGCAACCGAAGCTGGGAGCCTCCCGCCGCCGCGGTGCGGATTTCCGCGCCCGACCTGCCTGCCCTGTGACGAAGATGACCCGGCCGTTAGTCCACCGTGAACGCAATGCTGTGCCAGCCGCTGGCACCATTCGGGGCCGGAGGCGCCGGAGTTTCCGTCTGCAGCTTGCCGTCTCCGTCCCAGGCCCGAACCCGGAGCCTGTGCTGCCCGGCGGAGACATCGTCCTGCACCAAATACCACTGTCGCCAGGTGTCCACGGAAGCCTCCGCGGCCAGTTGGGCGTCGGTCCAATCGCCGTCGTCCAACTGCACCTGCACTTTCGAGATGCCGCGGTGCTGCGCCCAAGCCGTTCCCGCGAAAGCCGTCCGGCCGGCGGCCACGCTGGCGCCGGGGCGAGGCACGTCGATCCGCGAGGCCGTCTTGATCGGGCCATGGTCCGACCAGCCGCGGCTGGTCCAATACGCCGTCTTGTCCGCAAACCGGGTGAGCTCCAGGTCCACGACCCACTTTGTGGCGGACACGTACCCGTAAAGCCCCGGCACCACCATCCGCACCGGGAAACCATGCTCCAGTGGCAGGGGTTCACCGTTCATCCCGATGGCGAGCAACGCGTTGCGCCCATCGGTGAGCACAGCGAGCGGGGTGGAAGCCGTGAACCCGTCGATGCTGGTGGACAGCACCATGTCGGCCTCCGCCAGCGGCCGCGCACGCGCCAGCAGTTCCCGCAGCGGGTAGCCCAGCCAGCGTGCATTCCCAACTAAACTCCCGCCCACTTCATTCGAAACGCAGGTCAAGGTGGTGTAGCTCTCCACCAGTTCGGCCTTGAGCAAGTCCTGGAAGTCGATGCTGATGTCTTCCTCCACCAGCCCGTGGACGCGCAGTTTCCAATCCGCCGGATCTACCGACGGGACAAACAGCGCGGTATCGATGCGGTAGAAGCCAGCGTTCGGCGTCACGAACGGAATGGCCCCGTCCACCGGCGCCCGCACTCCCTCCGGCAGCGGCTTGGCCGGCCGCGCCGGTGCCGGCAGCCCCAAGGCCTCCCGCACCTGCCGTGCGCCGTTCCGGGCCGCGGAGGCGGCGCCGGCCGCGATCCCCATCACGACCGCGGCGCCCGCCATCAGTCCTGCGGTCGCGAGGAATCGACGGCGTCCCGGATCGGATTCCCGTAGGGCTTCGTCCGCGCCGGCTCCCGCTGCGTCGGCTCCCGCTGCGCCGGCACCCGCTGCGCCGGCTCCGGGCAGGAGCCGGATCAGCCAGCGCAGGCAGAACAAGCCGGCTGCGGTTCCCAACGCCGTCGGGATGGCGTCCGCGGGCACGGAGCCGGCCCGGGTGAGGATACACACCGCCATGCCCACGCCCAGCGCTGCCACCACCAGTGCACCGGCGGTCCAGTTCCGAAGGGCCAGCACACCGATCCCCGCGGCCAACACTGCCGCAACGATCCCCATGGCGATGAACAGAACCAGTTTGTCGGCGGTGCCGAAGGTGGAGATGGCGAACTCGGTCAGCCAGGTCGGCGACAGCTCAACCACGGCGGCACCGACGGAGCCAAACGGTGAGGCGGCCGGGCCAAAGAACGCTGCGGTCAGCTCCGCCACGGCAAAGAGCACTGCCGCTGACACGATGCCCGCCACCATGGCCGGCACCCACGCCGTCAATACTGCGGCCTTCGACACTGGCGGTGCTGCCATGCCGGTCCTTGCCCTTCCATCGGTTCCGGGCCCTGCCTCCCTGCACGAAAGACACCTCGGACCCTGGTTTGATCATCTACCCGGCATGGCGCCAACACAACCACTCCCGGCAAGCTCTGTGCCTAGCGGACTGCGCTCCGGTTCAGCGGGCGCGCCGTGCGTCCTGGCCGAGCGAAGAGTTTCCTGCCCGTTTAGAAGAAATTGGTTGACACTTCAACCATCAGGTGTTATTGTAGATGCATAAGCATGAAGTTCACCCGAGCTTCAGATTCAGACTTCACAACCAGGAGGCACCACATGGCCGTTCAGCTCACCCCAGGAACATGGAACCTTGATAAGTCCCACACCGAGGTCGGCTTCTCCGTCCGCCACGCCGGCATCAGCAAGGTGCGCGGCCAGTTCACCGACGCCGACGCCACCCTCGTGGTCGGCGACAGCCTGGCCACGTCCTCCGTCGAAGCCGTCGTGAAGACCGCCTCGTTCGACTCTAACGACGACAACCGCGACGCCCACGTCAAGGGCGAGGACTTCTTCAATGTGGAGCAGTACCCGAACATGACCTTCAAGGCCACCAGCGTCGAGGGCAGCCCGGAAGAGTTCAAGCTGGCCGGCGAGCTGACCATCAAGGACACCACCAAGCCCGTGGTCTTCGACGTCGAGTTCGGCGGCATGGCGGTTGACCCGTTCGGTGCGACCCGCGCCGGCTTCTCGGCCACCACCCAGATCTCCCGCAAGGAATTCGGCATCACCTGGAACGCTGCCCTGGAAGCCGGCGGCGTGCTGGTGGGCGACAAGGTCACCATCACGGTGGACTCGGCCTTCGTCCTGCCGTCCAACTAATTCCCGCGCCACGCAGGGCAGGGTCCGGAGATTCGGACCCTGCCCTGCGTCGTTTAACTCTGTGGTGCACGCTCTGGCGCCGTGCCGTCTCTTCGGCGGCGGCCTGGGTCGCCGCTAGGCTGTCACCGTGAAAATCGCGATCCTCGACGACTATCAGGACGTAGCGCTCCGCAGTGCCCCGTGGGAGCAGTTGCCGGCGGGCGCCGCCGTCGAACGCTTTACTGACCATCTCGACGACGTCGGTGCGCTCGCCGAGCGCCTGGCCGGGGCGCAGGTGGTGGTGACTATGCGCGAGCGGACGCCGATGACCGCCGAACTGATGGACCGGCTGCCCGGCCTCAAGCTGGTCACGACCACCGGAATGCGCAATGCCTCGATCGACTTGGATGCGGCACGCGAGCGCGGGGTGACCGTGTGCGGAACGCAAAAAGGGACCGCGGCGCCCGCCGAGCTGGCCTGGGCGCTGGTGATGGCTGTGGCCCGGGAGATCCCGCAGAATGACCGGGACGTGCGTGCCGGGGTCTGGCAGGCCAGGATGGGAATCGATCTGGCCGGGTCAACGATCGGGTTGCTCGGTCTCGGCAGGTTGGGCCAGCTGATGGCTGGCTACGCTTCGGCCTTCGGGATGGACGTGCTGGCGTGGAGCCCGCATTTGACCACAGAGCGCGCCGCGGAGCACGGGGCGAAGCTGGTGTCCAAGGAGGACCTGTTCCGCCGTTCGGACATCGTCAGCATCCACCTGAAGCTCGCGGAATCGACCGTGGGGATGGTCGGAGCCGCGGAACTGGACCTGCTAGGTGCAGCCGGCAGGCTGGTCAACACGTCGCGCGGACCGTTGGTGGATGAGGCGGCTTTGGTTGCGGCGCTGGCCGAGGGAACGATCGCCGGGGCGGCCCTGGATGTCTTTGACGTGGAGCCGCTGCCGCAGGACAGCCCGCTGCTCGGCGCGCCCAACCTGATCCTCAGCCCGCACATCGGTTTCGTCACCGTGGAGGCCCACCGGCTGGGCTACACCCAGATGCTCGAGGACATCCTGGCCTACCTCGACGGCGCACCGATCAACGTCCTGACCTGACCGCCCCGCGGGAGGGCACCCTGGCGCCGCCGGGAGGCAGCGTTGGCGCGGCCGCCTTCGTGCCGTGGATCAAGCCGATGCGTCGGCCGGGGCCAGTTCCATCGCGTGTTCCTCCACGTAGTCCAGTGCCAGCCGTACGGCACCGGTGGCCACTATCGCATCGCCGAACTCGGAGACCGCCACGCGCGGAGGGGTTGCGGTAAGCCGGGGGAGTTCGCGGGTGATGGTGGGCAACAGGGCCGATGCCGAAGCCGCCACCGCGCCGCCAATGACCACCAGTTCGGGATTGAAGAAGGTCCCAAGTACGGCGATCACCCGGGCCATTCGCAGGCCGATCCGTTCCAGGATCCCCTGCGCCACCTCGTCCCCGCGCGCCGCCGCCTCGAACACGAAACGCGCCGAGACCCGGCTGGTTCCCGGTCCTACCAGTTCGCGGATCAGTGTTGGCTTGTCCGCGGCGAGGGCCTCGTTGCCCCAGTAGCGGGCGAGCCGGGCGATGCCGTCCTGGCTGCCCACCCCGTCCACCAGTTCGAGGGTGCCCACTTCGCCGGCGCCCCCGTTGCAGCCGTGCAGCAGACGTCCCGATTCAATCAGCCCGGTGCCCAGGCGCTCGCCGGCCAGCATGACGGCCAGGTCGTCGACCCCCGTTCCCACGCCGCTCCAGCGTTCGGCCAGTGCCGCCAGATTGGCGTCGTTCTCCAGGAGGACCGGCCAGCCGTAGTCGGCGAAGACGTCGGTCTGCAGGCCAATGTCGAAGTGCTCGGACAGTTCGTGCCCGGCAGCCACGTTGCCATGTCGGTCCACCACCGTGGAAACGCCGATGGCGGCGGCCAACACGGCGGACGGCGCCAGCCCAGCCTCAGCCAGCGCGCTGGCGACAACCTGCTTAATGGTGGCGCGTCGTGAGGCTGCGCTGGCGGGCGGCTTCTCGAACCGCTCGGACGCCCTGGCCAGGGTCCGGCCCTTCAGATCCGCCACCAGTGCGGTGGCGGTGGCCATGCCTACGTCCATCCCCAGCACGCAGCCGGCAGCCGGGTTGAATTCGAACCGCCGGGCCGGTCTGCCCTTTGTCGTGCCCACAAGGCGTTCACCCGGCAGTTCGCGGACCCAGCCGCGGGCCGCCAGGTCGTCGCAGACCGCTATCGCGGTGGCGCGGGTGAGTCCGGTCGCCGCGATCAGGTCCGTGCCCGTCACCGCGCCGTTCGCCCGCATCACGGACAGCACGGCCTTCAAGTTGGCCAGCCGCAGCACCTGCGGAGTGGTGGCGGTGGAGCTCACATCGTTCCCCTTGACCTTGTTCGGCAGCATCAGCATAATAGTAATGGAACATAAATTTAGACGCTAAATAAAAGGAGTTCCTGTGGCAGTGCGGATTGGTATCAACGGTTTCGGACGGATCGGCCGGAACTACTTCCGGGCCGCCATGGCGCAGGGAAAACTGGGCTCGGACCTGGAGATCGTGGCCATCAACGACCTCGGCTCGCCGGAAACGCTGGCCCACCTGCTTAAGTACGATTCGGTCGTCGGCCGGCTGGCTGCCGATGTGGTGGTTGCCGACGGCGATCTGGTGGTGGACGGCAAGGTCGTCAAGGTCCTCGCCGAACCCGATCCCGGCAACCTGCCGTGGCGTGAACTCGGCGTGGACATCGTGATCGAATCCAGCGGCCGCTTCACCTCGGCGGCGGATGCGGAAAAGCATCTAGTGGCCGGCGCGCGCAAGGTCCTGATTTCCGCCCCGGCCAAGGGGGACGTGCTCAGCGTGGTGATGGGCGTCAATGAGGGGGAGTACGACGACGGTGCGCACCACATCGTCTCCAATGCCTCCTGTACCACCAACTGCCTGGCCCCGCTGGCCAAGGTGCTGCACGAGAACTTCGGCATCGAGCAGGGCTTAATGACCACCATCCACGCCTACACCGCGGACCAGAATCTGCAGGACGGCCCGCACCGGGACCTGCGCCGGGCCCGCGCCGCCGCCATCAACATGGTCCCCACGTCCACGGGCGCAGCCAAGGCGATCGGGCAGGTGCTGCCGGAGCTGAAGGGCAAGCTGGACGGGTTTGCCATCCGTGTGCCGGTGCCCACGGGCTCCGCCACCGACCTGACCGTCACCGTGAGCCGCGAGGTCACAGTGGAGGAAGTCAACGACGCGTTCAAGGCAGCCGCCGCGGACCCGCGCTTGGCCGGCATCCTCACCTACACCGAGGACCCGATTGTATCCTCGGATATCGTTACCGATCCGGCCTCGGCCATTTTCGACTCCGGCCTGACCAAGGTCATGGGCAACCAGATCAAGGTCATCGGCTGGTACGACAACGAGTGGGGCTACTCCAACCGCCTGGTGGACCTGACCTCCCTGGTGGCCGCCAAGCTCTCCTAACCGCGGCACTCCGGGGTTCGCCCCCAGGCTCCCCGCGGGGTCCAGTCCCGCCTTGACTGTTCAGCAGGCGCCCTTTTCAGCCGTGAAAAGGGCGCCTGCTGATTTTTCGATGGGGCCTTGGGGTCAGGTGTACATCAACGAACCCGGGGTGGTGAGCAGTTCGCCGGTTTCCAGCCAGGTCTTCAGCCCGGAGAGGATCATGGGCCAGCCGCCGTACAGCTGTTCGTTCGCGCCGTCGCGCAGCTGGTCGTGCGTGACCGTGAGCCGGCAGGAGTCCTCTACCCGTTCGATCTCCCAGGTCACCCGCGATGTGCCCTCGGCGATCACGTCCTCGCCCCAGAGCGCGCGCATGGTCTGCACCAGTCGGCGCGGCGGGTCCACTTCCAAGTTCTCGCCTTCGCCCAGCGGGGCGTCCGCGCGGAGGTTGGTCATGGTGTAGCTGGAGCCCGGTGTCCAGTCGGTCTCGATCCGGTTGCCGAAGGTGTACTTGCTCCTGATCTCGCTGTCCGTGATGGCCTCCCAGAGCTTGTCCGGAGTTGTGCGGATATAGATCTCAAAAATCTTTTCCATGGGGTTTTCCAATCGGGATTTGAGGTCGCTCAGCGCAGCGGCCCATGGCTGTGCATACTTGCTCACCCAGCGGTCGTGGATGAGCCGGATGGGCACCGGATTGAGGAAGTGGAGCTTTTCCCGGCCGCGGCGGCGGGTGACCACCAAGTTGGCCGCTTCCAGTTGCTTCAGGTGCTTCATGACGCCGAAGCGCGTGATATCGAAGTGCGCTTCGAGTGCAGCGAGAGTCTGCCCGTCCTCGCGGAACAGTTCATCCAGCAATTCGCGCCGGGTGGGATCCGCCAAAGCTTTGAACACGGCATCCATCAGCCCATGATAGGTGACCATTTGGTCACATGTCGAGGGCTTTTCTGTGTCAAAGGTCAGGCTGCAGCACGGCTTTGATCAGCGGCCGTCCGAGGGCGTCGATGCTGCCGTCCGCGGTCAGGCGCAGCGCCTCCAGGGCCCGGTCCATCGGATAGGGCGTGATGAGGCGCTCGCCCAGGTCCGGCAGCCTGGCGAGGAAAGCAAGGGCCTGCTCGAAATCCGATCGGATGGAGATATAGCTGTGCAGGACGGAAAGATTCTTGCTGGTGCGGACCACGGGCGCCGGGGCGGTGCCGGTGGCATACATCGCCACCATGACCAGGCGGCCGCGGGGCCGCAGGTCCTGGACCGCCTGCGCCAGATTCAAGCCCGAGCCGGTAGCTTCAACCCATGCATCGTAGGTGTCCGGCAGCTGCCCGGTGGTGCTGTCCAAGCCAAGGCTTTCGGCCAACGCAACTCGAGCCGCATGCCCGGGGCCCTCACGGCCGATCATCGTCACCTCGGCGCCGGCGCGCTGTGCCATCAGACCGGCGAGCAAGCCAATGCTGCGGGTAGTCGAAATCGCCACCCGCTCCCCGGGCTGGATCCGGGCCACGGTAAAGACCGCGCGCCAGGCGATGGAAGCGGGCTCGGCGAGAACCGCGGTGGTATCCGGAACCGACTCCGGCACGGGCACCAGATTCCGCCACGGAACCAGCGCCCGCTCGGTTGCTTGGCCGTGCTGGGTCAATCCGAGTCCGGAACGCTTGGCGCACAGGTGCGGCTGGTCCGCCCGGCAGGCCTCGCAGTGGCCGCAGCCCACGGTGGAAATCGGCACTACACGGGTCCCGGGCGCGAGCCATTCCGGAACCAGCAGCCCGGCGCGGATCACAGCGCCTACTGACTCGTGTCCAAGAACCGTGCCGAGCGGAACCGAATCCGCTGCCGGGTCGGCACGGTAGACAATGACGTCCGATCCGCACAACCCGCAGAGGCTGACCCGGAGCTCCACTTCATCCGCCCCGGGTGCCCGGAGCGGATGGTCGATCAGCCCGACACCGCCGGGCTCGGCCGAGATACGCGCCAAGGCGGGGTTCATGCCCGGCTGGCCCAGCGTGCGTGCAGCTGCCACTGCTCAACCTCCTCGGCCACGCCCAGATTCATTGCTCCGATTTTAACGCCGGGGCTGCGCAGGTTTAACGCCGGGGCTGCGCAGGACGACGGCGGCGCTTGGGTGGGCTGCGAAACCCAACCCAAGCGCCGCCGTCGTTGTTGGCAGGATCAGTAGCTGGCGGGAGTGCCGGCTGCGCCGTCCCCGTCCGGTGGGAGGTACTTGGCGGCCAGCGCTTCGGAGCCGCGGGCCAGCAGCGCCACGTCGGCGCCGACGCCCACAAAGTCGGCGCCCCACTCCATATAGCGGCGGGCCGAGCCTTCGGCGAAGGCGTTGACCCCCACGAACTTGCCGGCCGCTTGGGCCGCCTTCAGCGCCTTCTCCACGCCGGCAACCACTTCGGGGTGCTCCTGCTGCCCGATCACGCCCATCGACGCGGCGAGATCCGACGGGCCGATGAACACGCCGTCCACGCCGTCCACCGCGGCGATCTCCGCGGCGTTCTCCACGGCCTCCGCGGACTCGATCTGCACGATCAGCGTGAGCGTCTCCTGGGCGCGGGTGAGGTAGTCCGGGATCCGGTTCCAGCGGGCCGAACGGGCCAGCGCGGAACCGACGCCGCGCACACCGGCCGGCGGGTAGCGGGTGGCTGCCACGGCCGCCCGGGCCTGCTCGGCCGTGTGCACCATCGGGATGATCAGCGTCTGCGCGCCGAGGTCCAGGTACTGCTTGATCAGCACCGTGTCGTTGACCGGCGGTCGGACCACCGGGATGCCGGGGTAGCCGCGCACCGCCTGCAGCTGGGCCAGCACGGACTCCAGCCCGTTGGGGGAGTGCTCGGCGTCGATGAAGATCCAGTCGAAGCCGGCGCCGGCGCACAGCTCTGCGATCAACGGCGAGCCGGAGCAGACCCAAATGCCGGCCAGCGGGCGGTCGGCGGCAGCCAGCGCGTCCTTGAAGGACGGGTCGGGTTCTACTCGAAACGGCATGTGATGGTTCCCAGCTGTCCGTAGTCCGCGAACACGGTATCGCCTGCGTGGACCCACATCGGGCGGGTGAAGGACCCGGCGAGGATGGTTTCGCCGGCCTTGAGGTGGTCGCCGTGCGGGGCGATCTTGTTGGCCAGCCAGTAGACGCCGGCGGCCGGGTGGTTGAGCACGCCGGCGGCCACGCCGGTCTCTTCCACGGTTTGGTTCTTGTACAGGATGGCGGAGATCCAGCGCAGGTCTACGTCCTGCGGGCGGACCGGGTTGCCGCCGATCACCATGGCGCCCATGGCGGCGTTGTCCGAAATGGTGTCCACGATGGTGCGGCCTTCCATTTCGATCCGCGAGTCCAGGATCTCCAGCGCGGGAACCACGTACTCGGTGGCGTTCAGCACGTCGAAGATGGTGGCATTGGGGCCCTTGACGTCGCGGTTGAGCACAAAGGCCAGTTCCACTTCGATGCGCGGGTGGGTGTACTGGTCCCACTGCACGGTGCAGCCGTTCTCCAGGATCATGTCGTCGAAGATGATCCCGTAATCCGGTTCGCTGATGCCGGTGGCGTACTGCATGGCCTTGGAGGTCAGCCCGATCTTGCGGCCGGCCAGGGTTCGCCCGGCGGCCTCGCTGCGCTCCCGCCACAGGTTCTGCACCTTGTAGGAGTCCTCAATGGTCATCTCCGGGTAGCGGGCCGTCAGCCGTTGCACCGGCGTCCGGGTCCGTCCCGCCTCCACCAGCTCGTCGGCGATGGACTCGATCGTTGACTGGTCAAGCATGCTTGTGGCACCACTTCCTTGTTCCTCAGGGCCGCAACTGGCCCTTCAGCTGGGCGGCGGTGCGGTCCCGGCGCCGCACGGGGAGGGCGCCAGCACCATCTTACGGTGGCGCGTGTCACCCCTTGTAAGTTGGTTACGGCGTGAGGGAACAAGGACGGCGCTGCCTCCTTCGAGTGCTTCGGCACGCCGCTGCGTGGCCGGCTTTCGGAGCCTGCGGCGGCGCGCCCTTTCGCCGAGGCAGCCTAACCTGCAGAATGGCGCCATGGAGGAGACAACACTCAACGCCCTGGCCCTGGTGTGCACTCTGACGCCGTCGCCCAAACCGTCCAGCAGCGAACTGCTGGCCCGGCAGGTCATCACGCACCTGTCCCGGCAGGACGTCGCCTGTGAGCTGCTCCGGGTGGTGGACCATGACGTCAAGCCCGGCGTGCAGACGGACATGGGCGACGGCGATGCCTGGCCGTCCATCCGCGCCAAGGTGCTGCAGGCAGACATCCTGGTGCTGGCTACGCCGATCTGGCTGGGACACCCGGCCAGCCTCGCCCAGCGCGTGCTTGAGCGGCTGGACGCCGAGCTCTCCGAAACCGACGAGGCCGGCCGGCCCAGCATGTTCGACAAGGTCGCGCTGGTGGCGGTCGTCGGAAACGAAGACGGCGCACACCATGTCACGGCCGAGCTGTACCAGGGACTGGCCGACGTCGGCTTCAGCATCCCTGCCCAGGGGTCCACGTACTGGGTGGGCGAGGCGATGCATGGCACCGATTTCCAGGACCTGCCGGAGACTCCCGAGGTCACGGCGGCGACCACCGCAACGGCTGCCCGGAATGCCGTTCATCTGGCCCGGCTGCTGCGCCGCGAGTCCTATCCTGTCGGGTAACGCGGCCCGCCCCCGGCTAGGGTAGGCAGGTGAACTCCTTCCTCCGCAAGCCCTGGACCGGACGGATCGGGGCGCTGCTGGGCATCCTGACCATGGCGCTCAGCCTGCGCGCTGCGGTCTCCGCGGTGGGCCCGCTGCTGGGTGAACTGGGCCCGGAGCTGGGCTTCGATGCGACCACCATCGGCGCGCTGGCCATGCTGCCGCCGCTGGTCTTCGCGGTGGCCGGCTTGTGCACCCCGGCGCTGATCCGCTGGCTCGGGCTGGAAAAGGTGCTGGTCGCGGCCGTGCTGCTGGCAGTCGCCGGCCAAGTGGGCCGCGCCGCCGTCGACGGGGTCTGGCCCTTCCTGACCCTGAGCGCGGTGGTGATGGCCGGATACGGCATGGGGAACGTGGTGCTGCCGCCCCTCGTGCGGAAATATTTCCCGGACCGCATAGGGGTGGTCACCGCAGGCTACGTGACGCTGCTGGCGGTGGGCACGGCCATGAGCCCCCAGTTCTCGGTCCCGTTGGCGGAGGCCGCTGGCTGGCGGGTCTCGCTTGCCCTCTGGGCGTCGGTCAGCGCCGTGGTGCTCATTCCGTGGGCGGTGCAGGCGGCACGCGACCGCCGGAAGGGCAGGACCTACGACGGCGGTGCCTCGGCTGCGGCCGCTTCCTCGCCTACGCCAAAGAAGCTGAACCCGTGGCGCTCGCCGGTGGCCTGGGGCCTGGCCATTTTCCTGGCCGGCAATTCCGCACAGACCTACGTGTACTTCACCTGGTTGCCGCCGTATCTCACCGAGCACGGCATCGACGCCGCGACGGCGGGTTCGGCCTTGGCCTACTTCGCCATTCTGGGGCTGCCCGTCAGCCTGCTGGTGCCGCTGATTGTGCCCCGGCTGAAGCATCCGATCGCCGCCATCCTGGTCTTCACCGTGTGCTGGATGGGCGGGCATGCTGGACTGCTGCTGTCGCCGGACAACGGCACCTGGTGGTGGGTGACGCTGTCCGGGCTGGGGCAGGGCACCTTCGCCGTGGCATTGCTGATGGTCAATCTGCGCTCGCGCACCGTCCACGGCTCGGCCGTGCTCTCCGGCTTCAGCCAAGGCCTCGGTTACGCCGGTGCCAGCGTGGCTCCGCTCTTGTTCGGGGTGGTCCACGAATCTACCGGCTCGTGGACCGCATCCTTTGCCATGCTGGGCGCCTGCATTGTGGTGATGCTGGTGGGAGCGGTCATGATCAACGGCCCGCGCCGCATTGAGGACCCGCCGGGGGACGGCCGCAGGCGCAGGACCCCGCTCGACCCGGTGGACGCCACGCAGACGCCACCGCCGGTGGCAGGCCGGCTGCCCCGCTGATCCGGCTGAAGCCCGGCAAGCGGCCCACCTCCTGTCCCCCAGGGTGACAAGCCGTGGGCCGATAACCCGCCTGAATTCACTTCCGCCGCCCGTCCGCGGGGCCTAGACTCGATTCATCCGGATCACGGATCACATTGAGGCCCCTGCCCGGGCCCGCCTCAGGGGCTTGAAAACCTGCCGGGACAAGGGGCGCCGCGGTTCACTCCTCGTAAGACACCGGTCGAACGGCGGACGGCGGCCGCAGCCGGCAACAGGAAGAAGTTCGGCATGCGGATTGCCGTCGATCTCACCAAGTGCCAGGGCTACGCCCAATGCGCCTTTCTCGCCCCGGAGGTCTTCCGCATCCAAGGGGATGAGGCGCTCACGTACGACCCCGACCCTGACGAGGCAGAACGCACCCGCATCCGGCGCGCCGCCGCTGCCTGTCCGGTTCAGGCCATCACCTTAGAACAGGCGGACGGGCCGGATGGATCGCACCATCCGGAAACGGGGTCCGGGACGGCTGACACCACTGGGGACGCCGGCGACACGTTCAAGAAAACAGGCCGGATCGTCATCGTTGGAGCATCCCTGACCGGGCTGCATGCAGCAGAGCGGCTGCGCGAGGAAGGGGTCACCGGCTCGCTGACCCTGGTCGGCGCAGAACCGCACGAGCCTTACGACCGGCCGCCGCTGTCGAAACAGCTCCTGGCCGGGTCGATGCGCTCGGCAGATACCTCGTTGCCCCAACGCCGGGACATCGCTGCGACCTGGCGGCTGGGAGTCGCGGCGACAGGTCTGGACCTGCCGGCGAAGCAAGTTGAGCTCGCAGATGGCAGCCGGATCGAATTCGACAAGTTGTTGATCGCCACCGGTCTGCGTTCCCGCCCCTGGCCCCACCCGGCGGAGGCGGCACTGGACGGTGTGTTGACCTTGCGCACCCGGGAGGACGCTTCGAAGCTCCGGCAGCTCCTGGCCGCCCGACCGCGCCGGGTGCTGGTCATCGGCGCCGGATTCATCGGTTGCGAGGTCGCATCGGTGTGCCGTGAACTCGGTCTGCCGGTCACCGTAGTTGAGGCCGGTCCCACACCGCTCGTCGCCGCCCTCGGTGGCACGATCGGCGCCATCGCCGGGGAGTTGCAGATCGAGAAGGGCGTGGATCTGCGCTGCGACGTCCGGGTCACTTCGCTGGAAGGTGATGCCGCAGGACAGCTGCGCCGGGCCGTCCTGTCCGACGGGACAACAGTAGAGGCCGAGGTGGCGGTCGCCGCGCTGGGCTCCGTGCGGAATGTCGAATGGCTCGCAGAGTCCGGGTTGGCGTGCGGCGTGTGGGGCGTTGCCTGCGACGCCGGCTGCCGTGCCTTCGATGCGAACGGGCTGGTCACCGACGACGTCTTCGTCGCCGGGGACATAGCGCGCGCCCCGCAGCCGATGTACGGCTACCAATTCCTGGCCGTTGAGCACTGGGGCAACGCCATCTCGCAGGCCGAGGTTGCGGCGCACAATATGGTCAGCCGCGAGACCGACCGCTGGCCGCACCTTGCAGTGCCGCAGTTCTGGTCGGTCCAGTTCGGCACCGAAATCAAGAGCGTCGGAGTTCCCTCGGCGGCTGATGAAGTGGCCATCGTCCAAGGATCGGTGGCACAGCGGCGCTTCCTGGCGGTCTACGGCTACAAGGGCCGCATCGTGGCGGCCGTCGCTTTCAACCAGAACAAGTGGCTCGAATTCTACGAACCGTTGATCGAACAGGCCGCGACCTTCCCTCCCTCGTTCCACCACGTGGACGAGTCGGCCGATGGACAGCCGGTACCGGCCGGCTTCAGGCCAGCGGTCAGCCCCACCCAGGACGCAACCGTCGTGGTGACCGGCCACGACCCCAACGAACGCCGAGCCAAATTGACCAACCGCGCTGCCGGTGACACGCCGTCCCGCAGACCGGCAGAAACCGCGCCACGATCCAAGGAGCATTCACCATGACCCAAGCCAGCTTGTGGGAGCAGGTCCTCGATTATTCCAACCGGGCCAACCCCTACCGGTTTTACGCTGAACTCCGCAAGACACCGGTGACACGGCTTCCGGACGGCACCTACCTGGTCAGCACCTACGCAGAAATCGCCTCGCTGCTGCACGACCCGCGGTCCAGCTCCGAGATCAGCCGCAACGCCGCCGCAGCCGCCGCCGGCGTCTCCGGGGAGGAGGGTGATGGCGCCGTCATGACACCGACGTTCCTGATGATGGCTCCGCCCGATCACGACAGGTATCGCCGGATGACCATGCGCCATTTTGGACCGCCCACCACGCCCGGCCGGATCGCCGGGATGGAGCCCCGGATGAGGGAAATCGTCACCGACCTGATCGATAAGATGGCGGGCCGCAGCAGGATCGACGTCGTCGATGAGCTGGCCTATCCGCTGCCGGTCACGGTGATCTGCGAGCTGCTCGGCGTGCCTGCGAGCGACAGGCAGCGCTTCCGGGTCTGGGTGGACATCGCCCTGCAATCCACCGACCCCGGCCTCGACCCCGAAACCCAGCAGAAAAAGCGGGCGGAAGCCGGCGCGGAGCTTCGCGCTTTTATGGAAGAACTGGTGGAGTCCCACCGGAAGTCACCGGGCGAAGACATGCTCTCGGCGATGGCCACTGACGAGAGCCCGGACGGCCGATTGCCCGCAGAGCAGCTGGTGGGCACCGGCCTGCTGCTGCTCATAGCCGGACACGAAACCACCGTGAACCTCATCGCCAACGGCGCACTGACCCTGCTCCGCCACCCGCTCGAGCTCCAGAGATTGCGCGAGGACCCGGACCTGGCCATCCCGATGGTGGAGGAGCTGCTGCGCTACGAACCGCCCGTGCACTTCGTCCCGTTCCGCACCGCGCTCGACGATATCGACATCGCAGGCACCACCATCCCGGCGGGCGCCTCCTTCACGCTGCTCCTGGCCGCAGCCAACCGCGACCCCGCCCACGTCACCGACCCCGACCGCTTCATCCCGGACCGGCCCAACAACGGCCATCTGGGCTTCGGCGGCGGCATCCACCTCTGCTTCGGAGCACCGCTGGCCCGGCTGGAAGCCCAGATCGCCCTCACCGAATTCGCCAGCAGAATCCAGAACCCGAGACTGGTAGAGGACCCGCCGGCTTACCGGCCCAGCCCGTTCCTGCGGGGACCGTCCCACCTTCCGATAGAGATGGACGGCATCACCGGTGAGAAGACGAGCTGAACGTAGGATGGGTCCGGACAAGGAGGCCCGATCATGGATCGCCTGCGCATTGCGGCACGGCTGGTGCTGCCTGCCATCTGGCTGGGCCTGATCACGGGAATCTCGCTGATCGAGGCACCGCTGAAGTTCCAGGCTCCCGGCATCACCATTCCGCTCGGCCTGGGCATTGGCCGGCTGGTGTTCACAGCGATGAACATTGTGGAGCTGGTCTTGGCCGGGCTGCTGTTGTTGTCCCTGGTGGGGGAGCGCGTGGACCGGCGGTTCTGGGCGCTGGTTGGGGGCGCCGTCGTTGTGCTCGTGGCCAAGGTTATGGTGATCCGGCCGCTCCTCAACCGGCAAACGGACTTGGTGCTGGCCGGCGCTGACGACGGCGGTTCCGCCCTCCACTACCTGTACATCGCAGCAGACGGCGTGCTGATCATCCTGCTGGTCTCGATGCTCATCGCCGCGGCACGCCGCTGGGTTCCCACGCCCGCCCTCGAACCGGAGCGACGCCGGCGCTGAACCGCCTGCCGGCGCCGGCTGGCCGGGGTCGGCACCCGCAAGCCACCGCCGGTTACCACTCGCCCTGGAGCGTGTAGGGCCGGGACCACAATGCAATCTGCAGGACCACGGCCTTCAACCAGGCCTGCATCATCGCATCCACGTCCTGCGCGGAATCGCTGCCACGTGACAGGAAAGGCCGCATCGTGGTGACCACCGGCCCGATCAGCGCGATGAGATAACGCAGCGGGACAACCTGGGTGGACCCGACATGGTCGGTGGCGTTCTTATGCTCGGGAGTGTGCCGCAGGGCAATCTCGTTCTGGTAGTCCAGCCATTCCTGGTCGTAGGGCTTGGTGCAGGTGTCCCGGATCCACTGGCCGAACCGCTGGCGGACAGCCGTCAGATAGTCCTCGATCGGTGGGCCGTCCGGCCGGGAAAAGTGGGCCACCAGGTGGGGCTGCCCGGCGATGAAGCGGTACCAGACGTCGAGGACGTCCTCCACCTGGCCGTCGAGGATCTCGCCGGCACGGCGCAGCATGGCGGCGTCGTCTTCTCCTAACATGACGCTCGCCTTGAGGTCTTCGAGCTCGGCCAGCGTGACCGGCGAGGTGGACACCGCGCCGTACTCGTAACCTGGAATGCTTGAACCGCTGGATGCATGGACCGACATGACAGTGCCTTCGCTGAAAGGATTTGTGGTGAATGGCGCCCTGAACGGCCATTAATACTCCGCGGCGCCGGTAGGGTCAACGAGTCAGTTGCCGAAAGCAGGCGGTGCGACTTCGTCCGGCCGGGCTTCTCGTTCCTTCTTGCTGCGCTCGGTCGGCACGGTGACGATGATCGAGGCGATCGCGATCACGACCATAAACACATTGAACAGCAGCCCGACGGCGCCGCCGAAGCGCAGCGCCACGTTGTCCTGCCGGCCGATGAACAGCCCCCAGGACTGGATGATGCGGGGGTCCACCGCTTGGGCCGCTACGTACAGGGCAGCGGAAATGGCGACGCCGATGGCGTTGCCCAGCGAGGACGCCATCTTGTAGATGCCGGAGGCCGCGCCGACCTGGGCATCGGGAACGTTGGACAGCGCCGCATCGGTGGAGGGGGTCGCGTAGAAGCCCAGGCCCACGCCGAAGAGCGTGAACCCGATGACGGTGAGCACAATGTACTCACCGATCCGCAGGAAAGTGGTGGAGCACAGCAGGATGCCCACGCCGGTGATCATGCTGCCCCACAGCATCGGCTTTCTTGGGCCGAAGCGCTGCAGCAGTTTCTCGCCGACGCGGATGGTGGCCAGGATGGCGATCAGATAGCCGAGCGTTAGCAGTCCCGACTGCAGCGAATTCATGCCGGCGGCAACCTGCACCAGTCCCAGCGCCACGATCAGGGTGCCCGCGGCGCCGTTGAGCAAGAAGTTGGACAGCGTCGCGCCGGTGAAGGTGCCGTTGCTGAAGAGCTTCAGGTCCACGAACGAGTAGCTGCGGTGCGTCTCGATCTGCAGGAAGAGCAGACCGAACACCACGAAGGCAGCCACCAGGGCCAGGCCGGGCCCACTGAACCAGCCGATCACCGGCCCTTGCGAAATATAGACGTTGATGGCCACCAGCATGATGATGAAACACGCCAGCCCGCCCCAGTCGAAATGGTGAGCGGCGGCGTCGGGATCTGCTGCGGCCTGCGACTCCGGCGTGCCGCGGAGCAGGAACAGCGCCAGCACGGACAGCACGATCGAGATCCAGAAGATGGACCGCCAGCCCAGGAAGGAGGAGGCCATCAGCCCGCCGAACAGCGCGCAGAAACCGGATCCGCCCCAGGAGCCGATGGACCAATACGACAATGCCCGCTGCCGGTCCTTGCCCTCGTAGTAGCTCTTGATCAGCGCCATCGTCGAGGGCATGATGCACGCCGCGGACAGACCCTGGATGGCGCGTCCGCCCAGCAGCATGAAGGACGTCAGCGCGCCCAGATCCTCCGGCGTCAGGGCGATCAGCAGCGACCCCAGGATGCTGAGGTAGATACCGATGTACATGATTTTGGCGCGGCCGATCCGGTCGGCCAGTCCGCCGGCGACCACGATGAAGATGCCGGAAAACAATGACGTGATCGACACAGCCAGGTTAGCCAGCGTCTGTTCGACGCCGAGCTGGTCCTTGATGCCGGGGATGACGTTGAGCAGGGTCTGGGCGAAGAGCCAGAAATTGATGACGGCCAGGACGATGCCCAGCAGCCACTTGTCGGTCGGTTTCCAGTCGGTCCGGACGGGGACCGACGTTGATGAGGTCATGGGACCAATCCCTTACTGTGCCAAGTACTACTGGGCCAAGTACGCCAGCGCGGCGACGACCTGCGCCTGGGTGGCGACCGAGAGCGTCGGATCGATGGCGGGGGCGAAGAACGGCGAGTGGTTGGCGGGGATGTCCTGGGAGAACGTCCCCTTTTCCACCGCCGCGCGGTACTTGTCGGTTGGGACGGAACCGACGGTCCAGTACGTGTAGGGGATACCAAACGCGTCCGGCAGCCGGCTGAAGTCCTCGGATGCAGTGTTGGGGTCGGTGTGGAAGACCTCGTCGCTGCCAAAGTGCTTGGTGAACGCGGCGGTGACGCGCTGGGTGGTTTCGCCGTCATTATCGGTCAGCGGGTACTGGTCGTAGTAGTCGAAGTCAGGATCCTTGGGCGAGCCGGAAGCCGCACACTCACCGCGGACGATGCGCTCGATCGATGCCATAATCCGTTTCCTCAGACCCATATCGTACGTGCGCAGGTTCAGCAGCAGCACCGCATGGTCCGCGATGATGTTGGACTTCGTGCCGGCGTTGGAAGCGCCGACCGTTACCACCGCAAACTCGCCCGGCTCGGTCTCGCGCGAAACGATGGTCTGCAGCCGCAGCACGATCGACGCGGCCAGCACCACCGGGTCCACGGAGTTGTGTGGCATCGAACCGTGGGCGCCGCGCCCATGCACGGTGATCTTCAGCGAATCGCCGGCGGAAAGGACGGGCCCCGCGGTGGTGCCGACCTTGCCAGCCTCCGTGGTCATCACATGCTGGCCGAAGGCCACGTCGGGCTTGGGCAGTTTGTCGACCAGCCCGTCGTCGACCATCGCCTTCGCGCCGGCGGCTGTCTCCTCGCCAGGTTGGAAGAGCGCCACATGCGTGCCGGCCCAGCCATCGCGGTGGGCAGCCATCAGCTTCGCCGCGCCCAGCAGCGCCGTAACGTGCATGTCGTGCCCGCAGGCATGCATCACGCCGTCATTTTCTGAGGCGTAGTCCAGTCCGGTGGCCTCCTTAACGGGGAGCGCGTCGATGTCCGCCCGCGAGAGCACCGTGCGGCCAGACCCGTTGTCCAGGACGCCGACGACGCCGGTCCCGCCGATCCGCTGGACCTGGTAGCCGAAGCCGGTCAACTCCTGCTCGATCCGGTCCGCCGTACGGTGTTCTTCCATGCTGAGCTCGGGGTTCCGGTGCAGGTCCTTGTACAGCTCCCGTTGCCAGTCCAACCCCTGCTCGAGGGAAGCGAAAAGGTCATCCGAAATCGTCATGATGTGCTCTTCCTGTCCGCCGGCACGAGAAGCGCGGGCACGCGGCTCTCGGAGGCGCGGTTTCCCCTTAACGTAGACCCGTGCCTGCCAGCACACAACGACGCCGGTGCTTGGATGGGGTGCGAAACCCCACCCAAGCACCGGCGTCGTGGTGGCAGACCTGAGACGGCCAGGCCCAGTAGTGAACGGTCCGGCAGGCGCCGGGTGCAGCGCCGGCCGTCAGGCTAGAACGGGTAGTTGGCGATGTCCGGGCGGACGGTGAGCCATTGGAGTTCGGTGAAGGATTCCATGTTGGCCTGGTGGCCGCCGATTCGGGAGCCGTTGCCGGAGTTCTTGGTGCCGCCGAACGGGGAGTTCGCTTCGTCGGAGACGGTTTGTTCGTTGATGTGGACCTTGCCGGAGTCCACCCGGTCGGCGACCTGCATGGCCAGTCCGACGTCGCCGAGGATGGACAGCGAGAGCCCGTACTCGTTGGCGTTGGCCAGTTCCACGGCTTCGTCGATGGTGGAGAACTTGATCACCGGGGCGACCGGGCCGAAGATCTCGTCCTTCCACGCGGTGTTCTCCGGGTCCAGGTCGGCGAGCACTGTGGGGGAGTAGAACGGGCCGTCGTTGGTTCCGCCGGCGGCCAGCCGGGCGCCGGCGGCGACCGCGTCCTGCACGATCGAGTCGATGCGCTTGAGCTGGTGTTCGTCGATGATCGGGCCGAGCGCGACGGTGCCGGTCTTCGGGTCGCCGACGGGCAGGTTTTTCGCCTTCTCGGCGAGGGCGGCGACGTAGTCCTCGTAGATGTCTTCGTGGACGATGTGCCGGCCGGTGGTCATGCAGATCTGGCCCTGGTGCATGAACGAGCCGAACGCGGCGGCGGAGGCGGCTTTGTCCAGGTCGGCGCCGGGCAGCACGATCATCGCGTTGTTGCCGCCCAGTTCCAGGTGCGCGCGCTTGAGGTTGCGGGCGGCGGACTCGCCGATCTTGCGGCCGGCGGCGGTGGAGCCGGTGAAGGAGATGACCCGGACCTCGGGGGCCTCGACCACGGCTGCGCCGATGTCCGCGCCGCCGGGCAGCAGGGACAGCAGTCCGGCGGGCAGGCCCGCTTCTTCGAAGATGCGGACCAGGGTCACGCCGCCGCAGACCGCGGTGCGGGGGTCGGGCTTGAGCAGCACGGCGTTGCCCAGCGCCAGCGCCGGGGCGACGGCGCGGATGGAGAGGATCAGCGGGAAGTTGAACGGCGCGATCACGGACACGACGCCGACCGGGCGGCGGCGGGCGAAGGACCAGCGGTCCTCGTTGGAGGTCAGCACGTCGCCGGCCGGCAGCGAGGGCAGCGCGGCTGCTTCGTAGCATTCGTTGGCGGCGATGTGGGTTTCCAGCCCGGCCTTGGGGCCGATGCCGCCGGATTCGCGGACGATCCAGGACTGGATCTCCTCGGCGTGTTCTTCCCAGAGCGCGCCGGCGCGGCGCAGCACCGCGGCGCGTTCTTCGGGTTTGCGGGCGGCCCATTCCTTCTGCGCCGCGGCGGCCACCGAGGCCGCCTCGCGCACGTTCTCGACCGAGGCCAGGCCGTACGTTCCCAGCGTGTCGCCGGTGGCCGGTTCCATCGAAGAAGCGGTGCCGGCACCGCCGTCGCGCCAGCCGTTGAGGTAGATCTTGCCCTCCCACAGGGAGGCATCAAGCAGGGACATAACCCGTCCTTTCAGTGATGGGGTAGGTACGTTCCGGCCACCGCGGGGCGGTCCGGGGTCTGGGTATTTAGCCGGCGGTCTTCAGCACGGCCTTGATGGTGCCGCCGGAGGTGGAGTCGGCGACAGCTGTGTCGATTTGGTCGAAGTCGTAGTACTTCACCAGTTTGTCGAACGGGAACCGGCCGGCCTTGTAGAGCGCGATCAAACCGGGGATCAGCTGTGCCGAGGTGCTGGAACCGCCGAGGGTCCCGATGATCCGCTTGCCCCAGAGGGTGCGCAGGTGGTCCACCGAGAAGCGTGCCTCCGCGGGCGCCCCGCCGATCAGGATCAGCGTGCCCAGCATGCCGACGGCGTCCGCGGCCTCTTCCAGCACCTTGATGTTGCCGGTGCACTCCAGCACATAGTCCGCCGGGCCGCCGCAGATCCGCTGGATCTCCTCCAGCGCGTTCGTCTTGCCGGAGTTGATGGTGTGCGTGGCACCCAGTTCGCGCGCCAGCTCCAGCCGCGAATCGTGCAGGTCAATGGCGATGATGGTGGCGGCCGGCGTGTTCTTCGCGGCCATGACGGCGGCCAGGCCCACCGCGCCCGCACCGTAGACCACCAACGACTGGCCGGGCTCCGGCTTGGCGGTGTTGAAGACCGCGCCGGCTCCGGTGGTGATGCCGCAGGCCAGCGGTCCCACCAGTTCCAGCGGGATGTCCTGGTCCACCTTCACCAGCGAGGAAGCCAGAGCCAGCGAGTAGTCCGCGAAGGAGGACTGCCCGAAGAAGTGGCCGGAAATCGTGCTGCCGTCGGACCGGGTGTAGGCGGATGTCCCGGCGTCCGGCCCCTTGAACCGGGAGCCGCTGACCAGCGCCTCGCCCAGCCGCAGGCAGTAGCGGTGCTCGCCGCGCAGGCAGTTTTTGCACTCGCCGCAGTAGGGCCAGCCCATGATCACGTGGTCGCCCACGGCCACATTGGTGACGCCCGGTCCCACGGCTTCCACCACGCCGGAGCCTTCATGGCCCAGCACGCCTGGCAGCGGCAGCGGCATGTCGCCGGCCTGGGTGATCAGGTCTGTGTGGCACAGCCCGACGGCGGCCACCTTCACCAGAACTTCGCCCGGCCCGGGTGCGTCCAGCTCCAGCTGCTCGGGCACGAACGGGGCGTTCTTCTCCTCGACTACCAGCGCATTGATCTTCATGTCCTGCTCCTAGCCTTCGGAAGTGGTTGATATGTCAATCAGTAGCCCAGCGGACGACGGCGGTGCAAACCTTTCGGCGTGGCGTTCACCAAGGCAGTTCCCTGACTCCCGGACGCCGACACCATCCCTGTCTACCCCAGGGACGGCAGCGCGGTCCATGGCGGGTTTGGCCGGTAGCCAAAGGTGAAGGGCTGGACGCCGGTTTGGGACAGCGGCATCCCCTGCACATCGCGCCACCGGCGGACATTGGCCGCCAGATGCTCCAAAAGCTCACTCATGGAAACATTCTGCACTACGCATGAAAGCTGTACATTCGGATCGTGAGCCTGTGGAGGGGCGGGGACAAGGACTGGTGGGACTGGCTGTTCATCGCCGGTGTGGTCCTCAAGGGACTGGACGGTGCGCTCGAAATCATCGGCGGCTTGCTGCTGCTGGTGGCTGATCCGGCCCAGATCCACGGTTTTGTCCTGCGCCTGACCCAGCCCGAACTCGCTGAAGATCCCCGAGACTTCATCGCGACGCATTTGCTGCATGCCTCGGGCAGCCTGACAGGTGGCGCTGTGGCCTATGCGGCCGTCTACTTATTGGTGCACGGTGGGGTGAAGGTGGTGCTGGTGACAGCCGTGCTGATGAACAAGCTCTGGGCCTATCCGTGGATGATCGGGGTGCTGGTGGCGTTTATCGCCTATCAGCTCTATCAGTTCGCCGTCTCACCCACGCTGGGTCTGATGGCCCTGACTGTCTTCGACGTACTGGTTGTGGTGCTGACCTGGCACGAATACCGTCGGCAGCGGGAACATCAGGCCGCCTGACAGCTGGCTGCGCGCACTACGCCGTGGTGCCGATTTCCCGTTCCATGTCGGCGGTGCTCAGCACCCGGCCGAAGAACGTCCCGACGACATCCAGGGTAGCGGTTTGGGCAGCTTCGGACCGGCCCCCGGTAGCGTCCGAAAGGAACGCCACCTTGTAGTCGTTCATGTAGGCGCTCCGGGCGGTGGACTCGCAGCACACTTCGGTCAGCGTGCCGGCGATGATCACGGTGTCCACGGTGTTGAGCCCGCGGATGGTGGCCAGCACGCTCTTGAGCGGGGTGTTGTGGAAGGCGTCGTAACGGTGCTTGTCCAGCACGTAGTCGTCGGCTTCGGGCTTCAGCTCCTCGACTACTTCCACGCCATCGGTTCCGCGGCGCATGCCGACGGTCTGCAGCCGCTGGTTGTAGGTGGTCTCCAGCGGCGAGACGTCGAACGAGTCAAGCAGCACGTGCCGGGTGTAGATCACCGGGATGCCCGCCTGCCGGCAAGCCGCGACGGCGGTGACCATCTCGGGCAGCCGCCTGCGTGCCATCGGCACCTCCATCGGCGCGCCTTCCAACACAAAGTCGTTCTGCATATCGATCATCAGCAGTGCGGACCTGGCCGCATCAATGCTCCACATGGTGCCCCCTGGTGAGGATCTGGCCGACGCGCGGCAGCTGACTGGACTTGAGACCTAGGTTACATGGCCCCCAACGGGCAGCCGGCAGCGGGCGACGGCGAGGGCTAATCCTGCTCGTCCAACTCCCGCTGTGCGGCGGCGGCAGCCTTCCGTGTCCGGTCAGCGGTCTTGGCCGCAGACACCAGATCTTCCTCGGCCGCTTCGATTTTGCGGTCGGTAGCGGTGACCTCACGCTTCAGATCCTCGATGCGCTGTTTCAGTTCATCCAATTCATCGGCGAGTGCATCGCGGCGGTTTTGCAGCTGGTCCAGCTTGTCCAGGACCTTCTGTTCTTTTGCCTCGGCATCGACTTTGCGCTGCTCCGCTTTTTCCACCTCGGCCCGTGCCAACCGGCGGCGCCGCTCCGCTTCCTCGGCTGCCTGCTTTGCCGCCCGATCGGCCCTGGCCGTCCGGCGTTCGGCGAGCTCATCCCGCTGTGGCGTCTTTGCGCTGCGGCGGGACGGGGGAGCGGGTGCGGGCGAGCCCACGGCTTCCGGCACGGCGACGATGCCGTCCAGATCCACCGGGTCCAACCCGGTGGAGGAGAACGATTCGGTGAGCAGGCCGCTGGCCAGCGCAGCCCCCGCTGCAGGGTCGGACATTGCGGCCCGCAGCGTCTGCTCCACGTCGGTGACAACTGCCGGGCTGACGGGGTGGCCCAGTTCGTCCGCCAGTTGCCGGCCGCTTGACGCCATGGCGGACAGAAGCCCGCGGCGTTGATCACCCAGCGCCCGCATCTGACTGGGGTCCAGTTCGTGCTGCGCCTGGGTCATCGCCGCCCCCAGTTCGATGACCCCCTCGATCTCGTCGCGGCGGTGGCGTGCCATCATGTTGAGCAGCCAAGCCGCGGCCGTCGGTTTCGACAGACTTCTCAACCGGGAGGCCAGAGCCTTGTCTCCGTCCTGCGCGGCTTCCTTGGCCTTCGCGTTGCGGGCAGCGGTGAACTCACCAGGCAGCAGCGCGTAAAGCTCCTGCGCCGCGCTCTCCAGATCCATGCCGCCTAGCCTAATCGGCCCCGTCCCCGGCGCCTCTCAGGCACGGCGCAGTTGCCTACCGAGACTTCCGGGTCTCCCTGTCGTTGGCCTTGCGCAGCGCCTCGACCAGTTCGGACTTATCCATCTTCGACCGGCCGGGGACATCAAGCTTCTTCGCCAGATCGTAGAGGTGCTCCTTGGAGGCGTTCTCATCCACTCCGCCCTTGGTCTGCCGCGAGGTGTCCTTGCCGCCCTGGGCCTGCTTGTCCGAGGGGCCGTACTTCTCCTTCGGCTCCCAGTGGTCGCCTACTTTTTCATGAGTGTGCTTGAGCGCGCTGTAGGCCACGCGGTGCGCGCGTTCCTCGTCGCCGTACGTTTCGGCGGCAGAATCATGGGCCTCCGCGAACGTCTCCTGCGCCTTCTTGCCGGAACGCTGCAGCGTGCTCGGCAGTTCGCTCTGCTTCGGCTTCCCGCTCTTGGTCGTCTTGGGCATCCGGACCACGTCCCTTCATCAAGGATTTGTTTCCGTTCCACCTCCAACGTGGCACAGTTCCACAACCGTGCCAAGGGACATAGCGCTGCTGTGGAGGGGGAAGAACGAGCACAGCTTGTCCTCGCCGTCGTCACGTCTAAATGGCGGTCAGGTGCCTTGGCGTGCCGTTCAAGGGAACGGCAGGGAGTTGTCTTCGGCTTGTGATTTCCGCCACGGAAGGTGGACCCATAAGCTGTCGAGGTGCTCAGCGTTCTTCGAATCCCGGGCTTGCTCCGTGCCTTTATCCCGGCGCTGGCAGGCAGACTGTCCTTGGCGATGGTCGGCCTTTGTCTGTTGCTGGCTGTACAGGAGACCACCGGCTCCTTCGCGCAGGCAGGATTCGTCGCAGCTGTTTTCGGTTTCGCCAACGTCACCGCTTCCCCGTGGCGAGCGCGTGCCGTTGATCGTTGGGGGCAGCGGGTGCCCCTCTCGATCATGGCCACCGCCCACGCCGCAGGGCTCCTCGGACTTGCCGCCTTCATCGCCCCCGGTAGTGGCGCATTCGGGTGGTTGCTCGCCCTTGGAGCTTTGATCGGGTTGAGTGCGCCGCCGCTAGGTGCGTCGATGCGTGCCATCTGGTCATCCCTGACCGTTCCCGGCGACCAACGTCGGAAAGCGTTCAGTCTCGACGCGGTCAGCGAAGAACTCCTCTTCTTGGCTGGCCCCGTGGTCATCACGACCGTGATCACCACGGCTTCACCGAGCACCGGGCTCGTTCTCACCGCCGTTACCGCTCTCATCGGGACCTTCGGAATGGTGCTCAGCCGCGCATCCCGAAGCCTCGCTTGGGTGAGCTTGCCGAGGGCGAGGGGTGATCAGCCACTGCGCCAGCCCGGCTTTGCGCGTGTGCTCTTGGTGCTCGCCGGGGTTGGTGGGGTGGTGGGCGTAGTCGAGATCGCAGCTCCCGCCTTCGCGATCGAGTACGGAAGCGTCGAACTTTCCGGGTGGCTGCTGGCCGCGTTTGCCGCCGGCAGTGCTCTCGGTGGCATCGCTTACGGCCACCTCAAGCTGAAGGCATCGCTGGTCAGCACCCTTTTTGTGCTGTCCTGCGCCATGAGTGTGCTGGTCTCGCTCGTGGCCTGGGCGCCATCCGTCAGCGTCTTGGCGGTGGGCCTCGCCCTTGCCGGGATGTTCTTGGCTCCTACGCTGATCACTGGATACCTCATCGCCGATGGCTCCGTGCCCAAGGCATCGCAGACCGAAGCCTCAGCCTGGATCAACACGACGGTGAACTTCGGTGCCTCGATCGCGTCCGCCGTCGCAGGAGTCATCGTCGATCAGTCCGGGCCCGCGGCTTCACTTTTCCTAATCGGCTGCGCGGCCCTCTTGCTGGCCTGCACAACACCCTTCAGGCGGTTGTCGGTGCTCCCGGCTTCCGCAACGCTCGAAGTGCAGTGACCTTCACCGGCGCCTCCCGGTGTGTCCTGGTGGGCACAATGGAAGAGTGACCCAACCAGCATCCCGGACCACCGAACCTCTGCGCAGCCAGTTCCGGCCGTTTAATTTGGAGGCCATCGGCTCGGGCTTGGTCTTCGCCCGGTCCCTGGACAGCTTGGCCGCGGCGCTGACTGCGGGGGCGGCCGCTTCCCCGCCCGGTACTTCCGCAATGGAACCAATCCACGGCGGCACCGCCGTCGTGCAGGCTCCGCCGGGTACCGGCAAGACCACGCTGGTGCCGCCGCTGGTGGCGAACTTGGCGGCCCGGGCAACCGGCCGCCAGCCCCGCATCGTAGTCACCCAGCCGCGCCGGGTGGCGGCGCGTTCGGCGGCGCGGCGGCTGGCCTTTCTCGACGGCAGCAAGCTGGGCGGCCGCGTGGGCTACACGGTCCGCGGCGAGCGCCAGGCCGGTGCGCAGACCCTGGTCGAGTTCGTAACGCCGGGGATCCTGCTGCGCCGGCTGCTCTCCGACCCCGGCCTGGAGGGCACGGACGCGGTAATCCTGGACGAAGTGCACGAGCGCGGACTGGAAACCGACCTGCTGCTGGGCATGCTCGGCGAAGTGCGCCAGCTGCGCCCGGACCTCGCGCTGCTGGCGATGTCCGCCACCCTCGATGCTCCGCGGTTCGCCTCCCTGATCGGAGCGCCCGACGGCGGTGGGCCGGCTCCGGTGGTCGACTGCCCTTCCGCGCTGTACCCCTTGGACGTGCGGTGGGCGCCTGCGGCCGGAGCGCGGCTGGATGAGCGCGGCGTTGCGCGTAGTTTCCTGGACCATGTAGCCGCCACCGCGGCAGCGGCCCACGCCGAAGCGCTCGCCGGGGATTCGACGATCGATGCCCTGGTGTTCGTTCCCGGCGCGTGGGAAGTGCAGCAGGTGGCAGCGCTGATCCGGGACAAGGTTCGAGGCGCCGGCAGCAATGGCGCCGCGCAGGCCGGAAGGCGGAACACCGAGGTGCTGGAACTGCACGGCCAGGCCGATGCAACCACGCAGGACCGGGCGGTCGCCGGCCGGGAACCCGGCGGGGCGCCGCGGGTCATCGTTTCCACCTCGCTGGCCGAGTCCTCGCTCACCGTGCCCGGGGTGCGGCTGGTCATCGACTCCGGCTTGTCGCGGGAACCTCGGCGGGATGCCGCCCGCGGGATGTCCGGCTTGGTCACCGTCTCGGCCTCGCGGGCTTCGGCCGACCAGCGCGCCGGCCGCGCCGCCCGCCAAGGGCCGGGTACCGTGGTGCGCTGCTACGACCAGAAGACCTTTGGTGCCGCCCCGGCGCACCCCACGCCGGAGATCGCCGTCGGCGACCTCACGGCGGCCGCCCTGCTGCTGTCCTGCTGGGGTGCACCCGGCGGCGAGGGGCTGCGGCTTCCGGACCCGCCGCCGGCCGCGGCCATGGGTGATGCAGTGCGGACCCTGCACGATCTGGGCGCCATCGACAACGACGGCCGGGCCACCGAACTGGGGCGGATCCTGTCCCGGGTTCCGGCCGACCCGCGGCTGGGCCGGGCTCTGCTGGACGGTACGGCGGTCGCCGGGCCGCAGGTTGCCGCCGACGTTGTTGCGCTGGTCTCCGGGGACCAACGCGCGCCCGGCGCCGATCTGGCCAAGCTGCTGGCGGCCCTTCGCGCGGCCAGCCGGGGCGATCCGGCAGCCCGGCGCTGGCGGGAGGAGGCGCGGCGGCTGGCGGAGATCGCGCGGCAGGAGGGCACCGCCGTCGTGCCTTTCCGCAGCGGGGTACCGGCAGGCCCGGCGGAAACAGCGGGACATATTGTGGCGCTGGCCTTCCCCGAACGGGTCGCCCGACGCGTCACCGGAGGTACCGGCCAGACCTACCTGCTGGCGTCCGGGACCCGCGCCGGATTGCCGTCGGGCAGTCCGCTGGCCGGCCACGAGTGGCTGGCCGTGGCCGAGGTATCCCGGGCGCAGGGCCGCGATGCCGCCGGCACCGGGGCAGTGATCCGTGCCGCGGCGCCGCTGGAGGCGGACACCGCGGAAGCCGCCGCCGGAACGCTGCTGACCGACCGGCTGGAAGCGCGGTTCGAAGCCGGCAAGGTTGCGGCCCGCCGCGAGCGCCGGCTGGGGGCCATTGTGCTTTCCTCGACGCCGGTTAAACCCTCGGCCGCCGAAGGCCGGGAAGCGGTGGCACGCGCCCTGGAGTCCGGCGGGTTGGGCATCATCGGCTGGTCGGAGCCGGCCGAGGCACTGCGCCGCCGGCTGGCGCTGCTGCACCGGGAACTGGGGGCGCCGTGGCCGGATGTCGCGGAAACGGCCTTGCTGGCCCGGCTCTCCGACTGGCTGTCGCCCGAACTGGAGGCGCTGGCCGGCGGCAAGCCGGCCGCGGCGGTGAATTTGGCCGAGCCGCTGCGCCGGCTGCTGCCCTGGCCCGACGCGGCCAGATTCGACGAATTGGCGCCCGAGCGTCTGCAGGTACCCAGCGGTTCGCGGGTGCGGATCGACTACCCGGCACCGGATGACGACGGCGGCCGCCCCGTGGTGGCGGTGAAACTGCAGGAATGCTTCGGCTGGGCGGAAACGCCCCGGCTGGTGGACGGCCGGGTGCCGGTGCTGTTCCACCTGCTCTCGCCCGCCGGCCGGCCGCTGGCGGTGACCGACGATCTGGCGTCATTCTGGTCCGGCCCGTATGCGCAGGTGCGCGCGGAAATGCGCGGCCGGTACACGAAGCATCCGTGGCCGGAGGACCCGTGGACGGCCCCGGCCACCGCCCGGACCAAGAACCGGATGTAGGCCGACACTCAGGGAGGAAGGCACACGGGAAGGAAGGCCGCGGGTTACCGCATGAGCTGGCGAGAGATCAGCAGCCGCTGGATCTGGTTGGTGCCTTCGAAGATCTGCATCACCTTCGCCTCGCGCATGTACCGCTCGGCCGGGAAGTCCCGGGTGTAGCCGGCCCCGCCCAGCACCTGCACGGCGTTGGTGGTCACGCTCATGGCGTTGTCGGTGGCCACCAGCTTGGCGATCGAGGCCTCCCGGCCGTACGCCAGGCCGGCGTCCTTCAACCGGGCGGCGGAGAGGTACATGGCACGCGCCGTCTCCGTTTCCACGGCCATGTCGGCAAGCAGGAAGGCCAGCCCCTCGTGCTCGATCAGCCGCTTGCCGAACGCTTCCCGCTCGTTGGCATAGGACGCCGCCAGATCCAGCGCGGCCTGCGCCAGCCCGGTGGCCACCGCGGCAATGCCCAGCCGGCCGGAATCGAGTGCTGCAAAAGCAATGGCCAGTCCCTGGCCCTCCTCGCCGATCATCCGGTCGGCGGCCACCTGCACGTCGTCGAAATGCATCGTGGCGGTGGTGGAACCGGTCAGTCCCATCTTGTGTTCCGGCGGTGCGGCAGTCAGTCCTGCGGCGTCGGCCGGCACCAGGAAGCAGGAGACCCCGCGCCGCGGATCGTCGGAGGTCTTGGCCATGACCGTATAGAAGTCGGCCTGGCCGGCATGCGTGGTCCAGGCCTTCGCGCCCCTGATCAGATAACCGTCGCCGTGCCGCACGGCGCGGGTCCGCATCGCCGCCGGGTCGGAGCCGGCGTGCGCTTCGGAGAGGCAGTAGGCGCCCAGGGTGTCGCCCGAGAGCATCTCCGGCAGCCAGGTTTTGCGCTGCCTATCGCTGCCGAAGTGCACCAGCGGGAAGCAGGAGAGGGCGTGTACGCTGACGCCGACGGCCACACTGCTCCAGGCCGCGCCGAGTTCCTCGAGAACCTGCAGATAAACCTCGGCCGGCTGGCTGCCTCCGCCGAACTCTTCGGGGTACGGCAGGCTGAGCAGCCCGGCTTCGCCCAACGTCCGGAAGACTTCGCGGGGGAACCGTTCGGCTTCTTCGGCGGCTGACGCCTGCGGCAGCAATTCGCTGGCGGCGATGTCGCGCACCAACTCGAGCAGGTCCTGCGCTTCCTCCGTTGGCAACAAGCGCTGCACAACCATCGTCACTCACCCCTCCGGCTGCCGGCCTGGGTGCGGGCCGGCTTCAAGATGTCCGCAGCATCGGCAGGTTCGCCGCCGGACCGTGGAGCATCCGTATGTGATTGCGTGCGTCAACTACAACACGGGTCCCATGCGGGTACAAGCACGTGCGCATCACGATGTTGGCCGCCGTGCCAAGTCCGTTGAGCGCACGCCCACGGTTCAGCTTTTTCACCAGTGACCGCGGCGTCCCGCGGGCGTACTCTGGGACGAAGCCCTTCAACATCGGAAGGTGATGTGCCATGGCCCGGACATGGAAGCGGTGGCTGCCCGCCGCCGTCGTACCTGCTGTCATTGCCGGCGGTGTGCTCACAGGGTCGCTACAGGCCAATGCCGCGGGCGATTTGCCGGACAAGACCCCGCAGCAACTGCTGGAAATGATGGCCGGCAGCGACGTCCATGAGCTGTCCGGAACCGTGGAGCAGGAATCCGCGCTGGGGCTTCCGGAGTTGCCGAAGGATCTGCCAGCGGAGCAGGGCGGGCAGCTGGCCACGGCGCTGGAATTGCTCACCGGCTCCCACACCGCCCGCGTCTACCGCGGCGGCCCGGACCGGGCCCGGCTGCAGGTTTTCGACCGATTTGCCGAGCGGGACCTGATCCGCAACGGCCTCGAGGGCTGGGTCTACAACTCCAAGGAGAATGAGGCCGTCCACCTGATCCTGCCTGCCAAGACCGGCGGTGGGAACGAGTCTGACGAGAGTGCTGCTCCACAGGCCGAGGCGTACACCCCGGAGCAGCTCGCCGACTACCTGTTGGAGGGCATCGGGCCGGAGTCCAAGATATCCGTCGGGGACGACACCTCAGTCGCCGGCCGCAGCGCGTACCAGTTGGTGGTGGTGCCGAACAGCACCGAAACGCTGGTGGGTTCCATGGTGCTGGCCATTGATGCCGAGACGGGCCTGCCGCTGGACGTACAGGTCAAGGCGCGCGGCCAACAGGAACCGGCATTCCAGGTGGCCTATACCAAGCTGAGCTTGGCGGCACCGGACGCCAAGCTGTTCGAGTTCACCCCGCCCGCCGGCGCCACCGTGACCGAGCATGCCGTGCCGCAGCACCGACCCGGCTCGGAGATGCCGCAGCATCAAGGCAACAACGACGGCGGGGCGGGCCCACGGGATCAGGTCACCAAACACGGCACCGGCTGGGAGACCATCACGGAAGTCCCCGCTGCGGCTCTGCCGGACGGCTGGGCGGATTCTCCGCTGCTGGCCCAGGCCAGCAAGCCTGTGGCCGGCGGGCGGGTGATTTCCACCGCGCTGGTCAACGTGTATCTGACCAAAGACGGCCGCGTGTTCGCCGGCTCCGTCCCGCTGGAGCAGTTGCAGGCAGCCGCGGAGGGCCGGTGAGCGGCAGCGGCACCTCCGCCGCGCTGGCCATCGAAACCTCCGGACTGACCAAACGCTTCGGCCGGCAGACCGCCGTTGACTCGCTTGATTTGGCGGTGCCGCACGGCTCGGTTTTCGGCTTCCTGGGGCCGAACGGCTCCGGGAAAACCACCACCATCCGGGTGATGCTCGGGCTGGCCGGTGCCACCAGCGGGAGCGTCCGGATCTTCGGCCGGCACATGCCCGGGGCGTTACGGAGCGTGCTGCCGCAGGTCGGGGCACTGATCGAGGGCCCGGCCTTCTACCCGTTCCTCTCCGGCGCCGCGAACCTGCACCGCTTGGATACCGCCGACCGGCACGCCCCGGCTGCAACCCGCCGCCGCCGGATTGGCGAGGCACTGGAACGCGTCGGGCTGACCCACGCGGCGAACAAGAAGGTGCGGGCGTATTCGCTGGGCATGAAGCAGCGGCTGGGCATCGCGAACGCGCTGCTGATGCCGCGCCAACTGCTGGTGCTGGACGAACCGACCAACGGGCTGGATCCGCAGGGTACCCGCGAGGTGCGCAGCCTGGTCCGCTCACTGGCCGGCGAGGGAACCACCGTGTTCGTCTCGAGCCACCTGCTTTCCGAAGTGGAACAGATCTGCAGCCACGCCGCCGTCATGCGCGCCGGCAGGCTGGTGGCTCAGGGGACCTTGGACGAACTGCGCCGCGTGGGCCTGACCCACCTGAGCATCCAAACCCCCGATGCCGAAGCCGCCCGGGGCGTACTGCGCCGGCTTGGGTTGGAACCGGACGGCCCGGCGGCTGCCTTGGACGGCCAGGTCAGCACTCCGATGAACCGCCCCGAGCTGCTGCCCGAGGACATCGCGGCCGCGCTGGTGGCGGACGGCGTGCGGCTCCGCGGGTTCGTGGTGGAGGCCGGCAGCCTGGAGGACCGGTATGTAGAGCTGACGGGGGAGGGGTTCGACGTTGTCCAGTGACGCGCAATCTGTCCCCGCCGCGGCCGATCACCCTGTCCCCGCGTCGGCTGAAAGCACTGATTCCCATAACCCCGAGCCCGTGAACCGCCTTGGGGCCGGACCTGCCGATCGACTAGCCCCGGCTCCGCAGGAGAGCCGCCGGCCGTCCGCCGGTTGGGCGCTCTTCGGCTCCGAACTCAGCGTGCTGTTCCGCCGGCTTCGAACCTGGGCCATGCTGCTGGCCCTGGCCGCCGTGCCGGTGCTCATCGCCGTGGCCGTCCGGCTGGCAGCCGACGAAGGTGGGCCCGGCGGCGGCCCGCCATTCCTGAACCAAATCACGCAGAACGGCCTGTTCGTCGCGCTGACCGGCCTGGTGGTCTCCATCCCGTTGTTCCTGCCGCTGACCATCAGCGTGGTCGCCGGCGACACCATCGCCGGCGAGGCCGGCCACGGCACCCTCCGCTACCTGCTCACCGCCCCGGCCGGGCGGCTGCGGCTGCTGGCGGTCAAGTACGGCGCAGCCGTCGTCTTCTGCATCGCCGCTGCGCTCGCCATCGTGGTGGCCGGCGCGGTGATCGGCACGCTCCTCTTCGGCGCCGGGCCGGTCACCCTGCTCTCCGGCGACACCATCGGCGTCGGCGAATCGCTGGTGCGGCTGCTTTTGGTGGCCTCCTACGTTGCCCTGTCGCTGGCTGGTCTGGCCGCCATCGGACTCTTGATCTCCACCCTCACCGAAGTCCCCGTTGGGGCGATGGCAACGACGGCGGTGCTCGCCGTCGTCACCCAAATCATCGGCGCCCTGCCGCAGCTCGACTGGCTGCACCCCTGGCTCTTCACCTACCACTGGCTCGACTTCGCCGACCTGCTCCGCCAGCCCATCTCCTGGGATACCTTCGGCGCCAACGCCATCCTGCAGGGTGGCTACATCGCCGTCTCCTGCGCCCTCGCCTACAGCCGTTTCAGCACCAAAGACGTGCTGTCCTAGTGGTACTGCCTAGGTTCCTTGTTCCTTGCTGGCAGCTTGCACCCTCCGGCAACGCTTGTAGGCTGACGGGACTTCAGCTTTGACGGAACGCTTTTGGATGGACTGACATGGCCACTTTTCTGGAACTTCACCACACGGGTGCGCCGCTGCTGTTGCCGAATGCATGGGACGTCGGCTCGGCCCTGGCCTTTGCGGCAGCAGGTTTCCCCGCCGTCGGCACTACCAGTTTCGGCATCGCGGCCAGCGCTGGCCAGCCCGACGGCGGCCGGGCCAGCAAGTCGGCAACGGCGGCACTCGTGGCTGAGTTGGTCCGCTTGCCGGTCCACATCACCGCGGACATCGAGGACGGCTACTCGGACGACCCCGACGAGGTCGCAGCCTTTGTGGCCGATCTGGTAGCCCATGGGGTGGCCGGGATCAACATCGAGGACAGCAAAGCCGGGCATTTGGTAGAGCCGACGGTCTTGGCCGGCAAGGTCGCCGCCATCAAAGAACGAACCCCCGGCGTGTTAATCAACGCGCGGGCGGATAACTTTTGGTTTGGCGAACAGGCCACCGTGGATGCCGTCCTGCTCCGGGCTCGCACCTACGCCGACGCCGGGGCCGACGGAATCTTTGTCCCCGGACTGGCCGACGCAGAGGACATCCGGCGCGTCACTGCCGGAATCGGATTGCCGGTCAACGTGCTGGCACATCCCTCGCTGACGGTTGCCGAGCTAGGGGAGCTGGGGATCCGGCGGGTGAGTTCGGGGTCCCTGCCCTACCGTGCAGCCGTGGATGCGGCGGTCAACGTTGCCACGGTCCTGCGCGACGGCGGGAAAGTGCCGCCCGCCACGTCCTACTGGGAGATGCAGTCGCGCCTCGAGGCTTTCAGCCAGGGCCCAACGAACTAACGACACGGCTGCGACAGAAGCGCCGCCCTCCGGTGGGAGGACGGCGCTTCTGCGTGACTCGCACTGCCTGTCAGTTGGCGCGCTGCCGTGACTGACTTGTTGTGGCCCGGGGCCAGGTGGGAGCAGCCGCGGTCATGCATGATGTCCTTGTTGTGGCCCAGAGCGTCGGCCGACTTGCCGCGCTTCTTCTCGGGCTCGGCCGGCAGCTCATAGGTGACCCAAAGGAACGGGGTCTCGGCGCCGGAACCGCCCTCGTGAGCTTCGGCACCCACCACTGGTTTAGCTTCGGCGGTGGTGTGCGGGACCCATCGTTGGCTGGAGTCCAGCCTGTTCGGTTGGGGTCCGTTTGTTTACGCCAAGCGGTGGCGGCCGTTTCCGCGGCTCCACGGAATCCAACTGCGGCTCCGGCGCGGCTGTTCGAGATGGCCCGCTTGCTCCATCGGATCAGCTGCGTCGTCCGGCAGCCGTCGGTCCTCGCCCGCCACAACATGTGCGGTTCCCGGCCCGGGTATCTGGGCGGCGGCCAGGTTCGGCATGCCGACGTCTCTGCCCATCCCGTGCAGGGGCTTAGGGCCCATCCGCTCCATCGTTTCGGATGAATTGTCGTTGCGCCGTTCCTGCTTTTCCCGCATATTTGCCCCCATGGCTGGTCGGTAAATCCCCTGCCGCCTAGAGTAAACCGGTTTCTTCCAAAATGGTCGAAAAAATCCCGACAATTTTTGTCCGGCGTTCCGTGTGACCGATTTACATCGAGAAGCCGTTTCACGCCGCTGACGATGGGCTTTGGTTGATAAGCCGAACACCCAGTGCACGGGAGCGGCGCCCGGCTTCATCCGGACGCCGCTATGCTCATGGGCGATGCAACAGTAGAAGGGGCCAGCCGAGCTGCTCCGCGAGGATCTCCAACGCCTCGCGCATCGTGTTCTTCTCGGCTGCAAACAACGGTGGGCCGGCTCCAAGAGCCACCCCACCGCCGTCGTTATGCAAGTTCTTCCCGAGACGGGAGGACTAGAGGCTGACGCCAAAGACCAGCGGGAGCAGGGTGTAGAGCGCAACCACGATCAGCACCAAGGACACAACATTCAGCCAGAGGCCGGCCCGCACCATCTGCTTGATGGACACCTCGCCGGAGCCGAAGGCCACCGCGTTCGACGGCGTGGCAACAGGGAGCATGTAGGCCGAGCAGACCGCTAGGGTCATGACGATGGTCATCAGGAGCGGATCGATGCCGACCCCGACGGCGACCGCCCCCATGATCGGGAAGAATGCCGCCGCGGTAGCCGTGTTGCTCGTGAGCTCGGTGAGACCCAAGCCGACCACCGCGGCGACCAGCACGATGACCACTGGAGGCATGCCATTCAAGCCCCCGACCTGGTTGCCGATCCATTCTGACAAGCCCGTTGAGGTGAACATGGCAGAGAGCGAGAGGCCCCCGCCGAACAGCAGGAGCAGACCCCACGGGATGTCGCGGGCGGAGGACCACTGCAGCAGCGGTGCCGATCCCTTGCCTGCCGAGCGCTTGTTAGCCGGGACCAGGAAGCAGGCAATGGCAGCGCCCATGGCCACCTGTGTGTCCGAAATGGTGGCGAGGAAGGGCAGGGCCTCGGCTACTGCGGGAATTTGCGCGATGAAAGGGACTGCCACCCAGCAGAAAATCGCGGCCAGGAAGATCGCGCCGACGCGGCGCTCCGGGGTTGTCATGGCCCCGAGCTTCGCAATTTCGTCGCGGATGAGCTGCGCCCCGCCGGGAATCTGCTCCAGCCGGGTACGGAAGACGAGTTTGGTCAGCACAAACCAGGCGACGAACAGCATGACTGCCGCGAACGGCACACCGACCAGCATCCACTGGCCGAACTGCATTTCGTAGTTCTGTTCAGAACCGAGGTAGGCGGCCATCAGTGCCATGGGCGGCTGGCCGATGAGAGTGGCCATGGAGCCGATGGTTACGCCGTAGGCGATGCCGAGCATCATGGCTGCGGCGAACTTGGCATCCACCGCATCACGGTCGATGTTGCGGATCAACTGCAGGATGGAAACGCCGATCGGCACCATGATCACGGCCGTGGCCGTGTTGGACACCCAGGCCGAGATCATGGCTGAGGCGACCATCAGGCCAAGGACGATCTGCGCGGGGCGGGTTCCGACGGCGCGGATGGTCAGGAGCGCAATGCGCCGATGCAGGTTGCTCTTCTCCGTGGCCAAGCCCAGGATCACTCCGCCCATCACCAAGAAGACCACCGGGTTGGCGTAGGGTGCGGCGACATTGGCCATGCTGTCCATCCCGAACAGCGGGAAGAGGACCAGCGGCAGCAGCGAAGTCACCGGGATAGGAGCGGCCTCGGTCATCCACCAGATAGCCATCCACAGCGCGCAGCCCGCGACGGCGCGGCCTTCGAACGCCAGCGACTCCGGCAGGATGAAGAAAAGGGCCAGCCCGGCCAATGGCCCGGCAAGCAGCGCCACGAGCTTCCTGCTGGTGCGGGTCTCGGGTGCTGTGGTCTGTTCAGCGTCGCCGCCGGGGCGCACTTCGGCCGCCTCGGGGCGGTTCTGGGTTTCCTGTGACATGGGTCGTCCTTTGTTGTTGCGACGGGGACCACATAACCCTAGCCACGTGACTTGGCCAACAGAAGTACTTATTTAGGCACCATTGATACCTCCGGAGTCATAGTCCACCCCTGCCCATAAGTTGCCGAAAGCGCGGGGGATGTGGCTGGTAGTTACCCTGTCCTGCGAAGTATTGATACACAGCGGCTATCAGTGAGGCGAAACTGAGTATTTCACCTGCCTAAATCCCGGGCCTAAAGTTGGTCAGAAGCCAGCGACTAGGCTGCGACCGGAACGGACAGGAGACCGGCATGGAGACCCGCCAGCTGCGATACTTCGTGGCCGTGGCCGAGGAGCGCCACTTCGGCCGGGCCGCGCTTCGCCTGCACATGGCCCAGCCGCCGCTCTCGCACCAGATCAAGCAGCTCGAGGAACAGCTAGGCACGCAACTGCTGGTCCGTACCACCCGCAAGGTGGAGTTGACGCCGGCCGGGGAGCTGCTGCTGGCCCGGGCCCGCGGGCTCTTGGCCGAGATCGACCAGCTGGGGCAGGACGTGAAGCTGGTGGGCCAGGGAGCCAGCGGCGTGCTGCGGGTCGGCGTGGTTGGTTCGGCCACTTACCGGTTGATGCCGCGCATTGTCGAAGCGGCGGGAAGGAGGCTGCCCGGATTGAAGCTCCATGTGCTGGGTGAAATGCTCACTCCCGCCTTGGAAGAGGCTCTGGAGGAAAACCGCATTGACGTCGCTGTGCTGCGTCCGCCGGTGCGGTCCGGAGAGCTTGAGCTGAAGTTCCTGGAGCAGGACGAACTCGTCGTCGCGCTTCCGGAAGACCACCCCTTGGCGTCACACGGTTCGCTGAAGCTGGCCGACCTGGCCGGGGAGAAGTTCGTTTCCTATCCGCGGACCTCGGCGGTGTGCGGCATCTTCATGGACGCCTGCCGCCAGGTCGGCTTCCAGCCCCGGATTGTGCAGGAAGCCAGCGAGACATCCACCCTGCTGGCCTTCGTCGCGTCGGGCATGGGGTTGGCGCTCGTGCCGATGACGCGCCGGGTGTTTGCTCTGCAGGGCACGGTGCTGCGCCCGCTGCGCGACGCCCCGGCGGTGGATTTGGCGCTGGCTTGGCGGCGTGGCGGCGATTCTCCACTGATCAAGAACTTTGTAGACCTGTTCGAAACATCCACTGTCCCGGAAGGAACCGCACGTGAAGATTGAGCGGATTGAAGCCATCCCCTACGCCATCCCTTACACGCATCCGCTGAAGTTCGCCAGCGGCGAGGTGACGACGGCGGACCACGTTCTCCTGCGCGTCCATGCGGACAACGGGCTCGTGGGCGTAGCGGATGCGCCGCCGCGCCCATACACCTACGGCGAGACCCAGGCCTCGATCGTGACGATCGTGGAACAGGTCTTCGCCCCGCAGGTGACCGGCTTGGACGTACTGGATCGCGGCAAAATCCACGCAGTGCTGAACCGCACCATCCACAACCAGGTGGCCAAGGGGGCGCTGGACATCGCTCTGTGGGATCTGCTGGGCAAGGCCACGGAGACCCCGGTGCACAAGCTGCTCGGTGGGTACACGGATCACATGCGGGTCAGCCACATGCTGGGCTTCCGTCCCGCCCACGAACTGCTGGACGAAGCCCTGCGGTTCGGCGAGGAGTACGGGATTACCACGTTCAAGCTGAAAGTGGGACGCCGGCCGCTGGCCTTGGACATTGAGGCGTGCCATGTGCTCCGGGAAGGGCTGGGCGAGGACGTCGACATCTATCTGGATGCCAACCGCGGCTGGACCGCGAATGAAGCCCTCGAAGTCCTGCGCCGCACCGAAGGCCTCGGCCTGAGCCTGTTGGAGGAGCCCTGCGACGCGAAGGAAGCCATGAGTCGACGCCGGCTGGTGGAGAAGTCTCCCATCCCGGTGGTGGGAGATGAATCCGTCCCCACAGCTGGGGACGTCTCCCGCGAACTACTGTCCGGAGGCTGTAATGCAATCTGCATCAAGACCGCCCGCAGCGGGTTCACGGAGGCGCAGCAAATCCTGGGCCTGTGCACCGGGCTGGGCGTGGACGTGACCATGGGAAACCAGATTGACACCCAAGTCGGTTCCTTGGCCACGGTCACTTTCGGTGCCGCGCACGAGGCCACCAGCCGGCGCGCCGGAGAGCTGTCCAACTTCCTGGACATGGCCGACGACCTGCTGGCCGAGCCCATCCGGATTGAAAACGGAACCATTTCCGTCCGCGACGTGCCCGGCGTCGGCGCTGCCATCGACGAGGGCAAACTCGCCAAGTACCGCTTGTCCTGACCCCTTGACCAACACCCAGGAGAATCCACACATGCTGTTCCTCGCCCGAATGGAAGTCCAGTTCCCCGCGCACCTGTCCGCGGAGGAGGTCACCCGGCTGCAGGGACTGGAGAAAGAGTATTCGCAAGGCCTGCAGCGGGACGGCCGGTTCGCCGGCATCTGGCGCATCGTCGGGGAGTACGCCAACTACTCGCTGTTCGACGTCGCCTCCAATGACGAGCTGCACGAAATCCTCAGCGGCTTCCCGATGTACCCCTACATGAAAATCAAGGTCACGCCGCTGGCCAAGCACCCCAACTCCATTAAGTAACCGCCGGAAATTCATATCAAACCGGTCCCAATGGCGGTCCAAAAGGTATTTCCCTTGACGATGCCCCGGGCCTAGATTGAGTGCCATATCACCGTCAGCTCTCGCGCCGACGACCCACTTCATCCACCACTGCTCAAAGGAGCGCCATGTCCATCGAATCAACCGCCAGCGCCGCAGCCTCTGGAAACGCCGCTACCGACCGTTTCCGCCAGTCGGGCAAAACCGGCGCGGTCCACGCCAGCCAGGAGCGGGTAAACCTGCTGGCCAGCAAGCTGGTCAATGCCGTCAACAACATCGTGCTCGAAGAGCGCGTGACGTATGACGAGTACAACGCCTTCAAAGCATGGCTGATCAAGGTCGGCGAGGACGGCGAATGGCCGCTGTTCCTGGACGTCTGGGTCGAGCACTCCGTGGAGGACGTAGCCACCAGCCACCGCGAGGGCAACAAGGGCTCCATCGAGGGGCCGTACTACATCCCTGACGCTCCGGAGCAGAAGTCGCCGGCGAAGATCAGCATGCGTCCGGATGAAAAGGGCACCCCGCTGCTCTTCCAGGGCCAGGTCCGCTCCACGGACGGCTCCCCGCTGCCCAACGCGAAGATCGAGCTGTGGCACGCCGACGAAGAAGGCTACTACTCCCAGTTCGCTCCGGGCATTCCGGAGTGGAACCTGCGCGGAACCTTCATTGCCGATGAGCAGGGTAACTTCCACATCGACACCATGCAGCCGGCACCGTACCAGATCCCCACCGACGGCGCCTGCGGCCAGTTGATCGCAGCCGCGGGCTGGCACGCCTGGCGCCCGGCGCACCTGCACCTGAAGGTCTCCGCACCTGGCCACGAACTGCTGACCGCCCAGCTGTACTTCCCGGGCGACCCGCACAATGAGGACGACATCGCTACCGCGGTCAAGCCGGAACTGATGCTGGACATCAAGCCGGCCGAATCCGGCACCGGCGTGCAGACCACCTACGACTTCGTCCTGGACCCTGCGTCCTAGCCAGCAGGCCAGGAGGACCCATGTCGCCGCACTCTGCCCTGCCCGCCACTGACGCCCGGGAGCTGATGGAAGCCTTCGCCGGCTGGGGCGGTGCCGCTACAGTCGTGACCGTCAACGGCGAAGACGATGTACCCTGCGGCGTCGGCGCCAGTGCTGCCGGCCCGGTGTCACAGGATCCGCCGCTGATCCACGTCACTCTGTGGCGCAGCCCCGGACTGCGGCGCGTGCTGGGCAATTCCGCTTTCGCGGTCAACGTGCTCTCGCAAGATCAGGCGGACAGCGCGCACCGAATAGCCTCCGGGACGACGTCCGGCCTGGAGTGGCGGAACGACGGCGGTGTCCCCTTCTTGAGCGGCAATGTCGCCACGATCGTGTGCGCACCGTGGAATGTGTACGACGGCGGTGACCACGTTCTCCTCGTGGGTGAAGTTTTGAGATACGACCTGAGCGGCACTGCCCGGCCGCTGGTGCTGGGGGAGGGCCTGCAGTCCGGTGCGGACGAAGACGGACAACGACCGGAGCCGGCGCTGTGGTCGTGGGGCGCGTCCGGGGTGTGATTCTCCTGCTGTCCAGGGCGTGAAGGAGTTCCGGCACGGCCACGGCAGGTTGAAGCTACTCGTGCCATTCAACAACGGTGGGCCGGCTCCCAAGAGCCGGCCCACCGTCGTCGTTATGTGGGGGAGAGGGGTTACAGCTGGGTGCCGGTGGAGCCGCTGTCCTTCACTTCGCCGCGCCAGGCGCCGGTTTCGGTGCCGCGGGCCTCAATGAACTCCTTGAACTTCTTCATGTCCGACTTCACCTGCTTGTCGTCGAGGTTGAGGGCCGCACCCGCCTTCTCGGCAAAGGTTTCCGGGTCCCATTCGAAGCGAACGGACACCTTGGTGCTGCCGGCACCAAGCTGGCTGAACGTGACAACGCCCGCGTGCGACTTGCCGTCGATGCTGCGCCAGGCGATCCGCTGGTCCGGGTGCTGCTCGACGATCTCGGTATCGAACTCGCGCTCCACGCCGCCAACCTTGGTCTTCCAATGGTTGGTGGTGTCGGTCAGCTGGGTCACCGACTCCACCCCGGACATGAAGTTCGGAAAGGACTCGAACTGCGTCCACTGGTCGTACGCGGTACGAACCGGAACGGCTACATCAATGGTTTCTTCCACGGTCTGCATATAGTGCCTCCTTTGGAATCGGGCCGGTCCCGCCATTGCGGGTTCACAACGGCCTCATGAACCCCACGGTACACAAAAGACAGCTTGCTGACTAATTCCCACGCGGTGCGTAGGGTGGCTGTTGGGGGCAGTCCAGAACCGGCCGAGAGGAGCGGATAGGTGGCCGCGGCGTGGATGCCGCCTTCGACTTTGTGGGTGTCGGCCCAACCGTCAAGACAGCGGCTGCCCCGGCCTATGTTCACCGCACCGTACCCGTCCCACTTGGGCTCGTACCAGGCTCCGCCGGGTAGAGCCCCGGGGCCTGGAATCTTCTCCACGGCGTGGGCCTGCGACCGCCACAGGCGGCTGGCAGGCCCACCGGCAGGCCCACCGGCAGGCTGGAATCCATGTACTCAAGATACGGTGCATGGTCAGGTGAACGGGCTGGGAGTGCGTAGATTTATCAGGAGGGTCTACCGTTCTTCCTCCGGATCCTCGTACCGGTATACGTACGGCAACCTCTTCAACTCTCTGATGAAGATTGCGACAAGGACGGGCCAGAGGACGATCATCGCCCAAGCTATCAGGGCGTACTCGTGGGTTGGATTGGACAGCAAGAGAACAGTGGCCGTGATCGTTGCGGCCGTAGCCATAACTATCTGGATGGACAACCAAATCCTGCCCCGCCTTACTTGCGGATGAACCTAAGGCTTCATGACCGCTCACTTTCAGCCGTTTCCCACCGGAGTCTTGAGGCGGAGCATAGCGGTTGCTCCTTGGCCACTCCGCTGGCGCAATGCGAGCCCGTCGAGTTTGATATGTCACATGGGGATCCCGGTTTACGTTCCGGTTCTGTTGGCCGCTGGTGCGGTCGTCTGCGTGGGATTGGTGATGTTTCTGGCCCGCCGGACTCGCATAACGAACGAAACCTCGCGCCGCAACGGGGTATCAGTGAGAGGGGCAACGGCAATTGGCTCTTTCGATTGGCACGGTGATCACGATGCCCTGCGCCGTAAGATCTCCACGATTGCCGAGAGCCATGCGAAGTACACCAGGGTCCAAACCGCGCACTCAACGATAAACGTCTACATCCGGCCCAACATCTGGACCTGGGGAGAGGTCATCTCTATTCAACTACCCGAGAAGATGCCCGCACGTATAAATGCCCAGTGCTCGCCGCGTATGGAAACGACAGCTTACGACTACGGTCAGTGCGGCGAGGATCTGGCTGAATTCATCGGACTCCTGAAGTGACCAGAGTCCAATCGTGTGTCCGGTTCAGCTCCGCTGGATCTACCCAGCCTTCCGTGGCGCCCGCGCCGCGTTGCCGCTAACTGTGATCGGCGTTTCCCTCCCGTGACTGGATGTACTTCCGGTTTCTCCTTAGAAGAATCGGGATTATCACCGCAACCATGCAGGCGGCCAAGCCGAGCATGATCCACAGTGCAGTGCTGAAGCCGAATATGTCCGACAGGATTCCCATCAGGACAGCTCCACCGACTGGGTAGGCAAAGGAACTGAGGATATCCCAGTTGCTGGGTCGGCCGCTGCCGTCCCCTGACGCCTCCGGAACCATTCCGGGAGGCTTATCCCCGTTCACGGTTGGCTGGCTTTCTTTGAGGTTCGGACCCTGGCCAATTCTGCACCGACCAGGACTACGGCGAGCACGAGAAAAACGAGGCCCAGCAGCCAATCTCCGTCGACGAATGATAGGGCGGCCATAACGAGGAAGTAAAGCAGTAGGCCGAGAACGAAAACCGCGATCCACCGTCGGTGTCTTTCGTTCAGAATGACGCTCATCGACGGCACTGCCTTTCAGTTTTGCTTCCACTATACGAAAACTAGTCTGAGTCGAGGTGAGATTTGTGCATGAATGGGAGGAAGGCACCGCTAGCGGGCGTCGGGGTCAGGAGATTGTCTTAGTTTTCGCCATGTCATGAACTGGGCCACACCGCCCAGAAGGAAGACCGTCCCCAAGAACAGCCAGAAGTACGTGTCGGAAAACCTATTGGTGAGCGCAGCAAAGATCGCATAGAGGGCGAAGAACGTTTGCACAACGGCCAGCAGCAAAAGAAACCGCGGGGCGGGCTTGGACCTCGACGGCTGCTCCGACATGCTCCCAGCGTATGGATTGTTGGCCATTCCCTCTACCAGGCTCCGCCGGGTAGAGCCCCGGGGCCTGAGATCTTCTCCACCGCATGAGCCAGGGCGACCTCCACAGGCGGCCACAGACCGGCCGGCAGGCTGGAAGTCATGAGGCCACGCTACGGTCTCCCCAAGGTGGCGATGAACGGAGGGCTATTGAACAGATGCGCCGTTCTCGTACACGGCCCGCACCATGTAGCGGACATCCGGATCGCTGGTCACCGTGAAAGAGGTTTGGTCCAGTGACAAGTCATCTGACGAGAAGGTTCGAGTTGTACTCTCCTGCGGATCCCCACAGGCTACTTCAAATCCGTCCTCAAACAGGAGAGTCCCGGCACTGAGACAAGTCAGTTCCACATACATGTGGGTGGCTTCCGCGGGCGGAGCGCCCAGCTCGATCGTCTGTGTCCCCGAAAAAGTACCGGAGACCGGATCTGCGACCGCTGTAGCAGTACTACCTGGGTAACCAGTCGGTGACAGGCTTCCACTGTCCGCAGCATTCTCCGCCCCGCATCCGGTGAGCAGGGGTGTCGACAGCAGTCCCGCAGTTGCAAGAGCCGACAATAGTCGTTGCTTCATTTGCTGAAGCTAGCAGTATTACTGAAAAAGCAGCTTCCGATTGAGGCATTCGTTATCGGAGTGTTGTCCATTCCCAGTTTCAGCATGGACGACGCCTTGGAGGCCTAACGGAAGCTGCAGACAGGCGAGATCTCAGGCCGGGCCGTGGTGGTCCCGCACGGCGGCTAGGGAATGGGGGCGCCGGCGGCGGGGTTGTGGCGGACATGAAGCGAATCGGTTTCCTGTCCTTCGGCCACTGGAGCCCGGTCGTCGGCTCGCCCGTCCCCACCGCAGCGGAGGGCCTGTTGCAAAGCATCGACCTGGCCGTGGCCGCCGAAGAAGCCGGCGTGGACGGCGCCTACTTCCGCGTGCACCACTTTGCCCGGCAGCAGTCCTCTCCCTTTCCGCTGCTGGCCGCCATCGCCGCGCGGACCAGCCGGATCGAGATCGGCACCGGTGTGATCGACATGCGTTATGAAAACCCCCTGTATATGGCCGAAGAGGCCGCGGCAACTGACCTGATCAGCGGAGGCCGTTTGCAGTTGGGCATCAGTCGGGGGTCGCCCGAGCCGGCGCTGAACGGAGCGGCGGCCTTCGGGTATCGGCCGGCCGAGGGCGAGACCGACGCGGATATGGCCCGCCGCCACACCACCGTGTTCCGCCGCGCCATCACCGGCGCCGGAATGGCTCCCGCGGACCCCAACCACGTGCAGAACCGGCATGATGGAATGCTTCCCGTGGAGCCGGTTTCTCCCGGGCTGCCAGAGCGGATTTGGTGGGGTGCCGGATCCCGCGCCACAGCTGTGTGGGCCGCCGAGCAGGGTATGAACCTGATGAGCTCGACGCTGCTGATCGAAGACACCGGTGTGCCGTTCGACCAGCTCCAGGCCGAACAGATCCACCTGTTCCGCGAAGCGTGGCGCAAGGCCGGCCACGGCCATGCGCCGCGGGTGTCGGTCAGCCGCAGCGTGATGCCTCTTGTCGACGACGAAGACCGGCGTTACTTTGGGCTGCGCGCCCAGGCGGACCAGCATGACCAGGTGGGCATGCTGGACGGCACCCGCTCCCGGTTCGGCAAGAGCTACATTGGCGAACCGGACAGGATCGCCACACGCCTGGCTACGGACCAGGCCGTGCAAGCCGCGGATACGGTGCTGCTGACCGTGCCGAACTACCTGGGCGTGGAGTACAACGCCAAGCTGCTGGGCAACATCGTGCAGCACGTGGCGCCGGCCGCCGGCTGGCGCTGAATGCCAACTACTGCAGCACGTCGTTCAGGTCGTAGGAGACCGGCTCGTCCAGCTGCTCGTAGGTGCACGATTCAGGGTCGCGGTCCGGCCGCCAGCGGACAAACTGCGCGGTGTGCCGGAAGCGCTCGCCCTCCATGTGGTCGTACTTAACTTCCAGCACCCGTTCCGGCCGCAACGGCACGAACGAGAGGTCCTTGCCGCCGCTCCACCGGCTGCCTTCGGACGTGAGCGGCGTGCGCTCGCCGGCCTCGTGCTGCTCCCGGTTCCACGGGTGGTCGCCTGAATCGGCGATCAGCGGCTGCAGTTCCTCGAACAGCTCCTCGCGGCGCTTCATGCTGAACGCCCCGGCCACGCCCACATGGACCAGCGTTCCGCCGTCGTCGTAGATACCCAGCAGCAGCGACCCCACCCGGTTCGGACCGCTCTTGTGCACCCGGTAGCCGGCGAGCACGCAATCGGCCGTGCGCTCGTGCTTGATCTTGAACATGGTCCGCTTGTCCGGCTGGTAGGTCCCGTCCAGCGGTTTGGCGACCACGCCGTCCAGCCCGGCGCCCTCGAACTCGTGGAACCACTTCTCGGCCACCGCCGGATCGTCCGTGGTACGGGTCAAATGGATGGGATTGACGACGGCGGAGAGCGCCTTTTCCAGCGCGGCCCGCCTTTCCTCGAAGGGGCGGGAGGTCAGGTCTTCGTCGCCGAGGGCCAGCAGGTCGAACGCTACGAACCGGGCCGGTGTCTGCACCGAGAGCAGCTTGACCCGGCTGGCCGCCGGGTGGATGCGCTGCTGCAGCACTTCGAAGTCCAGCCTGTCGCCGCCTTCGCCCACCAGGATGATCTCCCCATCCACCACGCAGCGCTCCGGCAGCTGCGCGCGGAAAGCCTCCACCAGTTCGGGGAAGTAGCGGGTCATCGGCTTCTCGTTCCGGCTGCCAATCTCCACGGCGTCGCCGTCGCGGAAGATGATCGAGCGAAATCCATCCCACTTCGGCTCGTACTTCATACCACTGTCGGGGATTTTGGCCACCCCCTTGGCGAGCATGGGCGGTACGGGCGGCATCAGCGGCAGGTCCATGCGCCCATTCTGGGTGCTGGCCCAGCCAGTGTCCATGCCCTCGCGGGCAAGGCAAGCGGTTAAGGGGTCGGAGGAATCCCGGTGAGCATTGCGGGAACTGCGCCTGCGCAGCCCGTATGAAGGTGTCAGACCCGGCGGTAGATGTCCGCCACCGGACAGTGAAACGGGTCAGCAGCGGCTACGCCGACGGCGCCCAAATAGCGGACTATGGCCGCATAGGACGCCAGCAGGCTGGTCTCCGTGTACGGAATGGAATGTTCGCGGCAGTATTGGCGAACCATCGGCGCCGCCTTGCTCAAGCAAGGACGGGGCATGTCAGGGAACAGGTGGTGCTCGGTCTGGCGGTTCAGGCCGCCCATCAGCAAATCCATGATCCAGCCGCCGCGGATGTTGCGGGAGGCTGTCACCTGACGGGTGACGAAGTCAGGGCGGCTGGACTTGGGATAGATCGGCATGCCCTTGTGGTTCGGCGCAAACGATGCGCCCATGTAGAAGCCAAAAACCGCCATCTGAACGCCAATGAACGCGAGCGCCTGCCCTAACGGGAGCAACCAGAAGACAACCGCGAGCAGCACCGCGGCGCGGGCAGTGAGGATGCTCAGCTCCAGCCAGCGGTGCTCCACCTTGTCCTGCCGGATCAGGTACTTGAAGGAATCCACATAGAGGGCGAAGCCCAGGAACGGCAGCAGCGGGAACAGCAGGTATCCCTGGAGCCGCGTAACGCGGGCCATGGCCCCGCGCCGCTCCGCCGCAGCATCCGGATGGAACGCGATGGACCCGGTCTTGATGTCCGGGTCCTTATCCACTGTGTTTGGAAATCCATGGTGTCTTGTGTGCTTGCGCATCCACATGGCGTAGCTGATGCCCACGAGGCTGGTGCCGACCAGCCGGGCCGCCCAATCATTGACCCGCTTGGACTTGAACACCTGATGATGCGCCGCCTCGTGGGAAAGGAATGCGAACTGGGTGAACAGCACTCCCATCGCAGACGCAATCAGCAGTTGGTGCCAGCTGTCGCCGAGCAGGGAGAATCCAGTCCAAGCCGCGGCAAGCAGGGCCAGCAGGACCGTGAAGAGGGTGATGTAGTACCAGCGGCGGCGTTTCTGCAGTCCCGATTGTTTGATCTTTTCCGCTAAAGCAAGATAGCCGGCGGCAATGTTGTTCGGAGCCTTAGGTGCCGGAGCTTGGGAGGCTCGTGCTGGGAACATGCGCGCGTCTGGCTGGGGCTGGGGGTCCATGGGATACCTCGAAACCAACCGATGGCGGTACAGCAGAAATACCGCACGAGCACCGGTCTCTGGCTGGAATCTACTCCTGTCGGAACGGTCTGTCACCAGATACGGACGTAGTGACCGAGACGGTGGTGCCGGCAGAGCGGCTGCGAGCGCGGATCCCCCGAGAAGCTATTAGAGGAAAGATGAGCAGGCGGCCTTCCCATATATGGAAAGGCCGCCTGCTGGATAGTTGATGCGGATCGGGGATTACTCGCCGATGTAGAAGAGGCGCTTGTTGACGAATTCGTCCATGCCCAGCGGGCCGAGTTCGCGGCCGAAGCCGGAGCGCTTCACGCCGCCGAAGGGCAGGTCCGCGGCTTCACCGACGCCGTTGACGTTGGCCATGCCCACGTTCAGCTGCTGGGCAATCTTGCGGGCCCGCTCCTCATCAGTGGAGAACACGGCACCGCCGAGACCGTAGTCGGTGTCATTCGCGAGTTCCAGGGCCTCTTCGTCGCTGGAGACCTTGTAGACCACTGCCACCGGTCCAAAGAGCTCTTCACGGTAGGCGCGCATCTCCGGGGTGACGCCGGTGAGTACGGCCGGGGCCAGGTAGGCAGCCGGGCCGTCATGCAGGGTACCGCCGGCGTGCAGGGTTGCTCCCTTGTTGACCGCGTCCATAAGCTGCTCGTGCAGTCCTTCGGCGGCGGCCCGGGAGGAGAGCGGGGCATAGGTGCCCTCAAGTTCTTCGGCCGGGTTTCCGGGCTTGAGGTCCTTGGCCAGGTTGGTCAGCTCGGCCACGAAATCGTCGTAGATGTCTTCCATGACGATCATGCGCTTGTTGGAGTTGCAGGCCTGGCCGGTGTTCTCGATCCGGGTGGCCCAGGCTTCGGCGGCCGTGGCCTTCACGTCGTCGGTATCCAGCACCACGTAGGGGTCGGAGCCGCCCAGCTCCAGCACGGCCTTCTTCAGGTTCTTGCCGGCCAGCTCGCCGATAATCGCGCCGGCCCGCTCGGAGCCGGTCAGCGAGACGCCCTGGATGCGCGGGTCGGCGATGATGTCGGCGATCTGTTCGTGGCTGGCGAAGAGGTTGATGTACACGCCCTCGGGGACGCCGGCGTCGTCCATAATCTGCTGGATGGCCAGCGCCGAGCGCGGGCACGTCTCGGCGTGCTTGAGGATGATGGTGTTGCCCAGCACCAGGTTCGGCGCGGCGAAACGGGCCACCTGGTAGTACGGGTAGTTCCACGGCATGATGCCTAGCAGCGGTCCGACCGGCAGCTTCTGGATCATGGCGCGGCCGCCGCCGATGGGCTTGATCTCCCGGTCAGCGGCCAACTCCGGTCCCTCGGTGGCGAAGTAGCTGAAGATGTCCGTGCAGAACTCCGCCTCCCCCTTGGACTCGGAGAGCGGCTTGCCCATCTCTTCGGTGATGATCGCGGCCAGCTCGTCCGCCCGTTCGGTGAACAGCTCGGCCAGGCGGGACACCACCTTGGCGCGGTCCGCGATCGGCACCTCTTTCCAGGATTCGTAGGCAGCCTGCGACTTGGCGAGGGCGTCCTTGACCTCGGCGTCGGTGGCAGTGGGGAACTCCTCGACCACCTCGCCGGTGGACGGGTTTTGGACCCGGTAGCCCGGCTGGGTGGATGAAGCGGCGTGGGAAGTGGTGGTCACAGCCCTGGTCTCCTTCGGATAATGACGTATCAGCGGGGCGGCCGCACGGCCGTCTCCGGTCTCCATCTTGTACCGTCCGGCCGGTTATGTGAAGCGGGTTACGCTGACGGCATGAGGGGAAAATGCCCGCACGGCGGTGCGTAGGAACGCAACACGGCCGGGCGGTGCGGAATGAAGCGCTCCGGCTCCCTTGCCATCGACCGGCCGGCGAAACGAAGTGTTCAAGGACGGAGGGGGGATGACGCGGCTGGTTCCGGTCAGGGTTCATTCTCCAGTTCCTTCGTTCTCGCCTTCAGCATCACCCAAATCGCTGCACTCATAACAAGAAAGACAACGGCAAGCGGAACCGCAACCACCGTCACGTAGAAACCGCCCAACAGTGCGGAAATGACAGCTTGCAGGCCGAGAATTGCCGCTGCTATCGCCGAAGCGATCATGACCCGTTTCCACTTTCCGGCATCGCGGCTGCTGAGCTGGGAAGCCCTGAAATTTCGGCTCGCCTCAGGCTCGAACAACTGAGTTAAGGACAGGCCCATGAGGCATGGAAAGAGCGGAAATGCCGGATTTCGAAGAAAGTCGGGAGAGCTGACGACTGCGACGACGACCGTGGCGGTCAGGCACACACAAACGAAAACATACTTCCACCGCCGGCGGGTCAGCCTCAGCGTGCTGCTGCCACGGCCGCTCCGACCGAACAGAACAAGCAACCCCAACCCCGCGACGAGGACAGCATACGCGGATGCGAGGAGGCGCAACCAGAAATCGAACGGCCCTGTCCAAAAAAGGACAACGGACAGGACCCCCAGCACGATGACGAAAAGCCCATCGACAATCCGGAGGACCGTTTCGACCTTCGCGGACACCATGCGCTCATTGCACCGGGCGTCTATGCAGGTGTCAATCTTTGGGGCAGCCAAGCGAATGGTCTTCTGGCCGAACAGCGGCTGGCATGTCTTGCACGAGCGGGATGCCAACCTGATCCCCACGCCGTCACCTTCGCCTTCGACGAGCGGGAGTACGACCGGGTACTGCTGCAGGCGCGCGGGACCGGTTTGCCCGGAGGGCTTAGACCCGCGGCATCATTCCAGCGGCAGGGGCGTTAGCTCGGGGAACATGGCATCAACGTCAGGCTCCTCCCATCGTTTGCCGGCCGGTCCGTCGACGTCGAAGACGCCAGGGTGGTCGGGGTAGTCATCCCAGATCTCCCTGCCGGTGAGGGCCGTGTAGGTGTCGGAGGCGACGTAGGAGAGCAGTTCCGCCTGCGCGACCTCTTCCTGATCGGTCAGGCGCCCGTCGGCCAGCGCCGAAGGGTCATCCCGGACCGCTTCGAAGTAGTCTCGGCCCTGGGCTACGACCCAGCTGCGGAAGTCCGTGAAGCAGTCATCGCCGCAGAGAGTCAGCAGCACGAAGGCCGCGCCCCACAGCTCCCAGGAATAGAGCTCCTGGTTGTGGCGGACGAACTCAGCATCGAACGCGGCGACTTCGGCGGCGGGAAGCTCCGACAGGCATTCTTTCAGCGCCGCGGCGTGCCTTTGGGTGTTTCCGTCCGAGGCCGCGTGCGTCCTTTCGATGATGTCCCAGAAGCCGCCGTCCTCGATGCTGGCGACGCCGCCGCACGGTGCCGGCGCCGCCTCCTCACCGGATCCGCAGCCGCCAATCAGGATCCCGGCCGCCAGCAGCGGCACCGCCCAGATCTTCGCCCTCATGCCGCGGTGCGTCTTCTCAGGGGCAGGCCCTGATTCGCCTTCAGTGCCACAGCCGCGTCGGCTTTATCGGTCATGCCCGCATGATTTCACGCTGCAGCGCCGATTCCCTGCAACACCGTGTCCTCTTAGTCTGCCGTGCTGCCGTGCTGCCAGGCATCCGAGGCGCAATGTCACTGCTAAGCCGCCCCGACTGGTGCCTTCCCACCCCGGGTGCTTAACTCCTAGCGTTCGCGGAGCAGTTTCTCCATGTCCCGCCGGTCCTTCTTGGTGGGCCGGCCGGTGCCGCGGTCGCGCTGCGGGAGGCCTAGAGCCGGAGCCACCGGGCGCGGCGGTGTGTGGTCGGTAAAGCAATGCGCGGCCGCCTCGGCACCCACGCGCTTGGCGATCAGCCGGCGCACCTCCAGAATCCGCTCGTAGCCGGGCTGCCGCACGCGAAGGGTGTCGCCCGGCACCACGGACTGGGAGGCCTTGACCGGATTCCCGTTCAACCGGACATGTCCTGCACGGCAGGCGGCGGTGGCCGCGGATCGGGTCTTGTAGGCGCGGATGGCCCACAGCCACGCGTCAACGCGGACCGAACTGGGGGTATTGGCTGAAGTGTTCATGCCCCTCCGAGTCTAGCGCCGACCCGCTGCCAGCACCCCGCAGGGAAGGTCACCGTCCTTTCGACCTCGGCTGTGATTTTTCCTTTCACCCCATGTTCACAACCAGTTGGTCAGCAGGTTCGCAACCGCTGTGAAGCTCGACGCAATGGGGGAACCGCACGAACACCACCTACGAAGGGCGTCATTCCCGTGGCATCTCGCTTGATCAGAACATTCACTTGCTCCGTCGCGGCCGTCGCCGTCGGCGCCACCCTCGCCGCCATTCCGGCCAGCGCACAGGACACCGGACAGAACAACGCGCAGAACAACACGCAGAACAAGAAGGCCGGGCAGGAAGCCCCGTTGCTGATCGGCCACCGCGGTGCCGCCGGCACGGCGCCGGAGAACACGGTGGCTGCGTTCAAGGACGGCCGGGCCTCCGGTGCCGACTTCTTCGAAATCGACGTGCAGCTCAGCGCCGACGGCGTACCGTTCCTGTTCCACGACGACACTCCCGCCCGGACCACCAACGTGGAGGAGGTCTTCCCGGGCCGTGCCGGTGACCCGATCACGTCCTTCACCTGGGACGAACTGCAGCAGCTCGACGCCGGATCCTACTTCGGTGCCGAGTTTGACGGCGAACGCATCCCGCATCTGGACGACGCCGCGAAGGTCGCCACGGTGAACACGGGCGTGTACATCGAGATCAAGTCGCCGAAGAACTCCCCGGGTATCGAACGGCTTGTCGCAGACGAGCTGCGCACCGACGCCAAGTGGAAAAAGCTCGTCGCGGCGGACAAGATCCAGGTCCTCAGCTTCGATGAGGCCTCCAACCGCACCTTCGCCGAGATCGCGCCGGAGATCGCGCTGCAGCAGCTCGCCAGCACTGTGCCGGGCCCGGCCGTGCTGGCATCGTGGGCCAGCTTCGCCGATTCGGTCGGTACCAACTACCGCACCCTGACGGCGCAGAACGTGGCCGACACCAGGGCCGCCGGTCTGGTTATCGGCGTCTACACCGCCAACTCGCCCGAAGCCGTCCAGCATTCCATCAATCTGGGCGTCGACGCCGTCACCGGTGACTTCCCGATCCAGACCGCCCGCTACCTGGACGGGCGGAAGCCCTTCCCGGCGGGCGCCGGCGTGGAAATCGCCGGCGCGGTCAATGATCCGGCTGGCAACGATGTGCAGCCCGAGACCGGCGAGCACGTGGTGCTGCGCAACGCCAGCGGGCACACCCTGGACGTCAGCGGCTACATCATCCGCGACGCCGCCAATAACGTGCTCGAAATCGGCGACGGCTACACCCTTGCACCGGGCGCCGAACTGCGCGTTTACACCGGTCCCGGCACCAACGGTACTGACGCCTACTACAACGGCGGCACCGCCTCCTTGCTAAACAACGGCGGCGACTCGGTGGCCCTGTGGAGCCCTCAGGGGCAACTGCAGGACGTCTTCGCCAACTAAGAGGGAACCCTTCTCACTAACGACGCCGGTGCTTGGGACCAGCTTCAGGGCTGCCTAAGTGCCGACGTTGTTTTAGAACGCGTGCTTTGTGTTGAGGTCTGGCTGCATTGGAGGTCTGGACCCCAGTACGGGTACTTCCGTCGGCCCGGATTGCCGCCCTAAACATCAAACGTCTAATGTTTAGGAATGACTTTGGACCGGACCCAGGCAGAGACGCCAGCAATCGTGAAGGACGAGGACCACGACGTTCCGGCGGTGGAGTTTGCAGACGCCTTGGTGCCGGAAATGCAGCTGCCGGAGCCAGCACCCATGCCGGGGTTGGACCCGGAGCCAACGCCGGAGCCTGTTTCCGCCGCCCGCAGCCGCTGGCTGGTCGCGGCCGCGGTGGCGGCCGTCGTCCTCATCGGGCTGAACCTGCGCGCGGGCATTGCCAGCGCGGCGGCGCTGTTCCACGATCTGCAGCAATTGTTGGGCTACGGGCCGCTGGTCGCTGCGCTGCTGCCCACGGTCCCGGTGCTGTGCTTCGCGCTGGCCGGGGCCGCAACCGCCTGGCTGAGCAGCCGAATGGGGCTGGAGCGAGCCATCGCGCTGGCACTGGCGCTGTTGGCCGCGGGACTGGGGCTGCGCGGCATTGAGTCCGTCGGCTTCCTGCTCGCGGGCACGGTGGTATCCATGTCCGGGCTGGCGGTCTGCAACGTTGCGATGCCGACGTTCATCCGCAAGTACTTCGCGCACCGGCCGTCGACGATGACCGGTGCCTACACCATTTCCATGTCCGTCGGAGCAACCATCGCCGCGGCGGTCAGCGTACCGCTGGCCATGCAGCTGGAATCGCCGTCGCTTGGCCTCGCCGCCTGGTCGCTGCTCGCCGTCGTCGGGCTGGCGGTCTTCATGCCGATGACGCTGGCCGGTCGGCGCCAGCTGGCTCCCGGGACCCGCGGCCACTTGTCGCCGTGGCCGTTGCTGCGCACGCGCAAGGGTTTGCTGCTGACCGGGCTGTTCACCATCCAGGCGCTGCTGGTCTATACCGTGATGGGGTGGTTCCCGTACATCCTGATCTCGCGCGGAATGGCTCCGGCGGCCGCCGGCCAAACGCTGGCGCTGGTCCAGGTGGTCTCCATTCCCGCCGTCGTTCTGCTGCTGGCGATGGCAGCCCGGCCGGGACTGCTGCGGCCGGCCTTCATGCTCACCTGCGCGGCCTCACTGGCCGGCTATCTCGCCCTGCTGGTGCTGCCCGCCGAGTTGGCCGTGGTCCCCGCTGCCCTGATCGGCCTGGGGTTCGGTGTCTTCCCGCTGCTGATGCTGGTGATCAGCCGTACCGGTTCCGACGCCGTCGAGACCACCGCCCTCTCCACGCTGGCCCAATCGGTGGGCTACTTGTTCGCAGCGCTGGGACCGTTTGGGCTGGGCCTGCTGCATGACGCGCTGGCCGACTGGACCGTTCCGCTGGTGCTGCTGGTGGCCGGCGCGGTGCTGCAGCTGCTGCTGGCGCACGGCGTCAGTTCGCTGGTGCGGGAGGGACGGAAATGACCGCAGCTCCGGGGCGAGGCCCCTTGCACCGGCCGCCGCTGGCGGAAGAAGTGACCGCCCGGCTGCGCGAGTCCATCGTGGCGGGACGTTGGCCGATGGGCGGGCGGATCCCGCCGGAGCCGGAGCTGATGGCCAGATTGGGCGTCTCCCGGGGCACGCTGCGGGAAGCGGTCAAGGCGCTGGCCCACGCCGGGATGCTGGAGGTCCGCCGCGGCGACGGAACTTACGTGCGCGCCACCAGCGAGATCAGCGGCACCGCCCGCCGTGCCTACCGCGAGTACGACGACGAGCACGTGTTGCAGGTGCGCTTCGCGCTGGACACCCAGGCCGCGCGGCTGGCTGCTCAGGTGATGCAAGAGGCGGCGGACGACGGCGCCGTCGCGGCGCTGCGCGACATGCTTGCCCGTCGCCGGGAGGCTTGGGCCGGGCAGGATCTGGAGGGTTGGATCGCCGCTGACTGGGACTTCCACCAAGCGGTGGCTGCAGCGTCCGGGAATCCGCTGCTGCATGAGCTGTATTCCAGTTTTGGCGACGTGTTCCACGGCGCGAAGATGGCCCAGCGTTTGCGCGACGGCTTCGACGGTTGCCTGCGCGCCGGCCATGAGGACCTCGCGGACGCCATCGCGGCGGGCGATGCCGACGCCGCGGCGCAGACGGTGATAGCCAACCTGCAGTACTGCTTGAAATGGATGCCGCAGCGCCAGTCCTAGGTCCGCGGCGGCAGGCACTCTGGACGCAGCGAGCACCACGTCGCACGGCCGCGCTTAGAGCGCATGGGGGAGCCCAGAAGCGGCCAGCGGTGGGGCTTGTGGCACGATCCCGCGCGGCCGGGGTACCTTGAATCACGAACCCCGGAACGTACGGGATGCGAGGGAACGAGGAAAGCTGGCGATGTCGACTTCGACGAAACCGTCCGGAAGCACGCGCAAGTCGTGGCTGAAGATCACCGCGGCAGTGGCCGGCGCCGTCGTCGTGCTGTTGCTGTTGGTGTTGCTGGCCAAGTGGCTGCGCACCATGCCGGGCGTGCAGGACTTTTTGGCCGCCTACCCGGGCCGCTCCGAGCTGCCCGAGTCGGCCCCGGTGGGGCTGCCGGCCTGGCTGGGCTGGCAGCATTTCCTCAACTTCTTCTTCCTGGTGCTGATCATCCGCACCGGGCTGCAGGTGCGCACCGAGACGCGCCCGCCGGCCTACTGGACCCGCAACAACCAGGGCCTGGTCAAGACCAAGAACAAGCCGACCAAGATCACGCTGAACCTCTGGTTCCACCTGACGCTGGATGCCTTGTGGGTGCTCAACGGGATCGTGTTCATGGTGCTGATCTTCGCCACCGGGCACTGGATGCGGATTGTGCCCACCAGCTGGGACGTTTTCCCGAACGCGCTCTCCGCGGCCCTGCAGTACGCCTCGCTCGACTGGCCGCTGGAAAACGGCTGGGTGAACTACAACGCGCTGCAGCTGTTGACCTATTTCGCCACCGTCTTCATCGCGGCGCCGCTGGCAATCATTTCCGGCCTGCGCACCTCGGCCGCCTGGCCCAAGAAGGCAGCGGTGAACAAGTACTTCCCAATCGAGGCGGCCCGCGCCATCCACTTCCCGGTGATGGTGTACTTCGTGGCGTTCATCGTGGTGCACGTGACGCTGGTGCTGGCCACCGGCGCCTTGCGCAACCTCAACCACATGTATGCGGCATCGGACGACGGCGGCTGGGCCGGCTTCTGGATCTTCGCCGCCTCGCTGGCGGTCACTGTTGCGGCATGGTTCCTGGCCCGGCCGATCTTCCTGCGGCCGATCGCCTCGCTGACCGGCAAGGTCACCACCCGCTGATCGGCAAGGTCACCACCCGCTGACCGGCAAAGCCGCCTCCGGCACACCGCGACACGCTGGCAGCTGCCGGTGCGGCAGGCGCCGCGCTCACGCACGGCTACACTGCCCACGTGATCACTGTTGCGGCCGTTGCCGCCTGCTGTCTCCTTGCCCTGCTGGCCGTCTTCCAGATCCTGCTGGCCGCCGGCCTGCCGCTGGGCCGGTTCGCGTGGGGAGGCAGCCACCGTGTCCTGCCGGCCAAATTCCGGATTGGCAGCGCCGTTTCGGTGATCCTGTATGGCTTTTTCGGGGTTATCATTTTGGACCGGGCGCAGCTTCTGGACGCGCTGCCCCACACCGCGTCCGTGGTGCTCATGTGGATCCTTACTGCCTACCTGTTTTTGGGCGTCCTGATGAATGCCATTTCGCGCAGCAAGCCCGAGCGGTGGACTATGACGCCCGTGGCCTTGGTGTTGGGCGTGCTCAGCCTGGCGGTTGCCCTCGGCTGAAGACGCTCTCCGGCCCGTACCTCGGAGAGAAAAATCGGGGCTTGCCCCGCGCGCACGGCAGGCTCACGATTGGTTCATTAACGCCGATCAGGAGGCAGTCATGCAGGTCCGTTTCCGCCGAGCGCTGATTGCCCTTGCGGTGATTGCGGCCGTCCCGGCGGCCCTGGCCGGCGGGACGGTCTTCTGGCTGCGCTTCAGCCCTCGGCCGCTGGCGGTGCTGCTACGGCTGTTGGCCGAGCGGGATGGCCGGCGCACTGCCCGCGCCATGGCCCGCCATGTGCCGGACGGCGTCAGCGAAATCCTGAACCAGCAGTACCTCAGCAACCATGGCCACACCTACCTGGACGTGTTCTTCCCGAACGAGGCAGCGCGGGATGCGCTGCGCCTGCCGACGATCGTTTGGATCCACGGCGGAGCGTGGATCTCAGGGACCAAGGACTACATCGCCAATTACCTGCGGATTCTGGCCTCCTACGGCTTTACCACTGTTGGCGTGGACTATTCGCTGGCGCACAAGCGCCGCTATCCGGCGCCGGTGCGACAGAGCGCTGCGGCCTTGCGCTACCTGGAACACAATGCCGAGCGGCTGCACATCGATACCGAGCGGATAGTGCTTGCCGGGGACTCGGCCGGCGCGCAGATCGCGGCGCAGCTGGCGCTGGTCGTCTCCGATCCGGCGTATGCCAAAAAGCTCGGCATCGCCTCGCCTACGGCACCGGACAAACTGCGCGCGGTATTGCTGCACTGTGGTGCCTACGACGTGTCCCTGGCCGGGGCGGACCAAGCCGGGAACCAGAACTATCTGCGCACCGTGCTGTGGTCCTACACAGGCGCCAAGGATTATCTGGAGCGACCGTACATCGCCCTGGCGTCCGTTGCCCGACATGTGGACGGCAACTTCCCGCCGGCTTTCGTCTCCGCAGGCAACACCGACCCGCTGCTGCCGCACTCGCTGGCGCTCGTCAAGGCGCTCAAGCAGAACGGCACACCGGTGGAGGAGTTCTTCCCGCAGACGGCTGCCGGGCTGGGGCACCAGTTCCAGTTCAACCTGGAGTTGGAGGCGGCGTGGCGGGCACTGGAGCGGAGCGTGCACTTCCTCCGCCAGCACACCGCCTGACTGTCCGTACGCGGCCGCGCACCCTCCCTGCCAAGCGCTGCTAAGCGGCGGCGAACTCCTCGGTGTCCACGTCGGCCTGGGTGGCTGCGTTGTAGCGCGGGCCATGGACAGTGTCCTGGTTGATCAGCAACTCCAGCCGCTGCAGCACGTCTGCATCCAGTGACACCTCCGCGGCGCCCAGGTCTTCGTCCAAGTGGGCGATACTCCGGGTGCCCGGCAGCGCAATCACGTGCTCGCCGCGGGACAGCACCCAGGCGAGGGCCAGCTGGGCAGGTGAGCAGCCGGCGTCGTCCGCGATGGCACGAAAGCCATCCAGCAGCGCCAGGTTCCGCGGGTAGTTCTCGGCGGAGAAGCGCGGCATACCGTGGCGGATGTCGCTCGCTGGCAGCGCCGAGGGATCATTCAGTGTGCCGGTGAGGAAACCGCGCGCCAGCGGGCTAAAGGCGACGAAGGCCGTGCCGAGTTCCGCACACGCTGCCAGCGTTCCCAGTTCCGGGTTGCGCGTCCAGAGCGAGTATTCGGTCTGCAGGGCCGCAATCGGATGCACAGCATGCGCCCGGCGCAGGGTTGCAGCGGAGACCTCCGACAGGCCGATCGCCCCGATCTTGCCGGCGGTGACCAGTTCAGCCAGCGCGCCGACCGACTCCTCGACGGGGATGGTCTTGTCCCAGCGGTGCAGGTAGTAGAGGTTAATGTGGTCCGTGCGCAGCCGTTGCAATGCCGCCTCGCAGGTTGCCCTGAGTGTCTCCGGACGCCCGTCGATGACCCGCCGGCCGGCCACGCTGGTCATGCCGCACTTGCTGGCCAGGAAGTACTCCTCCCGGCGGGAGCCCAACACCTCGCCGATCAGCTCCTCGTTCGCGGCGGCACCGTACAGTGCGGCGGTGTCGAAGTGCCGCACGCCTGCGTCCAGTGCATGCAGCAAAAGTTTCGCCGCGTCCTCGCGGGTTGGTGGGACCCCGTACGCGTGGCTGAGATTCATGCAGCCCAGCCCAATGCCGCCGACGTCTAGAGTTCCGATCGTGCGCGTAGTCATGCTTTGACGATACCGCCGCCACGGAGACCACCGTCCCGCCGTGTGCCGCCCGCTTACTCCGTCCGGTCCCGCAGGCCGCCGGCTTGCTCCGTCCGGTCCCGGCTGGCCGGGGTGCCCACTTCCTCCGAGAGCGGGATCTCCTTGACGAAGCAGGCAAGCACCAGGGCGGCGAGCACGATGGGGACGGCCAAAAGATAGATCGGCGGCAGCGCCTGCGCGAAGGCATGCGCGATGAACTCCTGGGCCGGGGCCGGCAGCGAAGCGACCACAGCGGGGCCGAGCGAACTGAAGCTTTGGCCGCCTCCGGAACGCATCGTCGTCAGCAACTCGTGCGGCGCCGTCGAAAATTGCTCGGTCAACCGGCTGATGAAAATAGCGCCGAAGAGCGAAATGCCGAAGGTGGCGCCGATCTGGCGGAAGTAGTTGGTGGCCGAGGTGGCGGTGCCCAGATCCCGGCGTCGGACGCTGTTCTGCACGATCAGCACCAGGTTTTGCATGATGGAGCCCAGTCCCATACCCAGCACCAGCATGCCGGCGGCGGTGAACGCGTACGGCGTGGTGTCAGAGATCCGGGAGAGCATGACCAGCCCGGCGGCGATCAGCACGGTGCCGATGATCGGGAAGATCTTGTAGCGCCCGGTGCGGGTCACCAGCTGTCCGGTGATGGTGGTGGCCCCCACCATGCCCGCCGTCATTGGAATCATCATCAGGCCCGACTCGGTGGCGCTGGCGCCGTTGACCATCTGCAGGAAGGTGGGCAGATAGGCGATCGCCGAGAACATCGCAATGCCCACGCACACGCCCATCAGGGTGGGCAGCGTGAAGTCCCGGTCGCGGAACAGCCGCAGCGGCAGGACCGGTTCCACGGCCCGGCGCTCGGCCAGCACGAACAACACCGAGGCGACAATGGTGAGGGCGCCGAGCACGATGATCACCGGGCTGTCCCACGGATAGGTGGTCCCGCCCCAGCTGGTGAACAAGATGACCGCCGCACTGGCGACCGCCAGCAGGAAGGTGCCCAGATAGTCCAGCTTGGGCCGGGGCCCGCCCGGTTTATGCAAGTGCAGGGTGGTGGTGATGACGACCAACGCCGCGGCCCCCAGCGGCAGGTTGATGTAGAAGATCCAGCGCCAGTTCCAGTTGTCGGTGATGAACCCGCCCAAGAGCGGCCCGCTGACCGAAGCAAGACCGAAGGCCGCCCCGATTAAACCCATGTACTTGCCCCGCTCACGCGGCGAAACAAGATCGCCGATGATCGCCTGCGCACCGATCATCAACCCGCCGCCGCCAACTCCCTGGATGGCGCGGAAGGCGATCAGCTGCGGCATGCTCTGGGCCATGCCGGAGAGCATGGAGCCGCCCAGGAACACCGCGATCGCGAAGATGAAGATGCTCTTGCGCCCGAACAGGTCGCCGAGCTTGCCGTAGATCGGCAGCCCGATGGTGGCGGCCAGAATGTAGGCGGTGATCACCCACGAGATGTGCTCCAGCCCGTTCAGGTCGCCGACGATCGTGGGCAGCGCGGTCGCCACGATGGTCTGGTCCAGCGCGGCCAGCAGCACGGCGAGCATCAGCCCCAGGAACACCACCATGATCCGCGGCTGTGCCGTGGCCGCGCGGTCCCGGCCGTGGTTCCGGCCATGGTCCGTGGGGGCGGAAACCGGTGCTGTTGAGGGGCCGGCGGGCTGCGGGCCGCGGTCTGGGCTGGGAGGTACTGCCATGGTGAACTTTCCGGCGGCGCGGGTGGCGCAGGTGGCCTGATGTGGTTGCCTGGGGACGCCCGCCGCCCCGCGTCTGTACCGTACTGCCGTCCGCGGAGCGGCACAACCCCCGGTTCCGGCACCACAAGCCCCGGTTCCGGCACGGCGTTGACGTACGCTGGAAGCCCGCCCAGCGAAGGGACATGCCAATGGACGACGCCGGATCCCGCCTGATCTTCGGCTGCATGGGTTTGGGCGGTGGCTGGGGGAGCGGCCCGTTGGAGGCAGCCGACGTCGCCGCCGCCCACACGGTGGTGGACGCGGCGCTGGAGATCGGCATCAGGATTTTCGACCACGCCGACATCTACGCCCACGGCAAGGCGGAGGCTGCGTTCGGCCGGGTGCTGGCCGAGCGCCCGGAACTCCGGGAAACCATCCAGCTGCAAAGCAAGTGCGGCATCCGGCTGCCGGCTCCCGGGCTGGCCGGCCAATATGACTCATCTCTCGGGGCGATCGTGGCCAGTGCCGAGGAAAGCCTGCGCCGCCTGCACACCGACTACCTGGACACGCTGCTGATCCACCGGCCTGACCCGCTGGCCCCGGCTGAAGAGATCGCCGAGGCTTACAGCCACCTCCGGATGGCGGGCAAGGTCCGCCGGCTGGGCGTCTCGAACATGGCCGGCGAACAGATGCGGTGGCTGCAGGCAGCGCTTGACGAGCCGCTTGCTGTGAACCAGCTGGAAATGAGTCTGTACCGGCGGGACTGGCTTGAATCAGGCGTGCTGGTCAACCACCCGGAAGGCGCGGCCGTCAGCTTCCCGCACGGCACGCTGGAGTATTGCGCTGCGCACGGGGTGGAGCTGCAGGCCTGGGGCTCGCTGGCCCGGGGCCGCTACAGCGGCCGGCCCATGGAGCCGGAGGCCGGCGACCACGCCACCGCCGGCAAAGCAGGAACCGGGGCTGGAGCGGACCAAGCGACGGCGACTCTGGTCACCGAACTGGCCCGGGACAAGGGCTGCACGCAGGAAGCCGTGGTGCTGGGCTGGCTGCTGCGCCATCCGTCCAACATCCGGCCGGTCGTCGGTACCAGCAACCCGGAACGGATCAAGGCCTGTGCACAGGCCGAGGAGATCGGCGCCGCGATGACCCGGCAGGACTGGTACGCGCTGTGGGTCGCGGCACGGGGGCGACCGCTGCCCTAAACGAACGCGGGCTGTTCCAGCCGGCGGAACACGGAGTCGTGGAAGACCAGCGGCTGGTGCGCGCCGTCGTGCGTGGCCAGTCCATGTACCTCCAGCAGCACCACGTGGTGGTCCCCGGCCGGAACCTCCTGGTGCACCGAGCAATCCAGCCAGAGCGCTGCGTCGTTGAGGAAGAGCGCGTCCTGGTCGGTGCGGTGCAGACTAAGCCCAGCGAAGCGGTCGCCGCTCTTGGAAGCAATCTGGCGGCAGACGCCGTCGTGCCCTGTGCCCAGCACCGAAACACCGATCCGACCGGCTTGGCGGACCAGCGGCCAGGTCCGGGAGGTGTTCTGGACCGCGAACATCACCAGCGGCGGTTCCAGCGAAACGCCCACGGTGAAGGAGGAGGCGACGATGCCTTGCGGCGTGTCGTCGATGACGGCGCAGAGCGCTGCGATTCCGGAGGGAAAGCGACCGAAGGCGGAGCGCAGGGTGTTCGGGGTCAAGTCGTTGTGCAGGGACATGGCCATCCTTGAAGCTAGGGCGCATCCGCTGCTGCCGGAGGATACGCGTACTTGCCTGCCGACAAACCCGGCGGGCCGAATCATCACCTGGAGCACCCCGCTACGGTAGAGGGTTGCCGGCCAACCAGCCAGGGCTGTGAAGTTGGCGCTCGTGATTCATGTCCCACGGTAAGAGCGCGATGTGTCCCCGGTCAAACACGGGTAACAGTTCGTTAAGAACGTCCGGGGCCAGGCGCAGGCACCCGCATTCGGCTGCCTCAGGCGTCCGCGGGCTGGTCCGCGCCGCGGTGCAGCCGGAACGGATGGGCGGGATAGACGCCCAGGATCCGGATCTCGGTGGTGAAAAACTCCAGTTCCTCGAAGGCATGGACCATCGACTGATCCTCCGGGTGGCCTTCGACGTCCACCATGAACATGGTGGCAGCGAACTCGCCGCCGACCATGTAGCTCTCCAACCGCGTCATGTTGATGCCGTTGGTCGCGAAGCCGCCGAGCGCCTTGTACAGCGCCGAGGGAACGTTCCGCACCCGGAAGACGAAGCTGGTCACAGCGGGACCGGGCAGTTCTTCGCGGCTGGGGACGGGCCGTTGATCGGCCAGCACCACAAACCGGGTGGTGTTGGTTGGGTCGTCTTCCACCTTCTCGGCAAAGACCTCCAGGCCGTAAAGCTCCGCAGCCATCGGCGGCGCGAGCGAGACCTTGGTCGGGTCGTTCCATTCGGCTACTTCCCGTGCCGAGCCGGCGGTGTCGCCCGCAATAACCGGCGTCAGCCCCAAGCGGCGGATCAGCTTTCGGCATTGGCCCAGGGCATGGATGTGGCTGTGCACTTCGCGGGCCTGTTCCACCGTGGCCCCCGGAATGCCCAGCAAGCTGAAGCGGATGGGCAGGAAAAATTCCTCCACTATCTGCAGCGTGGTCTTGGGCAGCAGGGCGTGGATATCCGCCACCCGGCCGGCAATCGAGTTGTCAATGGGGATCATGGCCAGTTCGGCCTCGCCGCTTGTGACGGCGGCGAAGGCGTCTTCGAAGCTGGCGCACGGCACCGCGTCCCAGCCGGGCCGGACCTCAAGGCACGCCATGTGCGAGTTCGAGCCGGGTTCACCTTGGTACGCGATTGCTGGAGCCATGGGCGAAATTATCCCACCGCAAGAGCCCGGGGCCTTATTCGGCGGGGTCTGGCCGCCGTCACAAAGCCGGAGCGAGACGCGGATACAGTGGAGGACGTGGAAGGATCCAACCCCCGTGCCGTCGCCCTCTGGCTGGCCGCTGCCGTCGTCGCCCTCTTTGCCGTCAGCCTGACGGTGATGCCGTCCATTATGGGGCTGGATGTGATGCCCCCGCTCATCGTGGTGTCTGTGCTGCTGCTGATCGGCGCCGGAGTGCTGGCCGGGATGGCCGTTGCGGCCAAGCGGTCGGGGCGGCGGTAGGCCCGGCGCCGGGCACCCCACCGCGGTCAGGCGACGACGCCGAAGCCTCCGGTCCACGGCACCTTCTCGGCAGCGGCCAGGGTGATCTGCAGGAAGCCCACGGCCTCGAGCTCCCGGGCACGGGAGAGCGCGCCGGCGTCGATCGCCTGCAGCCCGGCGGCGGTGACCACCTCGGCCAACAGGGACTTGGCCTCGGCGTCGTCCCCCGCCATCAGCACGGTAGTGGGAAGGCTGCCGACGGTGCCCGAGGACAGCGTCGCGGCGAAGGTCGTGTTGAAGGCCTTGACCACGCGGGAGTCCGGCAGCGCGGCACTGAGTTCGGCTGCCGCCGAGCTGTCGGCCGGCACGGTGAGCGAGTCGAAGGTTTCGAAGTTCAGCGGGTTGGTGATGTCCACCACCACCTTTCCGGCCAACTGGTCGCCGCGGGTGCGGACGACGTCGGACAGGGCGGGGTACGGCACCGCCAAGATGACAACGTCGCCGGTTACGGGTCTGTCGTCGTCGTGCCCGAACGTCTCGACGACGTTCCCGCCTTTGCTGACCACGCCGGAGATGGCTTGGCCCATGTTGCCGGTACCGATGATGCTGACGTTTGCCACGGGAACGCTCCTCAGGTCTGCCGGACTGCCTGAACGTACGAGCGAAACGGTAGCAGCATCGACCGGGGAGTCAAGGCCCGCAGCGGGCCGCGACTGGCGCACTCAGCCTGATAGGTGGGTTCTAGTCGAGGTGTGATTCCTGCGTGATGCCGTAGGGCACGTCGTCACTCAGTTCCACGGTGAACTGCCCGGGTCCGGTGCGGGTGACCAGGATGCCGCAATCCCCGTCGATGGCCGCGATTTTTTGCAATTCTTCCACCGCAGCATTGAGAAGATCGTGGGCCTCGGAGGCCGTCTGTGCCGTCAAAGACTTGGTAGCCAAAGTCGTGGCCATGGTTCTGCCTTTCGTGACCGGAGGCTGCCGCAGAGGAGAAAGCGCGGTTGGTAGCTTCCGGCCGGAACGTGGTGCCCATGCGGAACGGTGCATGGAAGTTTACATTCTGCCATTCCAATGGACATCAGATGAATTTTCAAGCGGCGTGGCGGACGCCGTTTTCCCGCGCTCCGGCGGCTCTGGCGCGGATTTTGCGCGGATCGGCAGCAGAGAAGTGTGGTCAAGAATACGTTACTGGGCACCGACGTTACGGGAGCGGGCAGCCGATAGTGGGAAGCAGGGGCTACAGCTCGAACGCGGGCATCCACACCGGCTTTGCGGTGCTGTTCGTGCTGGTTTTGATAGCCCCGTTTGCGATCCCTAGAAAGGGTTCAGCAGCCGGTGGACGAACTGCCGGGTGCGCTCTTCCTGCGGTTCGCGCAGCACCTGCTCGGGGTGGCCGCGTTCCACCACCACGCCGCCGTCCATGAACACCACTTCGCTGGCCACTTCCCGGGCGAACGCCAGCTCGTGCGTGACCAGTGCCATGGTCCAGCCTTCCTCGGCCAGCTCCTTGATCACATGCAGCACGTCGCCCACCAGTTCGGGGTCCAGGGCAGAGGTCGGCTCGTCGAAGAGCAGCAGCGAGGGTTTGAGCGCCAGTGCCCGGACAATGCCGACCCGCTGCTGCTGTCCGCCGGAGAGCTGATGCGGGTACTGGTCTTCCTTGCCGGTCAGGCCCACGCGTTCCAACAGCGACATCGCCTCACGCACGGCCTCGGTCCGGGGCCGCTTCTGCACCTGGACCGGGCCCTCGATGATGTTCTGCAGCACGGTCATGTGCGGGAACAGGTTGTAGTGCTGGAACACCATGGCGCTGCGGTCGCGCAGCGCGGAGATCTGTTTGCGGTTCACCGCGGAGCCGAAGTCCACGGCCGGTCCGCCCGCGAAGGCGACCCGTCCGCCGTCGGGAATTTCCAAGCCGTTCAGGCAGCGCAGTACGGTGGTCTTGCCGGAGCCCGAGGGACCGATCAGCGCCAGCACGCCTCCGGTCTTCACCGACAGGTCGATGGACGTCAGCACCTGGTTGTCGCCGAAGGACTTGCGAAGTCCCTCCACGGCGAGGACGGGATTGCCGTCGGCGCCCGCGGGCGAGTCCATCGGCGGAAAGTCAGTGGGCGACATAGCGGTCCAGCCTCTTCTCCAGTCGTGTTTGGGCGGCGGAGAGGACCAGGCAGAAGACCCAGTAGACCGCCGCGGCCTCCATGTACAGCAGTAGGAATTTCTGGCTGAAGGCGGCGATTTCCTGGGCCACACGGAACGCTTCGGTGACCAGGATCAGCGACGCGAGGGACGTGTCCTTGACCAGCGAAATGAAGGTGTTGGATAGCGGTGGTACCGACACCCGAGCGGCCTGCGGCAGGACGATCCGGCGCAGGGTGGTGGTGCCGGACATCCCGATGGTGTGGCCGGCTTCCCACTGGCCCTTGGGGACGGACAGAATGGCGGCCCGGATGATTTCCGCCGCGTAGCCGCCCACGTTCAGCGAGAACGCGATGATCGCGCTGGGCCACGGCTGGAGCACCACTCCGATGCTCGGCAGGCCGTAGAAGATCACAAACAGCTGCACCAGCAGCGGAGTCCCGCGGATGACCGAGATGTAGGCCCGGGCGATGCCTGCCAAGATTCGGTTGCCGCTGATCCGCATCAACGCGAGGAAGATGGCCAGGACCAGGCCAATGGCGAAACTGGCCAGCGCCAGCGGGATGGTGCCGGTCAGTCCGCCCTGGACGATGGGCCAGAACGAGCTGGCCAGCAGCTCCCAATCGATGTCCATATGGCTACGTTAGCGTCTTGGGTCCGCCCGCTTACTGGGAGACGTCTGCGCCGAAGTACTTCTCGGAGATTTTGGCCAGCGTGCCGTCGGCGCGCAGCTCATCCAGCGCCTTGTTGAAGGCATCCACCAGGTCATCGCTGCCCTTCTGGAAGGTGAAGGCGCTCTGCGACTCTTCATTCGTCTCGGCGGCCACCTTGATGTTCTGGTTGTCGTGGGCTTTCTGGTAGTCCAAGTAGGTGAGCTTGTCGTTGACGGTGGCGTCAACGCGGCCCTGCTCCAGCAGCGAAACCGCCTGCGCCCAGCCCTCAACCGCCTGCACCTTGGCACCGGCCGACTTGGCCATTGCGTACCAGTTGCTGGTGAGCGACTGGGCGGTGGTCTTGCCCTTCAGGTCGGCAAGCGAGGAGATATCGTTGTTATCGCTCTTCACGACGACGACGCCGGTGCTCACCGTGTAGGGGTCGGAGAAGGCGTACTCGGCCTGGCGCTGTTTGTTGATGGAGACCTGGTTGGCGATGACGTCGAAACGCCCGGCGTCCAGTCCCGCGAAGATGGCGTCCCACTGGGTCTCTTCGAACTTCACGTCCACGCCCAGCTTCTTCGCCACCGCGTTGACAACCTCGACGTCGTAACCGGTCAGCTCGCCGGTACCGCCCTCGTGGAAGCTGAACGGACGGTACGTGCCCTCGGTCCCTACGGTGATCACGCCGGCGTCCTTGATCTCCTGCAGCGAGCTCGCGGCGGCCGACGTCGAGGGCTGCGACTCCGTCGGCGAGGTCGTGCTGCAGCCGGCCAGCACCAGGGCGGCAGCTGCAACGGCACCGAGCACTGACAAACGACGACGAATCATGGTGAAAATTCCTTGTGGTCTAGGAGGGTGAGCCTGCCGCTGGGGTGGCCGGCGACGCTGAACGCTAGCACGTACAACAACCGCTACCTCAAGATATGTTCCGAACTGTGTCGGTACTGTGAGCAGCCGCACGCTGCCGGGACGCAGTTGCACGTTGCCGCGCCCTCGCCCGGCGGCAGGCACCGCCGTCGCCCCGTGGATCAGTCCGCGGCCACCCGGACCCGCAGCGCGCCCGGGTCGACGCGCATCGAGAGCCGGGAACCCAGGCCAATATGGTCCCCGTCCAGCTGCATCTCCTGCGGCCGGCCAGCGGTGATCTCCACTTCCTTGCCCTGGTAGTAGTCCACCGACGGGTCCACGCTCCGGCCGCGCTTGGCGAGCCCGGCCAGCACGCCGAGCCAGCCCAAGCGGCCGCGCGGGGAGATGGTCATGATGTCCAACAGGCCATCATCGATCTGCGCGCCGGGGAACATCTCGAAACCGCCCTGGATTTTGCCGCAGTTGCCGCCCATCACGCTGCGCATCCGCAGGGTCACGGGTTTGCCGCCGTCGATGGAAAGCGTGGCCCGGACCGGTTTGCCCGGCAGGTTGCGCAAACCGGCTTCCACGTAGGCGAGCCAGCCGATGCGGTCTTTGAGCGCGTCGTCCGTGCCACCAATGACAGCGGCGTCGAAGCCGAGGCCGGCCATGACCAGGAACACCGCGCCGCTGCCGGCGCCGTCCACCTTGGCACGAACGGCGTCGATCTGCCGGTCGCGGCCGGTCAAGGCGATGCGCACCGCGGTCTCCGGATCGTCCACCGGCAGGTCCAGGTTGCGTGCCAGCAGGTTGCCGGTGCCCAGCGGAATCACCCCCATGGGTGTATCAGTTCCGGCCAGCCGCCCGGCCACGCGCCGTACGGTGCCGTCACCGCCGGCCGCGATGACAAGGTCGACTCCGGCGTCCATCGCCTGCTGTGTCTGTCCGGCACCTGGGTCCTCCAGCGTGGTCTCCAGCCAGAGCGGCGGCTGCCAACCGGTTTCGGCGCACAGGCCCTCGACTAGCTCGATCAGATCAAAGTTGAACTTTTTCGATGGGTTCCAAACCACCGCGGCACGGCGGGATCCTGAGGGAGCAAATTCAGTCATGATGTCCTTACTGCAGTCCTGTCCGGCCGGCGCCGTGGCCTTGCAACCCGACGAAACCCATTGAAGCAGCATTCGCCACCTGCCGCCCGGCTCGACATCGCCACGGGGCGCTTATAAGTTCGAACAGGACAATCTCGGATCCAGGAGAATAATGCTTCGGCGCGCACTTGCATTCATCATGGCCCTGCTGCTGGCGGTAGCGGTAGCTGCTTGTGCTCCCGAGCGTGAATCGCCCGACCCAACCGCCCAGGCGTTGGCCGAAGGCCTGGCCGCCAACGATGTTTCGGCGGTGCCTTTCGCTGATGCCACCGGGGCACAGGTGCAGGAGCAGCTCGCCGCGCTGACCAAGGATATGGACCCGTGGCAGCCAGACGTCAGGGTGGCCGACGTCGAAGAAGTCGAATCCAACCTGTTCCGGGCCACCCTTTCCTATGACTGGCCGGTGCCGGACTCGGAGCAGAGCTGGAGCTACACCACGACCGCCGACCTCCACTTTGCGGACGACCGCTGGCAGGTGCGCTGGACCCCGCAGGTCCTTGAACCCTCGCTGGCCGAGGGCGAGCGGCTGGTGCTGGCCACGGCAGAGCCGCAGCGCGGCCAGATCCTCGACGCCGCCGGCGAGGCGATCGTCAAGAACCGCCCGGTCAAGATTGTCGGGATCGACAAGAGCGGGCTGGACAAAACAGCCGCCGAGGACTCCGCCCGGGAGCTGGCAGCGCTGGTCGACATCGACGCGGCAGACTACGCAAAGAAGGTCGCTGCCTACGGGCCGGAGGCCTTCGTTGACGCGATCACCCTTCGCGAGGGCGCCTTCAAGAAGCTGGACCAGGGCAAACTGGAGGACATCGACGGCTTCCTGGCCGTGGACGACCAGATCCCGCTGGCACCTAGCCGCACCTTCGCCGGGCCGGTGCTGGGCTCGATTCGCGAGGCCACCGCAGAGGACATCGAGAAGTCCGAAGGAAAGGTGGTGGCCGGCGAGACCGTCGGCTCGTCCGGCCTGCAGGCGGCGTTCAACAAAGAGCTCTCCGGCACTCCCGGCGCCACGGTGTCCGCGGTCGCGCAGCCAGCCGATGAAGGCGCCGAAGCGCCGTCCCGCCGCCTGTTCCACCAGGACGCTGCCGACGGCAAGGACCTGAAGACCACGCTGGTTCCGGACCTGCAGTCCGCCGCCGAGGACATCCTGGCCGACATCAAGTCGCCGAGTTCGATCGTCGCGCTGCGGCCGTCGACGGGTGCCGTCCTCGCGGCGGCCAACGGCCCGGACAGCGAAGGCTACAACACTGCGTTCCTTGGCCGGTACGCACCCGGTTCAACCTTCAAGATCGCCACCGCACTGGGCCTGCTGCGCAACGGCATGACCCCGGACTCCACCGTCACCTGCGATCCGGACCTGGTGGTGGACGGCCGCACCTTCGAGAACGCGGACAGCTACCCGGCGGCCTTCACCGGCAAGATCACCTTGACCGAGGCCATCGCCCACTCCTGCAATACGGCATTCATCTCCGAACACGAGAAGCTCTCGCAGGACCAGCTCGCGGATGCCGCGGGTGCGCTGGGTGTCGGCATGACCGCGGACCCCGGGATCGAGGCCTTCTTGGGCAGTGTGCCGCGCGAGGACTCCAAGGGCACCGCTCACGCCGCCTCGCTGATCGGCCAGTCCCGCGTGCAAACGTCGCCGCTGTCGCTCGCCACCATGATGGCGGCCGTGGTGGAAGGCGGTTTCGTGGTGCCCACCTTGGTGGAGGGACACGATCCGCAGGCCAAGCTGCCGGACGTGCCGAAGCTGACCAGCAAGGAAGCCGAGCAGCTGCGGACCATGATGCGCTCCGCGGTGGTGGATGGCTACCTGGCCAACCTGGCCGACCTGCCCGGCAAGCCCGCGATCGGCAAGACCGGAACCGCGGAGTACGGCTCCGAGGATCCGCCCCAGACACACTCCTGGGTGATCGCCGGCCAAGGCGACCTTGCCATTGCGGTGTTCGTAGAGGACGGCAAGCTGGGTGCTGAGACGGCCGGCCCGCTGGCCGAGGCCTTCTTGGAAGCCGCCGCCGACTAGGCTGTTCCTACCAGCGGTGGGCCACGTCCACCACTAGCCGGGACATGTTGCCCGGGCCATCCAGCGTGAAGACCCTGAACGGCAGCCGCGCACGCACGCCCAGGCCGATGGTGCTGTAGCCCTCGAAGCTTCCGCCCCAGGCGAGCTGCCGGAAGGTGGTGTAGCCACGGACGTTGGTCAGTTCCTTCGGGTTGGCGGGACGGTAGGTGGCCCGGCCGCTGGAATTGTAGGCCGGTGCCTTGACCACGACGGCCAGGTCAGCACCGCCGCGCAGCGGGATGACGCGGCCGGATCCCTGGGCCCGCACCGTTCCGTAACGCACGGAGTAGCCGGCAACGTCACCGCGGAGATCGATGACCATGCGGTCGTAGCAGGTGTGGCGCGCGGAGCGGACATTGATGATGGGGGCAGAGGTGCTCCCGGCTGCGGATTTTGCCCCGGACCCCCAGGAAATCCCGCAGTAGGGGGCGGCGGCCGCTGAGCCCGGCGCCACCAACCCCAGGCCCAAAACCAGCAGGATCACGGACAGCCATGTGGGGAGCTTCCTCATGGCACACTGCCTTTCATCGGGGATCAGATGCACTCAGGATAGAAGCCTTTTCCGGCGCTGGACCGGGCGGTTCCGAACTGATGCTGAAACCGTTACGGCGCCCTGTTCCGGCCGGTATTTTCTTGATCTCGCGGTGACCGGTCCGTGATCCGCTCCACCAAAAACCGCACTGTTACGCCGCTGCGTAACACAAATCACAAGTGTGTCATTTCGCGGCGGGACGAGTGGCATACTGTGAGCGTTAGTCGGTCACGGACCCCCCAATTCACCCGGGCCGGCCAATCCCCCAAAGTGCCAGCCCCGCGTGAACACACCGCGGGGCTGGCCAACTTAAACGCCATTTGCCGCCCCATAGACGTCGCATCTGCGCCTCAGCTTTGGCAGGGGGAGTGTCAGCGTGGGGGAGAGTTCAGCCGGCCCTGACGTCCATCACCGTGGCCGACGTGATTCGGCGCAGGTCGTCGAAGCCGATCGAGAACATGGCGCGATGGTCGCCGGCGCCGGCCCACAGCACGGAATGGCCTGCCAATGACCGATCCAGCACGGTGCGGATCGGCGCGGGGTGTCCCACCGGTGCCACGCCGCCGATGGCTTGGCCGGTATGCGTGAGGACGAAGTCCGCATCGGCACGCCGGAGACAATCCATTCCCAGCGTGGCCGCTACCAGCTTGGTATCCACTCGTGCACCGCTGGCCAAGATCAACAGCGGGCTGCCGCCGGAATTGAACACCAGGCTGTTGGCTATGGCTGCTACATCGCAACCCAGCACCCTGGCCGCATCTGCTGCGGTGGGAACCTCGTCGTCGAAGACCCTGACGGTATCCGCAACGCCACGTTCCACCAAGGCGGCCGGACCGCGTCAACCGGGTTATTCATGACCCGATGGTATCCAAGGGGCCGGAGCCTCAGCCCACATCGAAGCCGCTGAGCCCGCCCGTCGCGGCCGTGTATGTCGTTTCCACGCCCCTGACCCGGCCCGGCGTGCTGCCGGATTCGAGTGCCGCCACCAGTTGCTCGACGGCATCCCGCGGGCCCTCGGCCATCACTCCGACGGATCCGTCGGGCTGGTTCACCGCCGCTCCGACCAGCCCCAACCGCTCGGCCTGGTCCCGGGTCCAGTAGCGGAAGCCCACGCCCTGGACCCGGCCCCTCACCGTTGCGCTGAGGCGGACGTGCGGGCTGGCCGCGTGCTGTTCGTCCATGCGGTCCCTCCTTACGGATTCTGCGTCCAGCGTACGACGGCGGGACCCCGCCTCAGCTGGTGCCGGAACCGTAGGGGCGGGTGATTGCCTCCAGAAAGTGGCCGTCCGGGTCGGTGAAGTAGACGCCGCGGCCGCCGTCGTTGTGGTTGATGTGCCCGGGCCTGCGCCTGGCCGGGTCAGCCCAGTAGTCGATTCCTGCCGACTGGATGCGTGCGAAGATTCCGTCGAAGTCGTCTTCGCCGACCAGAAAGGCATAGTGCTGGGGCTGCACTCTTCCTGCCGCGTCCGCGTAGTCCAGCGCCACGCCGCCCTCCAGTGTGACCGACATGAAGTGGCCGAACAGCGGCTGCGGCGGACCGAGTCCAAAGATCTCCGCAAAGAATGTGGCCGACGCTTTCTTATCCGCGGCATAGACAATGGTGTGGTTGAACGAGACGGCCATGACGCTCTCCGATTGCGGTGGCCGGACGAGCCCTCTCCCGTCCGGCGATTCCGGCTCTATTCAACTCCGCGCCCCGCTGCTGGACAAGGTGCTTACCAGCGCAATAACGGCGCGTTAACGCAGTAGCGGACGGAACCGGCACTTCGATGGGTGCCGGCGTCGTCCGCCAAGAGTGGGTGGTGCTGCGCGCTACGCCTGCTGGCTCGGCAAACGCCAGACCGTGCAATCCTGGGTGCTGATGGCGCGCCGTGAACCGTCCGCGGCGTCGCGTATCCAGACTAAGCCGACACCCGGAGCGGTGCGGTCGACGAGGCCTCGGTACTGGACGGCATTGTCCATGCGGGCCTCGACCGAATCGCCGCGGCGCAGATGCCCGAGGTTGCGGATCCGGGTGGGAGTGGAATTGACCAGGGGGGACTTGTTGGTTGTGGATAGTGTCATTCATGACCTCCGATGTAGCGGGCGGGAAAGGCGTACCGTGGCAGACCGGATCAGCCGTGCGGCCGGTCTGTTATGGCAACGTTCAGGAACTGCTGGTGAGACAAAAGGCCGATCTATGCCGGCTGCAGAAGGACGCTAGCAATGCGGGCGGGGAAGCAAAGTGGCAGGGCGCGGGAAAGAACTTCTCCGCTGATCTCCTGCTCCAAACATGCCGGTCCCTCGGTATTCCATTCGCAGTTTCGTCTAATAGAACCGGCGCTCCTCCGGGTTTATTCCGGTGTGGCCAAAAAAGTTTGGGGTCAGGGGTTACCGGGGCGGCAGTTGCTGCAGCGACCACGTATTGCCGTCCGGATCACTGAAATAGACGAAATGTCCCCACGGCTGCACGTCCACGGCGCTGGCTTCGACACCGCGGCCAATCAGTTCCTCCCATGCTGCCCCGGCGTCGGCGACCACCATTTGCAGGCCCTGCTGGGAGCCGGGCGCCATCTCGGTGATGCCGTCGCCGATCACGATGGAACAGGCTGAACCGGGAGGCGTGAGCTGCACGAACCGAAGTTCGGGATTGACTTGGTAGTCGTGGTCCGCGTTGAAGCCCACCTGCTCTACATAAAACTTCTTCGCGCGGTCCACGTCGGTGACCGGCACGGGAACGAGTTCAAGTTTCATCTCCATGGCAGACACGCTAGCGCCGGCACCCCGGTGGGGATAGGGGCAAGCCGTGCCCGCGGTCAGTTCCTGTCCCTCGCCAGGCAGAGTTGGTACCCTTCGGACTTCTCAAACAGGCTGCGCGGGTGGGAGCCGTTGTCGGCGAGCCAGACGATGTCCGCATCGAGCGTCACCGCGTCAATCCGCCCGGTTCGCAGCATCATTCCGTCCTTGTGAACCTCCACCATGGTGCCGGGAACCAAGTCCCAGTTTTCGAGCGGGGTATCAGGCATTTCGGTACTCCTCAGATCGGGCCAACGGTCGGTGCATCTCTCTCCTCCACAATGCGGGCGGAGAGTGGCGGCCACAAGGGCTCCGGCCCGATGTTCACGCCGAATTAACACGGGACTTCGAGCTGCCGCGGGGTGCTAATTCATGAAGTGGCTTCGCTCTGACAAAAGTCCGGGCGGGCTGTACAAACACACTGAGCTGCGTTCACCGGCTTTCCAATCAGCTTCGGTGGGTGAGAAGGGCCGGAAGCTATGGCCGCGAGCTAGCTTTTCAAGGTGCTGTTCAAGAAAGTCGGCGCACGCGCCGGTCGCTTCACTGCTGAGCGTCAGCTCTCCCGGATAGGGCTGATCGCTATGCGTGACGACGCCGAAGACCTCACCTTCGTGTGGCTCACCGCAGGGCACGGGGAAGAGGGCAGTCTGCGTGGGGCCGGAGGAATATTCCCAGTCGAAGAACACGCAATCGCCGGGCCGGGCAGCGCTCAGGGTCGACGGCTTGGTTCCCGTCTTCCACTGCTCGGCCAGGAAGCTGTCAATGTACGCGATATTGGCCGCGGATTCCTCTTCGCTGAGGGCCACCTCCGGCTCATCGGATGGCTCTATAACGGATCCAGACGGCAGGGGAGTGGCAAAGCGGCCGGTTGCCGGGGCGGCGCCGCCAGCCGCAGAACCGGACGATCCGCTGCCGGCGGTTGGCGCCGCCGCCGGGCTTTTGGAGTGCACCGGTGCAGCACCTGCGTCTGATGGTAAAGGCCCCGAGCATCCGGCGAGCAGCACCGCGCCAAGCGCCACGTGGGCAGCCGTCAACCTGATCCGCATGGTCCCCCGATGTCAGTGCCGAGGCCGCGTACGAAGCCAGCCGGAACGTCAGCAGCCTAGCAGGGCACTGCTACTGATCCGGGACGCTGGGTCGGCGCGATCACCTGGCGGTGGCAGCAGTGGCGTCGGCCGTCTTCTTCCGGTAGATGGCCAGGAAGGAGGAAATCCGGCGTACCGCTTCTTCGATGTCCTCCTCCGAAGGCAGGATCACGAAGCGGAAGTGGTCCGGCGTCGGCCAATGGAAGGCGGTGCCGTGCGAGACCAGGATCTTCTCCTCCTCCAGCAGGTCCAGCACGAACTTTTCGTCGTCTTCGAAGGGATAGACCGCGGGATCGAGCCTGGGGAAGAGGTACATGGCCCCGGCTGCCGGGACGCAGCTGACACCGGGGATCTGGTTAAGCAGCCGGCAGGCCAGATCGCGCTGTTCGCGCAGCCGTCCGCCGGGCTTCACCAGGTCGCCGATGGACTGGTAGCCGCCCAGTGAGGTCTGGATGGCGTGCTGCGCCGGCACGTTCGAGCACAGCCGCAGTGAGGCCAGCAGTTCCAGCGATTCGCGGTACGCGGCGGTCTCGGCGCGGGGACCGCTGATGGCCACCCAGCCGGCCCGGTAGCCGGGCATCCGGTAGGCCTTGGACAGCCCGCTGAACGTGAGCACCGGCAGGTCCGGGGCTACCGACGCGGTATGGATGTGGACGGCGTCCTCGTAGGTGATTTTCTCGTAGATCTCGTCGGAGAACAGCACCAGATCGTGTTTGCGTGCCAGCGCCGCGAACTGCTCCAGCACGTGCCGTGGGTAGACGGCGCCGGTGGGATTGTTGGGGTTGATCAGCACGATCGCGCGGGTCCGGGCGGTGATCTTGGCTTCAACGTCCGCCATGTCCGGCCACCAGTGGTTGTCCTCGTCACACAGGTAGTGCACGGCCTTGCCACCGGAGAGGGTCACCGACGCGGTCCACAGCGGGTAGTCGGGCGCGGGGATCAGCACCTCATCGCCGTTTTCCAGGAACGCCTGCAGCGTCATCGAGATGAGTTCGGAGACACCGTTGCCAATGAAGATGTCCTCCACGCCGATCTGCATCAGGCCCTTGGTTTGGTAGTACTGCGAGATCGCCGTGCGGGCGGAGAAGATGCCTTTGGAATCGCTGTAGCCCTGGGCTCCGCGCAGGTGGTGGATCATGTCCACCACAATGGATTCCGGCGCCTCCAGTCCGAACGGCGCCGGATCCCCCAGGTTCATCCGCAGGATGCGGTGGCCCTCGGCCTCCATCTTCTTGGCCGCGTGCAAAATGGGGCCGCGAAGCTCGTATCGGACGTTTTGGAGTTTGCTGGAGTGCTGCATCGGACGCATGCCCTATGTTTTCACATCCGGCACAGGCCGTTGATGTGGTGTTCACCACGGTGCCGTGGTGCATGCTCCGGCGCCAGGTCTGGTGCCCGACGCCGTGACGGCCTAGCGTGATGACCCCAATGCGGAGCACCTACGGAGGAACGCCATGAGCCTGAAGCACATCAACCCGGACGGAATGTTTCGCAGTCCGGCCTTTTCCCAGGGCGTGCTCGTCGAGGGACCGGGACGGCTGCTGGTTGTCGGCGGCCAGAACGGGGTCAATGCCGACGGCGTCATGGTCAGCGATGACCTGGCTGGCCAGACGCGGCAGGCCATGCGCAACGTGCTGGCAGTGCTCAAGGAAGCGGGCGCAACCCAGCAGGACGTCGCGAAGCTGAACATCTATCTGGCCGCCGGGCAGGACGCGAACGAAGGGTACGCCGCGGCCGCCGAGGTCTGGGGCCAGGTGCCGACGGCGATCACCGTCCTGCAGGTGGGCTCCGCCCGGCCCGGCGTCCTGGTGGAGATCGACGCCCTCGCGCAGGTTCCGGAACAGTAAGCGCGCCGGAGCGCGGCCGCTCGAAGCAGTGGGGCCGCCCCTCCCGAGGGACGTGCACGACGGCGGTGTGGGCCGCCGTCGTGCACTGACCTTTGGGCAGGTGACCGGCGCGGCTACTGCGGGCGGACGCGGTGCTTGCTGACGATTGAGACCCGGTTGAAGGCGTTCATCGCAACCGTGATCCAACTGACCGCGGAGAACTCCTCGTCGGTGAGCTGTTCACGGGCGGCCGCATACTCCCGTTCCTGGCTGTGGTGGGCCGGAAGCTCGGTCAGCGCCTCGGCCAGGGCCAGGGCCGCGCGTTCCTTGTCCGTGAACACTTCGGTGTCCCGCCAGGACGGAAGGACGGACAGCCGCTGGGCCGTTTCACCTTCGCCCAACGCCAGCCGGGTGTGCATGTTCAGGCAGTAGGCGCAGCCGTTGACTTGCGAGATGCGCAGATTGAGCAGCTCCACCAACTTCCGGTCCAAACCGGCTGCTTCCGCGGCGTCGCCGACCTTGAGGGCCAGACCGTTGAGGGCGCGGTACGCCGCCGGGGTCTGCTTGTCGATGTAGATGTTGGCGCGACGTTCGTCGGTGCTCACTCAAGCCTCCTGATTCTGGGTCACTGGGGTGAATTCCCATTCTGGCACCCTGCCCTCCGCAACCGGTGAAGAGTAGCGTGTGCCCCATGGAATTCGAGAGACCCTTTGCCGAGCCCACCGAGCGCCGGATCCGGGTCCGGCTGGGCGGGAACCTGGTGGCGGACAGTAGCCGGGCCCAGTTGCTGGTCGCCTACGGCCCGGGCGAACTGCCCACGTACTACCTGCCGCGGGAGGACGTGGCAGCCGGAGCGCTGTCTCATCCGCGCGCGGGGTCTGCCGGGCAACAGATCTGGGACGTGGCCCTCGGCAGCAAGCGGGCGGACGCCGGCGCCTGGGAGCACCCTCAGCCAACCGGAGCGCTGGCCGGGCTGGCCGGTCACGTGACGTTCTCCTGGCGGCAGCTGGAATGGTATGAGGAAGACGAGCGGGCCCTGGTGCATGCCCGCGACCCTTACAAGCGGGTGGACACGCTGCGCAGTTCGCGCCGGGTCCAGGTCTATCTTGAGGGCCAGAAGGTGGCCGACAGCATCCGGCCGCTGCTGCTCTTCGAAACGCGCTTGCCCGTCCGCTACTACTTGCCGGCTGCAGACATACGGACCGACCTGCTGGAAGCCAGCGACACCGTCACCAGTTGCCCCTACAAGGGCCAGGCCCGGTACTGGTCCGTCCGGATGGGCCAGAGTGTGGTGCGCGACGTGTTGTGGAGCTATCCGGATCCCATCCCGGAAAACCCGAAGATCCGGGACCTGTTCTGCTTCTTCAATGAGCGGGTGGACCTGGTGGTTGACGGCGTTCCGCAGGAGCGGCCAGACACTCCTTGGTCCTGAAGGCCGCGGCCCGGATCGGACTGCTTCTGCTGCTTATACCTTCTTCTCCGCGGAGAAGAAAAGACTTTTGCGCGTTTTTCCCACGCCAACCTGTTGCACAATCAGCATGCTTATGATTCCTTTGGGGAGAAGCGGTTCTGGTCCCGCACTTCCCCGAGTGAGAGTGGTCTGACGATGCATTGCGACGAGGCTGACGTGCAGGTTTTGTTCCGCCGAGCGAAGCGCGCCAAGGGATCCTTGCGTGCAGCCTTGGAAGAGGAGCTGGTGCTGGGACACCTGGGCATCGCCGAAGGGATTGCCCGCAACTATCTGGCCCCGGGCCGGGAGATCGACGACCTGCAGCAAGTGGCACGGCTGGGACTGCTCAAGGCCGTCCGCGGCTTCGATCCGGACCACGGCGCCGACTTTGCGGCTTATGCAGTCCCCACCGTGCATGGTGAATTGAAGCGGCATCTGCGGGACAGCTCGTGGATGGTCCGGCCGCCACGCCATCTGCAGGACCTGCGGACGGCGGCCATCAAAATGACGCCGGAACTTGCGCAGCGGCTGGGCCGCGAACCGCGTCTGACGGAGTTGGCCGGCGCGCTGGCGGAGAGCCCGGAGGCGGTGGCCGAAGCGCTGAATTGCCACGGCAGCCTGCGGCCGGTATCGCTGGACGGGACCCCTGAAGGGCAGAGCCTCGCCGAGTCGCTGGCAGCGACGGACGGCGGCACCGAACGCACCGAGGAGCTGCTGATGCTGCGGGGTGCTATCCGTGAGCTCGAGCCGCGCGAACGGCAACTGCTCTTTTACCGCTACTTTCAGGAAGAATCCCAGCGCTGCATCGGCGAACGCATCGGCATGACGCAGATGCAGGTCTCCCGTGCGCTGGCCCGGATCTTGGTCAAACTGCAGCGCCGGGTGCTGGGGGAGCAGCCAGCGCCGGTCCGGCAACCGATGCGGACGGCGTAACGACCGGAAGTTCCGCAACCGCCGCCAGGACATCGTCCGCGCTGACCGCCAGCAGTGCCGGGTCGGGGTCAGTGGAGAACGTGTCGCCCAGCCGCAGGCTTTCGTTGGTTAGGACGATGTGTGGTCCCGGTGGCGGGCCCCATACGCTGACCGGTGCCGGACCAAAGATGACAACTGACGGCCTGGCGTAAGCGGAGGCCAGATGGGCCGCGCCGGTGTCGGCAGAAATGACGACGGCGGCCTCGGCCACCGTGGCCGCGAACTCCGCCAGCGACAGAGTACCGGCGACGACGGATTCCGGCCCCAACCCGGCCAGTTCGGCAACGGCCTGCGCGCGCGGCCGTTCGGCCGTGCTCCCGGTGAACAGGACCCGGTGGCCTTGGGAGGCCAGTTCGCGGGCGACGGCGGCGAACCGCTCGGCCGGCCAGAGCCGGCTGCCGTAGGCGGCGCCGACGTGAAGGACCGCCGCTCCCGGGCACGGGCTCGGCACCCTCGGCTGGGCGAGCCGGTAGTCCAGCGGATCGGCGTCAATCCCGTGCCACTGCAGCAGTCGGGCCCAGCGCTCGCGTTCGTGCACGTCCCCCGGCCACGCCGGGCCCTTCCAACCCGGCGCGCGGTGTCCAATGCGGACGGCGGGCTGCAGCGCTTCCAGCCTGCCGCGGCTCTCCGGGCCGTTGCCGTGCAGGTTCACAGCGATCTCCACCCGGCCGGGCTCCAGTGCCACCGGGACATCCAGTCCGTGCGTGGGCAGCAGGTCGTCCACGGATCCGGTGAGCTCGAGGATGGGCTGAAGCCAGGCCTGGGCGGCGTAGAGAATCCGATGGTCCGGGTAGGCCGCGCGCAAGGCCCGCAGCGCGGGAACAGCAACCAGCAGATCGCCCAGCTTCAGCGCCCGGAGCACCAGCAGCTCCGGCCGTCCGTCCCGTTCCAGTTCTTGAGGTTCTGCCACTGCGCCTTCCTTCCAAGCCGGTTGTGGCCCATCCTGCCAGATGCCTGCGGCATCCGCTTCCCGGCCCTGCCCGGCCGCCGGAAGGCAGCCGCACGGCAAATCCAGTAGCGGCAGAAGTGTTTAGGTCGCGGCTTTGCTGGGAACAGTGCTGGTATGAGCGCAACCGCAGTCTCCCCGCCGCGGGCCATCCTGTTCGACCGGGACGGCACCCTGGTCACGGACGTGCCCTATAACCCGGATCCCGCCGAGGTCCGGCCCGTCGCCGGCGCCCGTGAGGCACTCGAGGCGGTCAGGGCCGCGGGGCTGCCCTGCGGAGTGCTGACCAATCAATCCGGCATTGGCCGCGGACTGTTGAACCGGGATCAGGTCGACGCGGTCAATGCGCGGGTCGAAGAGTTACTCGGCCCCTTTGACGTCTGGGAAATTTGTCCGCATCACCCCGACGACGGCTGCCGCTGCCGCAAACCGCAGCCCGGGATGATCCTCGCGGCTTGCCACCGGCTGGGACTGGATCCGTCCGACGTGGCCTACATCGGGGACATCGGGGCCGACGTCGAGGCTGCCGCCGCCGCCGGCGCAACCGGAGTGCTGGTGCCGACGCCGGTTACTCGGCGCGAAGAGGTGGAGGCCGCCGAACTGGTGGCTGAGAATCTGGCCGACGCCGTTTCCCTTCTGCTGGCGGGGCGCCCGTGAGCCGCGTGCTGGTGGCGCGGCTGGACAGCGCGGGCGATGTGCTGCTGGCCGGTCCGGCGGTGCGGGCAGTGGCAGCGGGCCAAGGCGGCAGCCCCAACGACGTCGTGATGCTGTGTGGCCCGCAGGGCAAAGCCGCCGCGGAATTGCTTCCCGGCGTTGCCGAGGTTTTCAGCTGGGCCAGTCCGTGGATTGTGGACCCTGCACCGCCGGCAACCCAGGACCACGTTGCGGCGCTGGTGGACTGGGTACGGACAAGCCGCATCTCCGAGGCCATCATTCTGACCTCCTTCCACCAGTCCCCGTTGCCGCTGGCGCTGCTGCTGCGGCTGGCCGGCGTCGGGCAGATCACGGGGGCTTCCGTGGACTACGCCGGCTCGCTGCTGGACCGGCGGCTCCGCCCGGGCGAAGACTTTCCGGAGGACCAGCCGGAGGCCGAGCGTGCGCTGGAGATCGCCGCGGCTGCCGGCTACCGGCTGCCCGCCGGCGATGACGGCCGGCTGCAGGTACGCGACATTCCGGATACCTCGTTCCTGACCGGCGGCGAGCCGTACATCGCGGTCCATCCCGGCGCGGCGGTTCCGGCCCGGGCCTGGCCGCCGCTGCACCATACCGCCGCCGTCGAACTGCTGATCGGCGCCGGATACCGGGTGGTGGTCACCGGCGGCCCGCAGGAGCAGGAGCTGACCGCCACCGTGGCCGTCCCGGGTGCGCTGGACCTGGGCGGGCAAACGGACCTGCGGAGCTTGGCCGGAGTGCTCGCCGGAGCCTCCGCCGTCGTCACCGGGAACACCGGACCCGCGCATCTTGCCGCCGCCGTAGGCACCCCGGTGGTGTCACTGTTCGCGCCGGTGGTGCCGGCGATCCGCTGGGCGCCCTACAAAGTCCCGCTGGAGCTGCTCGGTGACCAGCATGCGCCGTGCCGGCTCAGCCGTGCCCGCATCTGCCCGGTTCCCGGGCATCCCTGCCTGTCCAATGTGGCCCCGGAAGAAGTGCTGGAGGCCGTACAACGGCTGACCCGCGATGTGACGTACCTGTCCGCCCGGAGAAAGATGAGGAACGCATGAAGATTCTGCTCTGGCATGTCCATGGTGGCTGGACCGACGCTTTTGTGCGCGGCCGTCACGAGTACCTGCTGCCCGCCACGGCCGAGGGCGGCGCGTGGGGGTTGGGCCGCGCCGGCCGCGACTGGCCGCCGTCGGTGCGGGACGTGGAGCCGGGCCGACTGCGCGACGAGGAACCCGATGTGGTGGTGCTGCAGCGGCCCGAGGAGATTGAGGAATGCGAGCGGCTGCTCGGCCGCCGGCCGGGACGGGACATTCCCGCGGTGTTCCTCGAACACAACACGCCCAAGGGCGATGTGCCCAACTCGCTGCATCCGCTGGCCGACCAGCAGGACATGACGATAGTGCACGTCACCCACTTCAACGAGTTGTTCTGGGACTGCGGAACGGCCCGGACCACCGTGATCGAGCACGGCATCGTGGACCCCGGCAAGCTCTACACCGGAGAACTGGAACGCCAGGGCGTGGTGGTCAACGAACCGGTACGCCGCTGGCGCGTCACCGGGACGGACCTGCTGCCGGCTTTTGCGCAGGCAGGGCCGCTGGACGTGTTCGGCATGGGAACCGACCAGCTGGCCGCTGCCACCGATCTGGGCCCAGACCAGCTGCGCGTCCGGGGAGATCTGCCAAGCCACCTGCTGCACGCCGAGCTGGCACGCTGCCGCCTCTACCTGCACCCGCTGCGCTGGACGTCGCTGGGCCTGGCGCTGCTGGAAGCCATGCATCTGGGAATGCCGGTCGTGGCGCTGGACACTACGGAGGCGGCTCGGGCGGTTCCACCGGAAGCGGGGGCCATCTCCACTGACGTAAGCCAGCTGCGCCGCGAAGCGGCCCGCCTGCTGAAGGATCCGGACGAGGCTGCGGCACGCGGCGCCGTCGCGCGCGAGGTGGCGCTGCAGAACTACGGGCTGCAGGCATTCCTGGATAACTGGGACAGCCTGCTGGCCGAGACCACCACACGTACCGGACGGGCCATGGCCGCCAACGAGAGGAGAGAGCCGTGAGGATATCGATGGTTTCCGAACACGCCAGCCCGCTGGCCGCGCTGGGCGGGGTGGACGCCGGCGGCCAGAACGTGCACGTGGCGGCCCTTTCCGCAGCGCTGGCCCGCCGCGGGCACAGCGTGAGCGTCTACACCCGCCGCGATGATCCGCTGCTGCCGGCCCGCGTCACCATGCGGCCCGGGGTGGAGGTGGTCCACATCAACGCCGGCCCGCCGGAACCGGTCTCGAAGGACGAGTTGCTGCCGTTCATGGGCCAGCTGGCCGACGGCATCAGCGCGGACTGGGCGGAGAACCCGCCGGATGTGGTGCACGCGCATTTCTGGATGTCCGGCGTCGCTGCCCTTGATGCAGCACGCCGCCCGGGCAGCTGCCAGGTGCCGGTGCTGCAGACTTTCCACGCGCTTGGCACCGTGAAGCGGCGCCACCAGGGCGCCCAGGACACCAGCCCGGCACAGCGCGCCTGGCTGGAACCCCTGGTGGGCCGCGACGTGGACCGCATCATCGCCACCTGCTCCGACGAGGTGTTCGAGTTGGCGGCCATGGGCATCCCGCGCAGCAATGTGTCCATCGCCCCCTGCGGCGTGGATGTGGCACTTTTCACCGCCGACGGCGAGGCCGAACCGCGCGGCCGCACCCACCGGATTGTGACGCTCGGCCGGCTGGTTCCGCGCAAGGGCATCGATCTGGCGGTACGCGCCCTGCGGCTGCTCAAGGACCGAGGCATCGACGACGTCGAGCTGCTGGTGGTCGGCGGGGCTGCCGGGGCAGCGGGGCTGGCGGCCGATCCGGAAGCCCAGCGGCTGCGCGGCCTGGCCCGGGAACTCGGCGTGGAAGACCAACTGGTGCTGCGCGGCCAGCTGTCGCAGACCGAAATCCCGCCGGTGCTGCGCAGCGCCGACCTGGTCATCTGCGCGCCGTGGTACGAACCGTTCGGGATTGTCCCGTTGGAAGCGATGGCCTGCGGTGTTCCGGTGGTCGCGGCCTCGGTTGGCGGCCTGATCGACACCGTGGTGGACCGGAAGACCGGTCTGCACGTGCCGCCGCGGGACCCGCAGGCAATAGCGGACGCAGTCGCCGAGCTGTTGGCGAATCCGGAGTTGCGCCGGGAACTGGGCAAAGCCGGGCAACAGCGTGCCCGCACCCGCTACTCATGGGACCGGGTGGCGGCGGACACCGAAAAGGCCTATCACCTGGCAGTTAACCAAGGGTCCAGCGCAGTCGCCGTCGGAGCCCGGCAACTCGAAGGAGAAGCACTGTGAAACGCGCAGTAACGGACGGCCGCCCCACAACCGCCGGCACCGGTGCGCCAACCGCTGCCGCCCCGCGCGCCCGGACCGACGCCTATCTCCGGCCAGGTCCCGCACTCGTCCCGGTGCCGGCGGCCCCTGAGCGGCACACCGGAACCGAGGCGGTGGACGCCGTGCTGGCGCACCTGCAGGCCGTGCAGCCCGCGGTGGAATCACTGCGCGCCCAGGCCGGGCAACTGGCCGGCTGGGGAACCGAGCTGGCCCGGCGGCTGCTTGACGGCGGGCGGCTGCTGGCGGCCGGCAATGGTGGTTCCGCGGCCGAAGCCCAGCACCTCACCGCGGAACTGGTGGGCCGTTTCGAGGGCGAACGGCAGGCCTTCTCCGCCATCTCACTGCACGCGGACACGTCGGCTGTCACGGCGATTTCAAACGACTACGGCTACGACCATCTTTTCGCCCGGCAGGTGCTGGGCCACGGGCGGGCCGGCGATGTGCTGCTCCTGCTGACCACCAGCGGCAAGAGCGAGAACCTGCTGCGGGCGGCCGAAGCTGCCCGCGACATTGGCATCACCAGCTGGGCGCTGACCGGCAGCGCACCGAACCCGTTGACCAGGCTCTGCGACGACTACGTGGCCGTGGACGCGCTGCCTGCCAATGTGCAGGAGGGCCACCTGATGGCGCTGCACGCGATGTGCCGGGCGTTCGACGCCGAGGTGGCGCGGCACGCGAACTCCACCGCAGACGCAGAACGAGGCCCACACAGCGGGGTGACCCGGTCATGAGGATTGTAGTGGTGGGCGACATCCTGCTGGACGCCGATGTGGAAGGGGCAGCTACCAGGCTGAGCCCGGACGGACCGGTGCCGGTGGTGGACGCTGCCGAAACGACGTACCGTGCCGGGGGAGCGGGGCTGGTTGCCCGGATGCTGGCCCGCGATGGCCGGGACGTCCTTCTGGTGACGGCACTGTCCGACGACGATGCCTCCTCGCGGCTGCGCGATGCCTTGGACGGGATCCAGGTGGTCGCCGGGCCATCGGGCGCGCCGACGCCGGTGAAGACCCGCATCCGCGCCGGCGGCCAGTCGGTGGTCCGGGTGGACGAGGGCTGCGCCCCCGCCCCGTTGCCGGTTCCGACCCCGGACATGCTTGACGCGCTCGGAACGGCCGACGCCATCATCGTGGCGGACTACGGCCGCGGCTTGGCGGCTGCACCCGCGCTGCGCGACGCGCTCGCTCCGCTGGTGCACCGGATTCCGGTGGTCTGGGACCCACATCCTGCCGGCCCGGATCCGGTCGAGGGCGTGGCTGCCGCGACGCCGAACCTGCCGGAGGCGCTGCGGATGGTCGGACTGGCGCAGGGCGGCACCGGCGAAGCAGCGCTCGCGGCCGCCGAACTGCGCTCGCGCTGGAACAGCCGCGCCGTCGTCGTCACGCTGGGCGAGGAAGGAGCGATAGTCCAGCAGGACGGCGAACTGCCGCAGGCCATTCCCGCCCCCGCGGCGGACGCGGCCGATACCTGCGGCGCGGGCGACCGGTTCGCCGCCTCACTGGCCGTGGGCCTGGCCTCCGGGCTCCCGCTGAACGCCTCGGTGGAGGAAGCCGTTGGGCAGGCGGCGGCCTTCCTCGCAGCCGGCGGCGTGGCCTCGTTGCGCCAAGAGACCGCGCCGGTCCAGCTGCGCGGGCCCGGCGTGGACGCCATGCGGGTTGCCGCCCAGGCGCGCGAAGCCGGCGGCACGGTGGTGGCTACCGGGGGCTGCTTCGATCTACTGCACGCAGGCCACGCCAGAACGCTGGCGGCCGCACGGAAGCTGGGCGACTGCCTGATCGTCTGCCTCAATTCGGACGATTCGGTCCGCCGGCTGAAGGGTGAGGAACGCCCGATCATGAACCAGGAGGACCGCGCCGAACTGCTGCTGGCGCTGGAATGCGTGGATGCCGTGCTGGTCTTCGATGAATCCACTCCGGAAGCGGCACTGGAACGGCTGCGTCCCGACATCTGGGTCAAGGGCGGCGACTACACCGCCGACCAGCTGCCCGAAGCCCGGCTGCTGCAGTCGTGGGGCGGTCAGACCGTCACCGTGCCCTACTACCCGGCCCGTTCCACCACCGGTCTGGCCGCAGCGCTGGCGAAGGTCGGCTGAGGCCACCGGAGCAGCAACCATCCAGTGGCGAGGAGGGCGGAGCCCGGGGTTCCCGGGATGCCGCTTGCTCTCCACCCGATAGCCCCGGCGGGAAACCGCCATTTCGAACCCGAGGAGGAAACATGAGTATTGCAGCAACCAATCCCGGCCGTGTCCTGGTGACCGGCGGAGGCTCCGGTCTCGGAGCCGCCGTGGTGGAAGCGGTCCTGGCGGCCGGCGGCACCCCGGTGGTGCTGGACCGCGACGTGAGCCGGGTGGGCCAGGCCAAGAGCGTGGAGGTCGACGTCGCCGACCGCGCCGCCGTCGAAGCAGCCGTGCAGCAGGCCGCCGACACGCTTGGCGGGCTTGACGCCGTGGTGACGGCCGCCGGCATCGACCGCTGCGGACGCCTGGAGGACGTCCCCGCCGAGGAATGGGAGAAGGTCATTGGGGTCAACCTGATGGGTACCGTCTCGGTGGTGCGGGCCGCCCTGCCGCACCTGATGTCCTCGCACGGACGGGTGATCACGGTGGCCTCGTCGCTGGGGATCAAGGCCGTCTCCGACGCCACCGCCTACTGCGCCTCCAAGTTCGGCGTCGTGGGTTTCAGCCGCGCGCTGGCGGCCGAAACCCGCGGGCAGATCGGCGTCACCACGATGATTCCGGCGGGCATGAAGACCAGGTTCTTCGATGACCGCACCGAGCAGTACAAGCCGCAGGACGACTCCCGGCTCAACGACCCGGAACGGGTGGCCGATGCCATCATCTTCGCGCTCTCACAGCCGAAGGGCTGCGAAGTGCGCGAGATGGTCATTTGCCACGAAGAAGAAGACTCGTGGCCCTAAGCTGACGGAGATCCGCGTAGACATCCTCTGCGCGGATCTCCCGCGTCAGCGGGAACTGGTGGCTGCAGCGTTCGGCCGTCCAACCCACTTGGGTCAGATCCGCCCCGCAGACCGGGCAGTTCGTCATCCAGGACATGTGCACCCGGTGCATGGTCCGGCCCAGCGCCCCGGCCATGATCATGTTCCCGGCCCAATAGATGCCGACCGTTGGTGTGCCGACCGCCTGGGCCAGGTGCCGCGGACCGCTGTCGTTGCCCACCATCACGTCGCTGGCCCGCAGCAGTGCGGACAGCTCGTCCAGGCCCAGCCGTCCGGCCACGGAGCTGATGCTGCCGCTGCCGGATCCGGCTGTCTCGCGGCCGCGTTCCACCACTTCGTCGGCCAGCGCGACGTCGGACGGATCGCCCACCACCAGGATTTGGCACCCGTCGTCCGCCGCCCAAGCAGCCACCTGGCCAAAGTGCGACGCCGGCCAGCGCCGCCGTGGGTCGGTGGCACCCGGGTGGATGGTCACCAGCGAGGGCCGGCCGTCGTCGAGCAGCCCGGCCAGCATCGCCTCTTCATCGTGCAGTGGCTCCAGCTCCGGCTGGAGCGCGGCCGGGGCCGCGCCGGCCAGGCCCACGACTTCCAGCGCCCGCAACACCTCGTGCTGGTAATAGAGGTATGGGATGGTCCGCTCGAGCGCCGCCGCGTCTTCGGTCCGGGTACCCACCGTGTGCCGTGCACCCAGTTCCAGCAGGAACGGGTTCGAATTCCGGCCGCCGCCGTGCAGCTGCACCGCCAGGTCGAACTGCTCGCCGCGCATCCGCTGCTGGAACTGCGCCACAGCCTGCGGGTCCTCCGGTCCCGGCCGGACGCCGTGCGCGAACGGAAGCGGCTCTACCCGGTTCACCGGGCTGGGTCTGCCGCGGAACAGCGCTGCGTGTGCCTCAGTGCCCAAAAGGGTCAGGGTCGCCTCCGGATAGGCGGCAGCGAGCGACTCAAGGGCAGGGACCGAAAACAGCACGTCGCCCAAGCCGCCGCCACGGAGGACCGCTATTTTGCGTACGTCCTCGAAGGGCTGCAGCACCGGTCCGATTCCGATCCCGTGCCTGGCCTCGGTGCTTAGCCGCTGGTTGCCGAAAGCGGCGCCGCCTGTCGGGGAATCTGTCATCTTGACCTCCTGGATCCACGCCCGCGGCAGCCGGTTCTTGCCGGCTCCGGGGTTTCATCACTGCAGCAGTTTCGGGGCTTCCCTGTCTCCCACGGCCCCCAATAAGTCCGCCCACGGGAGCCCCGCCGTGAAATTCACCCTAGGGCGCTTCCGGGCCGCTGGCCAGAGCCCGCAACCCGCCAGGAGGTGCTCGCGGCCCACCGGAACCGTGTTCCGCCGCGGGGGAAACCGAGGACACGGCGAAAGAATCCGGCTTCGGCTGGGACTGTCTGAAAGCGCGCGGCGAGGGGTAGGAATCCAGTACCACGCGATGCGGCAGGCGTTGCTGTCGGCGGGGATTCCCCGCGGCGGGCAGCGCACCGGCGTTGCGTGAATGTGGACCTAAACCAGAGACCAGCGGGCCGGCCTTGGCCCTGCCTTGGACGGGAGGAGCGATATGACCACCGATTCCGATACTGCCCGGGACACTGTCTCGCTGGAGGTGTACGACCCCAGGGACGGCAGCCTGGTGGGAACGCTGGAGGAAGCAACCCCCGACGAGGTGCGCGCCGCCGTCGCCTCCGCCAAAGCAGCCCAACCCGGCTGGGCCGGCACCGACGCTGCGGTTCGCGGTGAACTGCTGGAAGCCGCCGCCGCAGCATTGCAGGAGCACGCCGCGGAGCTTGCCGAGCTGAACGCCCGCGAAACCGGCCGGCCCATACACGAAGCCCTGGAGGGCGTTATGGCCGGGGCGGGAACGCTGCGGCAGTACGCGCAGTTGGGGCCGGTGCATCGCGGCCGCAGCCTGCGCGGCGGTCAGCTGGCCGTCGACTACACAGTCAGCGAACCGCGTGGCGTGGCAGTGGTGCTGACGCCGTGGAACGATCCGGTGGCGGTGGCCGCCGGGTTGCTGGGCGCGGCGCTGGCGACCGGCAACACCGTGCTGCACAAACCCAGCGAACGCTGCCCGCATCTGGGTGAACTGCTGGGCCGGATTTTCTCCGACGTGCTGCCCGCGCAGGTCATGACCACGCTGAACGGCGGACCGGCAGTGGGTGCCGCGTTGGCCAGCAACCCGGACGTAGACGTCATCGCGCACGTGGGCTCCAGCCTCACCGGCGCCAGGATTGCCCGGGCGGCAGCCCTCACCGGAGCCCATGTCATCAGGGAGAACGGCGGCAACGATCCGCTGATTGTGGACGACCGCGTCGATCCCGTGTGGGCGGCCGAACAGGCAGCCATTGGTGCCTTCACCAACAGCGGGCAGATCTGCACCTCGGTGGAACGCATCTATGTGCACCGGGCCGTCGCCGAACGGTTCTGTGAAGCGCTCGTCGCCGAGGCCCGCCAGCGCAACGCGGAGGGCCTGATGGCCCCGCTGGTGGACCGCCGGCTGAGGGACAGCGTCCAGGCGCAGGTGGCCGAAGCGCTCGCGCTCGGCGCGACGGCAGCCGAAGGCGGTGTGGTGCCCGAAGGCCCCGGCGCGCACTACCCGGCCACCGTCCTGCTGGACTGCGCCGACCACATGGCCGTGATGCAGGAGGAGACTTTCGGCCCGGTGGCCCCGGTCCAGGTGGTGGACAGCTTCGACGACGGGCTGTGGCTCGCGACGGAAGGCCGGTACGGCTTGGCCGCGAACGTCCTGACAGCGGACATGGAACATGCCCACCGCGCCGTGGCAGCGCTCCAAGTCGGCACCGTCAAGGTCAACGCGGTCTTCGGCGGCGCGCCCGGCGGCTCCGCCCAGCCCCGCAGGGCCAGCGGCCACGGTTTCGGCTATGGGCCCGAACTGCTGGACGAGTTCAGCGCGGTCAAAGTGGTCCATCTGGGCCTGCCCGGCGGAGCGCGGCCATGAGCACCCCCCTGTCGGATGTTTCCGGACTCGCCGGCTGGCTGCCGGCCCGGCTGGCCGAGGCTGCACCGCAGGTCACCGTGGTGGGCGATGTGATGCTGGACGGCTGGTTCAGCGGACGAATCGAGCGGTTCTGCCGGGAGGCGCCGGCACCGGTAGTGGACATGGCCAAACGGGAGTATGCCCCGGGCGGCGCCGCCAACACGGCCATGAATCTGGCCGCCCTCGGCGCGCGGGTGCGCATGGTCGGCTTGATTGGACCGGACGACGCCGGACGGCAGCTGCGTACGCTGCTTCAGGGAGCGGGGGTGGACACCTCGGGGCTGGTGGAACACGAAGACGTCCTGACCACCACCAAGTATCGCATCATCGGCGGCGACCAGATCATGCTGCGCCTGGACGAGACCATGGACCGGGTGCCCGAAGCCGCCCAGGAGCGGCTGGCTGCGGCTGTGCCTACTGCCTTGGCCGGCAGCGACGCCGTAGTGGTCTGCGACTACGGCACCGGCGGGTTGGGCGATGCTGTGCGCAGCGTGCTGGCCCGGCACCGCGGCGGCCGGCTGCTGGTGGTAGATGCCCACGACCCGTCGCTGTGGTCGGGGATAGCACCGGATCTCGTCACGCCCAACGCCGCAGAAGCTGCCGCCCTGCTGGGGGTGACACTGGACCCGGACACCGACCGGGCTGCCGCAGTGGCCGCCCATGCCGGCAAACTGCTCGAGGCAACCGGGGCGGGCGCCGCCGTCGTCACGCTGGACAAGGACGGCTCTCTCCTGTTGATGCACGACGGCGGCACGCACCGAACGTGGGCAAGCCCGGTTACCGAGAAGCAGGCTTCCGGGGCGGGCGACACCTACGTGGCGTGCCTGACCCTGGCTCGGGCCGCAGGCCTGCCGTTGAGTACCAGCCTGGACTTGGCTCAAGCGGCCGCCGATGTGGTGGTGCACCGGCGAGGCACCTCGGTCTGTAGCACCATGGACCTGGCCGCGCACCTGGGCACCTTCTCAGATGCAGCACTGGACGCGGAAGAGCTGGGGCAGGCGGTGGCGGCCGAGCGGGCGGCGGGCCGGCGGATTGTGCTGACGAACGGATGTTTCGACGTGCTGCACCGCGGCCACACCCGCTACCTGACCCAGGCCAAACAGTTGGGCGATGTGTTGGTGGTGGCGCTGAACAGCGACGCGTCCGCGCGGCGCCTGAAGGGGCCCGACCGGCCGATCAACGCGGCTGCGGACCGCGCCGGCATCATCGCTGCGCTCAGCTGCGTGGATTACGTGACCGTCTTCGACACGGACACACCCATCCCGCTGATCGAAGCGATCCGGCCGGATATCTACGCGAAGGGCGGGGATTATTCGCCGGAGATGCTGGAGGAGACGGCGGTGGTGGAGGCCTGCGGCGGCGAGGTCTGCATCCTGGATTACGTCGCCGACCATTCCACCACGGCCGTGGTCCGGCGCATCCGCGGCTCGGCGCCTTCGGCAGGAACAGGCTCGCCGCAGGCGGCAGGAGCCGATTCGGCATGAGCCGCAGGAGTGCGGGCAGCTGGGCCCTGCCACCCCCGGAGCCCTGGCCCGAGCTGGAGGTGCTGGTGCCCAGCTATGGCCGGGAGGCGGAACTGGCCGTGACGCTTTCCGGGCTGGCGGCCCAGGACGGCCCGGCCTTCTCCGTGGTGATCAGCGACCAGTCTGACGGAGCGCCCGCCTGGAAGCACCCGGCAGTTGCTGCGATGACCAGAGTGTTGGAGGCCCAAGGCCGGCCCGTCCGGCTGGAACGGCATCTGCCCCGGCGCGGCCTGGCCGAGCAGCGCGACTTCTTGCTCAGCCTGGCCACCGCCGAACTTGTGCTGTTCCTGGATAACGATGTGTGGCTTGAACCGGGCATGTTGGCACGCATGACCACGGCCATCCGGCAGGAAGGCTGCGGGTTTGTTGGAGCGGCCGTGCAAGGTATCTCCTTTCTGGACGATGTTCGCCCGGGGGAGCAGGAGCCCTTTGAGCTGTGGGACGGCCCGGTGCTTCCCGAGCGCATCCGGCGCTCCGACAGTCGGTTCGCCCGCTGGCAGCTGCACAACGCGGCGAACCTGACCCACATCGCCGCGGAGCTGGGGATTCCCGACGGCGGCTGGCTGCTCTACAAGATCGCGTGGGCCGGCGGCTGCGTGTTGTACCGGCGGGACGCATTGTTGGATTGCGGCGGCTTCGAGTTCTGGCGGGAACTGCCGCCCGGCCACGCCGGCGAGGATGTAGTCGCCCAACTAAAGGTCATGGAACGCTACGGCGGCGCCGGCATCCTGCCCTCCGGCGCCGTGCACCTGGAATCACCGACCACTGTCACCGACCGGTCCACCGAAGCCGCGGACGTGGTCCTGCGCGAATAGGTGTTGCCTCCCGGAGTCGGCCGGGCCGCTCGTCTAGCGGCTATTCGTGGTCCTGCCAGCCGTCGCTCTCCGTGTAGCTGGCGACCAAAGTGCCCGCTCCCGGCAGCATTGAGTCGTCGGGATCGTCGAAGAGCCGCGCCTGGTCCGCCTTGCTGTTGGACAGGATGGACTCCGCAGCTTCTTTGGCCTCGGTCAAGGACGCACCGAACACCTCGGTCCGGACGGGCAGCTTATCGGTGCTGATGACGTCGGCATCGGTTTCGCTCAGCGGCACCGTATAGCCGCGTTGCTCTTCGCTGACCGGAAACTCAAAGTTTCCCTCGTCCGGGTCGGCCGGAATGACATACTCCACGTAGTAGGACATGGTGGTACTCCCTTACCTTTGGTCTGCTTCGAGCTCGCTGCCAGTTCGTCGAAAGCTATCACCCATCCGGCCGTTATCCTACAGAGTGGCAGGCGGCGGGATGTTGCGGTGCGGGAGTTCGGAGCCGGCTGGAGCCCCGAGGTACCGGGGCTCCGAGGCTGGACCGTCGATGGTTAGGGCCGTGGGGCGGCGGTGATTTCGACCTCGGTGCTGCCGCCTGCTGTGACGACGAAGGCTGCGCTGGTTCCGGTGAAGTTGGGCCCAACCCCTCCGGGGTCGGTGCAGTAGGTAGCGAGGTTGTTTTCGCCCGCCGGCAGTTCCAGCACCGTGGTGCCGCTTTCGGTGGCATCAAGGGCCAGCGCCGCGCCGCTGCCGGCGACGGAGTTTTTGGCCGCCGACAGGCCGACACTGGAGCCGGCAATGAGTTTGCAGACGTAGGCGCCGTGGCCGCGCTGGGTGCCGCCCGCACCGGCAACGATCCGGGCCTTCGCTGCGCCGGTGGGCCGGTCCTGTGGGGAGGAGTTGCCGGAGAGCGGCTCGCCGGGCGTCGCGGTGCTGCCGGTCAATTCCCCTTCGGCCGCGGGTGGCACTGTTGCCTCGTCCACGCCCGGGGAGCAGCCGGTCAAGGCAGCGAGCAGGACGGCAGCGGTCAGCAGCGGCAGGGCCCGTTCCATAGAGCGATCCTGTGCGGAGCACCTTGGGTTTCCCTTGCATCATTAGGCGAGCAACGCCGTCGTCGTTAGACTGACAACTGCGTAAGGGAGTATCCCCAATGCGCTGCAGCCGTCAACACGTAGGGCACCGACGCCCGGCCGGCTGCAGCGACCGGCAGTGCCGGAGGAGAGACTTGCGGCCTATACCGCTACCCGCTTACGAAAGGGAAACATGAGCGTTTCTCCCCTGATCTGGGGCATCACGATCGTTGTCATCCTTGCGCTGCTTGCGTTCGACTACTTCTTCCACATCCGCAAGGCTCACGTGCCGTCGCTGAGGGAAGCCGCCATCTGGTCCGCCCTGTATGTGGGCATCGCCATCGTCTTCGGCATTCTGGTGCTGATCTTCGGCGGCGTGGAAATGGGTTCCGAGTACTTCGCCGGCTACATCACGGAGAAGGCGCTCTCGGTAGACAACCTGTTTGTCTTCCTCATCATCATCGCCAGCTTCGCCGTGCCCCGCGAAGACCAGCAGAAGGTGCTGCTGTTCGGCATTGTCTTCTCGCTGATCGCGCGTACCGGGTTCATCTTCCTCGGCGCGGCGCTGATCAACTCCTTCGCGTGGGTGTTCTACCTCTTCGGCCTGATTCTGATCGTGACGGCCGGCAACCTGCTCAAGCCCAGCCATGGCGGCGATGAAGCGGACAACTTCATCATTCGGTTGGCCAAGCGCTTCTTCCACACCACCGACTACTACGACGGCGACAAGCTGTTCACCATCCAGAACGGCAAGCGTGCCCTGACCCCGATGCTGCTGGTCATGGTGGCCATCGGCGGCACGGACATCCTGTTCGCGCTGGACTCCATTCCCGCGATCTTTGGCCTGACGCAGAACGTGTACATCGTCTTTACCGCCACCGCGTTCTCGCTGATGGGCCTGCGCCAGCTGTACTTCCTGATCGACGGCCTGCTGGACCGGTTGATCTACCTGTCCTACGGTCTGGCAGCGATCCTGGCCTTCATCGGCGTGAAGCTGATCCTGCACGCACTGCATGAGAACAACCTGCCCTTCGTCAACGACGGCAATCCGGTGCCGGTCATCGAGATCTCGACCGGACTCTCGCTCACCGTGATTATCGGCATTCTGGTGGTCACCGTTGTCGCCTCGCTGCTGAGCAAGGCCGGCAAGGCGCAGAACGCCATTAACAACGCCCGCCGCCACGCGCTCAACTACATTGACCTCTCCTACACCGCGGACAAGGCAGAGCGCGAACGAATCTACGGACTGCTGGTGGAGGAAGAACGCCAGATCGAGCAAATGGAGCCGAAGTACCGCAACAAGGCCAAGGACGTGGACAAGATCCGCGAACAAGTGGCTGAAGCACACCGCCAGCATGCGGAGTACCAAAGGGGCTAGCCCCGGCCAGATCCGGTGGTGGATTGCCCTTGGCGCGGCCCTGGGCGCAACCGTCAGCGGGGGGCCGGGCCGCAAGGAGGGGCCGCGGGCAGGGCCCGGACAGCGAAATTCCGCACCCGGACAACCGCTGACCAACGGCGAAAACGGGGCCCGTGAACCGATTGGCCGGGCCGGTGCGGATCAAGTTCTGCAGCCCCTTCAAGGGCAAAACTTCCGGTGCTACCGTGAGGGCTACTGATCAAGAAAACCCGCATTTCCTATCGCCCGGGAAGGTGATCACGATGGCCGAGCTGGTCAACACGACCCACGCAGCGAACAAGATGTACGCGGAGCTGTGCAAGAAGCCGGGACCGTGGATTACGGTCTATGTGGATGCCAGTGCCGGGACCGTGGAAGCGCTCCGGGCGGGGGATGTGCTGCCGGAAAGACTGCGTGAATCGCTCGAAAAGCAGGGCGCCGCGAAAGCGGATATAGAGGCCGTGATCGACGCCGTTTCCCCGGCCACCGGCATGCCGTCGCCGGTCAGTCGCTATGTGCTGGTGCGCGGCGGCGAGGCGGAGGTCAACGAGGTGCTTCCGGGTGCGTTGTCCGGGCCCGAAGTTGTCGAAGTCGGTCCGATCCCGAACCTTGTGCCGCTGTTGAAGGCGCGCGGCGAGGATTTCCCGTATGTTGTGGCAGAGGTTGGCCGGGACGGCGGTGAAGTCCATCTGCAGTACGCGCGCCGAAATGGCGTGGTGGAAACGAGGATGGTGGAAGGCGACCGGGAGAACCTGACCAAGATTCCCGGCGGCGGGTGGTCGCAGGGCCGCTACCAGCACCGCACAGAGGAAATCTGGCGCAGGAACGCCGATGAGATCGCGGCCGAGATCGATCGCGTGGTGCAGGCCAGCAAGGCGCGGCTGTTGATTATCGCGGGCGACATCCGGGCCCGTGAGTTGGTGGTCGAGCAGCTCTCCGAAGCCAGCCGGGCCATCGAGTCCACCTTCGAATCGCATACCCGCACCGGCGGCGCCGACAAGGAAGCGCTCCGCGCCGAAATCGCCGCCCGGGTGGCGCACGTCTGGACCGAACAACGCAAAGCGGTCCTGAACCGGCTGGCCAACCAGACCGGACAGGCCCACCCGGAATGGACCGCGGGTTTGGGCGAGTGCATCCGCGCGCTGCAGCAGGCGCAGGTGGGCACGCTGATCATGAACGACAACGCGCTCGCCGATCACCACGTGCATGTGCTGAACGCAGAGCCTTGGATTGCCACCGCCGGCGAGCAACCGGTCAACGGCGAGCTGCTGGCCAAGATCCCTGCGCCGGCGGCGCTGGTGCGGGCCGCGGCGCTGACCGACGCGCGGGTAACCATGGTCCCGGAAGGTGCGCTGCCGGGAGGGAAGAACATTGCGGCCTTGCTTCGCTGGCCCACGGGCCCGGATGTGCCGCGGGGCTAGCGGGGGTCGCAGTGCCGCGGTTGGCCAGCGGCCGACCGCGGGCCAACCGCCCGAACGGCCCACCGCTGGCCAGCGCTAGAGTGCGCTGGCCCTGAAGCCACCCAAGGCCAGCGCCACGGGCACCGCGGCCGCGGCCGCACCGGCATGCGGGCGGCAGGCCGGCGGGTAAGGCAGCGGCGGACGGACCTCCAGTGCAGCTTGTCCGCTGAAGAGTTCCGGCAGCCGGTAGTCGAAACCTTCGGCGGCATCGAGCAATCCTGCCGCCAAGCGCGCCGCCTCCTCCTGGAAGCCGGTGCGCAGCAGGCCCATCACAATCCACGCCGTGTCCGGGGTCCAGACCGCCCCGGCGCGGCGGCGGGTGGGCCAGTACCCCGGGTTCGCCGTGGACAGCGTGCGGATGCCGTAGCCGGTGAACAGCGTCCGGTCCATCAGCCGCGCGGCCACCGCCCGGGTTTCCTCGGCGTCCAGCAGCCCGGTGCCCAGCAGATGCCCCATGCCGGATCCGACGCCGTCGACCTGCCGGTCCCGGTCGTCCAGTGCCATCGCCGGGTAAGGTCCGGCGTCGTCCGAACACCAGAACCGATCGCGGAAGCTTACCGCCAGCCGCGTTGCGTAGTCGCGCCACTCGTGGCCGGCGTTGGTTGCGCCAAAGTAGTCCAGCAGCACCGAAGCCGCGCGGGCCGCCTCGTAGGCAGAGGCCTGCAGCTCCGCCGGTGCAACGGTTCCGGTCGCCGTACCGCCGTCCAGATAGCGGTAAGCGCCGCGGGTGTCCCCATCGCCCTGGTGCGCAGGCCCTTGCAGGGGCGGGACCGGCATCTTCACGAAGCCGTCGCCGTCGGGATCGGCGTCATGGCGCAGCCAACCCAGCGCAGCCTCCAGCTGGGGCAGCAGGGCGCGGACAGCGTCCTCGGGCATGCCGGACTGCCAGGCATCGTGCAGCAGCACGATCCAGAGCAGCGTGGCATCTGGTGACCCGTAGATGACCGGGGGAAGCTCCCGGACCACTGCATCCACGGCCATCGACAGCCGGCGCTGCCGCACTTCCTGCACCATCAGGCCGGGCTGTTCGCCGGTATCTTGCCTCTCCACCGTGCCCTGCCACCGGGCCACCGCACGCAGCGTCCCCTCCGCGACGGCGGAATCGACCGGCAGCAGCAGCCGGGCCGCCACCAACGACTCCCTGCCGTACAGCGTCAGGAACCACGGGGCGCCCGCGGCCAGGAAGACGTCGGCCGGGGCCTCCCGCGCCGTCATGCGCAGGCTGTTGAGATCGGTCAGTGAGCGGTTCATCAGCCGCTGCAGCCGGGAGTCTCCCGCGACGGACGGCGTGCGCAGCACGGGTGCGGAGGGGGCAGTCAGGGGGGCCCCGGCGTCGTCGTAATCAATACTCCATACGAGGACGACGACGGTGCCCGGCTTGAGCAGGGTTGTCCATTCCAGCCGGACCAGGCTGCCGTCGAAGCCGGTCTCCGCGCCCTGGGCCGTCAGTACCGCGCGCGTACCCAGACGCCAGCTCCACTGGGCCTCGCCGGGCGCAACCGAACCGGCCTCGCCTGCTGCCCCGGCACGCACCTGTTCCAATGGAATGGCGTCCGCTACCAGATCAACCCGGACACGGAGTTCCAGCGCATCGCTGAGCCCGGAGGTGAAGGTCAACGCTTCGGCCATCCGGCCGCCTTCCACCGCGCGAGAGCGGTTCAGGGTCACCAGCGGGTCTGTTCCCTCTGCTGCGGTCCGGATGAAGGAGAGAAAGTCCGCCCGGCCGGCTGACCGTGACTGGGTGGAGGCCCATTCCGGCTCCTGGCCGTTGACCGTGAGCAGGCAGCGGGCCAAGACCCGGTCGTCCCCGAAGTACACGCCCTGCGCCCCATGCCCCCGGATCTGTCCGTGGGGTTCGCTCCATGCCTGGAGCGGAGCCGCAAAGACTCCGGTCAGGTCATGCACGTACGGCTGGCGGTAGACCATGGACTCATCTTGGCAGTATCCGCTGCCGCAGAACAGTCATATTCCCGCAGCAGGCTGGCCGCGACGCTTTAGACGCCGGCGCCTCCGGCCAGACCGTCCTGCCCGCCAGGCGACCAGGACAGATGGATCTCCACGCCGTTCTCTGTCTCCTCAATGACCAAGCGCAAATTTTCGCTGTACAGCTCCTCGGGCGCTGCGGCGTCGGTTTCACGCTGCTGAACCAGATCGCACAGCGCGGTGGACATGGCCCGGCCCCAGTCATGCGGATTCTTGCTGTTGGCCGCGGCAGACGCAGTATAGGTGGCGTTCATCCGGGCACCATACATGGCGTTCATCCGGGCACCTCCTGACTGCACGTTTAGAACCTGCCGCACGACGCTGTGCTGCAGGTCTCATTAGAGTAGCCAGCGGCCTGACCCCGATCCACCTTTTCACGTACATTACTTATATGTGACGCCAGTCATAACCCCACGCGGCAGGAGGTCTTCATGGTGGGCAGCACGGCCGATCGGGCGGAAGAGATGGACAAGGCCGTCCAGAGGGTACGGGACGAGATTCTGTCCGGCGGGCTGGCACCTGGCACTCCGGTGACCGTGTCCGGACTCGCCAGCAGGTTTGGCACCGAAAACGCTCTGATGCACGACGCGGTCGCAGCCCTCGCGGAAGAAGGTCTGATTGAGGCGACCGGGCATGAACACCGCATCGTCCATCTCGGCCGGCACCAGGCTGTCCAGCTCCTGGACGTGATGGGCGTGGTGCTGGTGGCGCTGTTTGAACGAGCTGCCCCGAGGTTGTCGCCCGAGGAGATCAGCAGAATGGCCACGTTGGCGGACGATCTGCGGACCGCCCTGCAGCACGAAGACATGCTTGGGTCCCACCGCGCCATCGGCGGCCTGGTGGACATCATCCTGCAGGCAGGCAACCATCAGGAACTGCGGGAAGTGAACACCCATGTGCTCGGCCGTTCCCTGGCCCGGCTGCACCTCTTCCAACATGCCATCGCTTATCCCATCTGGACCGACGGCTGGGACGAGACGGTGCAGTACTTGCAGCGCGGCCAGCCTGACGCTGCCGTGGAAAGGCTCCGCCGGACGTTCTGGATCCTCGCCGAAGAACTGGCGCCGGAGAGTTCGTAGCCGGTCTGCGGGTCTGCCGGGAGGCGGCCCGGTGAGGGGATAAGGTGAAACCCGGCCGAAATGCTTCGGCCGTCCCCGCCCGGCCGCTCGACCCCATGGACCAAGCTTGACCTCGACCGCACAACAGACTGCCGATACCCAACCGCGGGACCGCTTCCGCTCCAACCCCAGCCCGGCACCCCGGAAGCCCAGCCCGTTTGCGGGCCGCCTGACAGTGCTCGCCGGCATCCTCTTGCTCGCGCTGAGCCTGCGGCTGGCCGTTTCCGGCGTCTCGCCGGTGCTGGCAGACATGGCTGCGGATCTGCCGTTCGGTACCGCCTCCACCGGCGTGTTGGGCATGCTGCCCACCGCGGCCTTCGCCGCCGCCGGGTTCGCCGTGCCGGTACTGCTGCGGAGGCTCGGGTTGGAACACCTGTTGCTGGTGGCAATTCTCATGGCCGCGGTCGGTCAACTCGGCCGGGCGATGGCCTCCGACGTGCCGTCGTTCCTGGTCCTGTCCGGCGTGACCATGGCCGGCTACGGCATCGGCAACATCCTGATGCCGCCGCTGGTGAAGCGTTATTTCCCAGACCGGATCGGCCTTGTCACGGCGCTCTACGTGACGCTGCTGGCGGTCAGCACCGCGCTCAGCCCGCTGCTGGCCGTGCCGCTTGAGCAGGCTGCCGGCTGGCGTTTCTCGATCGGGGTCTGGGCGGCCGTGAGCGTGGCGGCCCTTGTGCCGTGGCTGGTGACTGCGTGGACGGAGCATTCCCGGCGCAAAATTTCCCGCCTGGTGCTGCAGCCCTATCGCCCCGGCGGTTTGGACCCGCTTCAGCCGGCTCACGGCGACGGCGCACGGCCGCCGCTGGGCCATGCCGCGGCGGACCCGGCGGGTGTTGGCGGAGCGAGTGCAACCGGTCCCGCGCCGGGTGACGGGGGAGCGGCCACAGCCGCAGCCACCACTACCAGCACGACGGCGGTGCGCGTCTGGCGATCGCCGCTCGCCTGGGGTTTGGCCCTGGTGTTCGCCGGGACCTCGTCCAATACCTTTGCCATGTTTACCTGGCTCCCGCCGCTGCTGGTGGACAGCGGGATGCTGCCGCCGATGGCCGGCACCATGCTGGCCTACTACGCCATCCTGGCCCTGCCGACCAGCCTGTTGGTGCCGCTGATCGCGGCGCGGTTGCGCAATCCGCTGGGCCTGGGCCTGCTCTTCATCGGCTTCTACGTGGCCGGGTACGCCGGCCTGCTGCTCTCGCCGTCGTTCGGTACCTGGCTCTGGATCACCTTGGCCGGCTTGGGCCAGGGCACCTTCGCCCTGGCTTTGCTGCTGGTCAACCTCCGCACCCGAACCACCGCCGGCGCCGGAGCGCTGTCCGGGTTCGCGCAAGGGATCGGCTACACCGTCGCCTGCGCCGGCCCGCTGGCCTTCGGACTGCTGCGCGACGTCAGCGGCGGCTGGGGTGCGTCCTTCGGCCTGTTGGGCGCTGCCCTGCTTCTCCTGGCGGTCGGCCTGGTCATCGTGGGGCGCCCCCGGTATCTGGAGGATTCCCTCCGGAACTGAAGCGGCGGCCCGTTCCGCGGCCAGCCGGGCGCCGGTAGGCTGACGGCAGAGTCCGCCACGAGGAGGCGCCATGAAGTTCAATGACCTGCTGGCCGATGCCTACGGGCGGATCCAGGAACGCGTCCACCACGTGCTGGAAGGCTTGGACGCCGACCAGTTGGCTGCCCAACCCGGCGGCGACAGCAACTCGATCGGCTGGCTGGTCTGGCACCTGACCCGCATCCAGGACGACCACATAGCTGACGTCGCCGGTACCCAGCAGTACTGGCTTGCCGGCTGGTCGAAGCGCTTCAACCTGCCGCTGGCCGAGAAGGACCATGGTTTCGGCCACACGCCCGAACAAGTCGCGGCGGTGCGGGTGGAATCGGCCGACTTGCTCCGCGACTATTACGACGACGTGCATGCCGGCACGCTGGCCTACCTGGCCGGACTCACCGAGGACGATCTGGACCGGATTGTCGACACCCGGTGGGACCCGCACGTGAAGCTGGGCGTCCGGTTGGTCAGCGTGATGGACGACTGCATGGAACACATCGGCCAGGCCGCGTACGTGAAGGGCATGCTCGCCCGCGGCGAAGTCTAGGAACCGTCACCACCTTGTTGCCCGGGGGTGGCTCGACTACCATTCAAGGAGTTAGAAACAACTGCATACAGCCTTCGACATGCGGCGGGAGAGTCCTGCTGAGCACTAGGTCAGCAGGCGCCGTAGGAGCAATACCTCCCCAGGAATCTCTCAGGCCCCTGTACCGCCGCGAAGAGGCAACTCTGGAAAGCAGCCGGACCGTTCGTGGACCGGCTCACCGACGGTGCAAGCAGGAACCGGCTCCCGTGCCGTCCTGCGGAATCTCTCAGGTTCAGCCACAGAGCGGGGAGGAACCCTTCACTACCGGCATGGCCACCCCATGGCGGAGATTAACTGGAGTTCCTCAATGACGGCTAAAGCCAACCTTGCCACCCGGCCCGGCAGCACTTCCTTCGCAGACCGCCACATCGGCCCGCGCCGGAACGACGCGGAAGTCATGCTCAAGCAGTTGGGCTACGCAAGTGTCGACGATCTCGTGGACGCTGCGGTGCCCGCAGACATCCGCCAACAGGAACCGCTTGCCCTGCCCGAGGCGCGCAGCGAGGCCCAGGTCCTAGGCGACCTGCGGGCCCTGGCTGCCAAGAACGTGATGGCCGTGCAGATGATCGGCCAAGGCTACTACGACACCATCACTCCGCCAGTGATCCGCCGCAACGTCGTGGAGGACCCGGCCTGGTACACCGCCTACACCCCGTACCAGCCGGAGATCTCGCAGGGCCGGCTGGAAGCGCTGCTGAACTTCCAGACCATGGTGCAGGACCTGACCGCACTGCCGATCGCCAACGCCTCGCTGCTGGACGAAGCCACCGCGGTGGCCGAAGCCGTGCTGTTGATGCGCCGCTCTAACAAGGCCAAGGCCGCCGGCAAGACCGTGCTGGACGCGGACCTGCTGCCGCAGACCATCGCCGTCGTCAAGGGCCGGGCCAAGGCGCTGGACTTCGAGGTAGAGGTGGCTGATCTTTCCGCCGGGCTGCCTGAGGGCGACATTTCCGGCATCGTGCTGCAGCAGCCGGGAGCCTCCGGCCGGATCTTCGACCACGCTCCGGTGATCGCGCAGGCCAAGGAACGCGGCGCCTTGGTCACCGTGGCCGCGGACCTGCTGGCCCTGACCCTGATCACGCCGCCGGGCGAGCAGGGGGCGGACATCGCCGTCGGCAATACCCAGCGTTTCGGCGTCCCGCTGTTCTTCGGCGGCCCGCATGCGGCCTACATGGCGGTGCGCAAGGGACTTGAGCGTTCGCTGCCCGGCCGCCTGGTGGGTGTCTCCAAGGACGACGCCGGCCGCCCCGCCTACCGCCTGGCGCTGCAGACCCGCGAGCAGCACATCCGCCGCGAGAAGGCCACCTCCAACATCTGCACCGCGCAGGCGCTGCTCGCCGTGGTGGCCAGCATGTACGCGGTCTACCACGGCCCCGAGGGGCTGAAGGCAATCGCGGAGCACGCCAACCAGGCCGCCCGCACCCTCGCCGGGGTGCTCACCGGCGCCGGCTTCAGCCTGGCCGCCGACCAGTTCTTCGACACGCTCACGGTCAAGGCGCCGGGCAAGGCCGCGGAGATCGTCGCGGCCGCCGAGGCCAAGGGCGTGAACCTGCGCCATATCGACGCCGACCAGGTGGGCATTTCCACCGATGAAACAACGACGGCGGAGCACCTCGCCTTGGTTGCGGAGGCGTTCGGCGTGGAGGACGCAGCCGGCAAGATTGCCGAGGCCGCTGCCGGGCCGCGCTTTGAGCTGCCGGAAGACCTGCTGCGCAGCTCGTCCTACCTGGACCACCCCGTGTTCCACAGCTACCGCTCGGAGACCCGGATGCTGCGCTACCTTCGCCGGCTGTCCGACCGCGATCTGGCGCTGGACCGGACCATGATCCCGCTGGGCTCCTGCACCATGAAGCTGAATGCCACGGCGGAAATGGAAGCGATGACCTGGCCGGAATTTGCCTCCATCCACCCGTTCGCTCCCGCCAGCCAGACGGCCGGCTGGCGCGAACTGATCGCCGACCTGGAGGAACGCCTCGCCGCGATCACCGGCTACGCGGGCGTTTCCATCCAGCCCAATGCCGGCTCGCAGGGCGAATACGCCGGCCTGCTCGCCATCCGCCGCTACCACCTGGCCAACGGTGACGACCAGCGCGACGTCTGCCTGATCCCCGCCTCGGCCCACGGCACCAACGCGGCCTCGGCCGTGCTGGCCGGCATGAAGGTGGTGGTGGTCGCCACCGCACCGGACGGCACCATCGACCACGCCGACCTGCGCGCGAAGATCGACCAGCACGCCGACGCGCTCTCCGCCATCATGATCACCTACCCGTCCACGCACGGGGTGTACGACGCCGACGTGCGCGACGTGTGCGACGCGGTGCATGCGGCCGGTGGCCAGGTCTACATCGACGGCGCCAACCTCAACGCGCTGGTCGGACTGGCCCAGCCGGGCAAGTTCGGCGGCGACGTCTCGCACCTGAACCTGCACAAGACCTTCTGCATCCCGCACGGCGGCGGCGGCCCCGGCGTCGGACCCGTGGCCGTGGCCGAGCACCTGGTGCCGTTCCTGCCCGGCAACGCCGCGCTGGCCGAACACGAGGGCAAGGGCGTGCCCGTCTCCGCCAGCGAGTACGGCTCGGCCGGCGTGCTGCCGATCTCCTGGGCCTACGTGGCCATGATGGGCGGCGAAGGGCTGACCGAGGCAACCAAGAGCGCACTGCTGGCCGCCAACTACGTCGCCAAGCGGCTGAACGAGCACTTCCCGGTGCTCTACACCGGCAACGACGGGCTGGTGGCACACGAGTGCATCCTGGACCTGCGCGAACTCACCGCGAAGTCCGGCGTGACCGCTGAAGACGTGGCCAAGCGCCTGATCGACTACGGCTTCCACGCACCCACGCTGTCCTTCCCGGTGGCCGGCACCCTGATGGTGGAACCCACCGAGTCCGAGGACCTCGAAGAGATCGAGCGGTTCATCGACGCGATGATTTCCATCCGCGGCGAAATCGACCAGGTGCTCAACGGCGACTTCCCGTTGGAGAACAGCCCGCTGCGGCTGGCCCCGCACACCACCGCCGCCGTGGTCAGCTCCGACTGGGACCGTCCCTACACCCGCGAACAGGCTGCCTTCCCGGTGCCTGGCCTGCAGGTGGACAAGTACTTCGCTCCGGTCGGACGGATCGACGGCGCCGCCGGCGACCGCCACCTGATCTGCAGCTGCCCGCCGCCCGAAGCTTTCGAGAACTAGGAAAGGTCTGCACCCTTTGACTACCGAGACCACCACCACGCCCAAGCACACCGCGCTCTACGAGGAACACGAGCGGCTGGGTGCTTCCTTCACCGACTTCGGCGGCTGGATGATGCCGCTGAAGTACAGCAGCGAACTGGCCGAACACAAAGCCGTGCGCAACAGCGCCGGGCTGTTCGACCTCTCGCACATGGGCGAAGTCTGGGTCACCGGCCCGGAAGCCGGACAATTCCTGGACTACGCCCTGGTCGGCAAGCTCTCCGCCGTCGCCGAGCGCCGGGCCAAGTATTCGCTGATCTGCAACGCCGACGGCGGGATCATCGACGACCTGATCATTTACCGGCGTCCTGCGACCCAGGACGGGGACCGCTACCTGGTGGTGCCCAATGCCGGCAACGCCCCGACGGTCGCCGCGGAACTGGCGGCACGGGCTAAGGGCTTCGAGGTCACCGTGGAGGACGCCACGGCCGACACCTCGCTGGTGGCCGTCCAGGGCCCCAAATCGGTGGAGATCCTGCTCCAGCTGGTGCCGGCGGCCCAGCACGCCACGGTGCGGGAAATGAAGTACTACTCCGCCGACGAGGTGAGCTTCACTGTGGACGGGGCGCCGCGCAAGCTGCTGCTGGCCCGCACCGGCTACACCGGCGAGGACGGCTTCGAGATCTACGTCCCGAACCTCAACGCCGGCTCGCTCTGGAACGCCCTGCTGGAGGCCGGGCGGAGCGTTGACCTGCTGCCGGCCGGCTTGGCCTGCCGCGACTCGCTCCGGCTCGAAGCCGGCATGCCGCTGTACGGCAACGAACTCAGCCTGCAGACCAGCCCCTTCGATGCCGGGCTGGGCGGTGTGGTTTCGCTCAAGAAGGACAGCGACTTCGTGGGCCGCAGCGCCCTCGAGGCACAGAAGGAAAAGGGCTCGGCCCGCAAACTGGTGGGCCTCAAGGGCGCCGGACGGCGTGCCGGCCGCTCCCACTACCCGGTGCTGAAGGACGGCCAGACGATCGGCGAAGTCACCTCCGGCCAGCCCAGCCCCACGCTTGGCTACCCGATTGCGCTGGCCTACGTGGACGCCGAGTACGCCGAGCCCGGAACCCGGGTGGACGTGGACCTGCGCGGCAAGCCGGAGCCGTTCGACGTCGTCGAACTGCCCTTCTATCGGCGGGAACAGTAACCGCTCCCGCCACCAAGGCAACTGCCGTCCCCGCGGCCGCGGGGACGGCACCGCCGTACCTCCCAACCCCGAAAGGACAGGGATGACATGGCTGTAGGCGTTTTCGATCTTTTCTCCGTGGGCATTGGCCCCTCCAGTTCCCACACGGTGGGACCGATGCGGGCGGCCGCGGTGTTCGTGCGCGAGGTGGCCGAGGCCGACCTGCTGGAGAAGGTGGGCGGGCTCCGCGTGGACCTGTACGGTTCGCTGGCCGCCACGGGCCGCGGCCACGGCACCTTCACCGCCGTGCTGCTGGGACTGGAGGGCTTCGAACCGGAGGCGATCCTGCCCCAGCAGGTGGAGGAGCGGTTGGCGGACATTGCCGCGACCGGCAAACTGCAGCTGGGCGCGGAACTGCCCGGCAAGACCGCGCGTCCGCTTGATTACGGCGTGCAGGACATGGTGCTGCACCCGCTCACCGTGCTGCCGCGGCACACCAACGGCATGCGCTTCCAAGTGCTGGCAGCCCAGGACGACGGCGATGCCCAAGTGCTGCACGAAGCCACCTTCTTCTCCGTGGGCGGCGGATTCATTGTCCGCGACGGCGAAGAGGAAGCAGCCCAGGAAGAACTGGAGTCCTCCAAACAGCAGCTGCCCTATCCGTTCCGCACCGCGGCCGAACTGCTGGACCACTGCCGCAGCACCGGCCTGGACATCAGCGACATCATGATGCTCAACGAGGAGGCGTCACGTCCGCGCGAGGAGATCGAAGCCGGGCTGGTGCACATCTTCGACGTGATGGAGGAGTGCAAGGATTCGGCGATCCGCCGGGAAGGCGACCTGCCCGGCGGGCTCAACGTCCGCCGTCGTGCTCCCGGGTGGCATCAGCGGCTGCTCAAGGACGACCCCAACCGGGACCACAAGTTCTGGCAGGAATGGGTGAACTTGGTGGCACTGGCGGTGAACGAGGAAAACGCCTCCGGCGGCCGGGTGGTCACCGCGCCCACCAACGGCGCCGCCGGGATCATCCCCGCCGTGCTGTTCTACGCCACCCACTACGCTCCCGGCATGGAGCACGCCACGCGCCAGGACAAGGAGCAGGTGGTGGTGAAGTTCCTGCTGACCGCCGGCGCCGTCGGGGTCCTCTACAAAGAGCAGGCGTCCATCTCCGGTGCCGAGGTCGGTTGCCAGGGCGAAGTCGGTTCCGCCTCGTCGATGGCGGCCGCAGGCCTGGCCGAAGTGCTCGGCGGAACCCCGATGCAGGTGGAGAACGCGGCCGAGATCGCGATGGAGCACAACCTGGGGCTGACCTGTGATCCGATTGGCGGATTGGTGCAGATCCCGTGCATCGAGCGGAACGCGATCGGGGCCGCCAAAGCCGTGAACGCGGCCAAGATGGCGCTGATGGGCGACGGCACGCACCGGGTGTCGCTGGACCAGGTGATCGTGACCATGCGCGAGACCGGACGCGATATGAGCGACAAGTACAAGGAAACCGCCACCGGCGGCCTCGCCGTCAACGTGGTGGAGTGCTAGGAAGCCAGTTCTTCCACATCGCGGCCGTCGCGGCCGGGCTCGCCGACAACCGGCGGGCCGGACGGACGCCGCGGCGGCATCGGCGGCCGGCGAGGAACGGGCGGCTTGCGCTCGGCGCCGGGAGTGGCATGCTCCTGGGCGCCCTGTCCTGGCGCCGGGGCGGCATGTGAAACCTGACTGGCGGCAGGACGGTTTGCCGCCGGTTTGGGCAAACGTTTGACCAAGGGCTCTACGGCGTCCCGCAGCCGAACGGTCTGCGAACGCAGTTGGTCGGCCAGTTTGTTGCCCAGCGCGTTGGCTCGGCCGGCAGCGGCAGCCCACGGCAGGGCGGCGATGGCCGGGCCGACGGAGCGGGCCGCCGTTGAAAGCCGTTCCGCAGCCGGGCGTCGGTCTGCCGCTGCCGGCCGATTGAGCAGCATGAAGATCGCCGCGAGCAGACCAACCGGGATGGAGACCAGCACGGCCACGGCGCCGGCGTACATCGCCAGGAAGAGTTTGGTGGGGGAGTCGAACATGCCCGCGACGAACGCGGCGGCACCCAGCAACAGCCAGAGCCAAAAAACCGCAACGCAGATCAGGGTGGTGCGTGCCCTGCGGTAGGTACGGAGCGACCGTCCACGCACCGTGTGCTTTGCCGCCTCCACCGCTTCCTGCCCCCCGCAACAGCCCCACTGACGGAGGCACCTGAGCACATTGTAAGTCGTTGCCGGCGGCGGGGCGTGGAAAGGCTCGCCGGTGGATTCTCCCGCGGGAATGCGCCCTGCCGGCGGTGGCCTCCGGACCGAGGGTTCAGCTGCGCCGGGGCCGGTGCTAGGGTGGCCGCAGGCCGGTCCGGAAGGCCGCCGGCGAAGGAGCACCAGGACGACTGAATCACTGTCGACAACAGGGAGGGAGCCTGGACTATGTCCACTTCAGCGACGCCTCACATACTCATTTTGGGTGGCGGCTACGTCGGCCTGTACACGGCGTGGGGAATCCGCAAGCGGCTGGGGCCGGAAGCGGCACGAATTACCGTCGTAGAGCCGAACTCCTACATGACCTACCAGCCGCTGCTGCCCGAAGTAGGCGGCGGTGAAATCGAACCGCGGATCGTCACCGTGAACCTGCGCAGTGCGCTCAAGGACGTTGACATTGTCCGCGGCAAGCTCGTCTCCCTGGACGTCCAGGCCAAAACGGCCAAGCTGCGCGAAATCGGCGGCGGCGACCTCTCGCTGGACTACGACCACGTGGTGTTTGCTGTCGGCGCGGTGACCCGGACGTTCCCCACCCCGGGCCTGGAGGAACACGGCATCGGCTTCAAGACAGTGGAAGAGGCCATCTACTGCCGGGACAAGGTGCTGGACAACGTGGCCTTCGCCGCCGGCACCAGCGACCCGGAAGCGCGGGCCAAGGCGCTCACCTTCGTGGTGGTCGGCGGTGGCTACACGGGCGTCGAGGCGCTGACCGAATTGAGCGATCTGTCCAAACTCGCGGTCGACGCACACCCCGAACTGGACCGCTCCCAGCTGCGCTGGGTGCTCATCGAGGCGCTGGACCGGGTGGCTCCCGAAGTGGGGCCGAATCTGTCCCAGTGGACGCTGGGCCACCTGCGCGAGCGCGGCATCGACGTGCGGCTGAAGACCACCATGCCGTCCTGCGTGGACTCGGTCGCCGAGCTCAGCACCGGTGAGCGCATTCCAGCCGGACTGATTATCTGGACGGCGGGCATGAAGCCCAATCCGGTGCTGGATGACACCAACGTCCCGCGCGGCCCGAAGGGACACGTGAATGCGAACGCCCGGCTGCAGGTCATCGACGATTCCGGCCAGGTGGTCCACGGCGCCTGGGCCGCCGGCGACTGCGCCCAAATTCCCGATCTGGCAGCCAAAGAACAACCCGCCTACTGCCCGCCGAACGCCCAGCACGCAGTGCGCCAGGCCAAGGTGCTGGCGCAGAATGTGGTCAACGCGGTCCAGGGCCAAGCCCCGGCGGAGTACCGGCACAAGACCTTGGGCACGGTGGCGACCTACGGCGTCGGCCGGGGCGCGGCCAAGATCCTGGGCTATGAGGTGAAGGGCAAGCCGGCCTGGTACGCGGCGATGGGATACCACGGCCTGGCGCTGCCCACCTGGATCCACAAATGGCGTCTGCTGGCCGGTTGGAGTTCGCTGATCCTCGGCGACCGGGACATCACCTCGATGGGGGCCACCAGGCATCCGCGGCGGGCCTTCGTGGACGCCCACGCGGATACGCAGAAGGGCAAGAAATAGCTGCTGCTGCCGCCACCGCACAGGTCAGCGGCGCGCTAACCCTGCTGCGCGCCGGGGAGCCTGATGCTGCGCCAAAAGTGAGCTAACTCTCCATTGTTACGGGGGGATCCGGACTGCTGCGACACCTGCCGCCGGGAAGGCGGGCACTGGGAGTAGCCTGCTGGACGGAGCCCGACCCGGGCAGCGAGGAGTGCAGCATGTCCAAACAGCCCAGCGGCGCGCTGCTTTTTGTCCTCACCTGCGCCATGGGCGTGGGCCCGCTGCTCAACTACGGGCTGAGCACGGTCAGCCCGCTCGTCATCGAGGACCTGGACATCAGCGAAGGCCAGTTCGGCCTGCTGGCCACTGCCATCTTCGCCAGCGCCGCGGTGTGCAGCGTATGGCTGGGGAAGCTCAGCGACAGGATCTCCAACCGGGCCCAGCTGGTGCTGATCTTTGCCGGCACGGCCGTGGCCCTGGTCATCGCAGCGCTCGCGCACAGCTACGTGGTTCTGGTGATCGCCGCGCTGCTGGCCGGCCCCGCCCAGGCCATCTCCAACCCGACCACCAACCGCATCATCATCTCGCAGGTTCCTGCGCCCAAGCGGCCCGGCTGGATCGGCGTGAAACAGTCCGGCGTGCAAGGCAGCCAGCTTTTCTCCGGCCTGTTCTTCCCCTTGGTCGCCCTGTGGGCCGGCTGGCAAGGCGCCACTGCGCTGGCCGCCGTCGTCGCCGTCGGGCTGCTGCTCTACGGCCTGCGCAAACTCCCGGAAAACCCCATAACGACGGCGGTGCCCGCGCCTTCCGCCGCCACCTCGCCGTCGCGCGTCACGCCGCCTGGCGGTGACCCCCCTGCATCTGCAGCCACGTCCCAGGGTGCTGGTGCCCAGACCAGGTTCCCGCTCTCGGTCTGGCTGTTCGCCGGCTACTCTTTGCTCGCCGGTCTGGGCATGCAGGCCACCAATGTCTACCTGCCGCTGTTCACCGTCCGGGAACTGGGTTTCAGCCTGGTCATGGGTGGTGTGGCAGCTGGCGTGTCAGGCGTGGTTGGCGTGACCTCCCGCGTGCTGTGGGGGCGGCGGATGGCCAAGGGTGTGCGCGCTTCTTCGTTGCTCATCCTGCTCGGGTTCGGCGCGCTGGCCGGTGCTGCCGCATTCCTGGCGTCCGGGACGTTCGATATGCCGGCACTCCTCTGGCTGGGCGTCGTCCTGCACGGTGCCACCGTGCTGGGCGCCAATGTGGTGGTGATGGCGGGCGTGATGCGCGTGGTGCCGGCCCAGCGGGTTGGAGCGGCTTCCGGCATCGTGTCGATGGGCATGTATGCCGGTTTCGCAGCCGGGCCGCTTCTGATGGGCCTGCTGCTGGAGGCCACCGGCAGCTTCCACACCGGCTGGCTGCTGGTCGGCGCCGCCTACCTGCTGTGCGCCGCGCTGGCGTTCGCTCTGCGCGCCTACGGCAACCGCACCGGCGTCGTGCGCTAGCCCTGTTCCGACTGCCGCAGATGAGACCTGTTGCGCACTTCCTGCGTGGCTCCTGCGTGGCGCGGCCTCGCCTTCCGCTGCCCGGCCTAAGCTGGATGGTTTGCGGCGGTCCCGGTGACCGCAGGAAGGGGCATGGTGAAACGACGTTCGCTAGGACGGTCCGGCTTGCAGGTTTCCGAACTCAGCTTTGGTGCCGGCGGATACTGGGGAATGAAGACCTTCCCTGAACGGCAAGCGGCGCAGCTGGTGGACCAGGCCCTCGAAGGCGGCATCACCGTCTTCGATACCGGCCCGAACTACAGCCGCGGCAACGCCGAAGCACGGCTGGGCCGCATCCTGAAGGGCCGGACGGAGAATCTGGTCATCTCCACGAAAGCCGGATCCCACTGGATCAACAACCGCAATGTGAAGGACTATTCGCCGCGGGCTATCGAAAACAGCGTGCATGCCAGTCTGCGGCGGCTGCAGATCGACCACCTGCCGCTGCTGCATTTCCACGGATTTCCCACCCCGGCCGAGCCCGCCATCGAGACCGCGCTGAAGCTGAAGGAGCGCGGGACGGTCGGCGCGCTCGGCGTCTCCACTGGCCGTGGCGGAGCCAAGAAAGCGCTGAAGCTGGGCGTCTTCGACGCACTGATGGTGGAGTACAACATTGTGGACCGCTCGCTGCAGGCGGTGATCTCCGAGGCGCGGGAAGCCGGGGTGGGCGTGAAGCTCAAGTCGCCGCTCGCGCAGACCCTGTACTCCCGGGACATCTTCAAGATCCGCGCACCCAGCGACGTCTGGTATCTGCTGCGGGCGCTCAAGAATCACCGGCACAAGTTCATTGAGGGACGGAAATACCGGTTCATCAACGATGTCGAAGGACTCGCCGCGAGCGAGATCGCGTTGGCTTTCGCTCTGAACCATCCGGGGGTCTCCAGTGCGGTGATCGGCACGGTGAAGCCGGGACATCTCCGTTCCAACCTGCGGGTTCCCCACATCCAGCTTCCGGCGGAATTGCTGGAACGGATCGAACGGGCAGGATCAGCCGGCCGCCGGTGAGGCTCTACGGCAGGTAGGCCGATGCGGTCCAGAGGTGGAAGACCGCGTAGGCCCGGAGCGGAGCCCACGCTTGTCCGATATCGCGGGCTTGCCTGGCGGTCTTTACCTTCAGGGCCCGTTGCAGCACCAGGTCGCCCTCCGGATAGGCGTCGCGGTCGTGCAGTGCCCGCATGGCCAGATATTCGGCCGTCCACGGGCCGATGCCGGGCAATGCCAGCAGGCCGCGGCGGGTCTCGGCGTGGTCCGAGTCCGGGGCGATGCGCAGCCCGTCAGCACAGGCTTCGGCCAGGGCTTGGACGGTGCGCGCGCGGGCGTTGGTCAGGCCGACGGCCTCGCGGATGGCGTCCGGTCCGGCTGCTGCCAGTTTGTCCGCGGTGGGGAACAAGGCCAGGTCTGCGACCGGGGAGCCGAAGGCGGAGACCAGACGGCCAGTGAAGGTGCGGGCTGCGGCCAGCGAAACCTGCTGGCCCACTACCGTCGAGACGGCACCTTCGAAACCGTCCGGGTACCCGAGGACCCGCAGTCCGGGGCGGGCGGCAACCAGCGGACCGACCACGGCGTCGCCGCCCAACATCGCCGCCACCCGCTCCGGTTCCAGGTCCAGATCGAGCCAGCCGCGCACCGCCGTCGTTATTTCCTCCACTACGGTCGGGGGAGCGCTGCCGATATCCAGGGTGACGGAGGCCGGTGACAGGGTGGCGGTGACGCGCAGCGGGCCGCTGCCGGTGGTGAAAAGGCGGGTGCAGGTCCCCGCCGCTGCATCGACCCGCTCGAGGCCGGGAACCGCATGGGCGGCCAAGGCTGCCAGCGCGGCGGGAGCGTCGAACGGCGGCGCCAGCGGCAGGGAGACCTGCATGGATCAGCGGGCCTTGACCGCCAGGACCGGGCAATCGACGGTCAGCAGGATTTCCTGGGCGGTGCTGCCCATCAGCAGCTTGCCCACCGGGGAGCGCTTGCGCAGGCCGATGATCAGCAGCGAGACCGAGAGTTCTTCGACCAGATCCACAATCTCCTCCACGGCGTCCTTGCCGCGGACGAACTGCTTGAATTCGGTGTCCAGACCGGAGTTGTGCAGTTCCTGCTGGACCCATGACGCGTCGTGCGCGTCCGAAAACGACTCGTCCTTCTGCGTCCCGCCCGGGCTGGCGTTGACCACCACCAGCTTCTCGTTGTTCTGGGTGGCCATCTGGATGCCCTTGCTCAAGGCCGCTCGGCCTTCGGGACGCGGGGCGTAGGCAACAAGAATCGTCAACGTGGTCTCCTTACCGGATAACTCTGGCAGTGTCTGGTATGCGGCCGGGCGTGCAGGTCCGGACCCGCGAAGCCAGCGGGTGGACCTTATTGTGGCATGCATCTCAGCGCGCAGCCGGATGCGTGAAGTGTTTGTGAAAAGCGCAAGCCTCAGTTCCAGACGCCGGAGGATCCGCGGCGGTGGCTGTCCACCAAATGGGTGTCGATCATGCCGATGGCCTCCATCAGGGCGAACATGGTGGTGGGCCCGACGAACGCGAAGCCTCGCTTGCGCAGCGCCTTGGACAGCGCGACGGATTCCGGCGACGTGGTGGGCACCTCCCCGATGTGGCGCGGCGACGGGGTGCTCTCCGGCTGGAAGGACCAGACGAAGTCGCTCAAACCGCCTTCCGCCCGCAACGCGATGGTGGCGTTGGCGTTGGTGATCGCGGCACGGATCTTCGCGCGGTTGCGGACAATGCCGGCGTCCTGCATCAAGCGTTCGACGTCGTCCTCGGTGTAGGCGGCGACGGTGTCTACGTGAAAGTCATGGAACGCATTCCGGAAGGCCGGGCGCTTGCGCAGGATGGTGGCCCAGGACAGCCCGGCCTGGAATCCCTCCAGCGTGATGCGCTCATAGACGCCCTGTTCGCCGCGGACCGGCATGCCCCATTCGGTGTCGTAGTACTCGCGCAGCAGTGGATCCGTGGCGGCCCAGGCCGGCCGGGCCAGGCCGTCCTCGCCGAGCACGACGCCGGAAGCGGTTTTCTCCATGATGCTGATTCTCCCTGAAGCGGCGGGCGGTTGTCCTGAAGGCAGGGTGGTGGCGGCTCAGCCGAGGCCGGTCACCCGCATGGTCAGGTTCAGCCGGCCGCCGGTCAGCCCGCAGGCCGGGTCGGCGGTGGCCGGGTAGATCTTGGGAACGCCGTGGTAGGCGAAGCGGGCCGGTCCGCCGAAGACGAACAGGTCACCGGAGCGCAGCCGGATGTCCGTGTACGGCTTGGTGCGTGTTTCGGTGTTGCCGAAGCGGAACAGGCAATCGTCTCCGATGCTGAGCGATACCACCGGAAAGTCCGCCTGCTCGTCCTTGTCCTGGTGCATGCCCATCTTGGCGGTGTCGTCGTAGAAGTTGATCAGTGCGGTGTCCGGCTGGTAATCCCGGCCCGCGGCCGGGTCCTGGTAGGCCTCGGCCAGTGCCCGCCGGCCCCATTCGGCCAGCCAGCCGGGAAAGTCCAGCACCCGTTGACCGTTCACGTCGTCGGCTGTGCGGGTGTACTTGTAGGGTGCCCAGTGCCAGCCCAGGCAGAGCGTCCTTACGCTCATCTCGTGGCCGCCCGGCAGTTTGGCGGCGCGGTAGGGGACCGGCCCGCGGCCAAATTCGCGGCACGCTTCGACCAGTTCGCGCTGCTGCTCCAGGTCCAGCCAGCCCGGTACGTGCACTGCGCCCGGCGCGATCTCACGGGGACCGGCCGGAGCGTCGCCGAACAGTGTGCTCATGCTGCGGACTCCAGCCCCAGCAGGTAGGCCTTCGCTTCCGGCCCGCCCAGGTACCCGCCGAAGGCGCCGTCCGAACGGAGCACGCGGTGGCAGGGCACGACGACGGGCAACGGGTTGGTGGCGCAGGCGCTGCCCACCGCGCGCACGGCCTTGGGATTTCCGACGGCGGCTGCCACCTGCGCGTAGCTCTCGGTCCGGCCATACGGGATCTCGGGCAGGTGGTTGAGCACCTCCGCGCGGAAGCCCTTGGATAGCCGCCGGTCCAGCGGTACATCGAAGAAGCGCCGCTGGCCCGCGAAGTATTCGTCCAACTGCCGGACGGCCGCCTCCAAGCGGGCCGGAGAGCGCAGGATGCGCGGGCTGACGGTTCCCGCCAGGCCGGCGAGCACGTCGTCGTGGTTCTCGCTGGCAAACGCCACGCGGACCAGGCCTTCGTCCGTCGCCACCAGCAGCAACTTTCCCACCGGCGTGTCCGTGGTGGTGTAGGCCAGATCGAGTGTGCCGGCGGCCGCGGCTTCCCGTTCCAGCCGCTGATGCAGCCGCTCCAGTTGCGCTGGGTCCACGCGGGCGAGCACATCCAGTTCAGGTCCGGCCCCTGTGTCCAGGACCGCAAAGTCTTCGGCTGTCATCGGAATGCTCCTTCGCTTGCATCGGGTGCGGCCGCCTCCATGGTGCGCTCGCCGTGCCGGTAGAGCGCCCGCAGCTTGGCCCTGCCGTCGGCGGCCGCGCGGCGGACCGCGTCCGTGGTGGAACCGGTGAGTTCGGCGGCCTCGGCATACGGCAGGCCGGCCAGATAATGCAGCGCCACGGCTTCGCGCTGCCGGAGGGGCAGCGCCGCGACCGCCTGGCGCAGTTCGTCGTCGTCGTTTCCGGGAAGGCCCAGCGACGACGGCGCCTCGGGCAGGTGCTCGGTGGGCACCGGGGTCCGGGCCCGCCGCCGGAGCGCGTCGATGGCCTTGCGGTGCGCGATGGTCACCAGCCAGGCCTCGTGGTTCGCGTCCGCGGGCAGCTTTGGATAAGCAGTGAATGCGGAGAGGAAGGCCTCCGACCACGCGTCCTCGGCATCGGGCCCGGGTCCCAGCACTGCCCGGCAGACGCGCAGCACGGTGGGGCCGTGGTCAGTGACCAACTGCTCGAAGGGTCTCATCAGAAAAGCTTGCCGGCTTTCAGCTCGGCCGGCTCCTCCAGCTCCAGCAGGAACCGCTTCCGTTCCAGCCCGCCGGCGTAGCCCACCAACGAGCCATCCGCGCCAACCACCCGGTGGCACGGCACCACGATGGAGATCGGGTTCTTGCCGTTGGCGTGGCCGACCGCCTGCGCCAAATGCACATCGCCCAGGGCGGCTGCCAGCTGACCGTAGGAACGGGTCTGGCCGTATGGGATCTCCCGCAGCAGCGCCCACACGCGTCGTTTAAACGGATCGCCCTTCGGCGCCAGCGGCAGGTCGAAGTCCCTGCGCTGGCCGGCGAAATACTCCGCCAGCTGTGCGGTGACTGCTTCGAAGCCGACGGCTGTGCGCTCGCCGAACGTCGCAGCGTCCGGCATCCGCTTGTGGCTGGGAAAGTAGAGCGCGGTCAGGGAACCGTCTTCGGCGACGGCTGTCAGCTCACCGAGCGGGGTATCGATGAGGGTGTGCACGCGGGTCATGGCGCTCCTTCGTCCGCTTCCATTCTCTCCTGTGCAGACGTTCCCGCGCGCTGAAACGTGAGGCTTCGCTAGGAGTCGAAGCCCATGCCGACCGCATCCATGGCTTTCAGCCAGGGCCCGCGGCGTCCTTGGTTGCGGTCCGCGCGGACCATCGCCGCGGTGGTGAGCTTGACGCCCAGCCAGGCGAGCGGCTCGGGCGGGAACGGCAGCGGCTTCTTCCGCACCAGCTGCAGCCGGGTGCGCTCGGTCGGCTGTCCGGAGAGCAGGTCCAGCATCACGTTGGCGCCGAAGCGCGACGCCCCTACACCCAGGCCGGTGAAGCCGGCGCAGTAGGCCACCCGGCCGCCGTACGCGGTGTCGAAGAAGGAAAAGAAGCGGCTGCAGGTGTCGATGGCGCCGCCCCAGGCGTGGCTGAAGCGGACCTCGGCCAGTTGCGGGAAGGTGGCGTAGAAGTGTGCGGCCAGCCGGCGGAAGGTTTCCGGGCGCTGCTCGTGGCTGTGCCGGAGCGAGCGGCCGTAATGGTAGACGGCGTCGTAGCCGCCGAACAGCATCCGGTCCTGCCCCTGGGCGTCGGTGGTCAGCCGGTAGTAGTGGAACCGGTTGTCGTTGTCCGAGATGCCGAACCGTTCGGCCCAGCCGAGTGCTTCGCGCTGCGCGCCGGTCAGCGGTTCGGTCATCAGAGCGTAGTCGTACACCGGGACGGTGTGCAGCCGGGTGCGCGCCAGCAGCGACGGGAAGGCGTTGGTTGCCAGCGCGACCCGCTGGGCGGCCACCGAGCCGAAGTCCGTGCGCAGCGCGATCGAACCAGCCCGCCCTGCCATGGAACGCACCGGAGTGTGTTCATAAATGTCGACGCCGGCGGTCAGGCAGGCGTCGCGCAGTCCCCAGGCCAGTTTGGCCGGGTGCACCATCGCCGTCCCGTTCCGGTCGCGCAAGCCCGCCCGGTAGGCCGACGAGGCGACCTCCCGCTGCACGGCGGACCGGTCCAAGAACTCCAGCGCCGGGTCCTCGGCGGCTTCCTCCTGGAGCCAGGCGACGTGGTGCTCTTCGGTGGCCACCGAGAGTGTTCCGGTCCGCTCGAAACCGGCGTCGATGCCGTACCGGGCCAAGGTTTGTTCGATCTCGTCCAGGTTCTGCAGGCCCAGTTTGGCCAGCAGGTAGGTTTCGTCCGGCAGGTGTTTCTGCCCGTTCGCGTTGCCGTGGGTCAGGCTGGCCTCGCAGAATCCGCCGTTGCGGCCGGAGGCGGCCCAGCCGATCCGGTTGCCCTCCAGCAGTACCACCGAGCGGCCGGGGTCGCGTTCCTTGGCCAGCAGCGCGGTCCACAAGCCGGTGTAGCCGCCGCCGACCACCGCCAGGTCCGCCGAGATCGAGCCCCGCAGCGGCGGCAGCGCCTCGGGACGGGAAGGATCGTCCAGCCAGTAGGGCGTGGCGGATGCCCCGGCCAGTGCCGCGTCGATCAGGGACTCGGGGATCTCTTCTTCCGCCTGGTCGTAGAAGGTTTTCATGCCCGCACCGCCTGCCTCTCAAACACTGGTTCGCCGGCCACGAAAGTCATGTCCGTCCCGACGGTGTGCAGCTCTGTCGCGGGCAGGCTGAACGGATCGACGCTCAAAACCACCAGATCCGCCGGCGCTCCGGGAACGATCCGGCCGCCGTCGTCATGGCGGTTCAGCCACGCCGAGCCGGACGTGTAGGCGGCCAGCGTGGTCTCCAGGGACAGCGCCTCGCCCGGCAGCAGCGGTCCGTCCGAACCGTCGTCCGGGTGGCTGCGGTTGACCGCCACATGGATCGCCTGCCACGGGTCCGGTGTGGAAACGGGCCAGTCCGAGCCCATCGCCAGCCGGGCGCCGGCCGCGGCCAGGGAACGGAACGGATACTGCCAGCCGGCGCGCTCTTCGCCGATCAGCGGCACGGTCAGCTCGCGCATTTGCGCGTCGTTGCAGGCCCAGAGCGCCTGCACATTCGCGCTGACCTCCAAGTCACCAAAACGGGGCACGTCGGCGGGGTGGATGATCTGCAGGTGTGCCATGTGGTGCCGCCCGGTGCCGCGGCCGTTGACCCGGCGGGCGTGCTCGACGGCGTCCAGGCCGTCGCGCACGGCGCGGTCGCCGATCACGTGCAGGTGCAGGTCGAATCCGGCCGCATCCAGGGCGGCCGCCACTGCCAGCAGCACCTCCTTGGAAAGGTAGGTCAGTCCACGGCCGTCCGCTGCGTCGCTCACCGCCGCCGCCGCGCCGCCGGGGGCACCGCCGTCGTTAGCCGCCGCACCTTCACAGGCGCACGGCGCCAGGTAGGGCTCCAACATGGCCGCGGTCCGGTTTTCGGGCACCCCGTCCACCATGATTTTGGCGCTGGTGGTGCGGAAACCGGCGGCCGCGTTCTGCTCCCGCCGGCGGATGAGCTCGGCCACCAGATCCTGAACAGTTTCCAGCGTGGTGGACCGCGGAACCCAGAGCGCTCCCGCGGCACGACCGGTCAGCAGGCCCCGGTTCAACAGCATCCGGTAGGCGGCGCTGGCCTCCGGATAGCCGGCATAGTCGCCCAGAATCGCTTCCTGCCAGCCGGTGACGCCCACCGAGTGCAGGTAGCGCTGGGCCTCCAGCAGGCCCGCGCGCATCTCCTCGACGGTGGCGCGCGGAATGACCCGGTTCACCAGATCCATCGCGCCCTCATGCAGCGTCCCGCTCGGGAAGCCGGCGGCATCGCGCTCCAGCAGCCCGTCCTCCGGATCGGGGGTCGCGGCATCGATGCCGGCCAGGTCCAGCGCCTTGGAATTGACCCACGCGCTGTGGTGGTCGGCGTTGACCAGATAGACCGGCCGGTCCGGGACCACCGCGTCCAGCGCCTGGCGGGTGGGGTAGCCGCCCGGAAAATCCGCTTTGTGCCAGCCGCCGCCAGTGATCCAGCCGTTGCCGCCGGACGCGGCGGATCCGGCGATCTGGGCCAGCACGGCATCGGCGCCGGAGCAATGGGACAGGTCGCAGCCCAGACGCTCCAGCCCGCCCATCACCGCGTGCACGTGCGCATCGGTGAAGCCGGGTGCCAGCAACCGGCCGCGCAAGTCGACGGTCGTGGCCTGCGCTCCCGCGGCAGCCCGGACCTCGGCATCGGTTCCGACGGCGGTGACCACTCCGTCCCTGACGGCGACGGCGGTGGCTGACTGATGCAGGCGCAGGCCATCGAAGATCCTGCCCGAGTGGAAAATCCAGCCTGCCGTCATGGCCGCTCCTGTGTCCCCGGCGCGTGCCGGAAATGAACGAGTTTCACTTATGACACAGTGGGCGGTGGTCATTGTCAATGGTTGTCCGCCCGGCCGCTGGGTGACTCCCCGTGGCCCTGGCTTCCAGTACGACGGCGGAGGGGCGCCCGCCGCGCGGAATCTCCGGTTTCCGGCGCGGACAGGGGTGCCCCTTTCTGTGTCCTGTCGCATACAGTTGCCTGAGACTACCTATTGAGGAAGGGAGTGGGCGTGCGGGAAACCCGCGGTACCAGCCGGGCGCTGTCGGCCGGGGTGCTGATTGCCGGCATCCTGGTGGTGGCCGCGAACCTGCGCCCGGTGCTGACCAGCGTGGGCCCGCTCCTGGACCAGATCGGCGCGGACACCGGGCTGGGTGTCGCCGCCCTGGGCGTTCTGGCCGCGGTGCCGCTGCTGGCCTTCGGCGCGGTCTCGCCGCTGGCGCACGGGCTCAGCGAGAAGTTCGGCGTCGAACGCACCGTCTTCGGGGCCCTGCTGCTGCTGGTCGCCGGTACGTTCCTGCGACCCATTCCGGGCACCCTCGCGAACCTGTGGATCGGCACCTTGTTGATCGGCGCCGCCATCGCTGTGTGCAACGTGATGCTGCCGGCGCTGCTCAAACGCGACTTCCCCGAGCGGATGGCCTCGCTGACCGGAGGCTATTCCGCCGTGCTTGGCGGCTGCGCCTCGCTGGGCGCCGGACTTGCCGTGCCGCTCTCGCTCGTTCCGATCGGCGGCGAACCGGCCGGCTGGCGTTTCGCCCTGACCGCCTTCGTGGTGCTGGCGGTGCCAGCCGTGCTGCTCTGGCTGCCCCGGCTGCGCCGAGGACGCCAGCTTTCCGACCAGGCCCGGGACGCGGCCGCGGCGCCGGCCCTGGTCCGGGGCGCGGTCTGGAAGTCCGGCATCGCCTGGCAGGTGACGCTGTACATGGGCTTGCAGTCCATGATCTTCTACATCCTCATCACCTGGCTGCCCACGCTGGAACGGTTCCACGGCCGCAGCGCGCTGGCGTCCGGCTGGGACCTGATGATGTTCCAGCTGATCGGCGTGGTCTCCAGCCTGCTGACCCCGGTGGTCCTGCGTGGGCCGACACAGCGGCTGGCTTCCTCCGGCCCGCCGCTGCTGGTGCTGGCCGGGGTGCTGGGCATCCTGCTGATGCCGCAGATCATGCTGTTCTGGGTGCTGGTGGCAGGTTTCGGCTGCGGCAGCTCTCTGGTCACCGCGCTCGCGCTCTTCGGCCTGCGCACCCGCACGCACCGCGAGGCGAGCGCCCTCTCCGGGATGGCCCAGTCGATCGGTTATCTGCTGGCCGCCGCAGGCCCGCCGATCTTCGGCGGACTCTTCGCCGCATCCGGAGCCTGGGCCGCTTCCCTGGCCGTGCTGTGCATCATCGCCGTCCTGCAGGCAGCCACCGGCCTGCTGGTGGGACGGGACCGCTTCGCGTTCGTGGCCTGACGCTGCCCTGCGTCGGTCGGACCACGAGTCCCCGCTAAATTCCCTGCCGGTAGGTCTCCAGCTGCCGGAACCGGCGTTGCAGCGACTCGCGCCGGTGTTCGTCGTCGCCGGCCGTGAGCTCGATGTGGCGCCGACCGAAGCGCCAGAGCAGGAGGTCGTCCAACAGCCGGTCCGGACCGGGGGAGTAGCGGTGCTCGAGGGCGGCGCGGACGTCCGTGATGGTTTCCGGATTCAACAAGGCGGCCAGCTCGGTGGTGGTCTTCAGGCCGTGCGCGGCCAACAGCTCCGCGGCCCAGCCCCAGTCGTCGTCGGACTTGCGGTCCACATGTGGCAGCAGGGTCTGCCACACCTCGCGGACCCGGCGGGGTGTCAGCGGTGCCGCGCCTTCGCCCTCTTCGTCCCAATATCCGGTGACGGTCTCGTACCGCTCGTGCAGTTCCGCAAAGGCCGACTCGACCGCCTCCAACATGGCTGCGGTGGCGGTGAACTGCCGGTCGAAATAAGGGCTCCAAGCGCGCGGATCCGAGGACTTGAAGCGGATATCGTGCTCCAGCTCGGACCAGGCATGGGAAAGGATTGTGCGGATCTGGACCTCGAAGAGGTAGCTGCCGGTGGCGCGGGCCGGTTCGCCCAAGGCCTGCTGGTAGGCCTTGACCGTGTTGTTCTGCAGCGTGCGCAGGATGAGGTGGCGGCTGGCGTAGCCATAGGTGCCGGACTCGATCGAGCCGATGTCCTTCTCGCGGTCGGCACGGCAGTCGAAGTCGCTGCGCTGCCGCTTGATCAGCGCTGCCGCCTCGCGGATTTGGTGGGGCAGGCTCACGATCACCCGGACGCCGACTAGATCGTGGATCTCCCGCAAGGGATCTGGGAACTCCAGCGCCGGGGCATCACCCGGTTCGGCTGGCTGGAGCATCCGCGACGCCTTGTCACGGAACGATTCGACGCTCTTGGTCCGGGCGGTGACAAACAGCGGCGTCAGTTCGGCGTTGCCGAAGATGTCCCGGATACCCGACTGCAATTGGGACGTGACGGTTGCCAGCGCCGGGCGCACCCGCTCGTACCGCGCGGTGTTCGCCTCCACCTGCGCCCGCAGCCGCTCGTCCAACCGGTCCCAATGAATGCCCATGCGCGCTTGGCTCTCCTGCGGTAGGTATATGTGGCTCTGAATAACCTACCAAGGCCAGCCGGGAGGGCCGGTACCGGCAGTATCGACCGGTCCGGCCCCCGAATCCCTCAGCCCTCGGCGTGCGCGTCCGCCAGCTTCAGCACCTCGTCCAAGATGGCCAGGCCGGTCCGGGCGTCCTGCGCGCTGATGTTCAGCGGCGGCACCACATGGATCCGGTTGAAGTTGGCGAACGGCAGCAGTCCGCGAAACTTGCAGGCCGCGATCAGCTCGTTCATTTCCGGGCTCGAGGAGCCGTATGGCGCCAGCGGTTCGCGTGTGGCCCGGCTCCGCACCAGCTCCACCGCCCAGAAGGCTCCGACGCCGCGCACCTCGCCGACCGATGGGTGTTTCGCCGCCAGCTCCGCGAGCCCGGGCCCGAACACATCGGTACCCAGCGAAGCGGCATGCTCCACCATCTGCTCCTCGCGCATCGCGTTGATCGTGGCCACCGCCGCGGCGCAGGCGAGCGGATGTCCGGAGTAGGTCAGGCCGCCCGGATAGACCCGCTTGGCGAAGGTCGCATAGATCTCCTCGGAGATCGCCACGCCGCCCAGCGGTACGTAGCCGGAGTTCACGCCCTTGGCGAAGGTCAGCAGGTCCGGGACCACCCCGGCGTGGTCGATCGCGAACCACTTTCCCGAGCGGCCGAACCCTGCCATCACCTCGTCGGCAATGAACACGATCCCGTACTTGGTGGCCAGCTCGCGGACACCCTGCAGGTAGCCCGGCGGCGGCACCATAATGCCCGCGGTGCCCGGGATGGACTCCAGCACGATCGCAGCAAAGCGGTCGGCGCCCTCCAGCTGGATGGTGGTTTCCAGATGCTCCAGCGCGCGCTGGCATTCCTGCGCTTCGTCCTCGGCGTGGAACTGGCTGCGGTACAGGAACGGTGCATGGAAGTGGACCGTCCCGGCGTTCCCGTAGTCGTTGGCCAGCCGCCGCGGGTCGCCGGTGATGTTCACGGCCAGCGCGGTGCCGCCGTGGTAGGAGCGGTAGGCGGAGAGCACCTTGTAGCGGCCGGTGTGCAGCCGGGCCATCCGCACCGCATGCTCCACGGCCTCCGCGCCGCCGTTCGTGAAGAAGATCCGGTTCAGGTCACCGGGCGTCAGCTCGGCAATCAACCGAGCGGCTTCCGAGCGCGCCGCGTTCGCATGCTGCGGCGCCACGGTGCACAGCAGCCCCGCCTGCTCCTGGATCGCAGCCACCACCTTGGGGTGTTGGTGGCCGATGTTCGTGTTGACCAGCTGCGAGGAGAAGTCCAGCAGCTTGTTGCCCTCGCCGTCCCAGACCCAGGAACCTTCCGCCCGGCTAATCACCATGGGCGTGATCAGCTCCTGCGCGGACCAGGAATGGAACACATGCTGGCAGTCCAGTTCATAGGCGCGGCGGCTGGCTTCCAGTTCCTCGGCGCTTAACGCGGTGCCGGTGGTGGTGGTCATTTGTCTCTCCTCAAACTACGACGGCGGACGGTCGGGTCGGCGGGGCAGCTGCTGTAGGCGGGTGTCGGCTTGGCGGAATCACACATTCTGCGGGAAGCCCAAGTTGATGCCGCCATGGCTCGGGTCCAGCCAGCGGGTGGTCACCACCTTGCCGCGAGTGAAGAAGTGCACGCCCTCGGAGCCGTGTGCGTGGTTGTCGCCGAACAGCGAGTTCTTCCAGCCGCCGAACGAGTAGTACGCCATCGGCACCGGGATCGGGACGTTGATGCCCACCATACCCACTTGCACCTCGTTCTCGAAGCGGCGGGCGGCACCGCCGTCGTTGGTGAAAATCGCGGTGCCGTTGCCGTACGGGTTGTCGTTGATCAGCGCCAGCCCCTCGTCGTAGCCCGGCACCCGCACCACGGACAGGACCGGCCCGAAGATCTCGTCGGTGTAGATGGACATCTCCGGCGTCACCCGGTCGAACAGCGTCGGTGCCAGGAAGAAGCCATCGCCCTCGGCATCCGGTTCCACGCTGCGCCCGTCCAGCACCAGTTCGGCGCCGGCGTCCTCGCCCGCCGCGATGTAGCCGGCCACCTTGTCCCGGTGCGCTGCCGTAACCAGCGGGCCCATGTCCGTGCCGCGCATGCCGTCGCCGACGCGCAGCTTCGCGGTGCGCTCGGCGATCTTGGCCACCAGTTCGTCAGCAACCGATTCCACCGCAACCACTGCGGAGATCGCCATGCAGCGCTCGCCGGCAGCGCCGTAGCCGGCGTTGACCGCGGCGTCGGCGGCCAGGTCCAGGTCCGCGTCCGGCAGCACCAGCATGTGGTTCTTCGCCCCGCCCAGCGCCTGCACCCGCTTGCCGGAGGCCGTGCCGCGCTCGTAGACGTAGCGGGCGATCGGCGTCGAACCGACGAAGGAAACGGACTTGATCTCCGGATGCTCCAGCAGCGCGTCCACGGACTCCTTGTCGCCGTGCACCACGTTGAACACGCCGTCTGGCAGCCCGGCTTCCTTCCACAGCTCGGCCAGCCAGTTGGCCGCCGTCGGATCCTTCTCGCTCGGCTTGAGCACCACGGTATTGCCTGAAGCGATGGCCACCGGGAAGAACCACATGGGCACCATCGCCGGGAAGTTGAACGGGGAGATGATCGCCGCCGGTCCCACCGGCTGCCGCAGCGAATGCACATCCACCTTGCTGGACGCGTTCTCGGTGTAGCCGCCCTTGAGCAGATGCGGAATGCCGCAGGCGAACTCCACCACTTCCTGCCCGCGGGACACCTCGCCGAGCGCGTCGTCCAGCACCTTGCCGTGCTCGGCCGTGATGATCGCCGCCAGTTCGCCCTTGCGCGCGTTCAGCAACTCGCGGAAGGCGAAGAGGATCTGCACGCGCCGTGTCAGCGAAGTGTCCCGCCAAGCCGGAAAGGCTGCCGCCGCTGCCTGCACCGCTTGATTCACGACGGCGGAGCTCGCCAGAGCCACGCGGGAGGAGACTTTGCCGGTGGCCGGGTTGGTTACCTCGCCCAGTCGGCCGTCCGGATCCGGGCTGGCGTAGCTGCCGTCAATCCAGTGTTGGATGGTCTGCATGGTGGTGCTCCTCGGTGTAGTCCTGTGTCATTCTGCGGGCACGTGCCGCGGTTCTCGGATCATCCTGCGCCTTGCGCCACGCTTCCACCACTTACACCCCGTCGTAATTGACCGCTTCGGCGTTACACTGTGTCAATGCTGACCGTGCAGGATGTCTTGGAGCTGGACGTAGTTCGCGCCGGCGCACCGGAGGTCCTCGCCGGAACCGACGCCTTGGCTGCCCCGGTCCGCTGGGTGCATGTGGCCGAGCTGAAGAGCCTGGCTGGCCTGTTGGAGGGCGGCGAGCTGGTCCTCACCACCGGCTTGGCGTTTGAGGATTCCGTAGCCGAGGCAGCCCGCTATCTGGGTGAGCTTGCAGCGGCAGGTGCCGCCGCCGTCGTCGTCGAAATTACTTCCGCCAGGCCCCGGACTGCTGCCGCTCTGCGCCAAGCCGCCCACGATGCCGTGCTGCCGGTGATCTTGTTGGCCGAGCGGATCCGTTTTGTTGAGGTCACCGAAGTGGTGCACCGCCTGCTGGTCGCCAGCCAATTGGCGCAGCTGGAACGGTCGCGGCAGGTACACGAGGTCTTCACCAACCTCAGCCTGGAGAACGCGCCGCCGGAGGAGATCGTGCACCGCGCCGCCGAACTGCTCGGTGAACCGGTGGTGCTCGAAGACGTGGAGCACTTGGTGCTGGCGTTCGCGACGGCCGGCGTGCCCGCACCGGAACTGCTGGCTGACTGGACGGACCGCTCCCGGCTGGTGCACTACCGGGAGGAAACAGCACATGCCGGCACCGGAGGCTGGCTGCAGACCCCGGTGGGGCTGCGCGGGCAACGCTGGGGCCGTTTGGTGGTACCCGCGGACGTCTCGGTCCATGCCTCGGGCCGCACCGGACCGGACCTGCACACCGACGCCGGAGCCGCCATGGTGCTCGAACGGGCCGGCCAGGCGCTGACCATCAACCGGATGGCCGAACGTGACCAGCGCGAACTCGGCCACCAGGCCCGGGCCGGCCTGCTGCATGAACTCCGCCGGCCCGGCGCCCTTGAAGAGGGCGACGCCGTGACTCGGGCGGCGGCACTGGGGCTGGCGCCGGCGCCTGACTACCTGCCGGTGGTTTTTCGGCTCGCGAAGCAGCCAGATGAGGAACCGATCGAGCTGCAGCGGCGTGAGCGCGCGCTGCTGGAACTGCTGCAACGGGTATTGGCGGACGCCCGCGTCTCCGGACTGCCGGCCAGCCTGCAGTCCGGAACCATCGGATTGCTGGTCGGCCTGCCCGCCAGGCAGCTGGAAGACCCGGTGCTGGAACGGCTCTGCGGGCAGCTGGCCGAGCAAACCAGCGTCGACTGGACAGTGGGCGTTGGCCGCGGCCGGCCGGAACTGCTCGCTGCCGCGGCTGGACTGGACGAGGCCGCGCACGTGGCCGAATCCGCGGCAGGAATAGGCTCCGCGGCAGGCCTCAGCGGCGGCCGGCGGTTCTACCGGTCCGCCGATGTGCGGCTGCGCGGACTGCTCTCCATGCTGCGCGACGATTCGCGGGCGGCCGCCTTCGCGGACGCCGAACTCGCCCCCATCGCCCAGGACGCCGAAGCCCTCGAACTGCTCCTGCACTACCTGGAATCCGGGGGGAACAAGGCCCAGTTGGCGCGGAAGGGCTACCTCAGCCGTCCCACCCTGTATGCGAGGCTGGCGCGGCTGCAGGAGAAACTCGGCGTCCCGCTCGACGACGCCGAGTCGCGGACCTCGCTCCATGTTGCGCTGCTGCTGCACCGGATGCGGAGCTGACCCAAGGCCCTGGCCGCAGCAGCTGAACCAAAAAGCCATCCCACCGAAGCCCACCCGCAGATATGGTGGAAGCATGAGCCAGACAAGCGATACGGCACAATTCAGCACCAAAGGCGCCTACGTCCACAGCGGCGAAGAGTTCGACCGGGACACCAACTACATCGAGGACAGGATCGTGGCCGATCCCGATGCCGTCCGCGCCTCGGACGGGCCGACCGGCGGCACCATCGGCAACCCGAACGGAGGCCTCGGCGACGGCGCCAAAGCCTGGCCGGTGGAGGCCGGCCGCTACCGCCTGGTTGCCGCCCGCGCCTGCCCCTGGGCCAACCGCGCCATTATCGTCCGCCGGCTGCTAGGGCTCGAAGACGCCATCTCGCTGGGCCTGCCCGGCCCCACCCACGACGCCCGCTCCTGGACCTTCGACCTGGACCCGGACGGCCGGGACCCCGTGCTGGGTACCGAGCGCCTGCAAGAGAACTACTTCAAGCGCTTCCCGGACTACCCCCGCGGCATCACCGTGCCGGCCATGGTGGACGAGGCGAGCGGCGCCGTCGTCACCAATGACTACCCGCAGATGACCCTGGACTTCTCCACCGAGTGGAAGGAATTCCACCGCGACGGCGCCCCGGACCTGCTCCCGGCAGACAAGCTCGAAGAGATGCAGCCGGTCATCAAGCGGATCTACACCGAGGTCAACAACGGCGTCTACCGCTGCGGTTTCGCCGGCTCGCAAGAAGCCTACAACGCCGCCTACGACCGGCTCTGGGCGGCAATGGACTGGCTCGAGGAGCGCCTCACCAACCAGCGCTACCTGATGGGCGACACGATTACCGAAGCCGACGTCCGCCTCTTCACCACGCTGACCCGCTTCGACGCCGTCTACCACGGCCACTTCAAATGCAACCGGAACAAGCTGACCGAGATGCCCGCGCTGTGGAGCTACGCCCGCGACCTCTTCCAGACCCCCGGCTTCGGCGACACCACCGACTTCGTGCAGATTAAGCAGCACTATTACATCGTGCACGAAGACATCAACCCCACCCGGATCGTCCCGCAAGGCCCGGACCTCTCCGGCTGGCTGACCGAGCACGGCCGCGAAGCCCTCGGCGGCAGCCCGTTCGGAAACGGCACAGCGCCGGGCCCGGTGCGGGAATCCGAACGCGTCACGCCCGGCCACAACCCGCTCTACCCGGCCTGACCGCCGTGTCACGCCCCTTGAATGACGACGGCGGTGCCCGCCCCTTGCCGGACCGCGGCGGCGCCCGCCCTTCCAACGATGACCTTGGAGCGGGCCCGCTGCCGGACCACGACGGCGCCCGCCCGCGGATTGCCGTCAGCTTCGTGCGCGGCGCACCCTCCCATCCTGCGTGGTTTTCGAAGGTGCTGGCCGATTTGGCCCAGCGGGCAGCTGACGGCCTGAGCGCAGCCGGAGCGGAACCCGTCGTCGTAGATTCGGCCTCAGGCCACGTCTTCAGTGCGCTGGATTACCAAGGCGTAGTCATTCTCGGCGGCGGCGACGTGGACCCAGCCCGCTACGGCGGCGACACTGACGAGCCCACCGTCCACTGTGTGGATACCGGAGCGGACGAGGCCGAAATCGACTTAGTCAAGGGCGCCATCGCGAACGGCCGACCCGTGCTAGGAATCTGCCGCGGACTTCAGCTCATCAACGTTGCCTTCGCCGGCTCGCTGTTTGAAGACCTCGGTCCGGATTCCATCCACAAAATCCACCAGCCTCAGCCACCCATGGCCAGCCATCCGGTGCAAATTGCACCCGACAGCCTGCTGGCCACCGCCCTTGGTACCGAAACCATCACGGTCCAGTCCGGCCACCACCAAGCGATCCGTCGGTTGGGTGACCGGCTGCGCGTAGTGGCGACCGCGTCCGACGGCGTGGTCGAAGCCGTGGAACTAGCCCGCCCCGATGAAGGCTGGCTGCTCGCCGTGCAATGGCATCCCGAAGAACCTGGCTCGCCCGACGGCCAACTCCACGCCCTGCTCAGGCCTTTCGTCGAAGCCTGCCGGCGGACACCGGTGGGTCTCCTCGCCGGGTAGGGGCCGTCCGTCCGAGCAACGTCTCATGGAGACTTAGAAGGCGTCCGAAACTGGGGCGTTTCGTCGCGAGGCTCTGCAGGCAGCAGTTATTCATGAGGCGCGAGATTTCCTGACCTCTGGCGTGCCGGTGGGCTGCTCGCGGGTGTCCCACCGATAGGTGCCCCGCCCACGGATGTGTCATCCGGCAGGGAGCACGTGCAGCTATAGCACCCAACAGGTATGCGGCTCAAAGCTGTCTCATCCGCGGGGCCACCCGCAGGGAGGACCGTGAACCCCCTAATCAGCGCCTCGACTCCCACGCGGTGCCTCAACTCGTCTCCGAAAGTGTCCGACCCGGCTTATAGGCTGTTTTCAGTAGCAGTTCTGTACCAAACGTTGGCCATCGGGGCGGGGTTTTCCGGTGGTGTCTGCGGGCTTTGTTCCGTGACCGTTCGTAGTCGATGCCGTGCCCTGGATAGGCATGCTGAAGATTGAGACGCGTGACGATGTTTGATCCGGCAGCACCTGAACCTTCCGCCGCCGCGCCGGCCGCGCCCGACACCATGCCGGGGGCCGCTGTCGGGTCTGAAGTCGACGCTCCCTTACCGGTGGGGTCGGCCGCCGTCCATGGTGGGGCGGTTTCGTTGCCGCCGGTTGATCTGGAGGCTCCCGTGGAGGAGCTGGTGGACCAGCTCGCCGCGAGGGAGGACGCCAAGGACGCGATCGCCGCGGACCAGGCCAGGCTGATGGTCGCGCTGGAGCAGCGGATCCGGGCCGAACGCGCCGCCGCCGGCGTCCCGGCCGCGCGGCGGGGTGAAGGGATCGCCAAGCAGATCGGGTTGGCGCGGCGGGAGTCCCCGCACCGGGCGGCCCTGCTGCTGGGCCGGGCCAGGGTCCTGGTCAACCAGATGCCGCACACACTCGAAGCACTGCAAACGGGGACCCTGAATGAGTGGCGGGCGGCGATCCTGGTGCGGGAAACCGACTGCCTTAGCCCGGAGCATCGGGCCGTGGTGGACCGGGAGCTGGCCGGGACCCCGGAGCGCCTGCACGGGATGGGGAACCGGCAGCTGGAGGCCGAGGCCAAACGGATCGCGTACCGGCTGGACCCGCGGGCGGTGGTCGGCCGGGCGGCGAAGGCCAAAGCGGACCGGCATGTTTCCTCCCGGCCCGAACCCGATGTAATGGTCTCGGTCCGGACCCTGCTGCCGGTGGCCCAGGGGGTCGCGGTGATGGCCGCGCTGCATCAGGAAGCGGAGCGGCTGCGCAACGCCGGCGATCCCAGGAGCCGGGGCCAGATGATGGCCGATACCGTGTTTGAACGCGTCACAGGGCGCAGCACCGCGGACCCGGCCCGGCTCGAGGTGCAGCTGGTGATGACCGACCGGGCGCTGCTGCAGGGCGGGACCGAACCGGCCTGGCTGACCGGCTACG